>NZ_CP025999.1:422819-1022819 GCF_003086695.1 Stenotrophomonas sp. SAU14A_NAIMI4_8
GCACTGTTATGGCTAGGGGGTCATCGCGACTTACCAAACCATTGCAAACTCCGAATACCGAGACGGACTGTATGGGAGACACACGGCGGGTGCTAACGTCCGTCGTGAAAAGGGAAACAACCCAGACCCACAGCTAAGGTCCCAAATTTTGTGCTAAGTGGAAAACCATGTGGAAAGGCACAGACAGCCAGGAGGTTGGCTTAGAAGCAGCCACCCTTTAAAGAAAGCGTAATAGCTCACTGGTCGAGTCGGTCTGCGGGGAAGATTTAACGGGGCTAAGCACAGAACCGAAGCTTGGGGTGCATACTTTGTATGCGCGGTAGAGGAGCGTTCCGTAAGCCGTTGAAGGTGGATTGAGAAGTCTGCTGGAGGTATCGGAAGTGCGAATGCTGACATGAGTAACGATAATGCGGGTGAAAAACCCGCACGCCGAAAGCCCAAGGTTTCCTTGCGCAACGTTAATCGGCGCAGGGTGAGTCGGCCCCTAAGGCGAGGACGAAAGTCGTAGTCGATGGGAAGCAGGTTAATATTCCTGCACCTCGCGTAAGTGCGATGGAGGGACGGAGAAGGTTAGGTGTACCAGGCGTTGGTTGTCCTGGGGAAAGGCGGTAGGTTTGGATCTTTGGCAAATCCGGGATCCTTTAAGACCGAGCACCGAGACGAGCCTTTATGGCGAAGTCACTGATACCACGCTTCCAGGAAAAGCTCCTAAGCTTCAGCTTACGCAGACCGTACCGTAAACCGACACAGGTGGGTAGGATGAGAATTCTCAGGCGCTTGAGAGAACTCGGGTGAAGGAACTAGGCAACATGGCACCGTAACTTCGGGAGAAGGTGCACCCTTGGTGGTGGCTCATGCGAGCACAAGCTACCGAGGGTCGCAGTAACCAGGCCGCTGCGACTGTTTATCAAAAACACAGCACTCTGCAAACACGAAAGTGGACGTATAGGGTGTGACGCCTGCCCGGTGCTGGAAGGTTAATTGATGGGGTCAGCCGCAAGGCGAAGCTCTTGATCGAAGCCCCAGTAAACGGCGGCCGTAACTATAACGGTCCTAAGGTAGCGAAATTCCTTGTCGGGTAAGTTCCGACCTGCACGAATGGCGTAACGACAGCGGCGCTGTCTCCACCCGAGACTCAGTGAAATTGAAATCGCTGTGAAGATGCAGCGTT
The DNA here is from genome assembly GCF_003086695.1 of Stenotrophomonas sp. SAU14A_NAIMI4_8. Classification (NCBI taxonomy): domain Bacteria; kingdom Pseudomonadati; phylum Pseudomonadota; class Gammaproteobacteria; order Lysobacterales; family Lysobacteraceae; genus Stenotrophomonas; species Stenotrophomonas sp. SAU14A_NAIMI4_8. The sequence continues at coordinate 423,991 of NZ_CP025999.1, forward strand.
CCCGTGGCAAGACGGAAAGACCCCGTGAACCTTTACTATAGCTTTACACTGAACGTTGAGTTCGTCTGTGTAGGATAGGTGGGAGGCTATGAAACTGTGGCGCTAGCTGCAGTGGAGCCATCCTTGAAATACCACCCTGTCGTGCTTGACGTTCTAACCTGGGCCCATTATCTGGGTCGGGGACCGTGTATGGTGGGTAGTTTGACTGGGGCGGTCTCCTCCTAAAGAGTAACGGAGGAGCTCGAAGGTACGCTCAGCGCGGTCGGACATCGCGCACTGTGTGCAAAGGCATAAGCGTGCTTGACTGCAAGATCGACGGATCAAGCAGGTAGGAAACTAGGACTTAGTGATCCGGTGGTTCTGTATGGAAGGGCCATCGCTCAACGGATAAAAGGTACTCCGGGGATAACAGGCTGATACCGCCCAAGAGTTCATATCGACGGCGGTGTTTGGCACCTCGATGTCGGCTCATCACATCCTGGGGCTGTAGTCGGTCCCAAGGGTATGGCTGTTCGCCATTTAAAGTGGTACGCGAGCTGGGTTCAGAACGTCGTGAGACAGTTCGGTCCCTATCTGCCATGGGCGTTGGAGATTTGAGAGGGGCTGCTCCTAGTACGAGAGGACCGGAGTGGACGAACCTCTGGTGTTCCGGTTGTCACGCCAGTGGCATTGCCGGGTAGCTATGTTCGGAAGCGATAACCGCTGAAAGCATCTAAGCGGGAAGCGCGCCTCAAGATGAGATCTCCCGGGGCACAAGCCCCCTGAAGGAACCATGTAGACTACGTGGTTGATAGGTCAGGTGTGTAAGTGCAGCAATGCATTGAGCTAACTGATACTAATGATCCGTGCGGCTTGACCATATAACCTCAAGTTGCCTTGGCTTTACGACAGCGTCGTAAGAGCATCCAAGTGCACGCTACGTCACAAGAACTATGCGAGGCTGGCGCCTTGTCCCCCGGGACGAGTGCGACTCTCCAAAAGCCTCCCTGGTGAAATTAGCGCTGTGGAACCACCCGATCCCATCCCGAACTCGGAAGTGAAACGCAGCTGCGCCGATGGTAGTGTGGCTCAAGCCATGCGAGAGTAGGTCATCGCCAGGGTTTAAGCGCTGTGGAACCACCCGATCCCATCCCGAACTCGGAAGTGAAACGCAGCTGCGCCGATGGTAGTGTGGCTCAAGCCATGCGAGAGTAGGTCATCGCCAGGGTTTATACCCAAAAACCCCGCTGCTCACGCAGCGGGGTTTTTTCTTATTAAGTGAAGGCACTGCTTTTTCCAGGTACCTTCCGCCCCAAGGGCAAGATCGCGAGCTGGCGCTGCAAGCGCTGCTGCAACCGTCTCCCTGGTGAAATTAGCGCTGTGGAACCACCCGATCCCATCCCGAACTCGGAAGTGAAACGCAGCTGCGCCGATGGTAGTGTGGCTCAAGCCATGCGAGAGTAGGTCATCGCCAGGGTTTACACCCAAAACCCCGCTGCTCACGCAGCGGGGTTTTTCTTTGCGCGAAACCAAGCGCCCGGTAGATCCACGCCACGCGTGGATGGGTAGCGCCGGGCCATGCCCGGCGGAAAGCAGTGCCAACCAAGGTTGGCACCTACCAGGGCTGACCCCAGTAGATCCACGCCATGCGTGGATGGGTAGCGCCGGGCCATGCCCGGCGGAAAGCAGTGCCAACCAAGGTTGGCACCTACCGTGCGTGGATGGTTTTTTCGCGAAACCAAGCGCCCGGTAGATCCACGCCACGCGTTGATGGGTAGCGCCGGGCCATGCCCGGCGGAAAACAGTGCCAACCAAGGTTGGCACCTACCGTGCGTGGATGGGTTTGGCGCGAAACCAAGCGCCCGGTAGATCCACGCCATGCGTGGATGGGTAGCGCCGGGCCATGCCCGGCGGAAAGCAGTGCCAACCAAGGTTGGCACCTACCAGGGCTGACCCCAGTAGATCCACGCCACGCGTGGATGGGTAGCGCCGGGTCATGCCCGGCGGAAAGCAGTGCCAACCAAGGTTGCCACCTACTCTGGGCGGCGGCACAAAAAAAGCGGCGCCCCGTGGGGCGCCGCTCTGTTGTCCAGATGAATCAGTCGAGCACGCTCGACGCTACGGGGCCGAGGCCTTGTTCTTCATCATGGTGTCGCGGGCGGCCTTGAAGGGATTGCCTTCGTACCAGTTCGGCCAGCGATCGCCGCCCGCCAGTTCCTTGCCCACGCCGTACATCAGCTGCAGGTCTTCCACGGTGCCATCCAGCTTCCAGGTGGCCGCGTCGAACTCATCCTTCGGGCCGTGGTAGCGGTTGTTGCCGTAGTCGGTCGCTGCCTTGCGGCCGGCGTCAACGCCGCCGTCGCGCAGGTCCTCACCGCCATCGGCATACAGGGCCGGCACGCCGGCCTTGGCGAAGTTGAAGTGGTCGGAACGGAAGTAGAACCCGCTCTGCACCGAGGTTTCACCGTGCAAAGTACGGTCCTGTGCGGCCGCCAGCGGCTTCAGGATGTCTTCCAGCTCGGAACTGCCGAAGCCGGTCACGGTCACGTCCTTGGCACGGCCGGCCACCGACATCGCGTCGATGTTGATCACCCCGGCAATCTTGTCCAGCGGGAAGGTCGGGTGGGCCACGTAGTACTTCGAACCCAGCAGGCCAGACTCTTCCAAGGTGACCGCCAGGAACACCACCGAGCGCTCCGGCTTCGGGTCCTGGTGGGCCATGGCTTCGGCCACTTCCAGAATGCCGGCCACGCCGGTGGCGTTGTCCACGGCCCCGTTGTAGATGTTGTCGCCTTCCTCGCCTTCATGCTTGCCCAGATGGTCCCAGTGGGCCATGTACAGCACGGCTTCGTCGGCACGCTTGCTGCCCGGCAGCACGCCCACCACGTTGCGCGACTGCTTCTGCGCGACCTGGCTCTTCAGGTCGACCGAGGCGGTGGCCTGCAGCGGTACCGGCTTGAAGCCGCGCTTGCTGGCGTCCTTGTACGCCTGGGCCAGGTCCAGGCCGGCACCGGCGAACAGCGCCTTGGCGGCCTCGGCACTCAGCCAGCCCTGCACCGGCAGGCGGCGCTCCGGATCATCCTTGGCCGGCAGGTCGTACTGCGGGCCGGCCCAGGAGTTCTTCACCACATCCCAGCCATAGGAGGCACCGGCGGTGTCATGCACGATCAGCGCGCCGGCGGCGCCCTTGCGCGCGGCCTCTTCGAACTTGTAGGTCCAGCGGCCGTAATAGGTCATGCGCTTGCCGTCGAACAGGGTCTGGTCGTCGACGTGGAAGCCCGGGTCATTGACGAACATGACCACCGTCTTGCCCTTCCAGTCCTGGCCCTGGTAGTCGTTCCACTTCTGCTCCGGGGCGTCCACGCCGTAGCCGACGAACACCAGGTTGCTGGCATCCAGCTTCACTTCGGTCTGGCCAGTACGGGTGCCGACCACCATGTCGGTGCCGAACTTCAGTTCGGTGGTCTTGCCGCCCTGCTCGATCTTCAGCACGGTCGACTCATCGGCCGTGGTTTCGGTCATCGGCACGTCCTGGAACCAGCTGTCACCGTTGCCCGGCTGCAGGCCGATGCGCTGCATCTGGTCGCGGATGTAGTTGACCGTCAGCTCTTCGCCCTTGCTGCCGGGGGCGCGGCCTTCGAACTCATCCGAGGCCAGGGTCTTCACCATCTCGCTGAAATCGGCGGCGTTGATGTCCGGCGAGAACGCGTGGCTGGCCGGCTTGGCCGCCGCAGCGGTGTCGGTGGCCGGCGCGGCGGCGGGCGTGTCTTCGCCCTTGCAGGCGCTGAGCGCGGCCGCAGCGGCCAGGCACAGAAGGAGTTTACGGGGCATCGTCGGTATCCTGGATACAGATGGGGGCCGCGCCAGGCACGGCCAGGTAGCGGGGATCAGTCCCCGGTGCAGCACGACGTCAATCCGCCGGGGCGGTATCGGTGTCGAACGGGATGGCGTCGGCGCCGGTGACCGGACCGATGCGGGCGCTGCGGTGCACGTACAGCACCACCTCGCGCTCGAATTCCAGCGGGCCACTGACCACGGCATTGGGGCCGATGATGATGCGCGGCTTGCGGCTGGTGGTGAGCGAGACGCTGAAGTTCGGCTTGCGCACGTGCACGCCACCGGACACCTGCGAACCGATGCCGACGGTGATGTCACCGTTCACCGTTTCCACGTCCTTGCGCACCCGGCTGTTGACCAGGCCGATGCCACCGTTGACCGTTTCCACGCCGCCTTCGATCTGGCTGCCGGCGTCGCTGAAGATGCTGCCGTTGACCGTGCTGACATCGCCGTGGGCGATCACTTCGCGGCCCAGGCGAACGCCACCGTTCACCGTCTCGATGCTGCCGGTGCGTGCGCGGTCGGCCACGGTCACCCCGCCGTTGACGGTGTCGATGCTGCCGGTTTCCACGCCTTCGCCCACGCGGATGCTGCCATTGACGGTGTCCAGCTTGCCGTAGCGCTGGCCCGGATCGGCGCCGATGCTGCCGTTGACCTTGCTGATGTTTTCCTGCGCCGCCAGCGGCGCGGCGGCCAGCAGCAGGCCCAACAGCAGCGGAATGGAATGGGTTTTCATGGGGACCTCGTTGTTGTGCGGCTGGCAGGCCGCGTGCGGAGATGTCACCATTCCCCGGCACCCCCTGCAACTGCCTGAAGTCACTGGAAAGCCCTTGCGCCACAACGTCTTCCCCTCACGCCAGCATCACATCGCCGTCCGCGGCGCGCGTTGCCTGTTGCTGGGGCTGGCTTTGGCGCTGGCACTGCCGGTGCCGGGCGGGGCGCAGACCGCGTCCACCCGCGAGGCCGAGCGCAAGCTGCAGAAGCTGCGCAGCGAGCTGAAGGACGTGGCGCAGGAGCGCCGGCAGATCGAGGGCCAGCGTGGCCAGGCATCGCGACAACTGCGCGAGGCCGACGAAAAAGTGGCCCGCAGTGGCCGCAGCCTGGCCCAGACTGAAAGCGCGCTGCGCGAACAGGCCCAGGCGCTGGCCCAGGCCGAGCAGCGCCGCAACGAACTGCAGGCCACCCTGGCCAAGCAGCACCGCGAACTGGCCGGCCTGCTGCGCGCGGCCTACCAGTTGGGCAATCACGCGCCGCTGAAGCTGCTGCTGTCGCAGGACACGGTGGCCGATGCCAACCGCGCCCTGGCCTACCACCGCTACCTGCAGCGCGAGCGCGCCGAGCGCATCGCCACCCTCACCGCGGATCTGCAGGAACTGGAGACGCTGCAGGCCCAGATCGCCGAGCGCCAGCAGCATCTTCAGGGCGCCCAGCGCGACCAGAAGCAGCAGGCCGCCACGCTGGCTGCCGACCGCCGCGAACGGGCGCAGACGGTGGCGTCGCTGGAAGAACGCTTCAAGGACCGGCGCGAGAAAGAACAGGCGCTGGGCCAGGATGCCAAGGCGCTGGAAACCCTGCTGGCCAACCTGCGCGCCGCTGCCGCCCGCGCCGAAGCCGAGCGCCGCGCCGCTGCACGCAAGGCGGCGGCGGAAAAGGCGGCGGCCGAGAAAGCGGCCCGCCAGGCCAAGGCCGAAGGCCGCCCGGCGCCGCCCACCAAGGTACCGCCGGCAGTGGCCTCGGCGCCCGCGCCGAAGGTCGGCGGCCTGGGCTGGCCGCTGTCGGGCAATCTGCTGGCCCGCTACGGTGGCAAGCTGCCCGATGGCCGTACCAGCAGCGGCGTGCTGATCGGTGCGCCGGCCGGCAGCACGGTCACGGCGGTGGCCGATGGCACCGTGGTGTTCTCCGACTGGATGACCGGCTACGGCATGATCCTGATCGTCGACCACGGCAATGGCTACATGAGCCTGTACGCGCACAACGACACCCTGCTGAAGGATGCCGGCGCGCGCGTCAGCCGCGGCGATGCGGTGGCCAAGGTTGGCAACTCCGGCGGCCAGGGCGTCACCGCGCTGTACTTCGAACTGCGCCGCGGTGGCCAACCGGTCAATCCGGACAGCTGGCTGCAGCGCCGCTGAATCCTGGCGGCCGCATGGCCGCGGGATTCAACGGGAATTTACCCACGCTTCGCGCATAATCGGTGCATGTGCCTTGGGCACGATGCCACCGTCGACAGGAGTGATCCATGCGCGCAGCCCGTACCGCCACCCTCTTGCTGGCCTTGTTGCCAGCGTTGTCCTGGGCGCAGCAGACCGCGCCTGCGGCCGCCGCCGAAACCCCGGCGCAGGCCGCCAGCAACGAAGAGGCGGTGACATCGAAGGTGCCGCTGGAAGATATCCGGCGCTTCGTGGCGGTCTACAACGCCGTGCGTGCGGCCTACGTGGACCCGGTGGACGACAACAAGCTGATGCAGTCGGCGGTGCGCGGCCTGCTGCTGGACCTGGATCCGCACAGCACCTACTTCAACAAGGAAGACGCCGAGGCCTTCGACGAACAGGCCAACGGCGCCTACGAAGGCATTGGCGTGGAGCTGCAGCAGCAGCCCGACAACGCTTCGATGAAGGTGATTTCTCCGATTGACGATACGCCTGCGGCCAAGGCCGGCATCCTGGCGGGCGATCTGATCATCGCCATCGACGGCAAGCCGATCAGCGCCATCGATGCCAGCGAACCGCTGCGCGGCCCGGCCGGCAGCAAGGTGGTGCTGACCATCGTGCGCGAGGGCAAGCCCAAGCCGTTCGATGTGCCGCTCACCCGGCAGACCATCCGCGTGACCAGCGTGCGCAGCCGCCTGCTGGAACCGGGTTACGGCTATATCCGCCTGGCCACGTTCCAGGCCGACACCGGCGCTGATTTCCAGAAGCACGTGCAGCAGCTGCAGAAGCAGTCCGGCGGCAGCCTGAAGGGCCTGGTGCTGGATCTGCGCAGCAACCCCGGTGGTCTGCTGACAGCCGCCGTGCAGGTGGCCGACGATCTGCTGGAGAAGGGCAACATCGTCAGCACGCGCGGCCGCATCCGTATCAGTGATGCACGCTTCGACGCCACCCCGGGCGACCTGCTGAAGGGCGCGCCGGTGGTGGTGCTGGTCGATGCCGGTTCGGCCAGTGCGTCGGAAGTGCTGGCCGGTGCGCTGCGCGACAACCAGCGGGCACGCGTGGTCGGCAGCCGCACCTTCGGCAAGGGCTCGGTGCAGACCGTGCTGCCGCTGGACAACGGCGACTCGGTGAAGCTGACCACCGCGCGCTACTACACGCCCAGCGGCAAGTCGATCCAGGCCACCGGCATCGTGCCGGACGTGGAACTGAAGCCGGCGCCCACGCCGGAAGAAGACGCGCTGCCGGCCAGCCTGAGCGACTACAGCGAGGCGACCCTGCCGGGCCACCTGCGTGGTGACGACGAAGGCACCGAGGGCTACAGCGCCGGCGCCGTGCTGCCGGGCGACGGCCCCATCGACGATGCCCTGGCCGAACTGAAGAACCCCGGTTCGGTGGCCGCGCGGCTGAAGGCCGAGGCCGCCAAGGCTGCTGCAGCCAAGCCGCCGGCGAAGGCTGAAGCGAAGCCGGAAGCAAAGCCCGCCCCGGCCCCGACCAAGCCCTGACGGTAGCGCCGGGCCGTGCCCGGCGATGCGATGCTCGCCCATGGACGATTCCGCGCTCGCTTTCCGCATCGGCGAACTGCTGGCTCGCGAGCCTTGGGCGCCCGGCGTCGCCGGCGCCTGGCTGCACGCCCTCGCCCATCGGCATGGCATCGACCCGGGACGGATTCTCTGGTGGGACGGTGCCCCTGCTGTACGGGCGCATGCATGCTACGACGATGGCATGCAGGGGCTTGCCCGCCTGGCGGAACTGCTGGGGCCTGCGCAGAGTGAGATCCAGCTGATCGTTTCTGACGAACGCGCCGGACCGTGGCCGGTGTGGTCATTGCCGGCGAGCGAGCTGGTGCCCCTGCTGGGTGAGCTGCCCTTCTTCGAATACGCCGTGGTGCTGGATGAGGGCGCGACACTGGTGTTCGACACGCACCACAACACCTTGCTGGTCAGCCGTGCGGCGTAGGTAGAGTCGAGCTTGCTCGACTGTTTTTTCCTGAAGCAGTCGAGCAAGCTCGACTCTACGGACAGGCCAGAGCAGTCGAGCAAGCTCGCCTCTACGGACAGGCCAAAGCAGTCGAGCAAGCTCGACGTTACGGAGAAGATGGCTAGAAGCCGTGGCGCTTGCGCAGCTTGCGGGCGATCGCGGCGCGCACGTAGACGCCGTAGAGCAGGCCGAACAGGAAGCCGCCGATGTGCGCCCACCAGGCCACCATGCCGAAGGTCGGGCCGATGTAGGCGAACACCACCTGCAGCGACGCCCACACGCCGATCAGCAGGTAGGCCGGGGCGCGCACGAATTCCAAGAACAGGCCCAGCGGAATGACCACCCCCAGCCGCGCGCCGGGGAACAGCGCCAGATAAGCGCCGATCAGCGCCGACACCGCACCGCTGGCGCCGATGATGATCTGGTCCGGGCTGCCCATGGTGTAGATCGCCACCAGGTTCGATACCGCCCCGCCCAGCAGGAACAGCAGCAGCAACCGCCACGGGCCCAGCACGCGCTCGGCGGGCAGGCCGAAGATCAGCAGGAACACCAGGTTGCCCAGCAGGTGCGACCAGTCCGCGTGCAGGAACAGGGCGGTGAACAGGCGCAGCACGCTGCCGTCCTGCAGCGTGGCCCAGTAGTCCAGCGGGTGGGTCAGGCCGGTGGACAGGGCGCCCCAGTCCAGCCACAGGCTGCGACGGGCGTCGTCCGGGCGTGAGATGGACCACAGGAACGCCAGCCACACTGACGCAAACAGCACGGGCGTGGCCCAGCGCAGGGCCGCCTTCTTGCGTGAGGGGAGCGAGACGAACATGGGCGCTAGCCTAGCGTGCGCGGGCATTGTGCGGGGAGGCGCCTGTTCATGTTTTGCGAAGGGAAAAGCCCCGCTGCTGTTATTGTTTCATTAACGTCTCTGAGTGATACTCGCATACGGCGTCGTATGTCGGGAGGGGAATCCGGCGCGTTCTGGCGGGCCTTCGGGTCCGGTAGGCGCAGGCGCACTCAGAGCACCATCACCGCTTACCGGAGAGAGAACACGATGCAAACTGCTTCCACCATTGCCCGACTGACCCTGCTGGCCGTCGGCGTTGCCGGTGCGCTGGCCGCCGCCGATGCCAACGCCGCTGCCTTCCAGCTGAAGGAAAACAGCGCCAAGGGCCTCGGCCGCGCGTTCGCCGGCTCGACCTCTGCCGAAGGCGATGCCTCGGTGGTCGCCACCAACCCGGCCTCGATGCGCCTGCTCGACGGCACCCAGTTCCAGGGTGACGTGAGCGCCATCAGCTTCGGCGCCAAGTTCCGCGGCGAAGGCCAGTACGGCAACGGCGCCCCGATTTCCGGCGGCAACGGCGGCGACGCCGGCATGATCGCCCCGGTTCCGGCCGCTTACTTCCACGTGCCGTTCGGCGAAAAGGACAACATGCACTTCGGTGTGTCGCTGTCGGTGCCGTTCGGCTTCAAGACCGAATACGACCGTGACTGGGTCGGCCGCTACAACGGCGTGAAGACCGAACTGCAGGCCGTCGACCTGGGCGCCGCGTTCTCCTACGACGTGAACCCGTACCTGTCCTTCGGTGCGTCGGTGTTCGTCGAGCGCCTGGACGTTGACCTGACCAGCGCCGTCGATGCCGGCACCGCCATCAACGCCAGCGCCCAGCAGCGTGCTGCTGCCACCGTGCTGGCCCGTGGCGGCACCCAGGCCCAGGCCGCTGCCGCTGCCCGCCAGGCCGGTATCCAGGCTGCCCAGCTGGGCTTCTCGCCGGGTACCGCCGATGGCTACCTGCGCATCAAGGGCGACGAAATGTCCGTGGGTTACACCCTGGGCATGACCGTCAGCCCGGTGGAAGGCACCAACATCGCCTTCAGCTACCGCTCGGAAGTGGAACACAAGATCACCGACGGCAAGGCCGACTTCACCATGACCCCGGCTGCGGCCGCGTTCCTGGCCAGCGCTGCCCCGGGTACCTTCGTTGACAGCAACGGCCGTGCCACCATCACCCTGCCGGCCAGCGCCACGGTCAGCGTCAGCCACCGCGTGAACGACCAGTGGAAGATCATGGCCGACGTTTCGCGCACCGCGTGGAGCAAGTTCGACCAGGTCACGGTTGACTACGATTCCAACCAGCCCGACAGCGTGCTGCCGTTCCACTACCGCGACACCACCTTCGCTTCGATCGGTACCGAGTACCGTCTGAACGAGCAGCTGACCCTGCGCGGCGGCCTGGCGTACGACCAGACCCCGACCACCGATGCCCACCGCGACGTGCGCGTGCCGGACACCACCCGCAAGTGGCTGTCGCTGGGTCTGACCTGGGCCCCGTCGGAGAAGATGGAATACAGCGTGGGCTACACCCACCTGTTCACCAAGGATCCGAACATCACCTCGACCTCGGCCACTGGCAACACCGTGACCGGCAAGTACAAGGTGACCGGCGACGTGCTGGCCGCTTCGATGCAGTACAAGTTCTGATAAAGGCCACGGCCTGACGCAGTACAGGGAGAGCCCCGCGCAAGCGGGGCTTTCTTTTTGTGCGCCATCCACGCATGGCGTGGATCAACTAGTGGTGCGCCATCCACGCATGGCGTGGATCTACTAGTGGTGCGCCATCCACGCATGGCGTGGATCTACGGGTGGTGGGTCATCCACGCATGGCGTGGATCTACGGGTGGTGGGTCATCCACGCATGGCGTGGATCTACGGGTGGTGGGTCATCCACGCATGGCGTGGATCTACGGGTGGTGGGTCATCCACGCATGGCGTGGATCTACTGGGGCCATCCACATCGCGTGCACCGATCCGGTCGTGGCCGCCCACGCGCGGCGCGTGGATCGACGACAATAGTGGCATGAACCTGTCCGATCCCAATTTCCAGCTGGAGCTGGCTGCCAACATCGCCGTGGCCGGCTCGATCCTGCTGGCCGGCCGCAACAACGTGCACACCTGGTGGCTGGGCATCGTCGGCTGCGCGCTGTTCGCTGCGGTGTTCGAGCGTTCGCACCTGTACGCCGACATGGTGCTGCAGGGCTTCTTCATCGTCATCAGCGTGCTGGGCTGGTGGCAATGGCTGCGGGGTGACCACGGCGCGCCGTTGCCGATCACCTCGCTGCGCCCGCGCGCCTGGGCGTGGCTGCTGCCGCTGGCGGTGGTGGGCACGCTGGGCTATGGCTGGATGCTGACCCGCCTGACCCAGGCCTATGCGCCGTACATCGATTCGGCAGTGCTGGTGCTGAGCGTGATCGCGCAGATCCTGATGATGCAGCGCAAGCTGGAATCGTGGTGGGTGTGGCTGCTGGTGAACACCATTGCAGTGCCGCTTTACTACAGCCGCGGCCTGCATCTGACCTCGATCCTGTATATCGGTTTCTGGATCAATGCGCTGGTGGCGCTGCGCCATTGGCGCACGCTGATGCGCGCCGACCGCGCGGCGCCGGGCGCGGCCGATGCCACTGCCTGAGAAGGTGCCGCGCGGTCTGGTGGTGGGCAAGTTCTGCCCGCTGCATCGCGGCCATGAACGGCTGATCGAGTTCGCTGCCGCGCGCTGCCAGCAGTTGCTGGTGATCGGGTGGTCACAGCCGGGATTCGCCGGCTACAGTGCCGAGAGGCGCGAGCGCTGGCTGCGGGCGCGCTTCCCGCAGGCGACCATCGTGGTGCTGGATGACGACCGCTTGGCCGCCCTGTGCCGCGCGCATGGCGTGGCGGTGCGCGCGCTGCCGCAGGACAGTGAAAGCGAGCAGGTGCAGCGCGACTTCACCGCGTGGCTGTGCCTGGCGCTGTTCGGTGGGCCGGTGCAGGCCGTGTTCACCGGCGAAGACTATGGCGATGGTTTCGCCGCCGCCCTGGCCCAGCAGTTCGCTGCAGCGGTGCAGCATCACCGGCTGGACCGCGCGACCGACATCGGCCAGGCCAGTGGTACGCAGCTGCGTGCTGATCCGCATGCACACCGCAGCAGCCTGTCGCCGGCGGTGTATGCCGACCACGTGCAGCGCGTCGCCTTCATTGGTGGCGAATCCACCGGCAAGAGCACCTTGGCACGGGTGCTGGGCGAACGCCTGGGCACGGCCTGGGTGCCCGAGTTTGGCCGTACGTTGTGGGAACAGCAGGGCGGTGCGCTGCACGCGCAGGATCTGCTGCGCATCGCCGCGACCCAGCCGCAGCATGAAGAGCAGGCGGCGCAGCACGCGCACCGTTGGCTGTTCTGCGATACCACCCCGCTGGTCACCCTGGGCTACAGCGGCTGGATGTTCCAGACGGCGCCAGCGGAGCTGCAGCGCGCCGCAGCGCGGCCCTACGACCTGCTGTTCCTGTGCGCGCCGGACATTCCCTTCGAGCAGGATGGCACGCGCGTGGGCGTGGAATTCCGCGCACGGCAGCACGCGTGGTACCTGCAGCAGCTGCAGGCGCGTGGGGTGCCATATGTGCTGCTGGAAGGCGATCTGGACGCGCGGGTGGCGCGGGTACAGGCCGAGCTGGCGATGCGCGCGGACAACCGCTTCAGCGTGGTGGCCGGGTAAGCGCCGCCGGGCATCGCCTGGCGCCACCGGAAGGACACAAAAAACCCCGCTTTCGCGGGGTTTTCCGTGCATCCATCACACCCGTGGAAGGGAGGGGTGTCTTAGTCGCCCAGGGTCAGCAGCGAGGCATTGCCACCGGCGGCGGTGGTGTTCACCGTCACCGTCTTTTCAGTGGCGAAGCGCAGCAGGTAGTGCGGGCCGCCGGCCTTGGGGCCGGTGCCGGACAGGCCCTGGCCACCGAACGGCTGCACGCCCACCACCGCACCGATCTGGTTGCGGTTGACGTAGACGTTGCCGACGTGGACGCCGTTGCTGATGCGGTCCACGGTTTCGTCGATGCGCGAATGCACGCCCAGGGTCAGGCCGTAGCCGGTGGCGTTGATCTGGTCGATCACCGCATCCAGCTGCTCACCCTTCCAGCGGATCACGTGCAGCACCGGGCCGAAGACTTCCTTCTGCAGCTGGCCCAGGTCCTTCAGTTCATACGCACGCGGTGCGAAGAAGGTGCCATGGGCGGCTTCGGCGGACAGTTCGGCAGCGGCGATCAGGCGCGCTTCGCGGTCCATGCGCGCGGCGTGGTCCTGCAGGATCTTCAGCGCGTCGGCGTCGATCACCGGGCCGACGTCGGTGGACAGCAGGCCAGGGTTGCCGACCTTCAGTTCCTTCATTGCGCCGGCCAGCATGGTCATCACCTTGTCGGCGATGTCGTCCTGCACGAACAGCACGCGCGCGGCCGAGCAGCGCTGGCCAGCAGAGGTGAAGGCCGAACCGATGGCGTCCTTGACCAGCTGTTCCGGCAGCGCCGAAGAGTCGGCGATGAAGGCGTTCTGGCCGCCGGTTTCCGCAATCAGCACGCCGATGGCGGCGTCGCGCGCGGCCATGGCGCGGTTGATCGCGCGGGCGGTTTCGGTGGAGCCGGTGAAGGCCACGCCGGCCACGCGCGGATCGGCGGTCAGCGCGGCACCGACGGTGGCACCGTCGCCCGGCAGGAACTGCACCACCTCGGCCGGCACGCCAGCGTCGTGCAGCAGCTTCACCGCGTAGTAGCCGATCAGGTTGGTCTGCTCGGCCGGCTTGGCGATCACGCTGTTGCCAGCGGCCAGGGCAGCGGCCACTTGGCCCAGGAAGATCGCCAGCGGGAAGTTCCACGGGCTGATGCAGACGAACACGCCGCGGCCGTGCAGCTGCAGCTCGTTGGATTCACCGGTCGGGCTGGGCAGCTTCTCGGCGTGGCTGAACTGCTCGCGCGCCTGCTTGGCGTAGTAGCGCAGGAAATCCACCGCTTCGCGCACTTCGGCAATGCCGTCGGGCAGGCTCTTGCCGGCTTCCTTCACGCACAGCGCCATGAATTCGGGCATGCGCGCTTCCAGCTGGTCGGCGGCATGTTCCAGGATGGCGGCGCGGCTGGCGGCCGGGGTGCGGTTCCAGGCCGGCTGCGCGGCCACGGCATTGGCCAGCGCCTTCTGCACGGTGGCGGCGTCGGCGGCCTGCCACTGGCCCACCACGTCGCGGCTGTCGGCCGGGTTGGTGACCGGCAGCGAGGCACCGGTGGTGACCGCACCCGGCACCAGCGGCGCGGCCTGCCACGGCTTTACAGCCGCGTTGATCTGCTCGGCCAGGGCGCGCAGTTCGTTGTCGTTGGCGAGGTTGGCGCCCATGGAGTTCTTCCTGTCGTGGTTCTGGCTGCGCAGCAAGTCAACCGGCAGCGGGATCTTGGGGTGCGGAATCGATTCGAACGAGGCGACCATCTCGACCGGGTCGCGGACCAGGTCGGCGATCGGCACGCGCTCGTCGGTGATGCGGTTGACGAAGCTGGAGTTGGCGCCGTTTTCCAGCAGGCGGCGCACCAGGTACGGCAGCAGGTCTTCGTGCGAACCCACCGGTGCGTACACGCGGCAGGGCAGGCCCAGGCGATCGGCCGGCACCACTTCGGCGTACAGGTCATCGCCCATGCCGTGCAGCTTCTGGTGCTCGTACACGCCGCCGTTGGCGATGCTGCGCACCGCGGCGATGGTGTGCGCGTTGTGCGTGGCGAACATCGGGTAGATCGCATCGGCATGGGTGAACAGACGCTTGGCACAGGCCAGGTAGGACACGTCGGTGTTCTGCTTGCGGGTGAACACCGGGTAGCCCGGATAGCCTTCGATCTGCGCGCGCTTGATCTCGGCATCCCAATAGGCGCCCTTCACCAGGCGCACCTGCAGGCGGCGACCGGCGCGGCGCGCCATGTCGGCCAGGTGGTCGATGGTGTACGGGGTACGCTTCTGGTACGCCTGCACGACCACGCCGAAGCCATCCCAGCCGGCCAGCGAGGCATCGGAGAACACCTGTTCGATGATGTCCAGCGACAGTTCCAGGCGGTCCGATTCTTCGGCGTCGACGGTGCAGCCGATGCCGTAGCTCTTGGCCAGCTGCGCCAGTTCCAGCACGCCTGGTACCAGGTCCTTCAGCACGCGTGCGCGCTTGGCATGTTCGTAGCGCGGGTACAGCGCCGACAGCTTGATCGAGATGCCCGGTGCGTTGTTGACGTCGCCGTCGGGGCGGCCGCCGCGTGCCTTGTGATCACCGCCGATGGCGTGGATCGCACGACGGTAGTCTTCCAGGTAGCGCAGCGCGTCCTTCATGGTCAGCGCGCCTTCGCCCAGCATGTCGAAGGAATAGCGGTAGCTGGCGTTGTCGCCCTTGTGCGAGCGCGCCAGTGCTTCGCTGATGGTGCGGCCCATCACGAACTGGTGGCCCATGATCTTCATCGCCTGGCGCACGGCCAGGCGCACCACCGGTTCACCCACGCGGCCGACCAGGCGCTTGAACGCGCTGGGCGCATCGGCGCGGGTGGCATCGTTCATCTGCACCAGCTTGCCGGTCAGCATCAGGCCCCACGTGGAGGCGTTGACCAGCACCGAGTCGCTGCCGCCCAGGTGCTTTTCCCAGTCGGCATCGGCCAGCTTGTCGCGGATCAGCTTGTCGGCGGTGTCCTGGTCGGGAATGCGCAGCAGCGCCTCGGCCACGCACATAAGAAGCACGCCTTCCTCGCTGCCCAGGTCGTACTGGCGCATGAAGGCTTCGATCGCGCCCTGGTCCTTGGCGCGCACGCGCACCCGGCCGACCAGGTCGGCGGCCAGCGCCTGCACCCGGGCCTGCTCCTCGGCCGGCAGGCGCGCCTGCGCCAGCAGGTCACGCACGTGGCTGGCCTCGTCCTTCAACCAGGCGTCGGTGATGGCCTGGCGGAACGGGTTGGGGGGCGCCGGCAGTTCCGGCGACAGCAGCGCGCCCGGACGCGGCGCGTCGTTGGCGGTGGGGGAGGAAGAGGGTGCGTTCATGCCGGTCCGGCCAGTGGAAAACTTGGCGATTTTAATCATTTTTTGGCCGCCGGGAAGGGCCTCTCAGCGCCCTTGATGAACGCTGATTGCCCCTGATGGCGGTGGATTCAGCCTGTTCAGCCCAGCCGGGCTTTTTTGTGCCGAATTCGTCATTCGCGCCGCCGGGCTCATGCTGTATTGCAACATCGGAAAAAGTGTGAATGCACCCTTGCTACCGGCGAGAGGGCAGGGCTACCATCGAGACGTTTCCCGCGGCAGGAACGCGGTTGCGACATGATCGAGGTGCTTCCAGCTCCGGATGGGTCAGGTACGCAGCTGCGGCTGCGTCCCCCACGGGCGCTCGATGCCCGGCAGTTCATCCTGTTGTTCACCGTGTTGGGCGGGGCGATGTGGCTGGTTTCGGCCGTCGGTTGGCTGGCTGGCAATGTATTCGCCCCCCTGTTCGCGCTGCTGTACAGCCTGTTGCTGGCAGCCGCCCTGCGCGCCCTGTGGCGCAGCGGCGAACGGCAGGAGGAGATCCGGGTAGTGCCGGCGTGTGTGGAGGTCATCCCCACGCCCGGTGGTTCGCCGGTGTTCCGTGCGCACCCGCATTGGGTACGCCTGGTCACCGGTGATGAGAGGGTCCGGCTGGCATCCAGCGGACGGCAGGTGGAGGTGGGGAGTTTCCTCGCGCCGGCCGAACGCCAGACGCTTGCTGAAATGCTTGAAGGCTTGCTCGCCGCCAGCGATGGCGGCAACCGACGACGCTAAGGGTCTAGGCAATGAAGCAAAGCAGCAGGTGGGGCACGAAGTGCGTTGCAGCGGCCGCCGCGGTGGTGGCCGGGGGACTGGTACCGGCACTGGCCTGGGCACAGGCGGCCGATCCCAAGCCGTGGCAGCTGAACATGGGCAAGGGGGTCACCCAGACCTCGCGCCTGGCCTGGGAGTCGAACAATCTGTCGCTGATCATCTGCACAGTGATCGGGGTCATCGTGTTCGGCGCGATGGGCTATGCGATGTTCAAGTTCCGCAAGTCCAAGGGCGCGGTGGCGGCCACCTTCAGCCACAACACCAAGGCCGAGATCATCTGGACCGTCATTCCGGTGATCATCCTGGTAGTGATGGCCTGGCCGGCCACGGCCAACCTGATCAAGATGTACGACACCCGCGATGCCGAGATGACGGTGAAGATCACCGGCTACCAGTGGATGTGGAAGTACGAATACCTGGGCGAGAACGTGACCTTCACCAGCCGCCTGGACCGCGAATCGGACCGGGTGCGGCAGAGTGGCATCGTGCCCGACCGCGAAAGCCACCCGCATTACCTGCTGGACGTGGACAACCGCCTGGTGCTGCCGGTCGATACCAAAGTGCGCTTCGTCATCACCTCCGACGATGTGATCCATGCCTGGTGGGTGCCGGCGCTGGGCTGGAAGCAGGACGCCATTCCCGGCTTCATCAACGAAGCCTGGACCAGCATCGAGCAGCCCGGCGTGTACCGCGGCCAGTGCGCAGAACTGTGCGGCAAGGACCACGGCTTCATGCCGATCGTGGTCGAGGCGGTGTCCAAGGAAGACTTCAGGCAGTGGCTGGCGCAGCGCAAGCCGGCGCCGCCTGCCGAGCCTGCTGCACCGGCCACACCTGCAGCAGCGGAAGCCGCACCTGATGCCGCCGCGCCCGCTGCGGCGCCGGCGGCGCCGGCCGACGGGGCCTGATCCAACACCCGTGGCCGCCTGCGGCCGCGGTGACAACCGATTCTGAGAGGTGTTTTGCAATGGCGCACTCGGCAGTTGGGCACGACGATCACCACCACCACCAGAGCTTCTTCGAGCGTTGGTTCTTCTCGACCAACCACAAGGACATCGGCACGCTGTACCTGGGTTTCAGCTTCATCATGTTCATCATCGGTGCGGCGATGAGCGTGGTGATCCGTGCCGAACTGGCGCAGCCGGGCCTGCAGTTCGTCAAGCCCGAATTCTTCAACCAGATGACCACCGTGCATGCACTGGTGATGATCTTCGGTGGCGTGATGCCGGCCTTCGTGGGCCTGGCCAACTGGATGATTCCGCTGCAGATCGGCGCGCCGGACATGGCGCTGCCGCGCATGAACAACTGGTCGTTCTGGCTGCTGCCGGTGGCCTTCAGCCTGCTGCTGCTGACCCTGTTCCTGCCCGGCGGTGCACCGGCCGGTGGCTGGACGCTGTACCCGCCGCTGTCGCTGCAGGGCGGCTACAACGTGGCCTTCAGCGTGTTCGCCATCCACGTGGCCGGCATCAGCTCGATCATGGGCGCGATCAACATCATCGCCACGGTGCTGAACATGCGCGCGCCGGGCATCGACCTGCTGAAGATGCCGATCTTCTGCTGGGCCTGGCTGATCACCGCGTTCCTGCTGATTGCGGTGATGCCGGTGCTGGCCGGCGCGGTGACCATGCTGCTGACCGACAAGTTCTTCGGCACCAGCTTCTTCAATGCCGCCGGTGGCGGTGACCCGGTGATGTACCAGCACATCTTCTGGTTCTTCGGGCACCCCGAGGTCTACATCATGATCCTGCCCGCCTTCGGCGTGGTCAGCGAGATCATCCCGACCTTCAGCCGCAAGCCGCTGTTCGGCTACCAGGCGATGGTCTACGCCACCGCGGCGATCGCCTTCCTGTCGTTCATCGTCTGGGCCCACCACATGTTCACCGTGGGCATGCCGCTGGGCGGCGAGATCTACTTCATGTTCGCCACCATGCTGATCTCGATCCCGACCGGGGTGAAGGTGTTCAACTGGGTCAGCACCATGTGGCGCGGCTCGCTTACCTTCGAAGCGCCGATGCTGTGGTCGGTGGCCTTCGTCATCCTGTTCACCATCGGCGGGTTCTCCGGCCTGATGCTGGCCATCGTCGCCGCCGACTTCCAGTACCACGACACCTACTTCGTGGTGGCCCACTTCCACTACGTGCTGGTGACCGGTGCAGTGTTCGCGCTGATCGCAGCAGTGTATTACTGGTGGCCGAAGTGGACCGGGCGCATGTACAGCGAGAAGTGGGCCAAGGTGCACTTCTGGTGGTCGATCGTGTTCGTGAACCTGTTGTTCTTCCCGCAGCACTTCCTCGGCCTGGCCGGCATGCCGCGGCGCATTCCCGATTACAGCGTGGCGTTTGCCGACTGGAACCTGATCAGCTCGATCGGTGCGTTTGGCATGTTCGCCACGCCGTTCATGATGGCGGCGATCCTGCTGTCGTCGCTGCGCAATGGTGAAAAGGCCGCCGATCGTTCCTGGGAGGGTGCACGCGGGCTGGAGTGGACGCTACCCTCGCCGGCACCGGCGCACACCTTCACCACGCCGCCAACCCTGCGCCCGGGCGACCTGGCCCACGATGACATCACGCATTGAGGTGGGCCATGCATAACGAGAACCCGTTTCCGATGGGTAGAGTCGACTGTCAGTCGACTCGCGAAGAGCAGCCGACCAACGGTCGGCTCTACCAGAACCAGGGCGAAGAGCAGCCGAGCGGTAGAGTCGACCGTTGGTCGACTGGCGAGATGCAGCCGACCAACGGTCTGCTTTACCAGCAGCGCCAGCGCGCCCGCCGCACCGCACTGTGGGTCGGCGCCATCGCCGTGCTGGTCTACGTGGGCTTCATCCTCAGCGGGGTGATCGGCCGATGAGCGATGCACCGGCCACCGCGACCTCACGCAGCGCCGGCCTGCCGCGCCTGATCGGCGTGGCGGTGGCGGTGTTCCTGCTGACGTTCTCGCTGGTGCCGCTGTACCGCATCGCCTGCGAAAAAGTGTTCGGCGTGCGCCTGGAGCGCGGCCCCGGCAGTGAAGCCAGCACCGGCGCCGCCACCGGCAAGCGCACCGTGCGCGTGGAATTCGACGGCGGGGTGAATTCGCGCCTGCCGTGGTCGTTCCACCCCGAGCAGCTGACCATGGACGTGGTGCCGGGTGAACTCAACGAAGCCCTGTACTTCGCCCGCAACGACAGTGCAGGCGCGGTGGTGGGCAGCGCCGTGCCCTCGGTGGCGCCGGCACGTGCGTCGGGGTTCTTCAGCAAGACCGAATGCTTCTGCTTCACCGCCCAGACCCTGCAGGCCGGTGAGAAGCGCGACATGCCGGTGCGCTTCATCGTCGATCCCGACCTGCCGCCGGAGATCAAGACGATCACCCTGTCCTACACCTTCTACCGCAACGATGCGCTGTCCGATCGGCTGGCTGCAGCCGCTACCTCGGAAGGCGCGCACGCCGCTCCCTGACCCGGAAACCGACATGGCCCAGACCCCGCACGACGCCAATGTGTACTTCGTCCCGGCCCAGAGCCGCTGGCCGTTCGTGGGCTCCATCGCGATGATGGTGACCATGGTGGGCGTGGCCAGCTGGTTGAACGATGCCAGCTGGGGCCGCTGGACCTTCTATGCCGGCCTGGCGATGCTGGTGCTGACCCTGTTCTGGTGGTTCAGCGATGTGGTGCGCGAGTCGCAGGCCGGGCACTACAACCGCCAGGTCGATGGCTCGTTCCGCATGGGCATGGTCTGGTTCATCTTTTCCGAAGTGATGTTCTTCGGTGCCTTCTTCGGCGCGCTGTTCTACACCCGCAACCTGGGCCTGCCGTGGCTGAGCGGCGAAGGCGATGGGGTGATGACCAACGAGCTGCTGTGGCAGGGCTATTCGGCCGGCTGGCCGACCAATGGACCGGCGGCGATCGGTGGTGCGTTCCAGACCATTCCCGCCTGGGGCCTGCCGCTGATCAACACGCTGATCCTGCTCACTTCCGGCGTGACCCTGACCATCGCCCACCATGCCCTGAAGGGCGGCCACCGCCGCCAGCTGCTGGTGTGGCTGGGCCTGACCGTGCTGCTGGGTGCGTTCTTCCTGACCCTGCAGGCCGAGGAATACATCCACGCCTACAAGGAACTGAACCTGACGCTGGGCTCGGGCATCTACGGTTCCACGTTCTTCATGCTGACCGGTTTCCACGGTGCGCACGTGCTGCTGGGCACGATCATGCTGATCGTGATGTGGCTGCGCTCGGCCAAGGGCCACTTCACCCGCGACAACCACTTCGGCTTCGAAGCCGCCGCGTGGTACTGGCACTTCGTGGACGTGGTGTGGCTGATGCTGTTCCTGTTCGTCTACGTCCTTTGACTGCGCAGCGGCAGGTACCCTCAGCCGCCGACGCCGTGCGGCTTGATCCAGCCCATGTAGATGCTGACGATCACCAGCGCGATCAGCGCCACCGACACGGCAATGCGGCGGGTGAGCGCATTGACCGTGCGCTTGGTCTGGCCGCGGTCGACCAGCAGATAGTACAGGCCGGCGCCCAGATTCCAGACGATGACGATCAGGAACGCGATCACCAGCAGGGTCTTCAGCGAATCACTCATGCACGGCTCGGGGGCAGGGTGGATGC
This sequence comes from Stenotrophomonas sp. SAU14A_NAIMI4_8, assembly GCF_003086695.1. Lineage (NCBI taxonomy): Bacteria > Pseudomonadati > Pseudomonadota > Gammaproteobacteria > Lysobacterales > Lysobacteraceae > Stenotrophomonas > Stenotrophomonas sp. SAU14A_NAIMI4_8. The sequence continues at coordinate 445,140 of NZ_CP025999.1, forward strand.
GCCTATCTGACCGCGTTTGCGTGGACTTGTCATGATGCGCCAGCACACACGCTGGATCGGCTGGCTGTTGGCGCTGCTGGCGATGGCCGGCTTCACCGCATTGGGCCTGTGGCAGTTGCAGCGCATGCATGCCAAGCAGGCGCTGCTGGATGCGCAGGGGTCGGCGGTGGCGCAGGCGTTGCCGCTGGCGCAGGCGCTGGCGGCGCCCGGTGCACTGCACGGGGTGGCCGACCACGGCCGCTTCCTGCCCGGCGTGGTGCTGCTGGACAACCAGATGCGCCACGGCCGCGCCGGGGTGAAGGTGTACCGGCCGTTCCGCAGTGACAGTGGCGGCGTGCTGCTGGTCGATATGGGCTGGCGCGCGCTGCCGCCGGACCGCACCTTGCCGGTGCTGGACACGCTGCCGGCGCCGTTGGCGGTGCGCGGGTTGCTGGCGCCGCCGCCGTCGGCCGGCCTGGCGCTGGGCCCGGCGTTCAGCGAAACCGGCCAGCCCGGGCGCTGGCTGGCCAGCCGCCTGCCAGCGGATGGCCTGGCCCGCGCGCTGGGCCTGGCCGCGCTGCCCGACCGGGTGCTGCGGCTGGACCCGGCGCTGCCGATCGGCGACGAGCGCGATCTGGACCTGCTGCCCAACACCCTGCCGCCGCAGCGCCACCTGGGCTACGCCGTGCAGTGGTTCGGCCTGGCGCTGACCGTGCTGGTGGTGGCGCTGGTGCTGGAATGGCGCCGGCGGCGGCGTTGACCGGCTCCGGTGGGCGCCGACCTTGGTTGGCACCAATTCCCCCGACCAAGGTCGGGGGCTACCAGAGCGCCGGCGGCGGCGTTGATCCGGTCCGGTGGCTGCCGGCCGCTTCCTTCCACCCAACCATGAGAAAATGCCCGCATGAACACCGCCACCACCCCGCAGGCACGCGGTTCCGGCCGCCGCACCCTGCTGCTGCTGTTCGCCGTGTTCTTCGGGGCGATGGCGCTGGCCGCCGTGCTGCGCTTCACCGGCTGGCAGCCCACCGGGCACCGCAATGCCGGGCAGTTGCTGCAGCCACCGGTGGACCTGCGCCAGCAGCCGCCAACCCTGGCCAACGGCCAGCCCTACCCGTGGAACCCCGAAGCGCGCACCTGGCGGCTGCTGGTGGCGCCCGCCGAGGCCTGCGACGCGCAGTGCGTCACTTTGTCGCAGGGACTGGGCAAGGTGTGGCAGCTGTTCGGCCATAACGCCGATAATGTGGAGATTCTGTGGCTGGGCACGCCACCGGCGCCGATCGCCGCACTGCCCGCGCTGCGGCCACTGGCGCCGTCGCCCGCCCTGCGCGCGGCGTTGCCCGGTGCCGACGATCCGGCCGGATTGCCGGTCTATGTGATCGATCCGAACGGCTTCGTGATCATGCGCCATGCCCCCGGCAGTGACCTGGGGGGCCTGCGCAAGGACATGGCCACGTTGCTGAAACTGAAGTGAGTCCCGTTTGATGAGCCTTTCCGCGCGTCCGGCGCTGCACCGTAATTTCCACCGCCTGGCGTGGTTCGCCATGATCATGACCGCCAGCACGATCATGTTCGGCGCCTTCGTGCGCCTGTCCGATGCTGGCCTGAGCTGCCCGGACTGGCCGACCTGCTATGGCCAGGCCACCTGGCCGCAGCACGTGGAAGAAACCATCGGCCACCCGGCCACCGAGATCCGCCCGCTGGAAACCCACAAGGCCTGGCGCGAGCAGGTGCACCGCTTCCTGGCCGGCGCGCTGGGCATCGAGATCCTGACCCTGGCCCTGCTGGCCACCCGCAAGCGGCGCTTCGGCAGCACGGCGGTGGTGACCGCCTGCGTGCTGGTGGCAGCCGGCATACCGCTGTACATGATGGGCTGGCATGGCACGGCCAGCGGCCTGGCCCTGGTGGGTGAGGCGATCCTGCTGATCGCCGCGCTGCGCTGGGGCAACATCGACCTGGCCCGGGCGGCCCTGCTGACCCTGGCGGTGGTGATCTTCCAGGCCCTGCTGGGCATGTGGACGGTCACCCTGCTGCTGAAACCCATCGTGGTGATGGGCCACCTGCTGGGCGGCATGCTGATGTTCGGCCTGCTGGTGTGGATGGCGTGGCGGGCAACGCACCTGCCGATCACCCTGGCCGAAGCCCCAAAGCTGAAGTGGCTGCTGCGCATCGGCGTGGCCGTGCTGGTCACCCAGATCGCGCTGGGCGGCTGGGTCAGCGCCAACTACGCCGCGCTGGCCTGCGGTGGCGGCAGCGCGTCGCTGGACAACTTCCCGCGCTGTGCCAACCAGTGGTGGCCGCAGCACAACTTCGTGGAAGGCTTCACCCTGTGGCGCGGCATCGGCGTGGATTACGAAGGGGGCGTGCTGGATGGCGCCTCGCGCATCGCCATCCAGATGGCGCACCGCCTGTTCGCCATCGTGGTGGCGGCCTACCTGCTGTGGCTGGGCCTGCGCCTGTTCCGCCTGCCCAGCATGCGCGGCTGGGCCAGTGCGCTGGTGGCCCTGCTGGTGCTGCAGGTCACCCTGGGCATCCTGAACGTGAAGCTGGCCCTGCCGCTGGCGGTGGCCGTGGCCCACAACGGCGTGGCCGTTGCCCTGTTGTTCGTGCTGGTGAGCCTGCTGGCCCGCCTGCGCGCGCCGGACTGATCGCATGTTTTCCAACTATCGCCAGTACTGGGACCTGACCAAGCCCAAGGTCGTGGCCCTGATCGTCTTCACCGCCCTGGTCGGCATGGTCCTGGCCATTCCGGGCGTACCCAGCTGGGAACAGGTGCGCGCCGGCGCGCTGGGTTTCCTGGGCATCTGGCTGGCCGCCTCAGCGGCCGCTGCCATCAACCAGCTGCTGGATGCGCATATCGACGCGCAGATGGCGCGCACCTCGTGGCGCCCGCTGGTGGTGGGCAAGGTCAAGCCGTGGCAGGTGCTGGTGTTCGCCGGCGTGCTGATCGTGCTGTCGATGGCGATCCTGCTGCTGTGGGTGAACTGGATCACCGCGGTGCTGACCTTCGCCTCGCTGATCGGCTATGCGGTGATCTACACCGTGTACCTGAAGCGGGCGACCTCGCAGAACATCGTCATTGGCGGCCTGGCCGGCGCGATGCCGCCGATGCTGGGCTGGGCGGCGATCACCGGCATGCAGGGCTCGTCGGACTGGGCGTATTCGTCGCTGCTGGTGCTGATCATCTTCATCTGGACCCCGCCGCACTTCTGGGCGCTGGCGATCTTCCGCCGCGAGGACTACGCCAAGGCGAAGATCCCGATGCTGCCGGTCACCCACGGCGTGGTGCACACGCGCAAGCAGATCCTGGCCTATTCGGTGGTGCTGGCGCTGGTGTGCGTGGTGCCGTACCTGGTGGGCATGAGCGGGCCGTTCTACCTGGGCGGGGCGATCGTGCTCAACGCCGTGTTCCTCTGGTACGCCTGGCGCATGCAGAACCCGCCGGATGAATTCTTCTCGATGAAGATGTTCCAGTACTCCATCGTGTACCTGATGGCGCTGTTCGCCTTCCTGCTGGTGGACCACTGGATCCTGCCCTGGATGTGACCGGCTGATGCCGCCGGGCATGGCCCGGCGCTACCAATAGGGGTCGGATCCCCGAAGGGGCTCCGACCCCGTCCTCACCGTGGTGTATCCATCCACGCATGGCGTGGATCCATGTGGGGTCGGATCCCCGAAGGGGCTCTGACCCCGTCTGCGCTCCGCCGGGCATGGCCCGGCGCTACCGGACTCAGGGCGCGCGCCGCGCATACCGCTGCGCGATCACGCCGCAGACGATCAGCTGGATCTGGTGGTAGATCATCACCGGCAGCACGATGGCGCCCAGGCTGCCGCCGGCGAACAACACCTTGGCGATCGGCACGCCGGTGGCCAGGCTCTTCTTCGACCCGCAGAACACGATGGCGATCTCGTCTTCGCGGTTGAAGTGCAGGCGGCGCGCCAGGAAGGTGATGAGCGGCATGGCGATGCCCAGCAGCACGGCGGCCACCACGGCCACGGCAAACAGGGACAGCAGCGGGGTCTTGCTCCACAGCCCTTCGGTCACCGCTTCGCCGAACGCCGAATACACCACCAGCAGGATGGTGGCCTGGTCGGTGTAGCGCAGCAGCGCGCGCTGCTTTTCCACCCAGCCGGCAATCCACGGCCGCAGCAGGTGGCCGGCCACGAAGGGCACCAGCAGCTGCAGCATGATGCCGCCGATCGCATGCAGCGGGTCGTGCACGCCGCCGGAGGTGCCGGCCAGGGCGGTCAGCAGCAGCGGCGTAAGGAACACGCCCAGGATGCTGGACAGCGACGCACTGCAGACCGCGGCCGGCACGTTGCCGCGCGCCATCGAGGTGAACGCGATGGACGACTGCACGGTGGACGGCAGCGTGCACAGGAACAGCACGCCCAGGTACAGCTCGGGGGTCAGCAGCCAGCCTGACAGCGGCTTGAACATCAGCCCCAGCAGCGGGAACAGGATGAAGGTGCAGGCCAGGATGGTCAGGTGCAGCCGCCAGTGCAGCATGCCGCCAATGATCGATTCGCGAGGCAGGCGCGCGCCGTGCAGGAAGAACAGGGCGGCGATGGCCACGGTGGTGACATCGTCCAGCACCATGGCGGCGGCGCCCTTCATCGGCAGCAGCGAGGCCAGGGCCACGGTGCACAGCAGGGCGAGGGTGAAGTTGTCCGGTCGCAGGCGCGACCACCAGCGGGTCATGGTGGGCAGGCTCCTTGGTACGTGGGGGTCAGGGGGAGGTGACCGGCTCCGCCAGACGCTGGCGGGTGGCGGCTTCCAGGGATTTCAGGCCGGCCCGTTGGCCCAATGGCAGGGCCTGTTCCGGGGTGGCCTGTTCGTAGCGTGCGTTGACCAGGGCGAGCACGGCGCCGGCGCGGTTGCCCGAGGCGCAGTGCAGCAGCACCGACCCCTGGTTCTGCTGCAGCGCCTGGTGCACGGCGCGCACGTTGGCTGCATCCAGGCCCTCGGCGCCGGCTACCGGAATGCGCACGTAGCGCAGGCCCAGTGCTTCGGCCTGGGCCATCTCGTCGTAACCGCGGTCTTCATCGGGCTGGCGCAGGTCGATGACGGTGCGCACGCCCTGCGCGGCCAGCGCCTGCAGCTGCGCGGCACTGGGTTGGCCGCCGGCATGCAGGCCCGGGCGCACTTCGTTGATCGGATTCTCCCCGGCCAGCGCGGCCAAGGGCATGCAGAGCGACAACAACAGCAGGCAGGTCAGGCGCAGCAGCATGGTCTCTCCGTGGTTGGCCGCCCTACAGGCGCAGGGTGGCGCGCGCCTTCAACAGCTCGCGCAGTTCGTACTTGTCAGTATCGTCCAGGCCCTGCTGGCGCTGCTTTGCCAACAGTTCGTCCAGACGTTGCACCAGCAGTTGTTTCTCCAGCTGGGCGACGGCGTCGTGCAGTTCCTGGGTCCACACCGCCTCATCGCCGGGCAGGGTCTGCGCGGCCAGCGTGTGCAGCGAGGCCTGCTCTTCGCGGCCGTCGAAATGCTGCAGCAGGGCGCCGGTGCTGATGTCCGGGCGCTGTTCGACCAGCCCCAGCAGTTCCAGCAGCAGCTCCACGCCGGGCAGGCGCAGGCCCTGGAAGTGATGCTTGCCGCCCAGCGTGAGCGCCAGCGACGGCTGCTGCAGCAGTACCGCAATGGCGCCGCGCACCAGGCTGCGCTTGGCGATGGGCTGGATCTGCCGGGCCGGCGCGCGCTGCGGCACCGGCGCGCGCGCGGCCGCCGCGTTGCCGCCGCCCAGGCCGGTCAGCTGCGCCAGCTGCTGCTTCATCAGGTCGCCGAAGGCACCGTCGGGAATCTGCGCCAGCATCGGCTTTGCGCGTTCGGCCAGGCGGGCCTTGCCGTCCAGCGTGCCCAGGTTGATCTCGCGGGTCAGTTCATCGAAGAAGAACTGCGACAGCGGCGTGGCCTGTTTCAGGCGTTCGTTGAAGACCTCGGCGCCTTCCTTGCGCACGATGGTGTCCGGGTCCTCGCCATCGGGCAGGAACAGGAAGAAGGCCTGGCGGCCATCCTTCATGCGCGGCAACACCGATTCCAGTGCCTTCCAGCCGGCGCGGCGGCCGGCGGCGTCGCCGTCGAAGCAGAAGAACACGTCCGGCGCGTTGCGGAACAGCAGCTCGGCATGGTCGGGCGTGGTGGCCGTGCCCAGCGTGGCCACCGCCTGGGTGACCCCGAACTGGAACAGCGAGACCACGTCCATGTAGCCCTCGACCACGATCAACCGTTCGATCTTCTGGTTGGCCTGGCGCACCTGCCACAGGCCGTACAGTTCGCGGCCCTTGTGGAACAGCGCGGTTTCCGGCGAGTTGAGGTACTTGGGGCCGTCGTCCTTCTCGAACACGCGGCCGCCGAAGGCAATCACCCGGCCACGGCGGTCGAAGATCGGGAACATCACCCGGTCGCGGAACTTGTCGTAGACGTGGCCGCGGTCGTTCTTGGAAAACAGACCGGCGCGGTCGAGCAGCTTCATCTTGCGCTCGTCCTTGCCCAGCGCATCGCGCAGCCCGCTGTAGCCGTCCGGCGCGTAGCCGATCTGGAAGCGGGCGCGGTTCTCTTCGTCCACGCCGCGGCCATCCAGGTAGGCGCGCGCCTTGTCGCTGCCTTCCAGGTTCTTCTGGAAGAACTTCATGGCCGCATCCAGCGCGGCATACAGCTCGCGGCCTTCGTCCTGCTGCTGCGCGCTGCGCGGGTTCTCGCTGCGCGGCACTTCCATGCCGGCGCGCTTGGCCAGTTCGTCCACCGCGTCGAGGAATTCGAGGCGGTCGTAGTTCATCAGGAAGCTGATGGCGGTACCGTGCGCGCCGCAGCCGAAGCAGTGATAGAACTGCTTGGTGGGCGAGACGGTGAACGAGGCCGAGCGTTCATCGTGGAACGGGCAGCGGGCGGCGTATTCCTTGCCCTGGCGCTTCAGCGGCACGCGGCTGCCGACCACCTCGACGATGTCGGAGCGGGCCAGCAGGTCGTCGATGAATGCGTCGGGGATACGGGCCATGGGCAACAGGGCAGGGGCGCGGCCGGCAGGGCCACGCAGAGGGGAACAGACAGTGCCCCTAGTTTACCCCTTGCTGGGCATCTGCCTGCGCCGTGGCCGGATCGATGCCGGCCAGCGCCAGATGGGTGCGCGCGCGCAGGCGTTCGTCGATCACCGCGGTCATCAAGGCGCCGACGAAGAACACCACGGTGGCGTAGTAGATCCAGACCAGCGAAATGACCAGCGCGCCCATCGACCCGTAGGCGCTGCCCGGCGCGACGGTGGCGATGTACACGCCGATGCCATAGCGACCCAGCGCGAACAGCGCCGAGGTGATGACGCCGCCGATGAAGGCCTGGCGCCAGGCCACGCGGCGGTCCGGCAGGTAGTGGTACATGAAGGCGAAGCCGGCCGCGTACAGCAGCAGGCTGGTCAGGTAGCCGATGGCCGGCAGCACTGACGGCAGCTGCGCGAATGCGACCTGCAGCATGGTGGTGGCGGTCATCGACAGGATCAGCAGGAAGCCCAGCGCCAGCACCACGCCGAAGGAGAACACACGCTTGCGCAACCAGGCCTTGATGCCATCCAGGCGTTCGCCGCTGGTGCGGAAGATCAGGTTCAGTGCGTTCTGCAGCTGGGCGAACACCGCCGTGGCGCCGATGAACAGCAGCAGGGTGCTCCACAGCCCGGCCAGCGAGCCCACGTCGGGCTGGTTGTCGGCGTTCTTCAGCACGGTCTCGGCCACCGTGGCAGCACTGCTGCCGGCCACCGAGCTGATCTGTTCGACCAGGGCCTGCTGCGCGGGCGGGTACAGCGAGGCGGTCAGCCACAGCAGCAGCACCAGCAGCGGTGCCATCGACAGCAGGGCGTAGAAGGAGACCGAGGCGGCCTGGGTGAGCACATCGATGTCGACGAAGCGCTTGCCTACCGCCATCGGGAAACTGTCCTGCAGGCGCTGGACGTACTTTTGCAGATTCACGGGGACGCGGGGTGCCGGTTCGACCATGCGGCTGTTGTAGCAGCCGGGGGTCGAAGGCGTGGTGAAGCGCCGGGGACCGCGATGGGGTCAGAGCCCTTTCGCGTGGCGAAAGGGCTCTGACCCCAAGGGCCGTCTCAGGACAGCTGCTGCTTGACCAGCTTGGACACCAGGCCCATGTCGGCCTGGCCAGCCAGCTTCGGCTTCAGCGCGCCCATCAGCTTGCCGATGTCGGCCGGGGTGCTGGCGCCGGTTTCGGTCATGGCGGCCTGGATGGCGGCCACGATCTCGGCTTCGCCCATCTTGGCCGGCAGGTAGGCTTCGATCACCACGATCTCGGCGCGCTCGATCTCGGCCAGGTCTTCACGGTTGGCCGCTTCGTACTGGCTGACCGAGTCCTTGCGCTGCTTGACCATCTTGTCCAGCACGGCGATCACGGCGGTGTCATCCAGCTCGATGCGCTCGTCCACTTCCTTCTGCTTGATGGCGGCGTTGATCAGGCGGATCACGCCCAGCTTGTGCTTCTCGCCGCCCTTCATGGCGGCCTTCATGTCTTCGGTGAGCTGCTGCTTCATGCTCATGAGGAACCTCGTGGTGGTGGTGGGGCGGGGCGGATGCCCGGGCCCGGAAACGCAAAAAGCCGGCAACGCTCGCGCGTGCCGGCTTCGACTCCACTGCGGAAGGACGAGCCCGCCGCAATGAAGATGCGTCCGATCAGTACAGGCGCTGACGCTTGGTGACGTCGCGCGACGAGCGGCGCAGCTGACGCTTCACAGCAGCGGCGGCCTTGCGCTTGCGCTCCTGGGTCGGCTTTTCGTAGAACTCGCGCTTGCGGGTTTCGGCCAGCACACCGGCCTTTTCGCAAGTGCGCTTGAAGCGGCGAAGAGCAAACTCGAAGGGCTCGTTCTCGCGGACTTTGACGCTGGGCATGGAATCTCCGGGACACAGTAGAACCGGGTCACGCCCGGCGAGCCGCACATTATAGCGGCGAAAAGACAAACTGCAAGCGGCCAACCCTGAATACGGGCCGGTGGTTCGATTGCAGAGGGTTCTGCACAGCCCCCGAGGGACCGGCAGGGGCGTCATAATAGCAGGCATGCGAGTCCTTGGCATCGAATCTTCCTGTGATGAGACCGGCGTGGCGGTGTATGACACCGACCTGGCCGGCAGCGCGGCCCTGCGCGCCCATGCGGTCTACAGCCAGATCGCCCTGCACGCCGAATACGGTGGTGTGGTGCCCGAGCTGGCCAGCCGTGACCACGTGCGCAAGCTGCTGCCGTTGATCCGCCAGACCCTGGGCGAGGCCGGGCTGGGCGTGGACGACATTGACGGGGTGGCCTACACGGCCGGCCCCGGCCTGGTCGGCGCCCTGCTGGTGGGGGCGGGCGTGGCCCGTTCGCTGGCCTGGGCGCTGGAGGTGCCGGCGGTGGGCGTACACCATATGGAAGGCCACCTGCTGGCGCCGTTGATGGAAGACGACCCGCCGCAGGCCCCGTTCGTGGCCCTGCTGGTGTCCGGCGGCCATACCCAGCTGGTGGCGGTGGATGCGATCGGCCAGTACCGCCTGCTGGGCGAAACCCTGGACGACGCGGCCGGCGAGGCCTTCGACAAGACCGCCAAGATGATGGGCCTGCCGTACCCGGGTGGCCCGCAGCTGGCCAGGCTGGCCGAGCAGGGCACGCCCGGCGTGTACCGCTTCGCGCGGCCGATGACCGACCGGCCGGGTCTGGATTTCAGCTTTTCCGGCCTGAAGACCCAGGTACTGATGGCCTGGCGCGACAGCGACCAGAGCGAGCAGACCCGCGCCGACATTGCCCGTGGCTTCGAAGATGCGGTGGTGGAAACGCTGAGCATCAAGTGCGAGCGCGCGCTGGAAGCGGCCGGTACCAACGTGATCGTGGTGGCCGGCGGCGTGGGTGCCAACAAGCGCCTGCGCGCGCGCCTGCAGCAGATGGCCGAACGCCTGGGCGGCCGTGCCTGCTTCCCGCGCCCGGCGCTGTGCACCGACAACGGCGCGATGATCGCCTTCGCCGGCGCGCTGCGGCTGCAGGCCGGGCAGCACAACCCGCCGAAGGTCGAGGTGACCCCGCGCTGGGACATGGCGACCCTGCCGGCGGTGTGAACGACGATTTCCCGGCGGCGTAAACCACGCGCGCCGGTAGCGCCGGGCCATGCCCGGCGGGCACCTTACGGGCGGGCACCCAACGGCGATGCCGCCAATACCGTCGTCGCCCGCTCATGGCGCTGTAACCAGCCCAGGGTATGCGGACAGCGCGCATGGATCAGTCGCCCGATCGCGGCCAGGTCGGCACCGATGTCGCGCTCCAGGATGGGTTCGTGGTGAGCGATGCGGTTGCGCAGGTGGCGGATGCGGTCGAGGTCGGCATGGATGGACCGACGCAGGACGGACAGCGGCGCCGACGGTGCGTGTGGCAGCACCAGGCTCATGGTCCCGGCCCAGATCGAATGCTCGAACCGTCGAGCGAACAATTGCTGCCAGAAGCCGAATCGCAGCTTGGCGATGACCTCCGGTACATCCCTGGGAGCTCCGGCGCTGCCGCAGGCATCGCGTAGCGATGCAAGCGCGCCTTCGGCAGGAAGGCTGCGCAGCAGCGCTGGATGCCAAGGCCAGCATCGACCATAGCGATGCGCCAGCGCCGTAGCGGCTGCATTGCGGATCACGACCTCGCAGATGTGCAGCGGTGGCAGGAGAGCAGCACACATCTGCATGTTCCAGGCATAGAGCGTGGCTGGTTCGGCTACGCAACGCGAAGCGATGCGTTCGTAGGTCGACCATCTCTGCCGGGATAGCGCTGCCTGCAGGATCCTGCTTTCCTTCATCAACTCACTCCCAGGGAACGTGGTTTCACATTGACCTTGGGAACGAGGCAGGAACATCAGAAAACGGCATCAGGATCGTCAGTGTTTTTTGTGGATCGGCTCGGTTTTTCACCCTGTCGTCTGCCGTGTCGCATTTGCCAATTGACTGGGCTGGGTGGCACTCCTAACCTTGCGGCGTGTGCTCCGGGACTCGCGGCTGGATTCCAGCTTCCCCTGGGGACGTTGAGAGGTACCAAAGGGCCCCGCTAGCAGGGCCCTTTGTCTTTTGAGGCACCGGCATCGTCGTAATCGCCTCTTGATCAGCAGGCCTGACGTGCTTCAATTTCGAATGCTGCGCCACCGGGATCCGCGGCTGTTCAACAGCTCCCCCCGGGGACAAACGGTAGTACCAAAGGGCCCTGCTAGCGGGGCCCTTTGCTTTTTCCGGCATCAGCAATGCCGCAATCGCCTCTCGCAACGAGCAGGGCCGATGCGATACCTTCGTGAGCGTGTGCTTCGGGACTCGCGGCTGGTTTCCAGCTCCCCCCGAGGACGTTGAGAGGTACCAAAGGGCCCCGCTAGCAGGGCCCTTTGTTTTTTCCGCCGCATCCACCGCCACCCCCCGTTCCGGGCAGGCTCACCGCCGTGCCGGTACCATGGCCGTCTGTATTCGGCTGGTAACCGCAATGGACAAGGTTTTCATCGAAGGGCTGACCATCGACGCCCTGATCGGTATCTACGACTGGGAACGGCGCATCCGCCAGGACCTGGTGTTCGATCTGGAGATGGGCTTTGACAACCGTCGCCCGGCTGCCAGCGATGACATCGCCCATACCCTGAACTACAAGGCGGTGAGCAAGCGCCTGGAACAGTTCGTGCGCGAATCGGAGTTCGGTCTGGTGGAAACCCTGGCCGAGCGCTGCGCGCAGATCGTGCTGGACGAGTTCGAGGTGAAGTGGCTGCGGCTGAAACTGAGCAAGCCCGGTGCGGTGCGCGGCGCGCGCGCGGTGGGTGTGATCATCGAGCGTTCGCGCGACTGACGGACGCGGGTTTTTCCGCCGGCCACGCGCCGGCCTGCATGACACAACAACAAGGAGACAACGGATGGTGGACGCGGTGGTGGCGGTACAGTGGCTGGACCAGCTGCAGAACACACTGGAACCCTATCCCGGCGCCTACCTGGCGTTGATGATTTCGGCGCTGCTGGTCGCCGCCGGCCTGGCCAACTGGGTGACCAAGCGCATCCTGCTGCGCGGCCTGCGGCGGCTGATCAGCCGCCTGCCCGGCGCCGATACCGGCCGAGGCAGCCACCTGATGCGGGTCATCGCGCGCCTGTCCAACGTGGTGCCCAGCCAGGTGATCGCCTCGGGCGTGGCCCTGATTCCCGATCTGCCGCCGCGCCTGGTCAGCGGCGTAGTGGCGCTGTGTACCGCCTGGGCGGTGCTGACCCTGGCGCTGGCGGTGTCGCACGCGCTGGACGCGGCCAACGACCTGTACGAGCGCAAGCCCGATGCCCGCAACAAGCCGATCAAGGGCTACCTGCAGGTGGTCAAGATCGTGGTGTTCGTGGCCGCCGGCCTGTCGATCCTGGCCACCCTGCTGGGGGTGAAGCTGGGGCCGCTGGTGACCGGCCTGGGGGCGGCCACCGCGGTGCTGATGCTGATCTTCCAGGACACCATCCTGTCGCTGGTGGCCAGCGTGCAGATCAGTGGCGACGGCCGCGTGCGCATTGGCGACTGGATCGAAATGCCCAGCCAGAACGCCGATGGCGACGTGATCGACATCGCCCTGCACACCATCACCGTGCAGAACTTCGACAAGACCATCACCACCATTCCGACCAAGAAGTTGGTGACCGAATCGTTCAAGAACTGGCGTGGCATGCAGGAAGCCGGTGGCCGCCGGATCAAGCGCGCGCTGTACCTGGACCAGCACAGCGTCGGCTTCCTGGATGACGGCGATCTGCAGTTCCTGGGCCAGTTCGCCCTGCTGGGCGACTACCTGCAGCAGAAGGAACAGGAGCTGGGGCAGTGGAACGGGCGCCTGCGCGAGCAGGGCGTGGCCGATGTGAACAGCCGCCGGGTGACCAACCTGGGCACCTTCCGGGTGTACGTGGAGCGCTACCTGCGCAACCACCCCGGCATCCACCAGGACATGACCCTGCTGGTGCGCCAGCTGCAGCCGACCACCGAAGGCCTGCCACTGGAGCTGTACTGCTTCACCCGCAGCACCGCCTGGGCGGAGTACGAGGCGGTGCAGTCGGACATTTTCGACCACCTGCTGGCCATCCTGCCGGCCTTCGGGCTGCGGGTGTTCCAGGCCTCCAGCGATGCCATGTTGATGGCCGGGCAGCGCCAGCAGGCCGGCTCGGAGTAAGCTGCACCCTCGCGTCCGCACCCGTATGGAACGCCCAGACTGTGGGCGGGCGCACGAAACTGAACGTAGAAACCTCTCGCCAAACCGCCCGGGAACGCTAGAATGCCGGGCTTGTAAACGTTTTCATAAGGACAGCTGGTGGCCTCCGATCGCATCGAATCCCTCATTGCCCAGATGACCGTCGAGGAAAAGGTCGGCCAGCTGGGTGTCTTCGCCGACATGGTGCGTCCGTTCGCGCCGGACGTGAACCCGGAAGCGAACGTGCGCAACGCCGACCAGGTGCTGCAGCAGGTGCGCGAGGGCAAGGTCGGCTCGCTGTTCAATGGCGTGGGCGCCGAACTGGGCCGCCGCATCCAGCAGGTGGCCACCGAGGAAAGCCGCCTGGGCATTCCGGTGATCCTGGCCGCCGACGTGATCCACGGCATGCGCACCGTGTTCCCGATCCCGCTGGGCGAAGCAGCCAGCTTCGAACCGGACCTGGCCGAGCGCACCGCCCGTGCCACTGCAATCGAGGCCACCGCAGCCGGCCTGCACTGGACCTACGCGCCGGCGGTGGATATCGCCCGCGACCAGCGCTGGGGCCGCGGTGCCGAAGGCGCCGGTGAGGACGTGGTGCTGGGCTGTGCGTTCGCCGCCGCCCGCGTGCGTGGCTTCCAGGGCAGCGACCTGCGCGCCGCCGATTCGCTGCTGGCCACGCCCAAGCATTTCGCCGCCTACGGTGCGGTGATGGCCGGCATGGAATACAACATGGTGGACATCTCGCCGCAGACCCTGCGCGACGTGCACCTGCCGCCGTTCAAGGCCGCCTTCGATGCCGGCGCGATCACCGTGATGTCCTCGTTCAACGACATCAACGGCGTGCCGGCCAGTGCCAACGCCGAACTGCTGACCGACATCCTGCGCGGTGAGTGGAAGTTCCCGGGCGTGGTCATTTCCGATTACACCGCCGACATGGAACTGGTCGCCCACGGCTATGCCGCCGACGACCGCGATGCCACCGCCAAGGCGTTCACCGCTGGCCTGGACCTGAGCATGCAGAGCGGCTTCTACGCCGAACACCTGCCGGGCCTGGTGGAAAGCGGCGAAGTGCCGATGGCCGTGCTGGACGAAGGCGTGCGCCGCATCCTGTGGCTGAAGGAAACCATCGGCCTGTTCGACGACCCGTACCGGTCGCTGGACCCGGCCCGCGAAGCAGACACCTCGCACATCGCCGCCCACGACGCACTGTCGCGCGACGCCGCGCGCCGTTCCATCGTGCTGCTGAACAACCGCGACAACGTGCTGCCGCTGCAGAAGACCGGGCAGAAGATCGCCCTGATCGGCCCGTTCGTGCAGGACCGCGAGAACATTGAAGGCTGCTGGACCCTGTTCGGCGACAAGCAGCGCTACGTGGATCTGGAAACCGGCGTGCGCGCGGCCATCGGCGATGCAGCGCTGCTGGAAATCGTGCCGGGCTGTGAGCTGGAAGCGGCCATCCCGGGCGGCACCGAAGCGGCCGTGGCCGCTGCGCTGCGTGCCGATGTGGTGGTGCTGGCACTGGGCGAACCGCAGCGGTACAGCGGTGAAGCGCAGTCGCGCGTGGAAATCACCCTGCCGCCGGCACAGCAGGCGCTGGCCGAGGCCGTGGCGATGACCGGCAAGCCGCTGGTGGTGCTGCTGCGCAACGGTCGCGCGCTGGCCCTGCAGGGCGCGGTGCGCAATGCGCACGCCGTGGCGGTTACCTGGTACCTGGGCACGCAGACCGGCCATGCCGTGGCCGATGTGCTGTTCGGCGATTACAGCCCGTCCGGCCGCCTGCCGGTCAGCTTCCCGCAGGTGTCCGGACAGCAGCCGTACTTCTACAACCACCCGCGCACCGGCCGCCCGGAACTGCCGACCATGTCGGAATTCAAGGCGCGCTGGCGCGAGATTCCGAACGAGCCGCTGTACCCGTTCGGCCACGGCATCGGCTACGCCACTTTCGCCTACGGCGTGCCGCAGCTCAGCGCCGCGCAGCTGGGCTGGGATGACACCCTGACCGTGACCACCACCCTGACCAACACCGGCCGCGTGGCCGGCGAAGAAGTGGCGCAGCTGTACATCCACGATCGCGTGGCCAGCCGCGTGCGCCCGGTGCGTGAACTGAAGGACTTCCGCAAGGTGGCCCTGCAGCCGGGTGAATCGACCGAGGTGGTGTTCACCCTGACCCGCGAGCAGCTGGCGTTCACTGGCCGCGACGGCGTGCTGCGTGCCGAGCCGGGCCAGTTCGACGTGTGGGTGTGTGCCTCGTCGGCGGCCGGTGAAGCGGTGCAGTTCGAGCTGTTGAAGGGCTGATTGCGCCCTGATCCACGCATGGCGTGGATCTACGGCAAGCGGTAGCGCCGGGCCATGCCCGGCGTTGCCTTGCTCACGATGCACGAACACGCCGGGCGTGGCCCGGCGCTACCATCGGGCTTTCGATCCGATGGAGTCCGCGCATGCGCAAGATTGCTTTCCTGATGCCGGCCCTGCTGCTGGCGGCCTGTTCGCAGCCGCCCGCGCCGGCCGAACCGGCGGCCGACGCACCGCCGCCGATGGACGCCGCGGCCGCGCCCACGCCTGCCGTTGAACCCGCCGCCCCCGCGGTCGCGCCGGCTGAAACCAGCGCCGACGACGCGCGTGCCCGCATCGACAGCGTGCTGGGCGACGCCGCGCAATACGAAAAGGTGTTCAACGCGTTCAAGACCGCCGTGGTCGGTGGCGACCGTGCGGCCGTGGTGGAGGAAGTGCGCTTCCCGCTGAATATCGCCGGCGGCAGGAAGATCACCGGCCCGGGTGAGTTCCAGCGCAACTACGAAACCATCATTACCCCGGCGGTGGTCAAGGCCGTGTCCGAACAGGATTTCGGCAAGGTCTTCGTGAACCAGCAGGGCGTGATGATCGGCGATGGCCAGGTCTGGTTGAACGGCACGTGCCTGGATGCGGCGTGCACGCGCAGCGAAGTGAAGGTCATCACCATCCAGTAAGTGAAAAGCGGAACGGCCCCGCATGCGGGGCCGTTCCAGCTGCGCATCGCCAGGTGATCAGGCCTTCGGCGTGAGCTTCAGCAGGCGTGCCTTGCTGCCATCTTCCAGCAGCCACAGCGCACCGTCCGGGCCCTGTTCCACTTCGCGGATGCGCTCACCCATGTTGAAGCGTTCGGCCTCGCGGGCGCTGTCGCCGTCGAAGGCCACGCGCACCAGCGAGGTGGACGACAGGCCGCCGATGAAGGCGCTGCCCTTCCACTGCGGGAACAGCGCGCCGTTGTAGAAGATCAGCCCAGCCGGGGAAATCACCGGGTTCCAGGTGACCTTCGGCGCGGCAAATTCCGGGCGCGTGTCATGGTCGGGAATCGGGCGGCCATCGTAGTGATCGCCGTTGGACACGATGGGATAGCCGTAGTTGGAGCCGCGCTGGATCAGATTCAGCTCGTCACCGCCGGCCGGGCCCATTTCCTGCGCCCACAGCTTGCCGTTGCCATCGAAGGCGATGCCCAGGATGTTGCGATGGCCCAGCGACCAGACCTGCGCCGCCACGCCGCCCTGCGATGCAAAGGGATTGTCGGCCGGCAGCGTGCCGTCGTCGTTCAGGCGCACGATCTTGCCCAGGTTGCTGCCCATGTCCTGCGCCGGATCGAACTTCTGTCGCTCGCTGGAACCGATCCACAGCTTGCCATCGGGGCCGAACGCCAGGCGGTGGCCGTAGTGGCCCTGGCCGCTGACCTTCGGCGTCTGCCGCCAGATGACCTGCAGATCCTTCAGCTCGCCACCGCCCTGCGCGTCCAGTGCCAGGGTGGCACGGGCCACGGCCGCGCCGCGCGTGTTCAGCGTGCCTTCTTCGGCATAACTGACGTAAACGACATTGTTGCGGGCGAAATCCGGATGCAGGATCACATCGCCGAAGCCACCCTGGCCGCCATAGGCCACCTTCGGCACGCCGCGGATCTCATGCTTGGCGCCGCTGGCGATATCGACGTGCTGCAGCTTGCCGCGCTTTTCGGTCACCAGCAGGCTGCCGTCGGGCAGGAAGGTCATGGCCCAGGGCTGGTCGAAGCGGCTGATTTCGGTGGCGGTGAACGGGCGCTCGCCAGTGCTGGCCGGCGCTGCGGCGGCTGCGGAGGTGGCTGCCGTGTCCGGGCCGGCGGCGCTGCAGGCGGTGGTGGCAAGGATCGGCAACAGGCCGAGGGCGAGCAGCAGGGGCGTGCGGGTCATGGGTATCTCCAACGGGGATGCGGATGGCCAGGCTCTGTGTTGTATACCACCGTGGGGGTGACGGTCGTGGCCCGAAGGTCCTGCTGCCCCCTGTGCGGCGCTTCGCCAATGGTCTAGGGTGGCCGTGCCCGGGCAATGCATGCCCGCCAGTCTGCAAGGATCTGCAATGCACACCCCCGTTACCGCCCGACCGTCCCCCGCCTTCATCGCCGCCTCGTGGGTGGCCCTGCTGCTGGGGGCGGTGGCCTACCTGATCGGCCTGTTCAACGCACAGATGGCGCTGAACGAGAAAGGCTACTACCTGACCCTGCTGCTGTTCGGCCTGTTTGCCGCCGTTTCCCTGCAGAAGAGCGTGCGCGACCGGGTGGAAGGCATCCCGGTGAGCGGGCTGTACTACGCGCTGTGCTGGTTTGCGCTGCTGTCGGCGCTGCTGCTGTTGCTGGTGGGCTTGTGGAACGCCACCCTGGCGCTGAGCGAGAAGGGCTTCTATGGCATGGCTTTCGCGCTGTCGCTGTTTGGTGCGGTGGCGGTGCAGAAGAACACCCGCGACCTGATCGCGGCAGGTGCGGGTGAAGCGCCGCGTGGGACGGCCATTCCGCCGCTGCCGGAACAGGAATGACGGATGAGCGGTGGCGCCGAGCATGCGCGGCGCCACCGATGCGCAGCCGTGTTCACCGATTGCGTGGCACGCGCTCGGATTCTTCCCAGCCACGGCGCACCGCGTTGCGCGCCTGCGCCCATTCCAGCCGGCTCTTGCCGCGTTCCTGCGCCCAGCGGCCTTCCAGTTCGCGCTCCACTTCCTCGTAGGCGCGGATGATGTCCTGCGCACGCGCGGAATGGCCCAACTGATAGGCCGGTTCATAGTCGTCGAAGTACAGGCTTTCGTCGTAGTACGGCTCGGCCGTGTAGCGATCGCGCCAATAGTCGGAAACGGCCTGGCGCGGGGTGCTGTCTTCCGGCACGCGGCCGGGAATCTGGTAGTCGGGGCTCATCGCTTGGGCTCCGTGGTGGACGAAGCCTGATCGTGCCCGGGCAGCGGTTAACAGCCCGGGCCGGTTGCGTGAAGGGCAGGTATCCCCACGGTAGCGCCGGGCCATGCCCGGCGGCCCCGATCACGCGATGTCGGGTTTGCGCGGCAGCTTGTAGATCACCGCGCCGATGGCGAAGGCAATCAGCGCGGCGGCGATGTTCTGCCAGCTGGCGCTGATGAACAGCGCCACGCACAGCAGCAGCGCCAGCACCGGAATCAGCGGGCCACCGGGCAGCTTCAACGCGCCGGGCCGGTCGGCAAAGCGCTTGGCCAGCACCAGCACTGCCGCCGCCGTGCCGATATAGGCAAACAGGCGCGTGGTCATCGACAGCAGGGCCAGCTGTACGAACGAACCGGACAGCGCCAGGCCCAGCGCGATCACGCCCTGGCACAGGATGGCGGCGGCCGGCGTGCGGAAGCGCGGATGCACCTGCGCCAGCACCTTCGGCCCGTAGCCATCGCGAGCCAGGGCGAACAGGAAGCGCGGGCCCATCATCATGGTGTTGCTGTTGGTGCCCAGGATGGAAATGGTGGCGCCCACGGTCAGGATCAGCGCCAGCGCCTCGCCACCGAAGCCGGCGGCGGCATCGGCCAGCGGCGTGGCCGAACTGGCCAGGCCGGCCAGGGTGCCCTGCGCGACCAGCTGCACCGCACCGTAGATCACGGTGACGGTGACGATCATGGTGATCAGCGCGAAGGGAATATCGCGGCGCGGGTTGCGGTATTCACCGGCGGCGGCCGGAATGTTCTCGAACCCGGCATAGGCGTACAGCAGCAGCAGGGCGGCTTCGCCCATGCGTTGCAGGTCGTGCGGATCCGGGCGCTGGCCGGAGAAGGCCAGCTGTGGATCGATGTAGAACGCGCCGATGGCCACGAACAGCAGCAGCGGCAGCATCTTGCCGATCACCAGCACGATGCCGGTGCGCGCGGCCGAGCGCACGCCGATGATGTTCACCCCGGTCAGGAAGCCCAGCGACAGCACGATGACCGCAAGCCGGCCGACGCCGGCACCGGCCCAGGGCCAGAAGCGCGCCACGGCATCGGCCAGCGCATTGCTGAGTGCGGCGGCGGAACTGATGCGGGTCAGCCAGATCATCCAGCCGATCTCGAAACCGGCGAAACGGCCGAAGGCTTCGCGCGCGTACAGGTAACTGCCACCGGGTTCATCGAAGTAGCTGGCGGCCTGCGCGTAGCACAGCACCAGCAGGGCCACCACGATGCCGGCGGCGACCACGCCCCACAGGCTGAAGGGGCCGAGCAGGGCGACCGTGGCCGCCGGCAGCAGGTAGATGCCGCTGCCGATCACATCGTTGATCGACAGCCCGACGATCTGCCAGCGGCTGACCGCGCGCTGCAGCTGCGGTTCGTCCTGTGCGCTCAACGCAGTGCCCCCGTCAATGCGGGCAGTTGCCAGCGGTCCTGGTAATGCAGGTACTGCGCGCGCGGCAGCAGCACGAAGCGTGGCTGCGCGTCATCTTTCAGCCAGGCCAGCAGGGTGCGCATGTGCGCGGCGGTCATGGCGGTGCAGCCGGCGGTGGCTTCGGCGGGCTGGCGCCACAGATGGGCGAAGATGCAGCTGCCGCGGCCGGGTTCGTTGCCGGCGTTGTGGGCAATGATGAAGCCCTGTTGATAGCGCACGTCGCCCTTGTTGTGCAGGTCCAGCCGCATCGGCTCGGTGGAATCCTTCACCGCCTCGGCACCCACCTCGCGCGCGTCCACCACCTGGTTGTAGTACGGCGATGCCGGTACATCCATGCAGTAACTGCTTTGCTGCATCGGCAGATAGGTCAGCCCGGTGCTGGCCTTGGCAGCGTAGCCGAAGGCACTGCCGATGGCGAAGACACCGGCCGGGCTGCGGCCATCGCCTTCCTGCTTCTGCGGGCCGTCCATCGGCGCGGCGGCCAGGCCCAGGCCCCAGGCGCTGCCCTTGCGCCCGATCGCCACGTCGAATGCCGGGCCCTGCGGCTGCCAACCCTTGGCGCCGCGCGTGTAGGCCTGCAGCTTGCCCTGCGTGGCATCCCAGTCGTCAGTCACCACCACCACCAGCTGGTTGCTGTGTGCCAGGGGCGGCGGCAGCGGGCTGAGGGCGGCGGCGGGCAACTGCGGCAGCAGGATCAACAGACCCACGCTGACGGCACGACGGAACAAGCGGTTCATGCGGGTACTCCGGTCAGGAATCCAACAGGTGGTCGATCCGCTCCAGGTTCACCGCCAGCTGGCGCTGGCGATCCGGATTGGCATGGCACAGCAGCACGAACAGGAAATCCAGCAGCGCGTGCATGGCACTACGGTACAGCAGCTGCGCCACCTGCGGCGCGCGGTCGTGCGCGCAGACCACCAGCGACGCGGCGGCGTGCGCGCGCAGCGGGTTGGCGGTATGGCGGGTGATCGAGACGACCTTGCCGCCCATGTCCTGGAACTGCCGCGACAGGTGCGAAAGCTGCGGCAGGTGGCCGAATTCGGAAAACACCAGCAGCACATCGCCGGGCCGCGCGGCGGACAGGTTGGCCAGCAGCAGCACCGGGTCGGTGTGGGGCACCACCAGCAGGCCCAGCAGCGAAAGGCGCATGGCGAATTCGCGTGCGTACAGGCCGTCGTCGCCCAGCCCGTACACGAACAGCTTGGGCGCGCCATCGAGCATCTGCACGATGCGTTCGATTTCCTCGCGTGGATTGGCTGCGCGGGTTTCTTCCTCGGCCTGCGCCTTGCTGCGCTGCAGGGCGTCGTCCAGCCGCTGGTAGTCGTCGCCGCCCTCGGGCTCATGCGGGGCCTGCGGCGCGGCGCTGCCGGCGCGGGCCACGTCCTGGCCGATGGAATACTTCAGGTCCGGGTAGCCCTTGAAGCCCAGCTTCTGGCTGAACTTCACCACGCTGGACTGGCTGATGCCCAGCGCGCTGGCCAGCTGCTGCGAGGAGTAATCGCGCAGCAGGTGGGCGTTGTCCAGGATGAAATCGGCGATGCGGCGTTCGATGGCCGACATCTGCCCACGCTCGGCGCGGATTTTCAGCAGGGGCGGCATGGGGGGCGTCCGGGGGTTATCAAAGGCGTTGCGGTGGGTCGCGGAGAGCGGGTCATGTGTTGGGTCGGGCGGGTGGGGCTTGCAGGGGACGCCGTGAATCCGTCCATGGAGGCTTGGCCGCGCTTGCTCGTTTGCGCTGTCCTGCGCAAACGGCAAGGCCGGGGTTGGGCGTCCTGCCCAACCCGCCCGAGGCATGCCTCGGGCCCATGGCGCGGACACCCCTGCAAGCGCCACCCGCCCGACCCCGGACATATCGCGCGCGTGCCAGCCGCGAAGGGGATACGGGGTGGGGCAGAGGCAAATGCATCCACGCGTGGCGTGGATCTACCGGCGGCTGTTGCCTTGGATCTTGAATCCGCCTTGTAGCGCAGGGCACCGGCGTGCGCAGCACGTCGGCTCGCGGATGGCGGAGCGTTTCTTTTGGTTACTTTTCTTTGCGCGCAAAGAAAAGTAACGCGCGACCCAGCGTCAGTTGTACGCCAATCCAGCCGCAAGGCATGAATCAACCCAGCATCTCCAGCCCACGCACTTCGGTGATGCCCAGCCCGGGTACATCGGCAATGCTGATTTCCGATTCGTTGAAATGCACGCCGCCGCTGACCGGGTCGAACTGGCCCAGCGAGGGGCCGTCCAGGTCGACCTTGGTGATCACATCGCTCTTGGCCACGGCCAGGTGCACGGCGGCGGCCACGCTGATGCTCGATTCGATCATGCAGCCGATCATGCACGGCACGCCGTAGATGCCGGCAATGTCGGCAATGCGGATCGCGTTGGACAGGCCGCCGGTCTTCATCAGCTTGATGTTGATGATGTCCGCCGCGCGCTGCTGGATCAGGTCCATCACCTGGCTTGGGCTGAACACGCTTTCGTCGGCCATCACCGGGGTGTTCACCCGGTCGGTCACGTACTTCAGGCCGTTGATGTCGGCGGCCTTCACCGGCTGTTCCAGCAGTTCCAGCACCACGCCGGCCTCTTCCAGCGTGCGCATGGCGTGCACCGCCTGCTTGGCGGTCCAGCCCTGGTTGGCATCCAGGCGCAGCAGGGCGCGGCCCTGCACGGCGGTGTGGATCGCCTTCACCCGCTCGATGTCAAGGCCGATGTCCTTGCCCACCTTGATCTTCAGCGATTCGAAACCGCGATCGATGGCCGACAGCGAATCGGCCACCATCTTGTCGATGTAGTCCACGCTGATGGTGATGTCGGTGGTGATGACCGGGTCGCCGCCGCCCAGCATCTGGTACAGCGGTGCGCCGTGCAGCTGCGCCCACAGGTCGTACAGGGCGATTTCCACTGCCGCCTTGGCGCTGGTGTTGCGCTCCATGGCGGTCTGCACCAGGCCGCACAGGCGGTTGAGGTTGACCACTTCCTGGCCGATCAGGCGCGGGGCGATGAAGTGGCGGATCGCTTCGATGATCGAGCCGTGGGTATCGCCGGTGATCACCGCGGTGGCCGGTGCTTCACCGTAGCCGGTGTGGCCGGTATCGGTGCGCACCAGCACCACCACGTCCTCCACGGTTTCCACCGTGCGCAGGGCGGTCTTGAACGGCGTTTTCAGCGGCACGCGCAGCATGCCCAGTTCGATGGCGGTGATCTTCATTCAGGGGTCTTGGTGCGCAGGCGTTGGATGTTGGTGATGCGGTCGATGTAGCGGACGGTGTCGCTGGCCATCATCGGCTCCAGCGGGGTGACCGAGACACCATTCAGATGGGCCTGCACGCGCTTGCCGTCGGCGCCGAACCAGCTGCCGCCGGCGGTATCGTGGATGACCCAGGTGCGGCCGTCGACGTGGCCGATGGCCATCATCACGTGGCCGGGAATGTAGACCAGGTCGCCCACCTGCAGGTTGGCCACGGCGCGGTCGCGCACGGCCTTGCTGTCCTTGTCGGTGAACGGCAGGCGGTCCAGCGCCTGGCTGACTGCCTGCGCGCTGGTATTGCGCGGCAGCAGCACGCCGAAGCTGCGGTAGATTTCCGAAACGAAGCCGCTGCAGTCGCGGGTGTCGTAGTCGTGGCCCCAGCCGTAGCGTTCGCCCAGGAACTTGAAGGCCTGCTGCAGCAGCAGGCGCGGGGTCAGCGGCAGGTAGTCGGCGGCGGTGTCCTGCGAGCGCGGCAGCAGGGCCGGCACCAGCTTCAGGCTTCCGTCGGCTTCGCGCACCGGCAGCTGCACCACCCACGCGGCATGCGCCTGCTGGCCGTTCACCGCGGTGGCGGCCGGCCAGTCGGCCAGCACCGGCAGGCGCACGCCCATGTCCAGCTGCAGGCGCGATACGCGCGGTTCTTCCGGGGTGTAGGCGGTATGAGCGACTGCACCGGTCACGATGCGGTACGGGCCCTGCGTGGCATAGCCAACCACGCTGGCCTTCTCGCCGGTGGCCACGGCTTCGGCTTCGATCCAGGCGCTGTAGCGTTCGCTGTGCACGAACAGCCAGCGGCCATCAGCACTGCGGTGCACGACGGCCACCTTGTCACCGGGGAACAGCGCAGATTCCTGGAAGCGATCGATATCGGTATCGCCGCGGCTGCTGAAAACGCGCTGTCGGGTGGGGAAGGTGCGCAGTGCGGCGCGCTTCACCACCAGGCCATAGGCCGGGCTGACCTGCGCCGGCACGCCCTGCAGGCCCAGGTTGGCTTCGATCGCGCTGCGCTGTGCCGGGGCGATGTCCTGGCCGGCGTCGTTGAACAGCGCACGCGTCGGCCACTGCGACAGGGCGGTGATGCTGGCGCGCACCTGCTGCGCCGAAAGCTGCGCGGGCAGCGCGGCGATATCCTGGATGTGGGCATCCAGCGCACGCATGCGCGCGTTCTGCGCCTGGATCTGCGCGCGGTCCAGGATCGGTGCATCGGCATTGTCCAGCCGCGCGGCCCAGTAGTCCGGGGTCAGGTAGGCCTCGTGCAGCCCGATCACATACGGCAGCGGAGCGCCGGGATCGGGTGCGGCCTGTGCGAAGACCGGGGTGGCCAGCAGGCACAGGGCCAGGGACCAGCGGCGCCAGGTGCCACGGCGCGGTTTGCGGGAAGCCAGGATCATGCGCTGCACACCCTCCTCGAATGCCTGTTAGGAATATTTATTCCTTTTGGCGGCGAAAGCAAGAATAAATTATTGACCACCCCTGCCGCCCGTGTTACACAGCCGTTACCACCCGCGCTGGGGAAGTGTCGCTGTGGAATCCGTCGTTCGCAAACCGCGTCTGCCTGTTGCCGCCGGCTTGGGTGCCGCGCTGCTGCTGTGGGCGTGCGCGGCTGCGGCGGCACCGTCGTCTGGCGTGCGCCTGTTGCAGGTGATCGATGCCGTCGACGCCGGCCACTTCGCGCAGGCGCAGGCGTTGATCGCACAAGCGCACGGCACCGCCGAACTGCAGTTCCAGGACGAGCGCATGCGCCGCATCCGTCTGGATTTCAGCCTGGACCGCGCCGCCGCACAGGCGGCCGTGCGCCGTTGGATTCCCGACCTGACCGACGAAGAATTCGCGCGCTGGGACCAGCGCGGGCTGATTGAACACCTGGATATCGACGGCACCCGCTGGTACTTCAAGCGCGCGCCGTCGAACCTGTTCCTGCTCAGTGATGAAGCGCGTGCGCGCCGCCGTGCCGATGCGCCGCTGCCAGCGCCCGGCCCCAATGAAGTGCTGAACGCGCATCACCAGCAAGTACTGGCCGCGGCCGCGCGCACCGGCATCGCCGCGGTGCTGCCGCAACGCATCGAGTTCACCCAATCGCTGACGGTGAAAGCCGATGCGGTACCGGCCGGCGAAACCGTGCGCGCGTGGATTCCATACCCGCGCGAGATTGCCGGCCAGCAGGAACAGCTGCAGTGGCTGGGCAGCACGCCAAGCAACGCGCAGGTGGCGCCGCCCAGCACCCTGCAGCGCACGGCGTACATGGAAGCCAAAGCCGTGGCCGGGCAACCCACCCGCTTCGAGATCCGCTACGCGCTGACGATCTTCGCGCGGCATACGGCCATCGATCCGGCGCGCGTGCAGGCCACGCCTGCCGACCCCGCGTTGCAGCCGTACCTGGCCGAGCAGTTGCCGCATGTGCAGTTCACCCCGGCGCTGAAGCTGTTCTCCGACCAGGTGCTGCAGGGCGAAACGCGGCCGTATGAAGTGGTACGCAGGCTGTTCGCCGCGGTCGATCGCATTCCCTGGGCCGGTGCGCGCGAGTATTCCACGCTCAGCAACATCAGCGACTACGCGCTGCGCGCCGGCCATGCCGACTGCGGCCAGCAGACGATGCTGCTGATCGCCCTGCTGCGCATGAACGGCATTCCCGCGCGCTGGCAGTCGGGCATGGTGTTTTCAGACGATGGCAGCGGCTACAACAACCTGCACGATTGGGGGCAGGTGTACCTGGCGCCGTATGGCTGGCTGCCCATGGACGTGACCACCGGCGCGCTGGCCAGCGATGTGCCTGCGCTGCGCGACTTCTACCTGGGTGGCCTGGACGGCTACCGCATCGCCTTCAACGATGATTTCGGCCAGCCCCTGGTGCCGGCCAAACAGCATTACCGCTCGGAAACGGTCGACTCGCAGCGCGGCGAGGCCGAGTGGGCAGGCGGCAACCTGTACTTCGACCAGTGGAGCTATGACTTCCAGTGGCAGGTACTGCCCGCCAGGCAACCCCAGCGCGACATCCGCTAGATCCATTCCACACCATTCAATTCTTGCAGGAGAGAGCAGGGGATGAAGGCTTACAGCATCAAGCGGGCGGCGTTGAGCGTCGCCCTGGGCGCGTGTCTGGGCGTGATCGCGCCGGGCATCGCATTCGCACAGAACGTGACCGGCGCGGTGGCCGGCCGGGCCAGCGCCGGTGACCAGATCACCGTGGTCAGCAGCAGCACCGGCCTGACCCGCACGGTGACCGTGGGCGCCGATGGCAGCTACCGCCTGGGCCAGCTGCCGGTGGGCGACTACCAGCTGCAGCTGAGCCGCGATGGGCAGACCCTGGGCGAGCAGGTGGCGGTGAGCGTGGCGGTGGGCGGCACCACCACGGTGAACCTGGCCAGCGGCGGCGGCGTGACCAACCTGGATGCATTGCAGGTGCGCGGCACGCGCGTGGTCAACCGCGTGGATGTCTATTCCACCGAAACCTCGTTCAACATCAACCGCCAGGAGATCTCGCGGCTGCCGGTGGCGCAGGACTTGTCGGCGGTGGCGCTGATGGCGCCGGGCGTGGTGGGCGGCAATTCCTCGTTCGGTGGGCTGTCCTTCGCCGGTTCGTCGGTGGCTGAAAACGCGGTGTTCATCAACGGCCTGAATGTGACTGACATGTACACCCGGCGCGGCTTCAGCACCGCGCCGTTCGCGTTCTTCAACGAATTCCAGGTCAAGACCGGCGGCTATTCGGTGGAGTTCGGCCGTTCCACCGGCGGTGTCATCAATGCGGTCACCCGCTCGGGCAGCAACGAATTCAAGGGCGGCGTGGAAGTGACCGCCGAACCCAGCGCCTGGCGTTCCAGCGCGGGCGACCACTTCCACCGCGATGGCAGTGCGCATTCCTATGGCAGCCGTGACAACAACTCGTTCCTGAAGACCAACGTCTGGGGCTCGGGCCCGATCATCAAGGACAAGCTGTTCCTGTTTGCCATGTACGAAGACCGCAGCGACAAGGGCCACAACACCTCGTCCGATGGCAGTACCTGGTTCAAGAATGATTCCGGCAACGGCTTCTGGGGCGCCAAGCTGGACTGGAACATCAACGACAACCACAGCCTGGCCCTGCTGGCGTTTTCCGACGAAGGCGATGTGACCAACGCGTCCTATGGCTATGACTGGGACGAGGACGAGATCGGCGCCTGGGGCGGCGATTCGGTAACCGAGACCGGCGGCAAGAACTGGTCGGCCACCTATACCGGCCACTTCGGCCAGAACTTCACTGCCCGCGCCATGGTGGGGCAGAACAACCAGCGTGCGTTCACCAATTCGTCGCTGGACCAGGCCTGCAGCCCGGTGTTCACCGACAGCACCTACGGCACGCGCCTGTACAAGCTGCAGGGCCTGCGCGCCGGCTGCCATCCCACCGGTACCGCGGTGGCCGAGCGTGATGACACCCGCGATGTGGCGCGCCTGGATTTCGAGTGGCAGCTGGGTGACCACCTGCTGCGCTTCGGCGTGGACCGCGAACTGATGACCACCGATCAGTCCACCCGCTACCCCGGCCCCACCGCGCTGAGCTATACCGCCTACGTGGCGCGCCCCGGCGATGAAGTGTGGGACGGCGCCAACGCCTACGTGCCGGCCGGCGTGACCGAGATGCTGCGTGCACGCAACCGCCAGTCCGGTGGCAAGTTCGAAACCGAAGCCAATGCCTTCTACCTGGAAGACATCTGGAACGTCACCCCGAACCTGATGCTGAACCTGGGCGTGCGCTGGGACCGCTTCGAGAACCGCACCGCGCAGGGCAATGCCTTCATCAAGATGGACGACCTGGTGGCGCCGCGCGTGGGCTTCTCGTGGGACATGCGCGGTGATGGCAGCACCAAGCTGTTCGGCAACGCCGGCCGCTACTACCTGCCGGTCACCAACAACATCAACGTCAACTTCGCCGGCGGCCTGACCGACGAATACAGCTACTACGTGCTGGAAGGCTGGCAGCAGCAGACCTCGCCCACCGGTTCGGCGTACATGGCGCCGATCATCGGCCAGCAGATCGGCCCGACCGATACGCGCATGAACACTGGCGGTGCCGACCTGCGGCAGAGCGTGGACAAGGACCTGAAGGCGGTCTACCAGGATGAGTACATCCTGGGCTTCCAGAGCATGATCAACCAGGCCTGGTCGTGGGGCGTGAATGCCACCTACCGGCGCATGACCCGCGCGCTGGATGACATCCGCATCAACTACACCCCGTGCGGGCCGACCCCCAGCACCCTGTGGCCGATCGCCAACCCTGGCGAATCGCTGACGATCTGGGGCGATTCCAGGATTGGCTGCGCGCAGGAAGGCTGGATCACCATCGATACCGCCAACAGCGGCTACCGCAAGGGCGGCAGCGGCGAAGTGATCGGCTATTCCAAGCCCAAGCGCACCTACAAGGGGCTGGAATTCCAGATCGACCGCGCCTGGGACGAGAAGTGGCTGTTCAACGCCTCCTACCTGTGGTCCAAGAGCGAAGGCAACTTCGAAGGCCCGGTGAACTCGGACACCAACTACGGCGACACCGGCATGGTGCAGTTCTGGGACCACCCGGCCACCAACGAACGCTATGGCGTGCTGTTCAACGATTTCCGCCACCAGTTCAAGCTGCGCGCGGCGTATGCGCTGAACAAGCAGTGGTCGTTCGGCACCACGTTGCAGGTGCAGTCCGGTGGCCCGATCACCGCCTATGGCGTGATGTGGCCCAACGACAGCATCGCCGGCGGCAGTACCTCCAGCGAGGGCAGCGGCGGCGGCACCGGCTGGCTGTGCGTGGCCAACTGTTCCGGCCCGTATGACCAGCGCCAGTTCGAGTACAGCCCGCGCGGTGCGTTCGGTCGCCTGCCGTGGACCTGGACCTTGGGTGCCAACGTGACCTGGCGCTTGCCGGTGGAGGGCATCGACCTGAGCGCGCGGCTGTCGGTGTACAACCTGTTCAACAACCAGGAAACCATCAACGTGCACCAGCGCTACGAAGCGCAGCCGGGCGTGTACCGCGAAGCCACCTTCGGCACGGGCACGCGCTGGCAGGCCCCGCGCTACACCCAGCTGGTGGTGACGTGGAACTTCTGAGTCGCGCCGCCGGCGCGCGCCCGGTAGCGTCGAGCTTGCTCGACTGCGCTTCGCAGGGTGCGCGACACCGCGTGCGGGGCCGTTGCCGGCGTTGCGCCGGCATCGCCCTGCTGGCACTGGCACCGGCAGTCCACGCACAGGCCACCAGCACCGCAAACATCGATGCCGACGTAGCCGCCGTGGTCCAGCACGAGCACCTGCCAGGCATCGCCCTGGCCGTGGTGGAAGACGGCCGCGTGGCCTACCGCTACGTCCAGGGCGCACGCGGCGATGGCGGACGCATCGACGAAGACACGCTGTTCAAGATCGCGTCCAACAGCAAGGCCATGACCGCCGCCCTGCTGGCCCGCCTGGTGGAGCAGGGAAAACTGCGCTGGGATGACCCGGTGCGCAGGTACCTGCCCGCCTTCCGCATGCATGACGCCTGGGTGGGCGAGCACATGCAGGTGCGCGACCTGCTGATCCACAACAGCGGCCTTGGTTTGGGCGCTGGCGATCTGATGCTGTGGCCCGAGCCCAATACCTACACCCGCGCCGACATCATCGCCGGGCTGGCCCACCTGAAGCCGGTCAGCAGCTTCCGCAGTGGCTATGCCTACGACAACCTGATGTATGTGGTGGCTGGCGAAGTGGCCGCCGCCGCCGGCGGCAAGCCCTATGACCAGCTGCTGCGCGAACAGGTGTTCCAGCCGCTGGGCATGCGGCGCTGCCAGGTGGGTGCGTGGTCGGTGAAGCGCGTGGGCAACGTGGCGCAGCCACATACCGTTCGCGATGGGCAACCGGTGGTGGTCAACGCCGATGGTGCGCACAGCCCTGATCTGACATCGATGGCCGCCGGTGGCATCCGCTGTTCGCTGGCCGACATGACGCGCTGGATGCAGGTGCTGCTGGACCCTGCGCTGGTGCCCGATTGGCTGGGCAGCGAGCAGCGGCGCACATTGTGGACCCTGCACATGCCCATGCCGCTGGGCGAGCGCCAGCGCCGTTGGGACAACGCGCACTTCTACGGTTATGGCTATGGCTGGCGGGTGTCAGACATGGACGGGCAGTGGAAGGTGGCGCACACCGGCACGCTGTCGGGCATGTACTCCTCGCTGGCGCTGCTGCCCGACCGCAAGGTGGGCGTGGTGATGCTGATCAATGGCGAAGGCGAGGATGCACGCACCGCGCTGATGCAGTCGATGTTGAAGGGCTACACCGCGCCCGAGCAGGCCGCCTCTGCCATGAGCTACCTGGCCGAACTGGCCGCCGATCGCGCGGTGCGTGCGGCCAGCGCTGGCGGGCTGCCCTCCACCGCACGGGCGCCCGCGGCTACGTCTGACGACCTGACGCGCTGGCAGGGCCGCTATCGTGATCCCTGGCTGGGCGCCGCATCGCTGTGCCCCGGGCCGAAGGGGCTGCGCTTTGCCGTGGAAAAATCACCGAAGCTGCAGGCCAGCGTGCAGCAGGTGCAGGGGCGCTGGCTGCTGCACTGGGATACGCTGGGTGAGCAGGCACAGGCATGGCTGCAGCCGGGCGACGGCGCGCCGCCAACGCTGGACCTGCGTGCCATCGACCCCGAGATCGACTTCAGCTATGACTTCCAGGATCTGCACTTCACTCGCACTGGCGATTGCGCTGACAGCGGTGGTTACGTCCCGCGCCGCTGAGCCACCACGAGTTTCCCCAGCCACTGATGCTGCGGCGGCCGGGCTGGTCGAGATCCGCACCGTGTCGCCGCAGATCCAGCTCGACATCCGTTACGCCGGCGCCAACAACTTCACCGGCGCCCCCGTGTCGGGCTACCAGGCGCCGGCCTGCTATCTGCTGGCACCGGTGGCGCAGGCGCTGGCTCAGGTGGAAGCCGACCTGCGCAGCGCCGGCTATGGCCTGCGCGTATACGACTGCTACCGGCCCGTGCGCGCGGTACAGGCGTTCATGGCCTGGGTGCACGATCCGCGTGAGCAATCGCGCAAGGCCGTGCAGTACCCAGACCTGGACAAGCCGCAGCTGCTGGCCGACGGCTACATCGCCGAACGTTCGGGCCACAGCCGTGGCGCCACCGTCGACCTGGGCCTGCTGGATTGCCGCACGGGCACGTGCGTGGTGATGGACATGGGCACCGATTTCGATTTCTTCGGTGTGCGCGCGCATACCGAAACACCCGGGTTGACCCCGGCGCAGCGCGGCAACCGCCAGCAGCTGCTGCAGGCCATGGCCCGGCGTGGGTTCGCCAACTACCCGCAGGAATGGTGGCATTACACCCTGCGGCCCGAACCGGACCCCAGCACCGCCTACGACGTCCCCGTGCAGTAGATCCACGCCACGCGTGGATGGTTTTCGATGGCCGCCCAGGATTTCATCCACGCATGGCGTGGATCCACCGTGTGCAGTAGATCCACGCCGCGCGTGGATGGTGTTCGATGGCCGCCCAGGATTTCATCCACGCATGGCGTGGATCTACACTGGCCGCCTCTCCCCGCACGCGCGCCCGCATGAACCTTCCGCTGCACTTCGGCCTGCTTGGCACCCTGGAAGCCGGCGGCATCGCCCTGCTGGTCGGCCTGCTGATGTACCTGCTGATGCTGCGCGTGGTGCGTGGCCTGGGCGGTTCGGTGAACCAGGCCATCGGTGCTTCGTGCGTGCTGGCGGTGATCATCGGCGCCGGCATAGATATCTGGAAGCTGTTCTACATGGGCATCGTGCGGCTGGAGTCGCCGCTGTATGCGCGCATCTTCCTGTCCACCATCCACGATCCCAACGAACTGGGCAGCCGGGTGGTGCTGGAAATCGCCGGCGCGCTCGCCGGCGTGGCGCTGGGATGGATCGTGTTCAGTTCGCGGTCATCCACGCAGAACGTCGACTGACGCAGGTTTTTCGTTGCCTGCAGGTTAAATCCACGCGCGCTGAATGCGCGTCTTATGAGCCGCTCACTTCGCGCTAACCACTGCGCTAAAGCATGCGCGTGGCCGAGTGGTTAATGCCGCGTGGTGGCGCCGGTCGCGGCGCAAAATCGATTCAGAAACGGGGTGGCAGGGTAGGTGTCGTGCGGAAACAACAGGCCGCGCAACACCACCCAAAGGAGATATCCCCTATGACGATTCGCAACCGTAAGCCCCTGATCGCCCTGGTCGTTGCTGCTGGCAGCCTGCTCACCCTCCCGGCCATGGCGCAGTCCGCCCAGCAGCAGGCCGCGCAGGCACAGAACCAGGCCGCGCAGGCCCAGCAGTCGGCGGCACAGGCCGGCCAGGCCGCTGACCAGGCCAGCAACGCGGCGGCCGCAGCGTCGGCGCAGGCCAGCGGTGGCGGTGGCGGCGGCCAGACCTGGGCCAGCATCGATACCGATGGCAACGGCACCATCAGCAAGGCCGAGGCGCAGGTGAACGCGGGCCTGGCCCAGGTGTTCGACCAGGCCGACGCCAACAAGGACGGGGAACTGAGCCCCGATGAGTACAAGGCCTACGTGGCGGCCCAGCAGGGCGCCGCGGCCGGCGGCAACGCCGCGCCGGGCCGCTGATCCAACACCGTCGGGACAACCGGTGCATGGGGACCCGGGCGGCTTCGGCCGCCCGGGTTTTTTCTGCGTGCCGGGGGCCTGTATCCTTGTGCGATGAACACTTCCACGCCCGCGCCGTCGCGCGCCATCGGCCTGGTCGGTTTTGACGGTGACGATACGCTGTGGAAGAGCGAGGACTACTACCGCAAGGCCGAGCAGGATTATCTGGACCTGCTGTCGCGCTACATCGACGTGCACGACACCCGCACCGCGCGCCACCTGTTGGAAGTACAGCAGCGCAATCTGGGCGTGTTCGGCTACGGGGTGAAGGGCATGGCCCTGTCGATGATCGAAGCGGCCATCGACATCACCGGCCAGCGCATCGAAGCCAAGGACATCCAGCGCATCCTGGACATCGGGCATGACACCCTGCGCCACCCGGTTGAGCTGATCGACGGTGTGCGCGAATCGGTGGCGGCCATCGCCGAACACTACCCGGTGGTGCTGATCACCAAGGGCGATCTGTTCCACCAGGAAGCGAAGATCGATGTTGCGCGCCTGCACGACCTGTTCCCGCGCATCGAGATCGTGTCCGAGAAGGACCCGCAGACCTACGCCCGCGTGCTGGCCGAGTTCGAACTGCCGATCTCGCAGTTCGTGATGGTCGGCAACTCGCTGCGTTCGGATATCGAGCCGGTGGTCACCCTGGGTGGCTGGGGCATCCATACCCCGTACGCGGTTACCTGGGCCCACGAAACCGAGCACGGCGTGGCCGAGGACGAGCCGCGCATGGTCACCGCCGATACCGCCTGGGACTGGCCGGCCGCGCTGGCCGCCATCGAGGCCAAGGCCACCGCGGCCTGACAGGGCGCAGCGGCTACGGCAGAATCGGGGCATGAACCTGATCCTGCGCGCGCTGCTGTCGATCCTGCTGCTGGTGCCGGCTACCGTGCTGGCCCAGCAGACCGCCGAACGTTCGGCGGCCTATGAAGTGAACAGCGGCGACGGCTGGCTGGATGCCCAGCTGCAGGACATCAACCACTACGCCGAGCGCTACCCTGACGCCTTCCTGGACGAAGTCTCGCGCTATGCCGACGTGCCGCGCGCCTATGTCAGCGCGCTGTTCACTGCCCATGGCTGGCAGGCCGGCGATATCTACTTCGCCTGCTTCTGGGCCAAGGCCAGCGGCCAGACCTGCCGCGACAGCGTGCGCGCCTTCAGCCAGAACCCGGAAGGCGGCTGGGAAGCGGTGGTCGAGCGCATGCCGGTGAAGCCGACCAATCTGCACGTGCGCGCCGTGCGCCACGCCGTGGTGGCCAGCTTCGAGCACTGGGACCGGCCGATCACCCTCGATGCCACCCTGAAGCGCCAGCTGGGCCGGTAGCGCCGGGCCATGCCCGGCGGGGGTCCGGTAGGTGCGAACCTCGGTTCGCACGTCTTTGCCCCGGCTGCTGCCAGATCAGTGCGAACCAAGGTTCGCACCCACCAAAGCAATCCACGCCTACTGCCATGCCTGGCGGGGGGTTGGTAGGTGCGAACCTTGGTTCGCAGTCTTTGCCCCGGCTGCTGCCAGATCAGTGCGAACCAAGGTTCGCACGTCTTTGCCCCGGCCCCTGCCAGATCGGTGCGAACCAAGGTTCGCACCCACCAAAGCAGTCCACGCCTACTGCCATGCCTGGCGGGGGGCTGGTAGGTGCGAACCTCGGTTCGCACGTCTTTGCCCCGGCTGCTGCCAGATCAGTGCGAACCAAGGTTCGCACCTACCAAAGCAGTCCCCGGCTGCTGCCATGCCTGCCGGGGGGTCTGGTAGGTGCGAACCTCGGTTCGCACGTCTTTGCCCCGGCCCCTGCCAGATCGGTGCGAACCAAGGTTCGCACCCACCAAAGCAGAGCAATCCGCCGGGCATGGCCCGGCGCTACCGATATCCGTCATGCTGCTGTGCGTCTCGCCGCGGCCGCGCACTGCGGCGACAATAGGGATTCGCGTTGTTCCCCGTTCCCGTGATCGAGTAACCGATGAGCGCCTCTTTCGTTTCGCCTGATCTGATCCGCCGCCTGTTCGCCCAGGCCATGTCCCGCATGTACCGCACCGAAGTGCCGTTGTACGGCGCACTGGTGGACCTGGTGGAGCGCATCAACACGCAGGTTCTGGAAAACGACCCCGCACTGGCCGCGCAGCTGCAGCGCAACGATGAACGTGCGCGCCTGGACGAAGAGCGCCATGGCGCCATCCGCGTCGGCACCGTGCAGGAACTGGCCACCCTGCGCCGCCTGTTCGCAGTGATGGGCATGTACCCGGTGGGCTACTACGACCTGTCGGTGGCCGGCGTGCCGGTGCATTCCACCGCCTTCCGCCCGCTGACTGCCGCCGCACTGGCGCAGAACCCGTTCCGCGTGTTCACCTCGCTGCTGCGGCTGGAACTGATCGAAGACGCAACCCTGCGCGCCGAATCCGCGCGCATCCTCGAGCGCCGCCGTATCTTCACCGACGGCGCGCTGGCGCTGATCGACCAGGCCGAGCGTGACGGTGGCCTGTCGCAGGCCGATGCCGAACGCTTCGTGGCCGAAGCGCTGGAAACCTTCCGCTGGCACGGCGATGCCACCGTGGATCTGCCCACCTACCACGCCCTGCACAACGCGCACCGGCTGGTGGCCGACGTGGTCAGCTTCCGTGGCCCGCATATCAACCACCTGACCCCGCGCACGCTGGATATCGATGCGGCGCAGGGCGCGATGATCGAACAGGGCATGGCCGCCAAGGCGGTGATCGAGGGCCCGCCGCGCCGCGCCTGCCCGATCCTGCTGCGGCAGACCAGCTTCAAGGCGCTGGAAGAGGCCGTGCATTTCCCGGATGCGGAAGGCGGCGACGCCGGCACCCATACCGCGCGCTTCGGCGAGATCGAACAGCGCGGCCTGGCCCTGACCCCGAAGGGCCGCGCGCTGTACGACCAGTTGCTGGCGCAGGCGCGTGACGCCGGCGGTGCCGGCAGCACCGGCGGCGACTACGGCCAGCGCCTGCAGGCGGTGTTCGCCAGCTTCCCCGACGACCATGACACCCTGCGCCAGGAAGGCCTGGGCTACTACCGTTACCAGCTGACCGAGGCCGGCCGTGCCGCGCCGGAGCGCGTGGCCGATCTACCGGCCGAAGTGCTGGTGGCGGCGGGCCTGGCCACGGCCGACCCGATCGTCTACGAAGATTTCCTGCCGGTCAGCGCCGCCGGCATCTTCCAGTCGAACCTGGGCGGCGAAGAACAGCGCGCCTATGCCGCGCACGCCAACCGCGAGGCCTTCGAGCAGGCGCTGGGCGTGGCGGTGAATGACGAGTTCGAGATCTACGAGCGCCTGCAGGCTGAATCGCTGGCGGCGCTGCGCGGTTGATGCAGGGGTGGGGTCAGAGCCCTTTCCGTTGGAAAGGGATCCGACCCCGACGCGCGCCATGATCGGGGTCAGATCCCTTTTCGGCAGAAAAGGGCTCTGACCCCGACAGCAATCAGCCCTTCATCGTCCCGGTATCCAGCCAGCGCTGGTGCCACGACAGCGCTTCGGGCAGCAGGTGCGGGGTGTGCTTGCCGTAGCTTTCGCGGCTGGCGCGGTCGAAGTAATCCTGCAGCTGCGGGCGGAAATCCGGGTGCGCGCAGTTGTCGATCAGCACCTGCGCGCGCTTGCGCGGGGTCAGCCCACGCAGGTCGGCCAGGCCCTGTTCGGTCACGATCACCGACACGTCGTGCTCGGTGTGGTCCACGTGGCTGGCCATCGGCACGATCGCCGAAATGCTGCCGTTCTTCGCCGTGGACGGGCTCAGGAACGCCGACAGGAAGCCATTGCGGGCGAAATCACCCGAACCGCCAATGCCGTTCATGATGCGCGTGCCCATCACGTGGGTGGAATTCACGTTGCCGTAAATATCCACCTCGATCATGCCGTTCATGCCGATGCAGCCCAGGCGGCGCACCAGTTCGGGATGGTTGGAGATTTCCTGGGTGCGCATGATGATGCGCTCGCGGTAGAAATCGATGTGTTCCTTGAACGTTTCGTTGGCCTGCGGGCTGAGCGCGAAGCCGGTGCACGAGGCATAGCTCAGCACGCCATCGCGCAGCAGGTCCAGCATGCCGTCCTGGATCACTTCGGTGAACGCGGCCAGATCGCGGAAACCGCTCTTGGCCAGGCCCGCCAGCACGGCGTTGGGAATATTGCCCACGCCCGACTGCAGCGGCAGCAGGTTCGGCGGCAGCCGGCCCTTCTTCACTTCGTGCTTCAGGAATTCGATCAGGTGCGAGGCGATCTGTTCGCTGGTGGCATCGATCGGGCTGAACGGGCTGTTGCGGTCCGGGCCGTTGGTGCGCACCACGGCCACGATCTTGTCCGGGTCGCAGCGCAGCGCGGTATCGCCAATGCGGTCGTTGGCGTTCACCAGCGGAATCGGCTTGCGGTGCGGCGGCAGGGCGGTGCCGTAGTAGATGTCATGCATGCCATCCACGCCGGCCGGCTGCCACTCGTTCACCTCGACGATCACCTTCTTCGCCAGGTCCAGCCAGGTCTTGTTGTTGCCCACCGAGGTGGACGGCACCAGCGAACCGTCTTCGCGGATGGCCGACACTTCGATCACCGCGGTGTCGATCTCGCCGTAGAAACCGAACCACACGTGCTGGGCCACGTGGCTCAGGTGGATATCGATGTAATCCAGCTTGCCCTCGTTGATGCGGTTGCGCGCATCCGGGTCGCTCTGGAAGGGCATGCGCATGGCGATGCCATCGGCCTTGGCCAGCGCGCCATCCAGCTCCGGCGCGGTGGAGGCGCCGGTCATCAGCTTGATCTGGAAGGGATTGCCCTGGGCGTGCACCGCTTCGATGCGGCGGGCCAGTTCCACGGGAACGGCCTTGGGGTAACCGGAGCCGGTGAAGCCGCTCATGGCCACGGTTTCACCGGGCTGGATCAGCGCGGCTGCGGCCTCGGCAGAGACCACGCGGTCACGAAGACGCGCGTTGGCGATGCGATCAACAGACATGACGACAGTGTTTCTGGGGGGAAAGCTCGATTATCGGCCATCCCCCCCGGTACGGGGCGTTCTACCTTCGTGGAATGGCTTTTCCGGGGCCGGGGCTACCATACCCAGCAGTTTTGTTTTGCAGTGCAGCGTGCATTGTCCGTCCGCAGCCCGCACGATGGCCCTGCATCCCGACGTGGGGGAGGGAGCAGAGCCCGCTGGCAGTTCGCTGCAAGCGGGCTTTTTTATTGCCTGGCGCCCAAGCTGAATACGCAGGGATGGGGTCGGATCCTTTTGCCAACGGCAAAAGGCTCTGACCCCAATGGAGCGAGCGTTGGGGTAGGGTCCGAGCCCTTTGCCGCCGGCAAAGGGATCCGACCCCGCTGCCATGCCAGCCGTTGGCAAAGACATCCGGCCCCGCGAGAATCGGGGCATGACCGTTGCCCCCGCCGAAGTGCCCGCTTCCCTGCAGCCCCTGGTAGACCGCGCCCTGGCGCGCCTGGCCCAGGCCGTGCCCGAGCCCATCGCCGCTGAACGGCTGCCGTTCCTGGCGCAACTGGCCGTGGCCAGCGATTTCGCTCTGGACACCCTGGTGCGCCAACCCAGCCTGCTGGCCCAGCTGGCCGCGCCGGGCTGCCCGCCGGTGCCGGCGCCGGTGCTCGACCCGCTGCAGCCCAGCGACTGGCCGGCGCAGCTGCGGCGCTGGCGCACCGCCATGTCCACCCGGCTGATCTGGCGCGACCTGGCCGGCCTGGACGACGTGCCGCAGACCCTGGCCGGCGCCACCGTGCTGGCCGAAGACTGCCTGCGCCTGGCCCTGCAGGCGCTGCAGCAGGAATTCGCCCAGCGCCACGGCGTGGTGCGCGATGCCGACGGCCAGCCGCTGCAGCTGGTGGTGTTCGGCCTGGGCAAGCTGGGCGGCGGCGAACTCAACTTCAGTTCCGATATCGACCTGGTCTACGCCTACCCGCACGGCGGCGAATCGGACGGCCCGCGCCCGCTGGCTGCCGAGGAATATTTCGCCCGCCTCGGCCAGCGCCTGGCCAAGCTATTGGACGACACCACGGTCGATGGCTTCAGCCACCGCGTGGACCTGCGCCTGCGCCCGTTCGGCAGCGCCGGCCGGGTCGCGCTGTCCTTCGCTGCCATGGACCAGTATTTCCAGCGCGAAGGCCGCGACTGGGAACGCTACGCCTGGCTGAAGGCGCGCACCGTGGCCGGCGATATCGCCGCCGGCGAGGCCTGGCTGCAGAGCCTGCGTCCGTTCGTGTACCGCCGTTACCTGGATTTCACCGCGCTGGACGGCCTGCGCGAGATGAAGGCGGCGATCACCGCCGAAGTCGCCCGGCGCGAGCTGCATGAAGACATCAAGCGCGGCGCCGGTGGCATCCGCGAAATCGAATTCCTGTGCCAGGCGCTGCAGTTGATCCGCGGCGGCCGCGAGCCGGTGCTGCGCGAGCGTCGCCTGCTGGTGGCGCTGCAGGCGCTGGTGAACGCCGGGCAGATCGCTCCGGACGATGGCGCGGCACTGCGCGAGGCCTACCTGTTCCTGCGGCGGTTGGAAAATCGTCTGCAGATGCTGCGCGACGCCCAGACCCACGTGCTGCCCAGCGACCCGCTGGACCGCCAGCGCATCGCCACGGGCCTGGGCTACCCGCACTGGGACGCGTTGCGCGCTGCGCTGGCCGAACAGCAGCAGCGGGTCAGTACCGAATTCGCTGCGTTGCTGGCGCCGCGCCAGGGCCAGGCCGCGCCCGATGCGCTGGCCAGCTACTGGCGCAGCCTGCCCGAGGGCAGCAATGCCGAATTGCTGGCCGAGGCCGGCTTCTTCGACGCCAACGGCGCCGACCAGTCGCTGCGCGACTTCGCCCAGAGCACTGGGGTGAAGGCGCTCTCTGACAACGCCCGAGCGCGCCTGGATCGCGTGCTGCCGGCGCTGCTGCATGCCGCCACCCGTTCGCCGCAGCCCGATGCCGCACTGAAGCGCGTGCTTGGCCTGCTGCAGGCGGTCCTGCGCCGCACCAGCTACCTGGCACTGCTGGACGAACAACCCAGCGCGCTGGCACGGCTGGTGGATGTGCTGGCACGCAGCGCGCTGTTGGCCGAACGCCTGGCCGCCTATCCGCTGCTGCTGGACGAACTGCTGGATGTGCGCGTGTCCGGACCGATGCCCGCCTTCACCGGCATGCTGGCCGAATGCCGGCAGGTGCTGCCGGTGGAAGACCCCGAATCGCAGCTGCGCTGGTTGAACGAAACGCGCCTGGCGCTCAGTTTCCGCATGGCCATGGCCACGCTGGATGGCCGCCAGGGCGCGGTGGACAGCACCCGGCAACTGGCCGAGCTGGCGCAGGCGGTGGTGATGACCGTGCTGGCCCTGGCCGAGGCCGACATGCACGCCGCGCACGGGCAGGTGCCGGGCGGGCGCTTTGCCATCATCGGCTACGGCAGCCTGGGCGGGCTGGAACTGGGCTTCGGTTCCGATCTGGACCTGGTGTTCCTGCACGATCATCCCGCTGGCGTGGAAGCCAGCGATGGCCCGCGCCCGCTGGAACCGGGGCGCTGGTATGCGCGCCTGGCGCAGAAGGTGATGGCGTTGCTGGGCGCGGTCACCGCTGCCGGCCGCCTGTACGACATCGACGTGCGCCTGCGCCCCGATGGCGGCAAGGGCTCACTGGTGTCCTCGCTGGCCAGCTACACCGAATACCAGCGCGAGCGCGCATGGACCTGGGAACACCAGGCGCTGGTGCGTGCGCGCGGCGTGGCCGGCGATGCCAGCCTGCTGGCCGATTTCGAACAGGTGCGCGCACAGACCCTGGGCCGCCTGCGCGACCAGGACACCCTGTATGCCGACGTGCTGAAGATGCGTGGACGCATGCGCAGCGAACTGGACCGCAGCGATGCCGGCCGCTTCGACCTGAAGCAGGGGCGCGGTGGCGTGGTGGATCTGGAATTCCTGCTGCAGACCGGCGTACTGGCGCGCAGCGCACAGCAGCCCGCGCTGCTGCAGCCGCGCGACACGCCCTCGCTGATTGATGCACTGGCCGCGGCGGAATTCCTGCCTGTCGCTACCGCGCAGCAACTGCAGGGCGCGCATGCCGCGCTGCTGGATGTTGGCCTGGCTTGCACGCTGGATCGCCGCC
The DNA here is from genome assembly GCF_003086695.1 of Stenotrophomonas sp. SAU14A_NAIMI4_8. NCBI lineage: Bacteria > Pseudomonadati > Pseudomonadota > Gammaproteobacteria > Lysobacterales > Lysobacteraceae > Stenotrophomonas > Stenotrophomonas sp. SAU14A_NAIMI4_8. Next base: position 485,820 of record NZ_CP025999.1, read on the forward strand.
CACGCCTGGCCCCGCCCACCCCCGCGATTGAAGACGCCTGCAGCGTGATTACCGCCGCGTGCGTGGCTGCAGGATTGCCGTTTGCGTGATCCGCGCCCGGCCGGGAACCCGCTCTGGGGAACCCGCGCTTGGTAGGTGCCAACCTTGGTTGGCACACGCGGAACCCGCAGGCCAACCAAGGTTGGCCACTACCGGGTCGTGTGGCCGGCCGGGAATGCGCTTTTGGTAGGTGCCAACCTTGGTTGGCACACGGAGACCCCGCAGGCCAACCAAGGTTGGCCCCTACCGGGTCATGCGGCCGGCCGGGAATGCGCTTTTGGTAGGTGCCAACCTTGGTTGGCACGCACGGAACCCGCAGGCCAACCAAGGTTGGCCACTACCGGGTCATGTGGCCGGCCGGGAACCCGCTTCTGGTAGGTGCCAACCTTGGTTGGCACGCACGGAACCCGCAGGCCAACCAAGGTTGGCCAGTACCGGGTCATGTGGCCGGCCAGGAATGCGCTCTTGGTAGGTGCCAACCTTGGTTGGCACACACGGAGCCCGCGGGCCAACCAAGGTTGGCCACTACCGGGTCATGTGGCCTGCCGGGAAATGTGCTTTTGGTAGGTGCCAACCTTGGTTGGCACACGGAGACCCCGCAGGCCAACCAAGGTTGGCCACTACCGGGTCATGTGGCCAGGCGGGAACCCGCGCTCAGCGCAGCTCGCTGCGCAGCGGCGCCATCTTCCACAGCAACGCGCGGAACGGGGCCAGCAGGCACACGCCGATGGCCAGCTTCACGGCTAGGTCGCCGGCGGCCCAGCTCACCCACGGCAGGGTGGAACCGGCAAAAGCGATCGACCAGAAAATGGTGGTGTCCACCGTGGCGCTGCAGGTGGTGGCCACCATCGGTGCGCGCCACCAGCTGCCACGGCGCAGGCGGTCGAACACGGTGATGTCCAGCAGCTGCGCCACGATGAAGGCCGAGCACGAGGCAATGGCTATGCGCGGGGTGGCCACCCACACCGACAGCACCACCGCCACCAGGAATCCGATCCACGCCACGCGGCGCGCCGGGCCGGGGCCGAAGCGGCGGTTGATCAGGTTGCTGACCAGGAACGCCACCGGGTAGCTGAAGGCACCCCAGGTCAGCCAGTCATTGATGGGGTACTGCACCAGTACGTTGGACAGCAGCACCACCGCGCCCATGGCCAGCACGGCCAGCACCAGGGCGCGCGCGGTCAGGGGAGCAAACACGGGGGCAGGACGCACGGACATGGCGGGCGGGAAGGAAAAAGGAATCGGCCATTATCCCCCCGTACCCACGCAACGCCAAAAACCGCCGTTCAGGCGGAGCGGCAGCCTCAGTACGGCGGGCTCAGTACTGCCGGCTTAGTACTGCGTGTTCCAGCCCTGCGATGCCGGCGCCGGTTCGGGAATATGGGTCAGCGGGCGGCCCTGCGCGTCACGCGCCATCAGCCCCTTCCGGCCTTCGGACGGGGTGTGGTCGAACTGCACCTGCTGCCCCACATGGAACAGCACCGACGGGTCACCTGCCTGGTTCGGCCAGCGCACCGCGGCGGTGTTGCCCGGCTGCCCTGGCTGCTGCAGCAGCACCTCGCGTTCGCCATCCACGTTGGTGCCGATGGACACCACCTGCATTGGCGGCGGCGCGCCGTTGGACGGTGCCGTGGGCGCCTGGCCCGGCGGGGGGTTGCGTGCGGCTTCGTCGGCGGCGGCCATGCTGGCCACCAGGCCGGGCGAAACATCCAGGCGTACCGGCTCCGGCGTGTTTTCCATGATGTGATAAACGCGCCGCGCATCGGCAGGGGCGGTGGCCAGCAGGCCCATGGCCAGTGCCAGGGCGGCGGCAGTGCAGGGCAGGGTACGCATCGTCTGTTCCTCCATGGAGCGAGCGGGCGCGGGGCGGCCCCGCGTGGCCGATCATACCCAATGCCCGTGGCGGCGTTGTGCGGCCGGCACGGGCATGCCCCGGGGTCAGCCCAGCCCCAGCCGGGCCTTCACTTCGGCCGCCACCCGCGCGGTTTCGCGCAGCGGCTCGATGGCCGCGCACTGCCAGTCCAGCCAGCGCGGTTGCAGCCGCCCGCGTTCGCGCAGTTGCTGCTGGAAGCGCGCCAACCGGCCCTGCGCGGTATCGGCAAGCGCCACCGCCACCGGCAGCCGCGTGGCGCAGGCCTCAGAGAGCAGGTTCACCGAATCGGGCGACACCACCACCCGCTGTGCCCAGCCCAGCAGGCCGGCATAGGGGTTCACGCCATCGCCGCCGTCGCCCCAGATCACATGTGGCAGGTCGGCGAAGATCGCGCGCAGGGTCTCGGCCAGTGCCGGCGGTGTGCGCCGCGAGGTGGTGGCCAGCAGGCTGCCGCCTTCGCTGCGCAGCTGTTCGGCCAGGGCCTGGAACACGCGCACCATGCCGGCTTCGTCCCACGGCGCCAGCGACGTCGGCCCGCCCACCAGCAAGGCGGTGCGCGGGCCGGGCAGGGCATGGAAATCGGCGAAGGCGGCGCGGCCCAGGCTCAGCCAGTCATCGTCCACCGGGTTCAGGCTGCCCAGCAGGGTCAGCACGTTGCTGCCGCGCAGGGCATCGTGTTCGGGCACCACCAGCAGATCCCAATGGCGGGCGGCAATGCGCGGGTCCAGGATCTGCACCACCTTGCTGCCACGTGCACGCAGCACACGCAGCGCGCCGGCGGCCTGGCGGCCACAGCCGATCGCAAGCGGCGGCGGTTCGGCGGCCAATGTCGCCAGTGTCTCGCCGAAACCGTGCACATCCCCGGGCAGGCGGCGCGGCGACAGCCAGCGCCACGGTGCGCGCGGCTGCAATACCAGCGGGCGGTGGGTGCCCAGGCGCAGCGCCGAAGCCAGCGCCACGGCCTGGCGCACATTGCCTGCACGGCCGTCCGTGATCGTCCACGGCGCGCTCGATCGTTTCACCATTGGCATTAATTCGTTTCAGCCCTGCTGGGTGTTGCAACAGTCGCGACACTCTACACTGCGGCTCATTGTTTCGCGCCGCAGCCCCTGCGCTGCTTCGCCCTTTTCCCTGTTGCTGCCCTGGAGATCCACGATGTCCCACGCGCTTGACGCTGCTGCACTGGACCAGCTGTTCCGCACCGCCCGCACCCAGAACGCATTCACCGACAAGCCGGTGGACGACAGCCAGCTGCACGCGCTGTACGAACTGCTGAAGTGGGGCCCCACCGCCGCCAACGGCAGCCCGGCGCGTTTCGTCTTCGTGAAGTCGGCCGAAGCCAAGGCCAAGCTGGCCCCGGCGCTGTCCGAAGGCAACCATGACAAGACCCTGGCCGCGCCGGTCACCGTCATCGTGGCCTTCGACGAAGATTTCCACGAAAAGCTGCCCTACCTGTTCCCGCACACCGATGCCAAGGCCTGGTTTGACGGCCCGCGTGAAGGCCGCCACGAAGGCGCGTTCCGCAACGGCAGCCTGCAGGGTGCGTACCTGATCCTGGCCGCGCGCGCGCTGGGCCTGGATGCCGGCCCGATGTCCGGCTTCGACAATGCCAAGGTGGACGAAGCGTTCTTCGCCGGCACCAGCATCAAGTCGAATTTCCTGGTCAACCTGGGTTACGGTGACCCCTCGGGCCTGTTCCCCCGTCTGCCGCGTCTGTCGTTCGACGAAGCGGCGCGCATCGCGTAAGTCGCTGTCTCGGTTTCGGCCCAGCCACCTTGGCGGGCCCCTGCTGCACCGTGTACCCACCCTACGATCCGGAGAGTTTCCTGATGAGCGCCACCCGTAAACTGCTGCTGCCGCTGGCCCTGACCCTGGCCATTGCCGCCTGCTCGAAGCCGGCCGACACCGCTGCCCCGGCCGCCGATGCCGCCGCCCCGGCCACCACCGAACAGGCTGCCACCCCGGCCGCCGACGCTGCTGCTGCTGCCCCGGCTGCTGAAGCGATCCAGATCGCCTCGGGCACCTACAAGCTGGACCCGAGCCACACCGACGTGCTGGCCCAGTGGAGCCACTTCGGCTTCTCCAACCCCAGCGCCCACTTCGGCAACGTGGAAGGCACCCTGGTGTACGACGCCGCCGACGTGACCAAGAGCACCGTGGAAGTGAAGCTGCCGCTGAGCGGCCTGAACAGCTTCACCGCCAAGTTCGACGAACACCTGAAGAGCGCCGATTTCTTCGACGCCGCCAAGTTCGCCGATGCCACCTTCAAGAGCACCAAGGTTGAAGCGGCCGGCACCAACAAGCTGACTGTCACCGGCGACCTGACCATCAAGGGCATCACCAAGCCGGTCACCCTGGACGTGACCATCAACGGCGGTGGCGAGCACCCGATGGCCAAGGTGCCGGCGGCGGGCTTCGACGCCACCACCACCCTGAAGCGCAGCGACTTCGGCGTGGGCGCGTACGCCCCGAACGTGAGCGATGAAGTGAAGATCCGCATCACCACCGAAGCCACCGGCGAAAAGCCGGCCGCTTGATGTAACCCGCTCACTCGTCGTGAGAAGGCAGAAGGCCCGCTGAAAAGCGGGCCTTCTTTTTTGGGGAAACCGCTTTGGTAGGGGCCAACCTTGGTTGGCACGCCGATAATCCCGTGGGCCAACCAAGGTTGGCCACTACCGGGTCATGGCCGCCGGAATTCGCTTTGGTAGGTGCCAACCTTGGTTGGCACGCCGGTAATCCCGTGGGCCAACCAAGGTTGGCCCCTACCGGGCCATGGCCGCCGGAATTCGCTTTGGTAGGTGCCAACCTTGGTTGGCACGCCGGTAATCCCGTGGGCCAACCAAGGTTGGCCCCTACCGGGTCATGGCCGCCGGAATTCGCTTTGGTAGGGGCCAACCTTGGTTGGCACGCCTGTGATCCCGTGGGCCAACCAAGGTTGGCCACTACCGGGCCATGGCCGCCGGAATTCGCTTTGGTAGGTGCCAACCTTGGTTGGCACGCCTGTGATCCCGTGGGCCAACCAAGGTTGGCCCCTACCGGGTCATGGCCGCCGAAACCCGCTTTGGCACGCGCGCCATGTCATGGCCACCGTACCCCTGCAATCACCGCTGCGCGATCAACCATGCGGCGCATGCGTCGCTCGGGCTCTGCTTGGCCTTCACGGTCATGCCGCTTACCCGCACGAAGGTCTGCGCGGCCTGCGCTACCACCTGGCGGGCGATCAGGGCGGCCTGCTTGGTGGCGGCCTGCTGCTTGCGCAGCTGCACGATGTGCACCGACGGGCGGCCCACCGGTGCGTACTTCTGGTCGCGGCGCAGCACGTCGGCCACCTGGGCCACTTCGAATTCGGCCTGCAGGTAGCGGTGCTCGGCGTCCAGCAGTTCGCGCAGCGGCGCGCGCAGGGCGGCGGCGTCGGCGAAGGCGGCCAGGGCGGTATCGCAGGCGGCGTCATCGGCGAAACGGGTACGCAGCTTGTCGATGCCGGCCAGGGTCAGTTTGCCCATGGTGGGGCCTCACAGGTGCGGGAAAGGAGCGCGATTGTAGCGGGGTCAGATCCCTTTCCTGCGGAAAGGGCTCTGACCCCACATCATCAATCGCCGTCGGTTTCGTCCGGGTGGGCCTTCCAGTAGCCGGTGGAACGAATCCAGTCGCGCGGTACGCCCAGGTGGCCTTCCAGGAACTTGCGCATCATGCGCGCGCGGCGCGATTCGGTGGCGATCCAGTAGAAGGTGTCACCGTCGGGGGCTTCGAAATCGGTGAACTGGTCTTCCAGCAGGGTGCTGGTGGCGGCCGGGAAGCCGTTGCGCTCCAGCCAGTGGATGCGCACGTTTTCGTACTGCGGCAGGTCCTGACGCTCGTCTTCGTCGCTCACTTCAATCCACGCCTGCACTTCGGCGTGCTCGGGCAGCACGTCCAGCCAGCGGGCGATGGCCGGCAGCGCGGTTTCATCGCCAATCAGCACGTAGGCATCGTAGGTGTCGGCCACCACGAACGAGCCGCGCGGGCCGCCGATGGCCAGGGTGTCGCCCGGCTGCGCGCGCTGTGCCCACGGCCCGGCAATGCCCTGGTCGTGCAGCACGAAGTCGATGGCCAGTTCGCCGGTTTCGTGGTCCCACCAGCGCGGGGTGTAATCGCGCGCCGGCGAATGTTCCTTGCCCTCGGGGTAGCGCGGGCCCTCGGCGGTCATGGTGGGCAGCACCATCTCGCCGCTGCTGTTGGGGAAGAACAGCTTGATATGGTCGTCGGCGCCGGGCGAATCGAAACCGGCCAGGTCGGCACCGCCCAGCACCACGCGGCGCATGTGCGGGGTTACGGTTTCGGTGCGCAGCACGGTCAGCTGGCGGAAGCGCACATCCAGGCGCAGTCGCTTGTTTTCATGGTCGGTCATGTCAGTACCTGTAGCGGTAAGGTCGCGCGGGGCGCGCGGCAAAGGGGGAAGACCTGGCGGGCGTCAGTCTGGCTCGGTCGGGGTGATCGGCAGCGGTCCATCGCCCAGGGATCCGTTCAACAACGCGGCGGCGTGCTGCAGGTGGGCGGCCACCTGTTCGGCCTCGCCTTCGCTCCAGCGGCCGTGGTGGCGCACCAGCGCCTGCTTGAACTCGCGCAGGGCCGCGGCCAGCGGCGCCGGCAGCGAGGCCTTGGTGATCTCGCGGGCGCGGTCGAACGCGCGGCGCTGGGCCAGCCGCACCTGCGGCCGCTGCACCTTCAGTTCGAATTCGCCGGCGGCGGTGATGCGGAACACGCGGCGGCCATCTTCTTCGTGCGATTCCACCCAGCCGGCCTGCTCGAAGCTGGCCAGCAGCGGGTACATGGTGCCGGCGCTGGGCGTGTAGGCCTGCATGAACAAGCCGCTGATGTGCTGGATCAGCTCGTAGCCGTGGCGCGGCTGTTCGCCAATCAGGGCCAGCACCAGCAGGCGCAGGTCGCCACGGCTCAGCACGCGCGGCTGGCCATTGCGGCGGGGCACTTCGGGGGATGGGGCCGGGCGGGCCCGCAGGGTAGCGGATCGGCTCATTTCGATATATCGGTAACGAGTGCGCAAACGATATATCGATAAGCCGGACCGGACAAGTCCAGATTCGGGCCAAACCCATGCTGCATTCAGGCCACGGCGGCCCCAACGAGAGAACCCACCGCAAAGCTGCGGTGGGTTCTGGGCGAAGCAGCTGCGGCGCCAGGTGGCGGGCGCCGCAGGGGAAGGGGCTGCCTGCGCGGTGCAGCTTCCCGCCCGGCCCACGGCCAATCCAGAGGCAGGCGCGACATGTTGGCGGCGGTTCATCGCCAGCCGCCAGAACGCCCCTACAACGGCGCAGGCCTTGCCCTACAACGGTCATCGCCAGCGGTAACACTGCGTCCTGCCGATGCACCCAGCGGTGCAGAAGCGACACCGGGGCAGGGGGCCTGCCGCCCGCAGGTGCCTGAAAAACCAGACTGTCCGGCGCCGGGACAGCCCGGGACAGGCCTTGCGGACACAGGCCAAACGCCTCCATACGGCAGCGTAGCGAAGTGACGAAAGCCCTTGGTGCGCTACACTTTGCGGTCTAGAAATCTATACAACAGTCGCGCGCGTGCGTGCGGTAATGGGAGCGCTAATGAACTGGTTGAACGAAGTGCTGAACAACGACACCAATCCTGTTGAAACCCAGGAGTGGATCGAGTCGTTGAAGGCCGTCATTGATGTCGAGGGCCCCGAGCGCGCGCATCAGCTGCTGGAAGGCATGGTGGAACTGACCCGTCGTTCGGGTGCGTACCTGCCGTTCTCTCCCACTACCGAATACGTGAACACCATCGAGCCGCAGCTGGAGGCCAAGAGCCCCGGCAATGCCGAGCTGGAATGGCGCATCCGTTCCATCATCCGCTGGAATGCGATGGCCACCGTGGTGCGCGCCAACCGCAAGCCGGGCGATCTGGGCGGCCACATCGCCTCGTTCGCTTCCGGTGCCACCCTGTACGACGTGGGCTTCAACCACTTCTGGCGCGCCCCCAGCGACAGCCACCCGGGCGACCTGCTGTTCATCCAGGGCCACAGCGCCCCGGGCATCTACGCGCGTTCCTTCCTGGAAGGCCGGATCAGCGAAGAGCAGCTGGACAAGTTCCGCATGGAAGTGGACGGCGGCGGTCTGTCGTCGTACCCGCACCCGTGGCTGATGCCCGATTACTGGCAGACCCCCACCGTGTCGATGGGCCTGGGCCCGCTGGCCGCCATCTACCAGGCACAGTTCATGCGCTACCTGGAAAACCGTGGCCTGATCGAAAAGAGCGACCGCAAGGTGTGGTGCTTCATCGGCGACGGCGAGAGCGACGAGCCGGAAACCCTGGGCGCCATTGCGCTGGCCGGCCGTGAAGGCCTGGACAACCTGATCTTCGTGGTGAACTGCAACCTGCAGCGCCTGGACGGCCCGGTGCGCGGCAACGGCAAGATCATCCAGGAACTGGAAGGCGTGTTCCGTGGCGGCGGCTGGAACGTGATCAAGCTGCTGTGGGGCGGTTACTGGGATGCCCTGCTGGCCAAGGACACCGACGGCGTTCTGAAGAAGCTGATGATGGAAACCGTCGACGGCGAATACCAGAACTGCAAGGCCTTCGGTGGCGCGTATACCCGCGAACACTTCTTCGGCAAGTACCCGGAAACCGCCGCCATGGTGGCCGGTCTTTCCGACGACGACATCTGGCGCCTGAACCGTGGTGGCCACGACCCGCACAAGGTGTACGCCGCCTACCACCAGGCCGTGAACACCAAGGGCATGCCGACCGTCATCCTGGCCAAGACCGTGAAGGGTTACGGCATGGGCAGCGCCGGCGAAGCGCTGAACCCGACCCACCAGACCAAGAAGCTGGACGACGAAGCGGTGCGCCACTTCCGCGACCGCTTCAACATTCCGGTGACCGACGCGCAGCTGGCCGACGGCCAGGTGCCGTTCTACCACCCGGGCCCGGATTCGCCGGAAGTGCAGTACCTGCAGGAACGCCGTGCCGCGCTGGGTGGTTACCTGCCGCAGCGCCGCCGCAAGGCCGAAAAGAGCTTCAACGCACCGAAGCTGGAAACCTACGAGCGCCTGCTGAAGAGTAGCGGCGAGCGCAGCTATTCCACCACCATGGCCTTCGTGCAGAGCCTGAACATCACCCTGCGTGACAAGGAACTGGGCCCGCACATCGTGCCGATCGTGGCCGACGAAGCCCGTACCTTCGGTATGGAAGGCCTGTTCCGCCAGATCGGCATCTACGCGCCGTTCGGCCAGAAGTACAAGCCGGTCGACGCCGACCAGCTGATGTTCTACCGCGAAGACCAGAGCGGCCAGGTGCTGCAGCAGGGTATCAGCGAGCCGGGCGCGATCAGCTCGTGGATGGCCGCCGGTACCAGCTACTCGGTCAGCAACGTGCCGATGCTGCCGTTCTACATCTACTACAGCATGTTCGGCTTCCAGCGCGTGGGCGACATTGCCTGGCAGGCCGCCGACATGCGTACCCGCGGCTTCCTGCTGGGCGGCACCGCCGGCCGCACCACGCTGAACGGTGAAGGCCTGCAGCACGAAGATGGCTTCAGCCATCTGGTGGCCGGTGGCATTCCGAACGTGCGCAGCTACGACCCGACCTTCGGCTTCGAAGTGACGGTGATCCTGCAGCACGGCACCAAGCGCATGATGGAAGACCAGGTAGACGAGTACTACTACCTGACCCTGATGAACGAAAACTACACCCACCCGGAAATGCCGGAAGGTGCAGCCGAAGGCATCGTGAAGGGCATGTACCTGCTGACCGACGCCGGCAAGCCGAAGAAGGGCGATCTGCGCGTGCAGCTGCTGGGTTCGGGCACTATCCTGCGTGAAGTGATTGCCGCCGCCGAGCTGCTGGACAAGGACTTCGGCGTGACCGCCGATATCTGGAGCTGCCCGAGCTTCAACGAACTGCGTCGCGATGGTTTCGACGTGGAACGTGCCAACCGCCTGCACCCGGAAGGTGAGCAGCGCAAGGCCTACGTGACCGAGCTGCTGGACGGCCGCCAGGGCCCGGCGATTGCCGCCACCGACTACGTGCGTGCGTATGCGGACCAGATTCGTGCGTTCGTGCCGATGTCTTATACGGTGCTGGGCACGGATGGCTTCGGTCGTTCGGATACCCGTGCGAACCTGCGTCGCTTCTTCGAGGTTGACCGGTACTACATCGCGCATGCCGCGATTGCGGCGCTGGCGAAGGACGGGAAGATGACGGCTAAGGATGTGGCTCGGGCGATCAAGCAGTACAAGATTGATCCGGAGAAGGCTAACCCTGTTGGGGTTTGATTATTAAGAAAGGGGCAGCGAAAGCTGCCCCTTTTTTTATGGATTTAGTGTGCACAGACAGGGAGTGTGCAAATGGCGGCAAAGCCGAATGCGTTCGGGGATGTGCGAGGAGAAAATGACCACAAAGCGCTCGATGAGTCATTTTATGAATGGCAAGACTATCGAACTCTGTTTGAGAGCGTCGATAGGTTCATCGTAGTGGGGCGACGTGGCACGGGAAAGAGTGCAATTACCTACCGTCTCAGCAAAGTATGGTCTGATCGAAAGACGCCAGTGATAAAAATTGCTCCTGTTGAAGAGCAAATGATTGGGCTTCGGCCATTAGCGAAAATGTTTGGCGCCAATTTGTCAAAAATGAGGGCTGGGATCAAGATCGCATGGAAGTATACGATCTTAATGGAAATCGCCTCAATGCTATTGAGCGACTATAAGCTTAAAAAATATATTGAATCCAATAGAGAACTTGCGGACAAAGTCACAAACTGGCGCAGTCGCGGGTTGTCGCCAGTTGATCGGCTCCGATCTGTCCTGAAGGTCTTTAAGGCTGAGGTTGAAGGGGAGGATGAGCGTATTGCGGAGCTTCCGGCTTTTCTCTCAGTCGAGAGACTGACAAGCGAAATATCAGAAATTGTATCTGAATCAGGACAGGAATATGTGTTGCTTGTAGATCGGCTTGATGAGGGCTACGAGCCAGACATTACCGGCACAAGCATCATTGATGGAATTCTGTATGGGACTGACGAAATTAGGTCATCCCTAGCAGGGCATTTTAGGGCGATTGTGTTCATTCGCGACAACATGCTTCGAGCGATTGAGGCCGAAGATAAAGACTTTACAAGAAATCTTGAGTCCCAAGTTCTTAGGCTTCACTGGGATCCTCAGGAGCTCTTCTACATGGTGGCAAAGAGAATTAGATATGTCTTCGGCATATCCAAAGAGAGCGATGTAAAGGTATGGAATGCCATCACGGCAAACGAGCTCCATGGCCGCGAGGGTTTTAGGAGATGTCTGAGGCTGACTCTCTACCGTCCTCGGGATGTTATTGCGCTCTTGAATACGGCCTTCTACCAGGCGCAACGGCAGGAACGGACCACTTTGATTGAGGCAGATTTTGACGAGTCTGCAAAAAGCATATCTGTGACTCGCTTCAATGATCTTGGGAAAGAGTATGAGGCTGTGTTTCCTGGTCTAAGAGCATTGGTCTCCTCATTCTCTAGTGGAGACGCCAAGCTGAGGCTTACTGAGGTTCAAGAAAAGATTTCTAACGTCATGGCGAGCCCTGGCCTAACCGCTGCCGAGTCGCAACACTTTACGATACTAGGAAGCGCGCAAGAGGTCCTTAAAGCACTTTATGGTATCGGGTTCATCGGCGTTTTTGACAAGCAAATTGCAAGCTTTGTTTATTCACACGACGGTAAGAGATTTGAAAAATCGCTTGTGGACGAAGATGTTCTAATGATTCATCCGTGCTACTGGCCGGCACTCAACATAAGTGGCTTTGAGCTGACCCAGGGTGAGGCGGAGGAAATATATGATGAATACGAGATTGCGATCGAATCCCAGAGTGGTGAGCAGAGAAAACGTATTCTCGGGCAATTGATGTCTGAGCTTAATGGCATTCCCGATGGGGTTGCTGGAGCATCTCAATTCGAAGTCTGGTGCAAGAAGGCGGTCGAGATCGCGTTTTCAAAGCAACTCTCCAATATCCAGCTGAGGCCCAATGCTAACGCCTCCCAGAGGCGCGACATAGTGGCTACAAATCAAGGTGGCGGCATTTGGAGTCGGGTGCTTAATGATTACAAGACCAGGCAGGTGATATTTGAGGTTAAGAATTATGCAAAAATTGGGGTTGATGAGTTTAGGCAGGTTTACGGGTATCTTGGTCGCGAGTATGGAGAGCTTGCGTTCATAATTTGCCGGGATGCTGAGTTTGGGCTTCGCAAAGGGGCGGAGTTGGAGGCTTTTAGGGAGTTCTATAATAAGGGTAAGTTGATCATAAAATTCCCTGCCCAGCAGCTCGTGACCATTCTTTCGAAGCTGAGAAGTCCGGAAAAAGTGGACGCTGGTGATCTGGCGGTCGAACGGCTGCTCGACACCTATGTCCGAATGTACGCATCTGGTCAAACTGACGTGCCTAGTTCGAAAGGCACACGGAGGAAAAGGAGGAGTCGGGTTGAGGTCTAAGGAATGCCGCAGACCTGGCGGACCGAAAGTGTCAGCCCTCGCCGCTATCCGGCAAGGGCGACTGATCATGCGCGAGCCCGAATCTCTAGAATGTCCGTGACGCGAGCCTACTGCACGTCACTGAACCGCCGCCCATTCTGCTCGCAGACGTCCTACAGTCTGACTATCAGGTGTTCCAGGTGCTGCGCTTGCCGTCCTGGACCGAACGATCGGCCTGCACTGGGACTAGATCGAGCCGACGACAGGTAGCAGGCACTGTCTGCCTGCCCTTGATGAACTCAGGGGCGGGCGCGCTCTTTTGCCTGATGGGCCATGGCTTGAACTCTGACTCCGTCATTTCGCTCAACGCACTCTCGTTCCAGGAGATCTACGCTTTTTTAGGTGTCCGCTGGGGCTATCACACGGCCTTGGAGGCCGACTGCGTCGATTCAGGACAGTAGAGATCATTGATGAGCTATATGGCCTTCCGATACTGTTGTCGCAATTGGCCTCCTTTCTGCAAGGCCATCGGACAGCGGCTAGGAGCCTCCTATGACAGATCAATTGCCAGGCCAAGAATCCCAGAACCTTAGGGCCAAGCTTGGCACGATTCTTCGCACGTACCAGCATGCGCGGTCTGAGGTCAGTTTTGGGGGAGAGAATGAGGTCGCAGATGTCTTTCGGGAGCTGAAAGAGGGAGTCGAGCGGCTTGCCATTGTTGCCGGTAACGAGCATCTAAAAGTGGTGGCGAGCTACGGCAAGGGCAACTGGGCAACAATCCCCTGGCTGTCGATCCTTGATCGAAGAGAAACCACCACAACGCAGCGTGGGGTCTACGTCGTCTATCTGTTCAGCGAGGCAGGGGACGGGGTCTACCTCACTCTCGCCCAAGGAGTAACTGAGTTCGAGTCACTTCATCGGAAGGAAGCCGTTCGAAAGCTCAATGACCGTGCAGATGGGATAAGGGCTCTAATCCCCAGTCTCGCCGACGCGGGCTTCGATCTCTCTTCGGGCATAGATCTTCGTTCGAGTGGCAGCAAGGCGCGCATGTATGAAGCGTCCACGATCGCGTTCAAATACTACGGCGTGGACGAACTTCCCTCCGACCAATCGCTGATCGTCGATCTCGAAGCAGCTCTTCAGGCTTACGGTGCAGTTGTCGATGCTCACAGCGATCGGGTGGCGCCACGACTCGATCGCCGCATTGCGCTCGTGGGAACATGGCAGACAATTTCTCGGGACTACGGCTCTGTGCTAGAAGGCATAGACAGCAATGGCGGATGGGCTAGCGGCTGGACATTCAGGCTCCGAGAAGGCGTCCGCGACGAGCTGTCAAGCGGCTTCACGCTCTACATCAATGGAGGCAAACGTCAGATCGTTGCTAAGGCCCGCGTGGGGATGCTCCGCTGCGCGCCGTCTGCGGACGGGATCGCCAATCCATGGCCTTCGCTACCGGGAACATACGATGAAGGAAACCGATTCAACGATAGCGCCAATGGCGCTTACAAGACATGGTTCAAGCTCGAGGCCATCGAGTTCATCACCCCCTTCCCGGTTGAAGAGTTGGAACTGCTAGACGGATTCTCCACCCCCAACAGCGTGGTGAATCAGAACGCATTTGGTTACGTGTACGAGCGTATCAAAGACTCATGGCTCGGCGACGATGAAAGCCAGGATGCTGCTCGCGTGGAGGCGTCAAGCGCTCCCGTCGAGCTCGAGGTCGATCTAGACATGTCCTGGTTGGCGGCTGAGACGCTCCTCGCCGAAGGTGAGCTCAGCAGCATGATCGATTGTCTGCGTGGGAGTCAGCCGCAATTGATTCTGGCTGGTCCACCCGGTACCAGCAAGACCTGGGTAGCCCAGAAGTTAGCAACCTATCTAACTAGGGCTCGCAAGGGCGCGGTGCGATTGGTTCAGTTCCATCCCAGCTATACGTATGAGGCCTTCATCGAAGGTTTGCGCCCAGTTGCAGGCCCTTCAGGCGTTTCGTTCGACGTGAAGGCAGGCGTGGTGCTGCAGATAGTAAGTGACATGCGTAAGGCCGGACATCTCAACGATCCAGACCATCCCTACGTCATCATCATGGATGAGGCAAATCGAGCAAATCTCCCGAGGGTAATGGGGGAGCTTCTGTATCTTCTTGAGTATCGGGATCAGGCAATCAGTCTGCAGCTGTCCAAGGAGTTCAAGCTGCCGTCCAATCTGATGTTCATCGCAACGATGAACACCGCCGATCGCAGCATTCGTTCCATAGATGCGGCGATGCGGCGCCGTTTTGAAATCTTCGAGCTCGCACCTGATGCTGATGTGTTGGAACGCTACTTCAACTCCAGAGCTCTTCCGTCGGAAGCCGTAGTTGAAGGGCTGTCCAGGCTCAATGATCATCTCACTAGGGACCTGGACCGGCACCACACCATCGGCCACTCCTTCTTCATGCGCAATGACATGTCCCCGAAAGTTCTACGGGAGGTCTGGAAGCGAAAGCTTTTGCCGCTCATTGAGGAGTACTACTACGATCAGCCGGACGGTATCGGCGCCCTGAGCGTGAACCAGTTATGGCCAGACTATGCTGACTGAAGTCGTTCTTGAAGAGAATCGAGAAAGTGCCGTCCGCTTGTCAGATCAGCAAGTCCAGGCGCTAGAGGATATTGGTCGTCGGATGGCCGGGCGCCTCAGTTGGTGGGGTTCAAAGTCCAAAGCGGTTGCCGACGGTAGCGCTAACGCTGATGAACAAGCATCAGTGGTTAGCGTTGGATATCGCCCTAATGGCATGCACATCTTGAAATTTAGGAACGTGGTCGGTGTGGTCCGCTTGGGAGACCTCCAGCTGCAGGTTGCCCCTAAGATCCCGCTGACCCACTTCTGTCACCTAATGGGAAAATCTGAGGTGGCGCCGAGAGTGGACGGGTCGCCAGCTCGCGTCGGGAGCTCGCAAGACTTGCGCGAACTAGTCTGTCGATGGTTGCTTGCGGAAGCAGAGCGCGTCCTGCGGCTTGGATTGCATCGGGACTACAGCGAGTACGAGGAGGAGTTAGCTGAGGTGAGGGGCTCCGTGCAGCCGGTCCCCACCGTTCTGGCGAACCTCTCTGGTCGAGTGGCGGTTCATTGCACATATTCAGAGCTAGACGAAGACGCGGCGATCAACCGCCTGATGAAAGCGAGCTGTGCTGCGATTGCTTCGGACCCCAGCATCGATGCGGACGAGAGGCGGCGCGCCCGCCGCCTCGTACTGTCGATGGGGCCTGTGGGTGTGTTGCGTGAATCCGACTGGCAATTTCAGGCGACCCGTCTGCACGCGCGCTATTCAAAGGCGCTGCCGCTTGCGAAGCTAGTTTTGGCTTCGAGAGGAGCCTCCATGGAAGCCGGCAATTTCTCGGGGACTTGCTTCCTGATTCCAACGCCAGGCATAGTGGAGAGCGGACTGCGCAACATTCTTGCAAATGCGTTGTCGCCCATCGATGTAATGAAGCGTGGGCTCCGTTTGGCAGAGGGAGGGATCACGCTAAATCCCGACCTCGTCGTGGATGGAAGTCGCATCGTGGGAGACGTCAAATACAAGTTTTTCGGTGGGGACTGGGACCGTGCGAGCTTCAATCAGATCGTTGCATTCGCATCTGGCTTTGAGGCAGAAAGAGGATTCGTCGTGGGCTTCAGGCGCCGGGAGGATGGCTTGGTCCCTTTGCCGGCCGCAGTCGGCAAGATTCGGGTGAGAAAGTTTGCGTGGGTGGCGTCGCCTGAGACAGATCCTTTTCTGAGTGAAAGGGTGCTAGCTGAAGAAGTTCGAAACTGGATCGGCATGTAAGCCCTGGTACTAAGGCGCGATGGCCTTTGAGGCTGGTCTCCCACGTGCTAGCGCCACCGGTCCCAATCCGGGCGCGTCCGCACCCGCCACTGCTGCTGCAAATCCCCCAGATCCGGAGCCCGCTCCCCCGCATCCCCAACAACCATCACCACCAGTTGCAGTGATGAGTTGTCCACCAGCATCACCGGCTGCCCGTTGGTGTGCAGCACGAAGTACCGCTCGCTCCCATCCCCCGAGCCCACCTCCAACCGGACGCCACCCCGCGCCTGCGCAAACGCCTCAGCCTCTTGCCGCATGACCCCGAAGGAGTAATCCGACAGCCTGCGGTAGGCCTTCACCTCCAGCGTCGCTTGGGGAAGGAGGTAGTCCGAGAACACCAGGCCCATCACCATCAGCGTGCTGGTTACAACCACGGGCGGCACCCTCATGGGTCGCGCTGCGGCACCAGAGCCGCAGCGCACCAGACCCACAGCGCAGGCACTAGCCACGTACCTGCAGGCAAGCGCTGGCTTGCGCCGTCAGCGCCACGCACGCCAGCATCAGCCCCTCCATCGTGCGGTCGCCCAGGTGCTGCGCGGGCTCTCCGTTCTGTCGCGCGCGCTCTCCGGCCAACAGCATCTCCTGCACCACGCGCAGGCCTGCCAGGGCGCAGTCGGCGTCGGCCAGGGCAATGCGGCGGCCTAGCGCGGCCGAGCGCTCCGGCCAGGGCTGGCCATCGGCAGCGGCGCCGCTTTGGATGCGCCGCAACGTGGTGAGGAAGGCAGTAGGGTCTGAACCGCTGTCCAATTCGGGCTCGGCATTGGCCGGGTCGGTGGCAGCGTGCAGGGGGCGGAATTCCGATGCGTTCATGGCAGTGCTCCGTACAGGACAGACGGCAGCGCCACCCCGAAGGGAGGCGGACGGTACGTGGCTCGAAAACCGGTCAATAGCCAAGCCGGCGGGCCCGAAGGCCCCCACGCACCGCCCGCCATGGAACGCGAACGGATTGCCAGCCGGCGCCACGCAAAGGTGACGCCGGCTGACAAGCGTAAACACACCGGCTATTGAACGGGTTTTCGACGCCCGTGCCACCCTTCTCGGTGGCACGCAAAGGTGTACCCGCACAGAAGCCCAATGCCAAGAAACCGCAGCCAAGAAGGCCGACAGTTCTGATGCTTCCAGCATTGTGGCACGGCAGAAAATCCGCGAAACCCGTTGCAGCACAGTGGTTGCGGCGAAAGTTAAGCTGCCGCCGCTATGTCGAACGCGGAGCGCACTTCTCGCAGCAGCAGGTGCTTAATTGCGACACACCCTCATCCAGCGCCCGCTATAAAAACAGGCCAATTGCGTCACCTACTTAACAATGACCCCCAATCCAGGGCGTGGCCAGAGCGCATCGTCGCGCCCCAGGTCGTAGTCACTGCCGAACGCCAACGCCGCCTCACGCGGCGGCAAATCTGCGTAGCAGTCCAGCAGGGAGGCATCCATGCCAGCATCCTGGTGGTCGATGGCGAACAGGTAGAGAAGCTCGGCATCGAAGGCGGCCAGCCAAGTGGGATCGATCGGAGTCATGGTCATCGTCGAAGAGGCGGGCCGCCAGCTTCGGTGAGGCCCGTCTCGTGGGCCAGGACTGGGCTCGTCTAGCCCCGTTACGCTCAATTGCGGAACCCCAACCGATCGGCGATGCTTCACGCAAGACAGGGAGGATGGGGGATTTCCATGGAAGGCATCGTCAACAAATTGGTCGATGTTGCTGGCGACCAGTTTCTGGTTCCCGTCGCCCTTTGCGCGGTGTTGGTATTAATCTTCAAATGGCTGTCAGGCCTGAATCATCAGCGTACTTCGGCCCGGAAGGACTTCCTTGAATTATTCCGTGAGGAGAGTGCCAAGGATGACCTCTGGCTATCCGTTGCCATCAGGCACCACTGCGGCGCCTATCTGCCGGTCTCCGTCATCCGTAAGTTGTGTGCGCTAGATCAACCCGCACGCGCCATCGTGGACGTTGCCAACGCTTGGGACCTTGTTGAGACTGATGACGCTACCGGCGAGATTCGCTGGCGCCGGAAATGGTTCGGTAATCCCAAGACCAGGAACATCATTGCCGTAGCGCTTATGGTCGGCTACGGCGTGGCCGCCATGGTGGCCCTCCTGCTTGGCTACATCCTCGTCATAGGCAAGGTGACCGCCAGCGTTTCTTTTGGCTATTGGCTTTGGGTGATTATTGGCGTTGCCGTGGCATGGCGGTGCCTTTCTCAATCGGATCTCCTGCTCAACGGCGGCAAGAGCTTGGAGCGGTGGCTGGGGATGAAGTCGCATTCCTAGCGTGGGTAGGTGTGCAAATGGTGTTCTGCGCGGCCTATCCCGTACTCCGCTTGATTGCCTGTGGTTCTTGCAGGGATCGCAATTCGGCCCAGGGAAATTCAGGGGATCAACATGATGGACCATCTGTTCAACCAATCTGCATTGCTCCGGCAAGCAATGCTCGCAACCGTCGACTATCCACTGGCTGACAACGGCGTGAGGTTCCGGACTTCACTGGACGCGACGGTGTTGAGTCTGGAGCATGCAGAGGCGGTTCGCATGCTTATGGAGGCAGGGCTTGAGTCATCCGCGGCTGCAATGCTGCGCTGTCAGTTCGAGGCATTCGTCCGCGGCGTTTGGCTGCGTCACTGTGCATCCGACGATCAAGTAAAGCTACTGTCATCGTCGCCAAAGGAGGATGAGGGCAGGGCACTTCCGATGCTGAGCAAGATGATTGATTCGCTTGCCCAAGTCCCCGACATGGCCAACCTTGTTCCACTGCTGGAGGAACTGAAGAAGCATGCGTGGGCTGCGCTGAACTCATTCATTCACGCCGGTGTGCATGCGGTTGGCCGAAGCCGCGCAGGTTTCCCATTGGAGTTGGCCGTGAACGTCGTGCGTTACAGCAACAATCTCCTGATGATGGCAGGACAGCACATGGCCATCCTCACCGGGGTGCCCGGCCTGCAGGGCGAGGTTCGCAGGCTCAGCGATGTGTATGCCGACTGCCTGTTGCTGGATGAAGGGCGTCGCCGAGCTCCCGAAGCTGCAGCGTCGACGCCCCCGTCCTCCTGAACCTTCGTGGGTAGCTGGTGTCGATCACCCCATACTCGCCGCACGCCCCCTCACCTCCTGCTGCATCCGCTCCTCCTGCGACTGCTGCTCAAGCTCACGACCCATCGCACGCTGCTGCGCTTCCTGGCTCACGCCTTCATACCGCTGCAGCGATTGCTCAACCGGCGTCTGCACGGCCTGTGCTGTGGGCATTGAGGAGCGCAGATGCGAGGGATCGTTCAGCTCGCCCTGCACCAGAAACACCGTCTGTCCCGCAGGGGTCTGCGCGGTCGCGTTGCTCAGCACTACGTGGTCCACGCGTGACAGGTCGCTGTCTTTGGCCAGCACCAGCAGGCTCGCGCTCATCCGTTCGCTGATCGTATCGAAGCTGCGCCCGTGCTTGGCATCCAGGGCAGCTACTCCATCGCGAATCTGTTCGTAGAGTGCGTAGTCGGGGTGGCCCGGCAGCAGCGGGCTGCCTGCGGTCTGGGGTTCCTCCGCGGGCTTGCTGGCATGGCCGTGCACTGCATGGGTGGGGCGTTCCTGTTCCTGCACCACAGCGGGAACGGTCGGGTGTTCGCGTTGCTGCCCATCCATCTGCGGCAGGGCAGGGGACGGGGACCCATGGGCCGATTGCATGCGCGCCATGTCCTCCACGGTGGTAGTGGAGGTCAGCTCCATGCGGTTGCCCGGGGCAGTGCCGAAGGAGGCGATGGCGCTGTCCGCGCTGGGCGCGTGCGTGCGCGGGTCGGGCATCAGTTCCAGCGTGATGTCGGTCTGCTTTCCAACGGCGGCCAGCTTCTGTTCCACCGCAGCGGTAGTGGCGGCAAGCTGCTCCTCGGTGCGCGGAATGCCGTGCTTTGCGTACAGCGTCTCCACCTGGCCGCGCACGCCCTCAGGCGCGATGTGTACGGTGGCCTTGATCTGCTCGGCCATGCTGCCCATGTCTGCAATGCCGGCATTCTGGCTCTGCCAGGTGATCTCCAGCTCATCGCCGATATTGCGATTGGCCTGGCTGTTGAAGCCCACGCCCTCGTGGACCCACTGGCCATCCGCATCACGGCTGTAGCTGCGGCCGTCGCTTGCACGCAGGGTATCGGCGCCGTCCTGCGCCTTGCGGATTGCCTGCGGAACGGACGGGTTCTGCGCGTCGCCGAAATCACTCCAGCGGCCCTGCTCGTGGGCCACCATGTAGCGCGATGCCACCGACGCAGGGGTGTTGGCCGCGTTCTGCGCGATGACGGTGCGCGATTGCTCATCCAGGGCCGGTTCGCGT
Organism: Stenotrophomonas sp. SAU14A_NAIMI4_8; assembly: GCF_003086695.1. Classification (NCBI taxonomy): domain Bacteria; kingdom Pseudomonadati; phylum Pseudomonadota; class Gammaproteobacteria; order Lysobacterales; family Lysobacteraceae; genus Stenotrophomonas; species Stenotrophomonas sp. SAU14A_NAIMI4_8. Next base: position 506,306 of record NZ_CP025999.1, read on the forward strand.
TCCGGCGGAACGGGCTCGCGCCGGGTGATGGGCGTGCGCCCGTCAACGACTTCCCGTATCTCCAGCTCCCATTGCCGCGAGACGGTATCGCGTACGAACTCCCTTCCGGTCTCGAAGGCGCTGGGGGGCGGCTCTTTCAAGCCACTGGCATTCAGTCGATAGGGATTCTGCGGCGGTGGCAGGTTGGCCAGGCCCAGCTCGTAAGAGGCGCGGGCGGCCTGCCAGTTCAACTGGCGCTCCAGCGTGCCGGTGGCCACATAGTCGGCTCTGAAGGTGACATCGGCGCCCTGCGCCGTCTGCACGGGCCGCACTTCCACGCCAGTCCCCAGGTCGGCGCTCTGCACCTGCTGTTGCTCGGCGCCGCGCAGCCAGCGGCCCTCCGGGTCTGCCGGGCTACGCGTCCAGGTGCGGTGCAACGGGTCCTGCTGGATATAGACCCGCTCGATGTCCTTCTGTGCGGCCCACTGTTCACCCAGATGGGCGCCAAGCGCGCCGCCAGCGATGCCCGCAACAACAGCGCCGGGGCCCGACCACGAGCCGGATACGACCCCAATGCCCGCACCTGCGGCGAAGCCGCCCAGCGCACCCCCCAGGTTGCGGCCGACGAAGTGCGCCGAAGTGGAATCGGCACCTGCGGTGTTGCCTTGCGAGTTCAGTTCCACCCACTTGTGGCCGGAAGTGGCGAAGTCGTGCGCCATAAGGGCGACGCCCGCCACGCCCAGCGCCTTCATGCCGGGGTTCACCCCGTGAGGTACTGCCTCGGCTATTGCCACGCCCGGAGGCCCGCGCGGCGCGCCCGGCTGCAGCGGCGAATGCGGCAGTGGCTCGGGAAGATCGGCGAACAGACGCGGGCCTGTGGACAGCGCCGAGCGAGCAGCGACCCATTCCGCGCGGGTGGTGGACATCTCGTGCAGGCTTAGGGCGCTGTAGTCGTGCAGGGGCTTCTCGAAGAGGGTCTTGCCCATGGCGTCATAGCCATCGATGGGCTTCAGGTGCAGGCGTACCTGGGCCACGTCGACCGCTTGGCCAGTGTTGGTGGTGGCGTGCTGGGCCAGGGTGCGCTCTAGGGTCTGGTACTCGGCGGCTGACTGGCTGGCAAAGGTGAGCGGGTCGGGACCGAAGGCGCTTATCGGGTAGCCGTTGATGCGGAGCTGGGGGTGTTCGAGGGCGGTGGGCAGCTCGAACCTGGCGAAACCACGGTTGGAAGGTGCACCGTCCACAAAGGCGACCAGCGGTTTGCGCGTCGCGATGGCGTTCTCGAAGAATGTCGGGCTACCGGCGTTCCACATCACGTCGCGAAGCACGCCCGCATGGTCTTTGTCGTAAGGAATGATGCCCTTCGAGTCCATCACGTGCTTGAGTCCAGCTTCCATCACCTGAAGGTCGGGGATATGCGCGGGATCTTTGGCCAGTCCACTGATGAACTTCCCCCATGGTGTATCCCCAATTACTCCCGATCTGCCGTTGATCTGATCTCTGTACCCTTCCGCGTTGGTGAAATTGGAGGTGCCGGCGGTGTCCTGACCGGAGAACGCAAGGTAATCCGCCCCGTCTGGAAGCCGAGGAGGATGGGCCTGCATGCTGCCGGTCACATACTGTTCGAAGCTCACGTTGGCGGAAGGACCAGATCCGGGTGACTTCAGATAGGTGACGACATCGGAAACCTGCTGTGCCGTCAGGGGATATCCGCTCCCAACCTGGGTTGCGCCCCCAAGCGTGGTCTTCACAAAGTCATCGAAGATGAATCTGCTCATGGCATACGACCTCAGCCGCCGGATACAGCGACGTCAACAATAGCCAGCACAATGGAACCGTCGGCCCACTTGGCGACATTTGCAGGCACCGGGACCTGCGATTCCATTAGCGCCTCTGCGTTGGTCACCGCGAGGTACCGTAGGACCTCATCATTGCCAGTACGACCGGCGAATGACATTGCGAACCCTTGTGCAAGGCCTTGGAGATAGGTGAAGTCGTCATCAACGCTACCCAACCTCTGCTTGTATCTCAGCATGGCGAGGATGACCTGAGGTTGCCTAAGGTCAAAGACGTAGGCGTGGACAGGGCGACCACCATCCTGAGTCATTTCGTCCCATCCATAGAAGCCTACGCCGCCTACCCGCGTCTCTCCTCGATAGATGTCGAACTGATACTCGGTCCCGTGCCGGCCGTCTCCCAAGACAGTCGGTCCAATTCTTGGACGAGGGATCTCTGTTTCGCTGGCTGGATCGAGCGAAGAGTAGGGCTTGGCTTGAAAGTGGAAGGGCATCTCAATACCTGCATATCGTGGTGAGACTACTGGTGATGACCAGTCAAATTGGCCAATCGGAGTTCACAAGAACAGGGAGGGCTTCACCATCGGTATCACACCGGTCGCCCACGCGAACGTTCAGTCAACGGTAGCAGCGTCGGCGGTCTCATGATGAAGTCCATAAGCAAGTCCCTTGCTTCACATGCACCAACTATATGAGGCGTTCCTGCTGCACTCCACACCCTGGCTCGCGGACGCACGGGATTGCTGCCTGCGTCACACATTCGGCAAGCCAATTGCGTCACCCGCCCTGCCTCCAGTTGCCCGCAAGCCAACTGGATTCCAGATGGTGTCCTGGAGTGCTCCTGGGTCCCATACCCCACGCGGTGTAATGCTTCATGAGTCGAGGAAGCCGTGCAGCCTCCCTTTCACCTACTCCGAAACACTCGCCGCGCCATTGGGGCCAGAGCCAGGTCACTTCAGATAGTCGATCGCCTCGTCCATCTGCCGTGTACTGATAGCAGTGTCGTCGGCTACGTCCGTCGCTACAGAGAACGTTGTCCTGGCGTAGTCATCGAAGGTTGAGCTGGCCATGAAGGTCCTCCTCAGACTTGGTGAGCGCGGATGAAGACGCTGGCGAGGATGATGGAGCCGTCATCGCAGATTGGAGTTCCCTCCGGAACCGGTACCCCAACGCGTGCCAGTGCGTCGGCGCGGGTGAAAGCTACAAAGCGCAGGTCCTGCGGGTTGCCGACCTCTACAGCGAACGAATTCACAAGGCCCTGTGCAAGGCTCTGAATGAGCGCAAACGGCTCATCTAAATTGCCGAGCGAGTCCTTGAACTTGAGCATGTCATTGAGTACCCAATCAGGGCCAAGGTCCAGTGTGTAACGGCGTTCGCGACCGCCGTTCGTGCTGATGAGTGCCTGCTTGCCAAAGAAGCCAATGGCCCACACAGTCTTGCTGTCGCGGTTAAACGTGTACTGGTATTCAATGCCTACGCTGCCATCCAGCTGAGCATCTGGAAGGATCCTGGGTCGCAGGATAGAGATTCCGCTCTGCTCATCTACGGCAGACATGTCTGTAGGTTCGAAATCGAAGGGCATGACAGTGTTTACCATTCCTGCTGCGCTATCGGGATCCGCACTTGGGAGGGGGGACAAAGGGGAGAGCGACTGAAAGGATGCACATGACGCTCGACCGCATCGATGCAGCCGGTACCTCGCTTCACCTGATGAGGCGATAGCGGACTGTCCTTCGCTCTGTTGGTCGCTCCACCCACGGTTGTGCGGAAAAGTAACTGAACACGCATCTGTTTACGGGTCCACCGCCTGCGATTGGCTGTCGGGAACGCATGCCTCTGCCAAGACAATCTCGCCATTCGCTGAGTATGGAATGTGCTGGGGCAGCGCAACTCCATGCTGACTGAGGGCGTTGAGAGAAGTCACAACCACATTTCTCTGTGGCTCGGTACTATCGGCGCTGCCTACAAATACAGCTACAAGACCCTCGGCAATGGCGGAAAGAAAGATGAAATCATCATCCGTGTTTCCAATCTTTCGCTTCAGTCTAAAAATCGAATCGAAGGCCGAATGGTGCGTGATCTCGAGCTTGTACAGCCACTCGCGGTGACCATTGATCACCAATGCAGTCTCGATTCCGAAGATCCCTAAACCGCCCACTCGATCGCCATTGCGACGGAATGCGTACTGGAACTCGATGCCTGTTCCGCCTTCCGGCAGAGTTGCGGGTAGCATGCGAGGCTGCGGGATGGATACGCCGCTGCTGGCGTCAATCGCAGAACTACCGAGTGGCTTGAAGTCCATTGGCATAGTCGTTCCTACTCAACCCATTGGCCAGTGTGCTCTGATCGTACGCTCAGCGTCCACGTCTCTCCAAAGGCTTGCGTCCTGAAAGCAGAGCATCACGCGCCGCACATCCATCTCTACCCATCGGCAGCTGCTTGTCCGACTTCAGGTCTGCCAGCAATGGCTCGATTTCAGGTCGTACTTCCGTCACTGGTCAGCTCCTCCGAATCGCACTTCATAGACGCACTTCGTTGCTCCTGGGTTTGTCCCACTCGCGTAAGTGAGGAGGGTAGTGCTCAGCGTCTGTCTTCCCTCACCACCTGCACGCCAAAAGTTCCTGATACCGCCTCTTTGGAATGGAGATTCCTCTCCCCCGGAGTACCCCAACCGTTCCAGCTCGCGCCCCGCTTTGTCTGCGTCCCAGTAGCAGACGCCGTCGGGCGATTCGGTGACAGATGGCTTCCCCGCCTGATAGAAGATGATCGAGTGCATGGGATAGTCATCCGGCGCTTCGACAGAGAAATAGGACGCGCTGTAGTTGTAGCCCTCCGCCACGCCAAGATTCCTTGCTCGCGTCTTGATGCTGTTTCCTTGGACGGGCAATAGAGTGAATCCAATTGCCTCGCCGAACTTCTCGGGACTGATGTCCGCGCGCGACCTGAGTGAATCTGCGTAAGTGAGGATGCGCGCCTGCAGCTCGGCCATCGGAATGCTGGACGGCTGTGCTTCAGGTCCTGAGCTCCGCTCGCCGGCGCTGGACGCACCAGGTGTTCGCGCGCAACCCACTCCGATCGCCAAGAGAGCCACAAGCCCACATGTGGCGGTTCGAGCGCCCAACGCCCGTAGAGAACTCCTGATCATCAGCACATCCATTGCAGCGGTCTGGCCACTATATGGCGTGCAGCGTGAGCAGCGCAGGCTTGCCATGATCAGAAGTGCTCTCGAGGTCACCGTTCCATCAACGATTCGCTCACCTGAAGGGAGGTCGTCCCGCTCCGTGACGCTCCAGAAGCCGCCCACATCACGCCCCCGCCGGCAGCGTAATCGACTTGATGTTGACGAATTCCTTCAGCCCCTCCGGCCCATGCTCACGCCCGTAGCCCGATGCCTTCACCCCGCCGAAGGGCAGGGTGGGGCCGGCCACGTTGAAGCCGTTGATGCAGACCATGCCGGTATCGAAGTACGTGGTGGCCAGCTCGCGCGCGCGCCTCACATCGCGGCTGAAGATACCGCCGCCCAGCCCGTAGCGGCTGTCGTTGGCAATGCGCATGGCGTCATCATCGTCCTTGGCCTTGATGATGGCCGCAGCTGGCCCAAACAGCTCGTCCTCATACGCCACCTGGCCCGGCGCCACATCGGCCAGCACCGTGGCCGGGTAGAACCAGCCGGTCTTGGCCGGCACTTCGCCACCCACCACCAGCCGCGCGCCCTGGGCAACGCTCTTGCTCACCTGCTCGTGCAGGGTGTCACGCTGGGCCTTGGACACCATCGGGCCGAGCTGGGTCTTGCCGTCGTTCGGGTCGCCCATGCGGATCTGCTCGAACTGCTTTGCGTATGCCTCAACAAACGCGTCGTAGTTCTTCTCGGTCACGATGAAGCGCTTGGCATTGACGCAGGTCTGGCCGTTGTTGAACAGGCGCGCCTTCACGCAGGTCTTTACCGCCAGTTCCAGGTCGGCATCGTCCAGCACCAGATAGGCATCGTTGGAGCCGAGTTCGAGCACGGTCTTCTTCAGTGCCTTGCCGGCCTTTTCGGCCACCGTGCGGCCGGCCTTTTCACTACCGGTAAGCGTGACCGCGCGCACAAGGTCGTGGTCGATGATGGCATCGGACTGGTCATGGCTGATCAGCAGCACGCCGAACAGCCCCTTGGGCAGGCCGGCCTCCTCGTACAGATCGCGCAGGAACAGGCCGCTGCCGGTGCAGCTTTCGGCATGCTTCAGCAGCACGCCGTTGCCGGCCATCAGGCTGGCGATGGAGTAGCGCACCGCCTGGTAGGCCGGGAAGTTCCACGGCTGGATGCCGTACACCACGCCGATGGGCGAATGGGTCACGATGCCCACGCCATTGGCCGAGGGGCGCTCCTCATCGGCCAGCACCGTCGGGCCCTGCTCGGCGGTGTACTTGCAGATGGCCACGCATAGGTCCACCTCGCTGCGGCTGTCACCGATCAGCTTGCCTACTTCGTTGGTCATCAGCTGGGCGAAGGCTTCCTTCTTCTCTTCCAGCTTGCGGGCAATGGCGGCCACCACCGCGGCGCGCTCTTCCAGGCTGCGCAGGCGCCACTGCAGGAAAGCCTCGTGGCACGCCTTTACGGTGTCCGCTGCCTGCGCGTCGGACATGTAGGCGTAGGTATCCAGCACCCCTTCGGTAAGCGGGTTAATGGTCGTGAGCTGTTGCTTGGTCATGTTCAGGTCCACCTTGTCTTGGGGAAGGGAGGGCGAGGGTAGTAGCGGCGTCAGCCGTAGTGACGGCGATGGCGGTGCAGCGCACGCTGCAGGTTCTGCAGGGCCTTCAGCAGTTCGTCGCGCCAGCCATGGGTGGGCAGCTCGCGCACCGCCGAATGGGCGGCACAGACAAACGGGGTGCCGGCCCAGCGCTCGGCCAATGCGCGGGCCCAGCGATCAAACGCATCAGCGGCACCGGCTCGCGGCTGCAGCACACGCGGCAGCGTGGGGTGGAACTTCAGGCGCGACTGCGGCAGCCACCTGCCCAGCATGCCGGGCGCTGCCAACACGTTCAGCGTGTCATCCACATGGACAATGCCGCTGTGGCGATGGCGGACCAGCACCGAACCGGCGTGCACGCTGTCATTGGCCGGCACCAGATCCAGTCCTGCGGGAATGGAGAAATCCAGGTCGTCGGCAAAGTCGGCCTGGGTGGCCACGTCCTCGATAACGTGCGGATCCCACGGCAGGTGCGGCGCCCGCTGCAGATGACGGCGGGTGCCGATCAGGCGGGCAGCGGGCAGCAGCCGGTGCAGCGGCTCGCAGTGCAGGGTATGGAACGGATGCACGTTGATGATCGCGTCCACCAATGTGCCGCCGGCGGTAAGGCCGAGCAGGGCCTGGCGCTGGGCGTCACTGGGGGTGTAGCTGTCCAGCACCACGAAGCGGCCATTGCTGCGGCGGAGTACGGAAAGCTGCGTACCTACGTCGAGCAGCCCGGCGACCTTGAAGGTGCCGCGCAGGTTCCAGAAATCGGGGGCGAGTTGCTGCATCACGATCAGATGGCGAGGCTTTGGGTGCCGTCGCTGGGGTCTGCTTGGGGGTGTGACTGATCGTGCGCAGGCCGCGATTCCAGCGGCGTGAAAGCGGGTGATGGGGATGTCAGGGGTGGGAGGGGAGCTTTGCGGGCGCCGCTCCGTCAGCAGCGCGTCTTCAGGGCTGACGCCGGGTAACGATGACCGGAGTGGCCGGGCGGCTCGGCGCTCAACTTTCAGGTCCAGTTTAGAGATTGCGTGACCTGCCGTGGTTGGGCTCAATGTCGACCTGGAGCCCCATGGTGCGCGCCAGCTGCCTCACCTGCGGGTCCAGGCTTCTGGCCATCTCCGCATCGCCCTCGATCATGATCAGCACGCGGTTTTCGCCCGGAAAGCCCGAGATGCCTGTCAACCCTGGAATCGAGCTGAAGATCAGCGGGTTGTTCCGTTCGAGTATCCGATCGAACTCCGCTTCCGTGTGCACGTTCCCGGTCTCGAACACCACGCGCGTGCTTCCGCTTCCGGTCTTCACTACCCGGTTGGGCACCGGCTCGGTTCCGGTCAGTTCCACGAAGATGTGCTGATCGGGTGCATGCCGCAATGAAAGGGAGGACAGGCGGTCCGCGAACTCGCTTCTGAGCGCTTCGAACGTGGGATTGAGTTCGCCCTGGATGGCGAGCCGTGTGATGGCGTCATCGATCGAAACGCTGGGGTTTTCAGTGATGTAGTTGCGGGTAACGATTTCCATTTCCGCGTCCAAATCTGCAGCGGCAGCGGCAGCGGCGGCGGAGGTCTGGGCATGGGTTGTTCCGCAGAACAGCGCGAGGGCAGCGGCCCATATCAGTTGTCTTCCTTGCATGTTGAACTCCTTGAGATTCCTGGCCGTTGCAGGGGGCTATGGCCACATCCGCAAGGCCAGAGTACCTTCCGGCGCCGGACAGGGTTGTGTTCGAGTTCTCAGGCCGGTTACTTGAACAGGGGGAGCTGTTCGATATGAATACCTCTTCCAGCAACTTCCAGCTGCAATTAGGCTGGAAGCCGGTATTCAGGGGAAGATGAGAAGTATGGAGCCGTCGAAGTCAAACCTGCCCAAGTGTGGGGAGTTCTTCCTGCTGATGCCTGACACAACTCGTGGCGGGAGGGGGCATGGCGTGGTGTTCGAGAATGTCAATAACCTCAGGGTTCCTCCACGGCTTGTCCTCCGTCCTGAGGGAGGGGGATTTCCTCCGTTGATCGAAAAACCGCTACTCGTCTACTCGCCCAAGAAGGGTGAACCTCCGGAGGACCTCGAGGGGGGGATGAGTGGCTACTGGCTGGTCTCGGCCCGCCTGCGTGACGTGTTCGTCTCATTCGACCCGGACGCATTTGAATTTGTGGCGTGCGACTACAGGCTTGCTGATGGCTCCAAGGGGCCAAGCTACTTCCTATGTGATGTTACTCGCGTCCTGGACGCGGTCGACGAAGACGCTTCAACGTTTCGTATTGTTCGAGACGAAGGCTATCCAGGAGGCAAGTTCTACGACCTTCGAGGAGGAAGCTCCTTGGCGTTCCGCAAGGATCTGATTGGAGCCTCGCATGTTTTCCGGACGCCTTACTCTGGAAATCTGGTGTTCTGCGACAGCGCACTGCGGATTGCGGTTCTGGCCGCTGGAATCGGTGGCGGGGAAGTATCCCGAGGGCTGTGGTTTACGGACGCAACAGATATCTGAAGCTGCAAGAAGAACTCTGGCCTCCGCCGGGGGCGATGGTCCCCAGCCACATGGCCCGAGTACCTCCCTGTGCTGGGCACGGCTGTGTTCGAGTTCTTAGGCCGGTGCCTTGGAGACATGGCCCGGTGATGGATTCCCCGCCGTGAGGACGAGCGCAGGGTGTGACGCAAGTCCGTTCCTCATGGAGTTTCATTGCATTCCGATTGCCCGAAGGCCCGGCCCCGAGTAAAAAGAGGCCGTTGCTGGCCATCTTGCTTGGTGCTCATTGGAAGGGAAAAGCATGTCCAATAGTGATGAACAGGTAGGCCTGTTCGATCTGCACCTGGCCATTGGGCCGACGATCGTTGCCGGCAGCCCACTGCTTCGGCGTCTGGACGTGGCCGGAGCCTTCGATATGAATGCCTCGCAGAACCGGCTCTACCTGCCTGCCGAGGCGGCCGCGGTTGCACGGGCAGTGGGCGCTGTGCGGGACTTGCAGGACATTGTGAAAGTCGCGCTGATCAATGGGGATCTGGTGCTGGCCGTATAGAAGCGAGTTGCAGCGCTACAGGGATGCCAAGGAGGCACGCGATGGAGCCCACAGACGATGGCCTGGCCGAGATGGGAGAGTACTTCCTCTTCGCGCCTGATCTGGAGACGAATCATCCTTTTCGAGGTGCCGTCTTCGACAATGTGCAGGCGCTGCTTACGCCGCCCCGACTCATCCTGCGTCCGGAGGGGGGTGGCTTTCCCGAGTTGCGCGAGACGCCGCGCATCATCTTTGATGCATCTCTAGGGCCCACGCCGCGCGATCTGGAGGGTGGCTTCGATGGCTATTGGCTTGTCTCCGAGCGTCTACGCAATGCCATGTGCGCGGTCGACCCGGAAGCGTTTGCATTTGTGGAGTGTGAGATCCGCATGCCGGACGGCGCGCGGGGACCGCGTTACTTCCTATGCGATGTCGTGCGTGAGTTGGACGCACTCGATGAGGACAGATCCCGGCTGGACATAGAGGTGGACGACGACTTCGTGAATGGAAAGTTCTACTCGATCACCGGTGGGGCGAGCCTGGCGTTCAACAGGAGCGCTCTGAGCGGCGCACACGTGTTCCTTACTCCGTTCAGTACGTTTGTCATCGCCGACCGCTGCTTCGTCGACGTCATCCGGGCGGCGGGGATTCCCACGGCCACAAGGCTGAGTGGGATCTCCTTCATCGATGCAGCACGCATCTGATCATCGTGGAAAGGGAATGAATGATGATCTGCATGGAATGGAGCCTTCGCGCATGAGTCATCCTGAGTGGTGCGAGTTCGTCCTACTGATGCCGGATGCCAGCCGACGGGGAAGGCGACAGGGTGTGGTGTTTGAGAACCTCCCAGGCCTGCGCACGCTTCTGCTTAGGCGCTCGCCTGGAAATCTGGCAGCCTTGTCCTCTGCAGTCGATGACTGCGAGCTCTCGATCATTCGCTAGGACAGCCCCTCATGACATCGAATATTCCGAAGAAGGGTGAGTACTTCGAGTTGCGGCCAGATGCAAGGCGTCGCGGCAAGGGGCATGGCGTAATCTTTGTGAATGAACCGGAACTCAAGACGCCTCCACACTTTCTACTGCGTCCGGATAGCGGTGGCTTCCCAGCTCTCCGCGAAGTTCCCCGTCTTGTGTACTACGAGACGGAGGGGTGGCCACCTCAGGATCTTGAGGCAGGCATGAGTGGGTATTGGCTTGTCTCAGCACGGCTTCGACATGTCATGGAGACGGTGGATCCCGCGGCATTTGCGTTCAACGAAACCGATTACCGCTACGCCGACGGAGCAAGCGGAGATTCGTACTTTCTATGTGACGTCGTAAGAACGTTGGACGCGCTGGACGAAGAGTCATCTCAGTTGAAGATCATTGTCAGCGATGACTACGAAGAGGGTAAGTACTATGGACTTACCGGCGATGTGCGCTTGGCGTTCAAACGGGAGGTCATTGGCGATGCACACGTGTTCCGCCTCCCGTACTACGAAGGTGTGTTCTGTGATCGCGTCTTCAAGGAGGCGGTGGAAGCCGCCGGAATAGTCACCAAGAGCTCTTCAAACGGGGTCTGGTTCCATGACGTGGTGACCGGCTGACATTGGAGGGTTCGTTGAGCAGCGAACGCACGGCTGTTGCCCCAGGGAGCATCGGAACGAAAGCCAGCCGGCGGAAATGTAGTGGTTGCCCTGTGGTCGCCAAGGTGTTCTACAGAACGGCGCTGCCAGCATGCGACGCCTGCAGGCAAGATTTGGCTCGCGTTCGTCCCAGCAAAGTAGCTCGAGGATGAAAGAGGTAGACATGAGTAAGGTTGACCCGCCTAAAGGCATGTTCTATGTGCTCAGCCCCGATATCGGCGCGCCTGGTCGGGGGCACGGGGTTGAGTGGGACAATGAGGATGAGATCCCCTGGCCTGCATTCATGGGCGATCCGGCTGGAATCGGTGGACTGACTTCGCTGAAGACGGTTCCCAGGCTTCGCTACGATAGCCAGATCGGCGACATGCCTTCGGATCTGCATGGCGGTTTCAAAGGCTACTGGCTGGTATCGCAGGCGCTCAAGGATGTTTTGGAGCAAGCGGACGCAGATGGTTTTTCTTTCGCGAGGTGCACTTTCAAGCTTGAGGATGGCTCGGAAGGTGAGCCACATTACCTATGTGAAATCAGGCGGATTCTGGACGCTGTTGATGAAGAGGCATCCAGCGTGAAGGTCCTTGAAGGCTACCCGAATGGTAAGTACTACAGCCTCTCCGGTGGAGCAAAGTTGTCATTCAAAGTGGCTGAGGTAGGTGCGGCACATGTGTTCATGGACATCCACTCAGGTAGCCGGGTGTACTGCGATAGGGTGTTGCGCGACTGCTTGGTTGAGCACGGATTTGGGACGGCAGCGAATCCGCGCGGTATCTGGATTGAAGACGCTGCGGACTACTAGCGCCAGACGGACTTCCCAGTTGGAAAGGAGTTCCATGATCGAATCTGTATTTGGCGTCAGTCCATTCAAGCGTGGCGCTTGGCTGATGGACGCCATCGGTCTCTCATTGGTCGGTTCGCAAGCGCACGGAAGTCGTTGTGACAAGACTTGAGGGAGCGAGGTCCAATGGGCGAGCTAGGGGCTCGCCGAGCTCTGGCGGCAGCCTATTTCAGAGAGGATACGCAGTGTAACTGCGGTGACAGACGTGAGAGACAGAGAATGGCCAATCAGCATGCGTCCAAGAAGGGCGAGTTCTATCTGATCGACCCAGACACCCGAGGAGGCGCGCGCGGTCACGGGATCACGCTGAGCAATGCCGATGATGTTCCACTCGCTGAGGCTCTGAGCTTGCCTGCGGGTAGTGGTGGGCTCAAAGCGCTGGCGGTCATGCCGCAATTGCGCTTCGACGTCAGCAAGGGCGAACTGCCTCTTGACCTGCAAGGCGGGTTCAAAGGCTATTGGCTGGTATCTGATTCGTTGAAGCGGGTGCTTGAATCTGTAGATCCGGACGCGGTTTCCTTCGCTCGCTGCGAGTACGTCCAGGATAATCATCTGGAGGGAGATGCGCGCTTTCTCTGCGAGGTGGTGAGGACCCTCGACGCCATTGACGAAGCTGCGTCAGTGGTCAACGTGCGCACCGGGTACCCTGGCGGCAAGTACTACAGCCTTGCAGGCGGGGCGCGTCTTGCGTTCCATAAGGATGTTACCCGTGGATCGCATCTCTTCATGGATCTTCATTCTCGACGAATCGTCTGCGACAGAGTCATGAGGGATGCCCTTGTGGAGAGCGGGTTTGGTGGGTGCGAGCATCCGCGCGGGGTCTGGTTGGAGGATTCAGCTGACTACTGATCTCTGTCGATAGATTGGTTTCTGCTGCCAAGGAAGGAGCGATCTCAATGACAATTCTGCAAAGCCACCATGTTTTTGAGCAAGCTGAGTTTGACAGTCATTCTCTCCTGCAACTATTGGCGCAGGAGGGATTCATTGAGAAGCACGAATCCGCTAACAGAATCTATCAGCCAAGGAATGGGGACCTAGAGCGTGTTATGGACGTTGAAGAAGGCTGGCGGCGTTTCCCAGCAGCAGGATACTGAAGACGACCAAGTGGAGCCCAGCCAATGTCTCAGGTAGGCGCTCGTAGTCCCGGGCCAGACGCCTGAAGCGGTTGACCCAACCCAAACTGCTTTCGACCACCGAGCGACATGGTAGAAGCACAAAACCCTTCTTCGCTTCCTGCAGCTTCACCACGTGCAGCTCAATGTTCCGCTGAACAGCGCGAGCGTAGCTGCCAAGATCAGCTGTCTTCCTTGCATGTTGAACTCCTTGAGGGTCCTGGCCTTTGCCGGGGGCTATGGTCCCCACCCGCAAGGCCAGAGTACCTCCCTGCGCTGGTCACGGCTGTATTCGAGTTCTCAGCCCGGTGCCTTGGAGACCTGGCCCGGCGATGGGTTCCTCTCCGTGAGGGCGGGCGCTGGGTTTGACGCAGGTCCGTTCCATATGGGGTTTCATTGCATTCCGATTGCCCGAAGGCCCAGCCCCGAGTAAAAAGGGGGCCGTTGCCGGCCATCGTGGATGAAGCCGTCCAAACATAGCTGCCGTTGGTTGCCGGCGCACGCGATTTGCCTTGGCACGGAATTGTATGCGAGAAGGCGGAGAAATCGGCGGCGGATGAGGCCGGGGCACCAAGGCGTGTGTACGGCAGAGAATGCTTCGAATCGGGAGATCAGAGTGAAAGAAGTCAACGCGCCGAGGAGTGGCGAGTTCTACCTCGTAACGCCGGATACCAGGGGTGGTGGCCGCGGACGAGGATTAGTGTTGGAGAACAAACAGGACATCCCGCTGGCACGCCACCTCAGTCTGCCGCCCGGAAGCGGGGGGCTCTCGGGCCTGAGGGATGTCCCGTGCCTTCGCTATGACAGTTCGATTGGAGAAATGCCCCGTGATCTTGAGGGAGGATTCAAAGGCTATTGGCTAGTCTCCGAGGCTTTCAAGAATGTACTTGAAAGAGTTGATCCGGAGGGGTTCGAGTTCAAGAAGTGCGCGTTTGTATCTGCGGATTTCTCTGCGGACAATTCATACTTTCTATGTGAAGTCGTTCGCACCTTGGATGCAATTGATCAGGCAGCATCCAACGTGGAAGTGCTCGTGGATGGATATCCAAATGGCAAGTTCTATGACATAGCCGGTGGCGCCAATCTCGCCTTTCGCAAGGACGTCGTAGCTGGATCCCATGTGTTCAGGACTCCGTTCACTGCAGATGTGTACTGCGATCGCGTCATGCGTGACGCGATGATTGAGTCTGGATTTGGAAACACTCCCCTCACGCGTGGAGTGTGGCTGATGGATGCCGCCAGCCTTTGATCGCCCAGCGAGCAATTCTGCACGAGAGTCATTGCGAAGGAGATCGCGAGAATGCAGTCCAATGGAGTGATCCTGCAAAGCCACCATGTTCTTGAGAAGAGCCTGTTCGTAAACAACGAACTGCTCGATAAGCTGGTTGAGCGGGGTTTGATGGATCCAGACTCGTCGGCCAACCGCCTGTACCTTGCGGTAAACGGTGGGCTCGCTGAAGATCTTGAAGCATCGCCGCACCGGGGCCGTACGCGCAGCTCGTATACGTCAGGTGTGACCAATGCCATCAACGCGATCGGTAGATCTGGAGACGGTATCGCCGCCCTGAACGACGATCTAGCTGCACTGAAGCGCGTCGCCTCTCGGGTCGAAGAGCTGCGTGACACGTTGAAGGTGGCGTTGATCAATGGTGACCTATTCGCTACCACGCCGAACTTCATGACATCGCGTGAAACCGACGAGGTCAACCTTCGCACGATTGGTGCCAGAGCGCAGTATAGGATTGATCACGCTGATCAGTTGAATGAGCTCAATCGCATGCGTCCCGTTGAGTCAGAGTGGGCGGCAATGGTCCGGTCGGACTCGCGGGTTGGGCGCTTGCTCGATGAGGTTCTCGCCAAACCTCAGAATCTTGTGGCAGGTCCTGGCGAGCGTGATGCGTTGGCGCGTGAAGTCGCTGGGCGAATGGAAATGCGGCTTGCGGTATCGGATGCGGAGCAGTCTGGCCGTTTGGCGCTTTCCGAAGCGACGCGTGCTCGCGTTCAGCAGACCTTGGTGGACGACCTTCCCGGCATCGGTAGAGCCCGGGCAGACCTCTATGATCTTACCCATACAGCGACCCATGCATACAAACCCGTCTCGCAACGCGGCTTCGTTACCCTCGACCTCCTCATAGGCGAAGCCTCCGCCAGCCAGCTCGTCCGCTCCGGCGGTCTCCTCGCCTCCGGCGTGGACGCCATCCTGACCACCCAACGCATTTCCGAGCACCTGCAGCAAGGCAATGGCACCGCCGCCCAGTCCGAGTTCAACCACACACTCGCACGCAGTGGCGGGGGCTGGTTGGGCGGCATGGCCACGGCATCGCTCATCGGAACCTCCAGCTTCGTGCCGGCGGCAGTGGTGGCGGCCGACGCGCTGTTCATGAGCAAGGCCTTCGACAAGGGCGCCGATCTGCTCGACAACCGTGCGGTGTATCAGCAGGAAGACGCGGCGGGTGTGCTTTGGAAGTTCGACAGGCTGAACTGGCAGCGCCAGGCGAAGCTGGAGGATGCCGCCGAACGTTCGCCCAACGCTGTCGAGTTCAGCGTGGGTGCCAGCTATGAAAAGGCGCGTGAGCTGGGGGCCAAGGCCAGCGCGAGCGCTGTCGAGTTGGCACTGGGCAAGGCGCCCGAGCCGCAGAACCCGTTCAACCTTCCCGCTGGCCCGCAGGATGTGAACGGTCTGGATAACCAGAACTGGCAGCGCGATCCGCAGACCGAGCAATGGATCCGACAGGTCAAGACAGACGTGGTGGGGGCCAACGATCGCGGCGTGTACGAAACCCAGTTAGCCACCCCGGAACGTGCGGCCGAGTTGAACCGGCAGGCCGTGCAGCGCATTGAAGACAACATCGCGCATGGCAAGGCGGCAATCGCAGCCAGCTACCTGGAAGCGCGCGCGGCAAGCCGCGCCAGTGATTTCGTGCCCTTGGTGCCGGACGCCGTGGACGCGGCGCGCGCCAAGCCCGATGCCATTCTTGGGTCGGACAACACCCTGTATCACCGCGATGCGGCTGGGCAATGGTCGCACCAGGGCGTAGTGGCCCAGGGCAACATGGCGTTGGAGCTGGAGCTGACCCGCACCATCCAGCAGCCATCGCTGGATGCGCTCGAGCGCAGCCTTGCCGAACTGGAGGCCAGGCCGGCGCCCACGAACGCGGAGATGAACCGCAACGAGGTCCGGCATAGATACGCCTCGGCCGGCATCACGCCTTCGCCGCAGTGGCTGGACGCCATCGAGCTGGCAATGGAGCGTACACGCAGCCAGCACGGCATCAATGGGCCCACGCTGCAGCAATTGGCGCCCGCGGTGGACGGCGTCGCGGGTGAATCGCGCGCCATTATCCATTACCAGGTGGGCGAAGACGGCGTGGCCCGGCCGGTTGCCACGACAACCACCGAAGAGCTGCAGGCGGCGTGGCGCGAAGTGCGCGAGCGCGCTGGCGAGCAGGCGCCGATACCCGAGCCGCCCGAGCTGCGTATTGCCGCACTGTCGCCGCGCGAGCAGGAGGCGTACCAGCAGGCGCTGCAGGAGGCGAATCGGCAGGGCGCTGCCACGGTGGATGCAGGGCAGGTGGCGTCGGCTGCTGCACAGCATGCGCGGCCGGACGATCCCGCACCTGCCGACGCACCCGACGCCGTCGCCGAAGCACAGCGCGCAGCGGAACGGCATCGCCCGCCCACGCCCGTTGAGCCGACGGCTGCAGCTGCGCCACCGGTGCTGCCGGCTGGCCCAACACGGGAGCGCGATCCCAATGCACTGCTGACAACGGATGACCCACGCACCTCCCAGCCATCCCGGCAGGTTGAGGAAGCTGCAAAGCCCGAGCGGCGCACCGAAGCGGCGCAGCACCCGCCGCCGCAGGTAGAGGCCGAACGTCCCGCTACCACGCATTCCACGCCAGTGGCTGCCGAGCCGTCGCTGCAGCCGAGCCACGACACTACGCCTGAGTCACTGCCAACGCAGGCCGAGGCAGCGCCTGTCACTGCGCAGCTTGTGCGGGACGAGCCCACTGAACGCGAGCCCATGGCCCACGCGAGCACGGTGGTCGCAGACCCGCCGCCCCCGCCCCCTGCGCCGGACGTGCAGATGGAACCTGCAGCGCCGCTGCAGAACGAACCGGAGGCGACACAGGTTGTGCCAGAGGGAACTGCAGAACAGCCCGCCGTCGATCGCGCCGTGGCGCCTGAGGGTGAGCAGGCCGAGGTCAAACCTGCGCCAGCGCCCGAGGTGGTGCTTGAGGAGGCTGTGCCCGAACCTGCGGCACCCGCATCTGCGCCCCAGCCCAGCGCTGCTGAGCCGCTGCAGGGCGCGCCTGAGGAAACAACCAACCCCACGCGCCCGGGCCATGCCGACTACCCGCTTTACCAGCAGATCTGCGAGCGCGTGCAGGACCTGGACGCCCGTTACGGCCGCAGCTTCGATGCAACCAGCGAGCGGGTGGCCGCCAGCCTGCTGGTGCTGGCCAAGGACAACGACCTGGAGCGGGTGGACCACGTGCTGGTCAGCAACGCCACCGCGGAGCATCCCGCTGGCCACCGGCTGTTCGTGGTGCAGGGCGATCCGGCCGACCCCGCCCACCGGCGCGCCGACATGCCTACCGAGCAGGCAGTGCAGACACCGGTGGAGGAATCGCTGCAGGCGTTCGATGCGGTCAGCTACGAGGCGGCGCAGCGTGCAGCGGCCAATCTTGCACAGCAGCAGCTGGAGGACGAGCGCGTGCAGCAGGACATACAGGTGCGTGCGGCCAGCGCGGGCTAGACCGCTTGCGCGGCGCGTGCGCTCAGCGCCCGCCTGGCAGTCGCGTGTCAGTTCTCCGCCAGGAACTGCACCTTCACCCGCAGCTTCACCGGCACGGCCACGCCATCGATCACCACCGGCTCGAACCGCCACTGGTTGATCGTTCTGAACGCCGCACGATCCACGTCACGCAGGCGGCTGGAGAGCTCCACCATCACATTGGTCACCACACCGGTGGCATCCACATCGGCCGCCACGACTATCGGCAACGGCGGTGCCTGGACACCGTCGGGCAGGCGCGGCAGCGGCGCATACAGCGTGGCGGGGGTGTGTTCCAGTACGAGGCCGGCGTTGTCACCGGGCTCTACATACACCTCAGTGGTAACAGCGGGCGTTTCCGCGCCGGCCGCAGCAAAAGGTGCGCCACAGGCGAGCGCCGCCAGTGCCAGCGCCAGCGCCAGCATCACAGTGAATCGAGACATCGGGAATCTCCGTTTCCAGTGCCAGCCAGCGTAACGCCTGGCGACACGGTTTCACTCAAAGAAAGGCCCCCGAAGCGAACCTCGGGGGCCGTGCACTACACCTGTTCCACCGTCTGCTGGCGTTGCGGCAGCTCCGGCGGGCGTGCGCCCTGGCTCATCACCTCACGCACCTGGTGTTCCTGCTGGTAGAACTGGCCGGCCCGATCCTGTGCGTCGCGGCTGTAGTCCTCAAAGACGCCGAACAGGGCGCGCGATTCGTCCGGCAGCAGGTCCAGCGCGGTGATGTGGCGCTTGCCGCCACGCGCGAAAGCCACCGAGGTCACTTCGGCCACGCACACCGCCACCCGCAGCGGCCCGAAGCGCACGGCGCCCTCGGCCAGCGTGCCGTTGCCGGCGTAGGCATTGCCCGCCACGCGCTTGGCGCGGTGGTAGGTGCCGCGGTAGCTGACCCGGTACACGGTGGACTGGAAGTCCACGCGGTTCCACAGCTTGTGTGCCGACGCCAGCGCGAACTGCGCCGAGGAAATGAAGCCCAGCGCGATCAGTCCCATCATGGCCGCGCCGCTGCTGCGCGCGTACAGGAAGGCGAACACCACGCCCACCAGGCCCAGCACCAGGCCGAACAGGCCCAGCGCCAGCAGCGGTCGCTGCGTGTCCGAGTTCCAGGCGGCCGTGAACGCTTCGGCCAAGCGCGGTGCGCTCTGGTCGGCGCGCACGCGCGGTTCGGTTTCCAGCAGCAGGTGACCGTCGAAGGCATCATTGCTGACCTCGTGGTCCTGCGCGTAGTACTGGCTGGGGTAGGGCATGCGCGTTTTCAGGCGCTCCAGCAGGCCGCTGGTCAGATCGGGCATCTGCAGATCCTCGCGCACCAGATGGCGCGCGGCCGAGGCGCTGTAGCCGCCGGTCTGGGCGATCAGCGAAACGGTGAACAGGGCACTGGCGATCAGCGCACTGCCCAGCACCGCGATGGTGGGCAGCACGACGGTGGCCACAGCAAAGGGCGGCGTGGGCACCTGCACCGGCGACAGGGTGATGGCCAGCGGGCCGGCAATGGACACCAGCAGCAGCGCTACCATCGCGCCCCAGCGCGGTGCGGGCACGGTGTCGGGGGCCGCTTCCATGGCGCCGCGGCGGATGGCCGCCAGGGTCGCGAAAGGCTTCAGCAGCAGCACGGCCAGCGCGAAGTACAGGCCGGCCATCCAGGCAAAGGCCGCAGGCTGGGCGAACACCCACGCCAGCGCGAAGCTGACCAGCACACCGGCCAGATACACGGCGCGGCGCAGCTGGGTTTCCGCATGCCAGCGGATGGCAGACGGCGCGTTGATCAGGTGCGGCACCAGGCCATACAGCATGGACAGCAGCGGATCATCCGGGCGCTGGCGCACGGTGATGCCGTCGTTGATGAGGCCCACCAGGTGGTTGCTGACCGAGCCGGTGCCCGACGGCACCGCAATCTGCCCGGCCTCGCCCGGCAGCACGGTGAAGCGGAAGTAGCGCATGGCCACGCCCACATGCACACCGCCCAACAGCAGCAGGGTCAGGCCAGTCATGGCACGGCCGACCGAGCCCAGGCCCATGGCGCGTACCTGTTCGGCGTTACTGACGCCCAGCAGCAGCACCAGGCCCATCACCATGGCGAATGCGCCCAGGGTGAGGTGCAGGGTGTTGGGCAGACGCATCGGGTTGACGGTGGCGGCCTGGGACGGCGGCGTGCTGTATTCGGTGCTCATCGGGTTCTCGAACGGGCGCTTGAACGGCATTAGCGGCGGGTTCGGGAGATTCTTGAGAGGCGCGCTACGCACATACACGCTGCGTGTCCTGCATCCTGATTATCGAGAAGATGCAGCGCACCGAGTATGCAGATCGGTGCATGTGTTTTGGCAGCGCCGCGCCATTCCGGCGCCGCATGCTGCAACACCTTGCCGGAATCACCGGAATGCTCTCTGGTTCACACATTCAGCAAGCCAATCGCGTCACCACCCCCACCTCCACCTGCCGCTCCACCCACCTGTGCGATCATCCGGCCAGGACCGCAGTACCCAACAAGGCAAAGCAGGCATGGAGCAGGCAACACGCTATACCGTCACCGTATTCCTGGCCGCGCCGGGCACCCCGCTGAAGAGCGGCGGCAGTTCGCCGCGCGGGCAGATGTTCCTGCAGGTAGCCGCCGGTGACGAGGCCCACAGCTACGGCTTCGCGCCACCGCGCCTGCCGCCGGGCGAGACCGCCAGCGGCGTGCAGTACGCACAGGTGCGCCACGACGATGCCGACGAGCACGTGGACCCTTACTACAGCCGCACGCTGGAAATCACCGAGGAGCATTACGGCTGCCTGCGCGATTTTGCCGAGGAACCCGCCGAGTTCGAATTCGACGTGGACCGCCCGGCCACCATCAACCGTTGCAGCGATTTCGTCTGGGCCGCGCTGAACTACGCGCGCCTGCACCCGCTGCCCGCGCCGCTGGATGGTGGCAGCGACCTGGGCGAATTCGCCGTGCTGTTCAACCTGCCGGAAATCCAGTGCATTGCCGCACCGTTCCCGGACAGCGATCTGAACGCCGAGCATCACCACCCGATGCCCGCGCGCGAGGCCGAACTGCACCGCCAAGGGGTACGGCCCGACGATCAGCCGCCGCCCACGCCCATTGAAGTGGCCGGCACGCTGCTGGACCCCTCGCACCCCGACCATCGTCTGTTCGCGCAGCTGATCCAGAAAGTGGCCGAGCTGGATGCCGCGCACGGGCGCACCTTCGATGACACCAGCCAGCGCATCAGCGCCAGCCTGCTGGTGCTGGCCAAGCAGAACAACCTGTCACGCGTGGACCACGTGCTGCTCAGTCGCCCCACGCAGGACAGCCCCGCCGCGGGCAGCATCTTCATCGTGCAGGGCGACCGCAACGACCCCGGGCACCGCCGCGCCAGCATTGCCACCGAAGTGGCGGCGCAGACCGACGTGGCCGATTCGCTGCGGTTGAAGGAGCAGTGATGCGCGCGGTGCGTGCCGTTGTTGCGTCTGCGGCGCTTGCCTTGCTGGTGGGCTGCGGCAGTGGTTCGTCACCGGAAGCGCCGAAGCTGCTCACCCGCGCCGAGGCCGAAGCCCGCACCGTGGTGCCGTTCACTCGTGGTGTGCGGTTGGACAAGGCGGGGCGGATCGTGGATGTGACCTTTGATGCGCCCGCGGTGGTTGATCCACAGATGCCGTGGCTGAAGCTTGGTTTGAGGTTGCAGGGACAGGACGAAGAGGCGCTGTCAAAGGCCGCCGACAGTCTGAGAGAGGGCGCGTTGAAGGTGCGGGTTCACCTTGATCGCCTGGACAGGAAGAACGCTGGCGCCGTCATTCTTTCGCGGTCATCCGATGATGGCCGAGACTGGGTTCCAATTCCCAACGATGGTCACGTGGACCGTGTGTCGCCCGCAACGGTGGATACCTATCCGTTGATTGAGGCAGGGCTTCACTCGCGGGACGTGTCATATCGGACGCTGGAGATGGCCGATGCAGGCTTGATTGATGCGGGCCGCTACCGGGTTACGGTCGACGCTGTGGACGATCGGCCCGAATTCAGGAATCTGCAGGTCGAGTTCATTGCGGCCTACTACTCACTAGGAAAGTAAGTCATGCAACCGACAGCCGAGCGCTACACCGTTACCATCCATGCCGCTGCACCCGGCACGCCGCGCCATGGCAA
This sequence comes from Stenotrophomonas sp. SAU14A_NAIMI4_8, assembly GCF_003086695.1. Classification (NCBI taxonomy): domain Bacteria; kingdom Pseudomonadati; phylum Pseudomonadota; class Gammaproteobacteria; order Lysobacterales; family Lysobacteraceae; genus Stenotrophomonas; species Stenotrophomonas sp. SAU14A_NAIMI4_8. The sequence goes on from NZ_CP025999.1 coordinate 528,254, forward strand.
GCGGGAGGGGCATGAGATTGTTCTGAACGACTCCCAGGTCGGCCACATGTATTTTTCGCTGGACCGGCCTGGAGCGCTCGACGAGGAGGGAAAGAAGCTGGCGCCGCTGAGCTTTGGCTTGACCCGCGACGTTGGTGCCGATGGCAGCAGCCATGGGAAAGTTGAACTGCATGATGTGCGGATCTACCAGAATCCGCGGTTCGAGCGCACGATCGAGATCAGCAAGGAACAATACGAAAAGCTGAAACAGTTCGGCGAGTCGCCGGCCAAGCACGGCTTCGACATGGACAACTACAACCTGATCACCAATGCCTGCTCGGACTTCACCTGGAATGCGCTGAACCACGCCGGGCTGCACCCGGTCGGTGCAGCCGGTCCTATCAAGAACTACGAAGGCTCGATCAAGGTGCTGGACAACATTCCGGCCATCAACGCCATTCCGCAGCAGATCAAGGGAAGTGAGCTGGATGCGGTGAAGTGGAATGAGATGCCCAAGCAGAGCTTCGGTCAATGGTGGATCTCGCAGCATGGCGAACCGGCACAGAATGCCAACCCCTTGGACGGTACGCCCGCCGATCCTTCCCACGCCGATCATGCGCGCCTGAACCAGCTGCACACGCAGGTAGCGGCGACGGGGGCGTTCGGCGATGAACTGGGCAATGTGAGTGCAAGCCTTCTTGCGCTGTCCCACCAGAACGGCTTCGCGCGGGTGGATGAGGTCGTAGTGGGCGAGCGCCGCGGCGATGCAGCGCCCAACCTGTTCATCGTGCAGGGCGATCGCGCCGATCCAGCGCACCTGCGCGCCAGCCTGCCGGCGGATGTGGCGGCGCAGACCCCGGTGGCGGCTTCGTTCGAGCGCGTCGAACAGCTTGCCCAGGCCCAGCCGCAGCGCGACGCACAGCGCCTGCAGGAGGACCAGCAGCTGCAGCAGTCGCAAGGCCCGCGCATGGCCTGAGGCCACCGCCCCGCCGCGCGCGGCCCACGCACCAGCCCCACCTGCTACCATTGGCCTGCTAACCCAGCCAGCCCACCCTGCGCAGACAGATGCGGGGCGGGCCGTCGCAGTACGGCCCAGCGAGCCAGGACACCCTCCCGTGCCCTTTCAAGGATGCTCGCATGAACCGTTTGTCGCTTTTCCGCTCGGCCGCACTGGCCGTGGCCATCTCGCTCAGCGTGGGCGCGCCGCCGGCCTTCGCCGATAACGCCGCCGCCCGCACCACCACCGCCGTGCAGCGCCAGGCCGTTGCCCAGGGCCTGTACGAGCTGGCCTACAGCCCGAGCCAGAAGGCCGTGTTCGTTGCCTCGTCCGGTGGCTTCGGCGACAACGCCGGCCCGTCGCAGGTGCTGCGCCTGGACCCGACCACGCTGGCCGTGCAGACCCGCATTCCGCTGGAGCGCAAGGCCTTCGGTGTGGTGCTGGATGACGCCCACAACCGCCTGTACGTCGGCAACACCGTGGACACCTCGGTGACCGTGGTCGACACCGCGCAGAACAAGGCCATCGGCACCGTGCAGCTGATGGAAAAGAAGGTGGGCAAGGACGGCAAGGCCGGCTACACCCACGACCTGCGTGAGCTGGTGGTCGACAGCGCGGCCAACCGCCTGTACGTCACCGGTCATTCCGGCGAAGGCAGCGTGCTGTTCGTGGTAGACACCACCACGCTGAAGCTGATCGACACCATTCCGGGCCTGGGCAAGGCCAAGGCCCCGGGCCTGGCGCTGGATGCAGCCAACAAGCGCGTGTACACCAGCAACCTGCTGGCCGATCTGGTGGTGGTGGGCACCGATTCGAAGAAGGTGGTGGCCGAGCACAAGATCGCCGCCGAGCAGCCGATGAACATCGCGGTGGACCCGGACGGCAAGCGCCTGTTCGTGACCGACCAGGGTTCGGAGATGATCCGCAACTACATGACCAAGAGCAGCGAGGGCTTCACCAGCAAGCACCCGGGCCAGCGCGTGCTGGTGCTCGACCGCAGCACCGGCAAGGAACTGGCCAGCATCCCCACCGATGCCGGCCCGCTGGGCATCCTGCTGGATGCACCGCGCAAGCGCCTGTACGTGACCAACCGCGATGGCGGCACGGTCACCGCCTTCGACAGCAACAGCTACCAGAAGGTCGCAACGTACGAAGTGCCCACGCACCCGAACAGCCTGGCCCTGGATGCGAAGAACAACGTGCTGTACGTCAGCATCAAGAATGGCGAAAAGGATGCCAAGGGCAGCGAAGAAAGCGTCGCCCGCATCCAGCTGTAACACAGTAGCGCCAGGCCATGCCTGGCGAGCGGAGATGGGGTAGCGCCAGGCCATGCCTGGCGGCTTTCCGCAGGAAAGGCAGGGTGCGGACCCTGCCTTTTTCCTTTCCGGGCCACCGGTAAACCGTGGCCCAGGTCACCTTTCAGATTTGCCCTACAGGTGTGTTCACGAGCCTGTGCGAAGATTCGGCCATCGGCCTGGCCACACGCTGGCAGGGCCCCGATGGAATGCCGACCCGACCCATGGACGCCGTGATGCACATCGCCCCCGTGCCGCCCCTGCGCGCCGTCGCACTGGCCATAGCCCTGCTCATGCTGCTTGGCTGCGCTGCCCAGCCACCACCGCCCCCGCCGAAGGTTCTGACCGCAGAGGAAGCCGCTGCGCGCACGGTGGTTCCGCTGACCCGCCCGATTGCGTTGGACAAGGCGGGGCAGATCGTGGATCTGGAGTTTGAGCTGCCGCCTGCTGGAGCAGATCTGACTGCCGAAGTCTGGATTGGCGTGCGTGTTGTTGGAGACGCGGAAGCCGTTTCAAGCGCGGAGAGTTTGCTCAACGGTAAAAAGCTGTTGGCGAAAGTGCGCCTGTTCGGTAAGCATGAAGACGTAGAGGAATTGCTGCCACTGACGCGCTATGACACCGTCATTCGTCGGGATGTACTGTTGGACTCGGAGGGCTTTGTGCCACAGGCAGTCGCGATGAGCCCCGCAACGTGGCCGCTGGAATCTGCCGGGCTTATCTCCCCGACGTCGCGCTACAGGCCACTTAGCCTGGCCTTCCTGTCAAATGCAAAGCCTGGCAGATACAGACTATCTATCGAGCTGCTTGAAGACCGATCCGACCTGAAGAACTTGAACGTTGAACTGCTCATTGGCTACATGGCGAGGTCAAAGTAATGGACAAGGACGTACGGCATACGCTGACCCTCTATGTTGCTGCACCAGGAACGCCGCTGACCGGCAGCACGCAGCGGTCGCTTTCAGGTCACGTGTACATGGAGACCGCAGCGGGGAATGATCGGATAAGCCATGGCTTCCAGCCGGGAGGGGCGCCTGTCGGGTATCAGCGCCAGTGGCACGACGTCGCGGTCCCAGGGGCCATCGTTGAGACTGACACGAGACAGTACCAAGATCCCTATTATTCCCGCACCATCGAAATCAGCAAAGATCAGTTTGATCGGATCCGTGAGTTCGCCAAAGATCCGGAGAAGTACGGATTCTCCAAGAACTACGAGACGTTCACAAACAGCTGCACCGACTTCGTCTGGGCCTCTCTGAAGCACGCGGGAATCCATGATTCCAAGGTTCTTGGCGTTATTGATTTCGAAGGTGACATCAAGCCGATTTACAACGTCAAGCCCATCCAGATGATCAAACCGCCGTTCCCGGACAGCGATCTGAACAAGGAGCATTTCAACGAGATGCCCACGCAGAACTGGCGCGAGAAGATCTTTTCTGATAACGACGCGCCGACGCTGTCACCTGATCGCGCGCTGGCAGCTGCAGGTGCGGATGTCAGCCATCGCAACGATCCGATGCTGGCGCAGATCAATCAAGGCGTAGCCGCGCTGGACGCACAGAACGGCCGCACGTTCGACGCCACCAGCGAGAACATCAGCGCCAGCTTGTACGCCCTGGCCAAGGCCAATGGCCTGACCCACATCGATCATGTGCTGTTGAGCAACCGCACTGCGCAAGCCGATGCCGCGCAGAACATCTTCATCGTCCAAGGTGATCCGGGTGACCCCGCACATCTGCGCGCGAGCATGGCAACCGCGGTAGCCGCACAGACGCCCGCGGAAACGTCGTTCGAGCGAGCCCAGGAGCTGTCGCAAGCCGCGCAGGCACGCTCGCAGGACGAGCTGCAGCAGCGCCAGGTGCAGGAACAGTCTGGGCCGCGCATGGGGTAGCGCAGCCCCGCTACCACTACCCCAGGTTCGCCTATGCCAGAAGGCCGGATGGTGTCTGGAAATCGGGAACACTGTCCGGCCATCGGGTAAACAACGCCTCAGCCCAAACGCTGCCCCGGGTTCTGCTGCTGCTCCTGCTCGCGCGCCTGTTGTTCCGGCTGCAAACCCACGGCCGGCTGCTGCGGGGCAATGCCCAGCTTCTGCAGCGATTGCTCTGCCGGCACCTGGGCCGCTTCGGCGGTGGGCAGCATGGCGCGCAGATGGGCCGGGTTGGCCGGGTCGCCCTGCACCACGAAGATGTTGTGCCCGGCCGGGTGCTGGGCCGTGGCATTGCTCACCACCACGTGGTCGGCGCGCTCCAGCCCCTGTTCGCGGGCCTTCACGGTCAGGCTGGCGGTCAGGTTTTCACTGGTGGTGTCGAAGCTGCGGCCATGCTTTTCGTCCAGCGCGGCCACGCCCTGGCGAATCTGCTGGTGAAGGGTGTAGTCAGGGTGGTCGGGGGTCATGGGGGCCTCCGTGTGGCCGCATCTGGATCTGGGGTGGCAGTGTAGAACGCCCGTGGCTGCGTGGGTAACCGGTTTGTTGCTAGCCTGTATGCCTGCGGTGCAGGGGATGGCGCGCGCAGGTTGACCAGGATGCTTCGGGGAGAACGGCACGATGGACGTGCACACATTCAGGCGCTGGCTGCTGGGCATGGGGATGCTCGCACTGGGCGGTTCGGGGCATGCGCAGTCGATGCCGGCCGAGGGCGATGACCCCAGTTGCCCGGCACAGGACTTCGCGCAGTTCCTGCGCCATTTCACCGATCCGGCCGACGACCGGGTGCGCATGCGCTACACCACCGATCCGCTGGAATATGAGACCCCCGCCTATGGCGTGGCCAGCGAGGGCGGCCCGGTGGCTACCGAAGTGCACCGGGAAGCGGGGCCGGCGCGCTTGCGCCGCCTGCGGGGCGCTACGCTGCGTGCCACCCCGGCCATCACGCCGCTGGCTGAGGGTGGGCAGCAGGTACGCCTGGGTGACGATGCGCAGGCCGAGCAGTACACCTTCGCGCGCCGCTATGGCTGCTGGATGCTGACCCGGGTGGCCCGCCCGCAGGGCTGAGCCGGGGCGGCGCAGGCCGGGGCGACCGCTGCTACCGCGCGCCCATGCCATGTGCGGTGGAATCAGTGCCCGGCTTGTCGGACCAGTTCTTGCAAACCCGGTACGCTGGGCGCGTGGCAGTGCAGTGCTATCACCAGCGCTGACGGAGCGGACAGGAAGGCGATGGCAACGGAACTGGCGTACAGCGAGCAATTCAACGATGTGATCAATGCCGAGCGCGCCTATGAGCTGTACTGGGCGGGGGTGATCAACGACCGGCGGGCCTTCGCCTGCCCGCAGGAGGGCTGCCCGGCGCGCTATACCTGCGTCAACCTGGAAACCGACGCGCTGAACCTGCAGGTGCAGCCGCATTACCGTGTGCTCCACAAAGGGCCGGCGCATGCCGAAGGCTGTCCGTATACGGCCGAGCGCGAAGCGCAGCAGGCAAGCGCTGCAGGCGAGGGCCAGACCCATGCAGCGGGCGCGCCGCCGCCGGACCGGTTCCTGTTCGAGCGACCGGCCGATTACTTCACCGTGCGTGATGCGGCGCCCGCCGCAGGGGGCGGCAGTGGCAGCACGCGCGGCGGTGGCGGTGATGCGGCGGGCCTGCGCAGCCGTCGTACCGATTTCTATTCGGTGGCCTCACTGGTATCGCGCTGGTTGAAGGCACGCCGGGACGGTACGGACGATACCCAGACGCTGACCGCGGGCGCGACCTCGGCGCTGAGCTACCGCGACATGTTCGAGAATTTTTCGCCGCGCCGGGCCCGCCTGTCCGGTCAGCCACGCGTGTACTGGGGCAAGGCGAAGATCGCGCAGACGCCCGACGGTTACCGCATCCGCTTCATGACGCGCGTCGATGCGCTGGGTGAGCAGGTGCTGGACCCGCCGCAGGCGCCCACGGCGATGGTCTGGAACAGCGCGCTGACTGCTTCGAAGATGGGCGCGCTGCACATCAAGCGCCTGCAGCGCTTTGCCGCCAGCGGTGAAGCCTGCGTGGTATTCATCTTCGGTACGCCCACGCTGGATATCTCGCGTAAGGACCAGCGCACTTACCTGAACTTCAAGGTGACCCGCGTCGACCACGTGGATGTGCAGGCCGATGATGTCTATGACCGCATGAAGCGGCCGCAGGGCTGACGGCCCGGCCTGCGCCGTGCACGCGGTGTCACGGCCGCGGCCGATTCCCTCACGGCGGCTATCGGTGGGCCTGCCTAGGGTAGGTGCCTCCTTTCCCCACGGGAGCTGCCATGACTGCCCCTTCCATTCGCCTGCACGTTGAAGACACCGGCGGTACCGGCCGCCCGGTCATCCTGATCCATGGCTGGCCGCTGTCAGCCGAATCCTGGAAGGCCCAGGTGCCGGTGCTGCGCGACGCCGGCTACCGGGTGATCAGTTACGACCGGCGTGGCTTCGGCCGCTCGGAGAAGCCCGCCGAAGGCTTCGACTACGACACGCTGGCCGCCGACCTTGCATCGATCATCGACACCCGCGATCTGCACGACGTCACTCTGGTCGGTTTTTCGATGGGGGGCGGCGAGGTGGCGCGCTACATCGCCAACCATGGCCAGGATCGCCTGCACAGCGTGGTGTTCGCCGCGGCGGTGCCGCCCTATCTGCTGAAGACCGACGACAACCCGAACGGTCCGCTCAGCCAGGAAAACGCCGATGCGATGCGCGAAGGGCTGCAGGCCAACCGGGAGACGTTCTTCGAGGGCTTCACCCGCGATTTCTTCAGCGCCAACGGCCAGCTGATGGTGACCGAAGAGACTCGCCAGGCCGCCATCGCCCTGTGCCACCAGTCCGACCCACGCGCGGCGCTGGGCTGCCTGCAGGCGTTCGCCACCACCGACTTCCGCGCGGACCTGGACAAGGTGAGCGTGCCCACCCTGGTACTGCACGGTGACAGCGATGCGACGGTGCCACTGGAAGGCTCGGGAGCGCGCACGCACAAGGCGATCGATGGCAGCGAGCTGGTGGTGCTGAAGAATGCACCGCACGGCTGCAATACCAGCCATGCCGATGACTTCAACCTGGCCCTGCTGAATTTCCTGAAGAAGTAGGGCGCCACAGGCATACTGCCGCCATGGCCAGCCCCCGCACCCCGCCCTGGAAGAAGCCCAACCCGAAGGGCCAGAAGAAGCAGCCGCTGTCGCAGGCGCAGAAAGACGCCGCGCGGCAGCGGGCCGAGGAGAACGGCCGCCGCTATCCGAACCTGGTGGACAACATGTGGGCGGCGAAGCTTCCGCGCGGTTGAGGTGGCGTGCCCACTGCACCTTGCACAGCGAAGCCACGCAGCAGCCGACTTACTGCGCTACGCGCGGCCCCCAGGCCCGCCAGCCGATTTCCCGCCACGGCGCCACCGTGCGCTCTGAAATCTGCACGGTCGGCGCGGCAGCCGGGGTGAGGGTGGCCAGTGCTGCACGCAGGCGCTCGGCCTGTACCGGCTGGCCGGTGGCGATCTGCAGACGATTGCCGTGGCGGCGTACCTGCACGGCAATCACCGCATGGGAATCAAACGGTGGTCCGTAGCGGCCGCGCTGGTAGCGCATGCTGACCGGTCGCACCGCCTGCATCAGCACGGGGGTCCAGGCCTGCAGCAGCGCATCCTGCTGCCCTTCGTCGATGGCAACGTCGATGACCGTGGACGGGTAACCCACGGCACTTTCCACCATGACCTGGAAGCGTGCGCCCTCCGGTGTGAGCACGGCCGCGCCAAACGCCGCAAGAATGACCACGGCCACGGTGATCCACAGCCAGTGTCGCGGTGCCTGCGGCGGCACCTGAAAGTGTGTCAGGTTCGGCCTGCGCCGACGCATGCGGCGGTAGCGGCGCTTTGCAGCTGGGCTGTCCAGCAGACTCTCGGCAGGCAGCGCAATCTGCTGCGCCGGGCGCTTGGCCAGGCGCGCGTTGATCCAGCGCGACGCAAACAGCGCGACCAGGCCACCCAGCAGCAGCGGGCCCACCAAGCGAACGAACAGATACAGCCCCAGCATCGGCATCCCTCCTGTGCAGGACGCACATGATGGCGGAGATCCGCGCCGATGTCGCATCTGCCAGCCGACAGCATTGGTGCGCTTGGCTAGGATGCGCCTTCTTCGAAGCAACCACGCAGGTGGCCGATGACCGCTTTCTTCGGCCGTGTTTTCGGGCCCGGCTTGATGCTGTTGCTGTTGCAGTGCGTGTCGCTGCTGGCGGTGGGGCTGGAGGTGGGCTACTTCCATCACCGCGTTGCATTGCTGCTGGAGCCGCTGTCACCAGCCTGCGGGGGCGACGATGCCACCGAGCGCATGCGCGTAGCCGAACATCTTCTGGCGCGTGCCAACGCGCTGGATGACTGGGACCCCCTGGCCTGGGTGCCGGCCACCACGCTGCTGCTGGCCTTGGCCGGTGCGCTGGCAGCGTCTGTCGAGCAGTGGCGGCGCAGCAGCCCGGCGTGCCGCGTCAGCGCCGGCCGCCTGGTGGCGCTGCAGGTTGGCGCGCTTGCCTTGGGCGGTGCGATGCTGCACGCCTTCGATCGGGTCTGGCAGGCCTATATCACGCTGCTGCCAGCGGCCTGCATGACCGACGCGCTGATGCGCGAGGACACCTCGCTCGCAGCATCGATGGGCTGGACCTTCCAGGTGTTCGACGCCGCGCGGGTGATGCCACCGCACGCGCCGGATGTGATGGCCATCGTGCTGATCGGTCAGCTGCTGGCGTCGTTGGCGGTGGGCGTCTGGCTCTGGCGGCAGCCCGCGGCGTCGCTCGTGACGTGATGCCCTGCCGAGGTCGGGGTTGGCATCGTATGGTCGGCTGCGGCACGCTATGCACATGGACAAGGACGTTTCTCTGATCCGGGCCAGCAAGTTCCTGAGCCTGGTATTGCGGCATGAGCCGCAGAAGATTGGCCTGCAGCTCGATGCGCACGGCTGGGCCGACATTGCCGATCTGCTGCATCGGATGGCCGAGCAGGGGCATGCTCTCGATCGCGCGGACCTGCAGCGGCTGGTGCACACCAACGACAAACAGCGCTTCGCGCTCAGTGAAGACGGCCTGCGCATCCGCGCCAGCCAGGGGCATTCGATTGCGGTGGACCTGGGGCTGCAGCCGCTGGAGCCGCCGCCGTGGCTGTACCACGGCACCGTGCCGCGCTTCCTGGAAGCCATCGCCACGCAGGGGCTGCGGCCGGGTGAGCGCCAGCACGTACACCTGTCGCTGGACCGACAGACCGCACAGCAGGTGGGTTCGCGCCGTGGCGCGCCGGTCATCCTGAGCGTGGATGCCGGCCGCATGCATGCAGAGGGCCATCGCTTCTACCGCTCGGCCAATGGCGTATGGCTGACCGACCACGTGCCACCCAAGTACATCGCCGGATGAAGCCTTCGGCACAGACGACCGGGCGAGGCGCCGGGCTGTTCGTGCTGCCGGTGCTGGCGCTGCTGGCGCTGGCCCTGGCCGAGGCCGGCCTGCACCTGCGCGTGCAGTACGGCAGTGATGATGGCGATGCTGGAACGCGCGCAGGCGCTGCAGATCTGGCAGGCGTTGCGCTGGTTGCCGATTGCCGGGGTGCTGCTGGCCCTGCTGTCTGCGCTGTGGGCGGGGCTGTCGGCACTGCGCGGCGCCACGGGCCACGTGTGGCGAATGGCCACCACCTATGTGCTGCTGCAGGCCGGCGCGCTGGGCCTGGCCGCGTGGACCCTGTTCCGGCAGGAGCGTGCGTGGGCCAGCGTGAAGCAGCTTGCGCCGGTGGTGTGCGCGCTGGATTCCAGTGATCCGTCGGTACCGGTGGCACAGAACCCGCAGCTGGCCTTCGATCTGTTCCTGGGGCGCAGTGCCGCGCTGCTGCACAACCCAGGGCAGTTGGCGATGGTGTTGGCCGCCGTGCTGCTGGTGGGCGTGGTGCTGGGGCTGTGGTTGTGGCGGGGCGCGCGCAGGTAGAGTGGCGGTTCCTGCCCGAACAAGGATGGATGGATGCGTTCGTTGCTGCGTGCCGTACCGTTGTTGCTGCTTTCGCTGGTGGCCCACGCTGCCGAGGTGGACCGCCGCATTGCGGTCACCATCGACGACCTGCCGTGGGCGCGGGTGGATGAGATCGTGCCGGCCGATCTGCAGCAGCGCCATGCTGCACTGATGGCGCAGCTTCACCAGGCCAACGTGCCGGTGGTCGGCTTCGTGAATGAGAACAAGCTGGAAGTGGATGGCCAGGTTCAGCCGCAGCGCGTGCAGATGCTGCGCGACTGGCGCGATGCCGGTTACGAACTGGGCAACCACACCTATTCGCACATGGATTTGAATGCCAAGGGCGTGGCGGCCTTCCAGCAGGATTTCCTGCGCGGCGAGCAGACGCTGCGGCCGCTGCTGGCCGAGCGCGGCCAGGTGCCGCAGTGGATGCGCCATCCCTACCTGCGCGCAGGGCGCACCGCCGAAGAGCGGGCGCAGATGGATGTGTTCTTCCAGCAGCATGGCTACCGCGTTGCGCCGGTGACCGTGGACAACGGCGAATGGGTGTGGGCGTTTGCCTATGCCAACGTGATGAACGAGCAGGCCGATTCAGCGGCGCGCGAGGCCCTGCTGCAGCGCCTGCGGCGCGGCTACGTGCCGTACATGTTGAACAAGGTGGATTATTACGAACGGCAATCGCAGGCGCTGCTGGGCTACGCGTTGCCGCAGGTGTGGCTGATGCATGCCAACGAGCTCAATGCAGCCACCTTCGCCGAGCTGGTGTCCGCCACCCAGCGGCGGGGCTATCGCTTCGTGTCGCTGCAGGAGGCGCTGCAGGACCCGGCCTACGCGCGCGGGGCCGAAGGCTACAACGGCCGCTACGGCCCCAGTTGGCTGCACCGCTGGGCCATGGCCGAGAACAAGCCCAAGGACTTCTTCGCCGGTGAACCGGTAGTGCCGCAGTGGGTGAAGCAGTTGGCGAAGGTGAATTACGAGTGAGCGTCAGCGGCGCACGGCCAGCACGCCATCCAGCGCCAGCTCGGCCTTGAAGCCGGCCTTTTCCAGGCGTTTGGCCACTTCACGCGGCACATCGCGGCCGCTGGTGAGCTTGTTCGGCGCGCCGGTGTAATGGAACAGCCGGCCGCCCTTGCGGATGACGCGGGCCAGGTGGTCGTAGAACACCTGCGAATACAGTTCGCCGGCAATACCGAAGCGCGGCGGATCGTGCAGGATGGCATCGACGCTGTTGCTGGCCACCTGTTCGATCTGCTGCGAGACGTCGCCATGGCTGAACTGCAGGCGCCCGCCTGCGGCGACCGATTCCGGGTCGGGCGACCACGGGTTCAGCGTGCGCAGCCACATCACGTCGGCGTTCTTTTCGAACGAACGGATCTGGCCGACACCGGCTTCCAGCGCACAGGCGGCGAAGTAGCCCAACCCGCCGCAGGTATCCAGGATGACCTTGCCGGCCGGCGCCACCAGTTCCACCTTGCGCCGCGCATCTTCGAAGGGCGATAGCTTGGAGGTCGGCAGCATCTTGATGCCGTCGATCTCGAAGGTCGGCGCGCCCCATTCGGTGGGCACCAGCTTGATGAGCGAACCGCTGTAGCGGGAAATGGGCGCGAACTCCTCGCCATCCCAGTAGTACAGGGTGCGGTCCTTCAGCTTGCCCGGCCAGGGGTAGTGCTGGCCGCGGCACTGGAAGCCCTCTGCATCCAGAGTGACGGTTTCCTCGCTGCGGCCCAGGTCCAGCGAGCCCTGCCAGTCGCCCGCGCCCTTGTCGTGCGCGCGCTGCAGCGCCTGCGCGCTGTCGCGGGTGAGCAGGGGGCCGGAGTAATGGGGCACGGGCGGTACCGGGGGCAGGTGGGGGAGGGCATGGTACCTGACCGGCCGTGAGTGCGCGGCGGCCGGGCACCCGCCTACGCTGGCGCTAGGGTGGTTGCGTGGCGGGCCGCGTACGGACCGACGTGCAGGAGAAGCCGTGGGTGGTCGCCTCACCGCCCAACCAGGACGTTCCGTCGCCGGCCACCATGCCGTTTCTCGCACAGGCGCGCTGGTGCGCTGCACGGGTGGCGTCTGGCTGGCGATCAAGTTCGTAGCGCATTCGGCCATCCTCCTCCAGCACCCAGTGCACGGTCACGCGCTCGCTCGCGTCCCCGTCGATCGGCCAATCGATCGTGCGCAGTACCAGCGTTTCACCTTCGGCAGTGGTGAGTATCTGATCGAAGGCGCCCTGCGTGGCGGGCGTTGTGGCGGCGAGCAGAAGACTGAGCAGCATGGGGGTCCCCCGGCAAAGCTTCAGCCTGGGGCGCGTTGTGCAGCGGCGCCATCAGGAACCTTGCAGATCACTCACACTTCACCGCGTACACGGGCCCAGCGCCGATCAGCAGCAGGGCCATGTAATCGCTGTCGCGGGCCTTGGCTTTCAGCGTGGCGCCGTCCTTTGCGTGGAACAGGCCGAAACCGCCGGCGCTGCGGATCAGGGCGCTGTCGATCTGCTGGGCATCGTCGGGGAAGTACTGGCCGATGTCGCTGCGGCTGGCCTTGTACAGCGCGTTCGGTTCACGCTGCCAGGTGCCATTGCGCTCGAAGGAGACGAAGTACTGGCCGCCTTCCTTGTCGATGCGGAACTCGGCGGCGCGGCGGGTGCTGGTTGCGAAGCAGCCCAGCAGGGGATCGCTGGAGAACGGCAGGTGGGTGTCGCCGCTGCAGGCGGCGAGCAACAGGGCACCGGGCAGCAGCAGGCAGAGCGCGCGCATGGGATGTCCCCACAGGGCAGGTGCGGCTAGTGTAGGCAGCAGCCGGGCGCGGCCCGTGCAGATAATCGGCAAGAACGAGGGAGCAGCGATGGCACAGGGCAGGGCACCGTGGTGTGGGCTGGCGAGTTGGCTGGGGCTGGTTGCCGGCTGGGGCGCGGGTTGGCTGGCGGCATGGGCGTTCGGCGCGAGCGCTCCGGTGGCGGGGCTGGCGGTGGCCGTGCTGGCCTCGGTGCTGGTGGGGGGCGGGTTTGCCGTGGCCGCGCGCGTGCGCGGTGAGCGCCATGCGTGGCTGGGAATTGGCGGCGCAGCGCTGAGCGCGTTGCCGCTGGCGGTGTATCTGCTGCGGATGATGTTGAAGCTCTAGGCTTTTCGTAGAGTCGAGCTTGCTCGACTGCCTTGTATGGACGCAGTCGAGCAAGCTCGACTCTACAAGGGCAGGGAAGCAGTCGAGCAAGCTCGACTCTACAAGGGCAGGGAAGCAGTCGAGCAAGCTCGACTCTACGGTGCGTTACGCGGTGCGGTGGATTTCCAGGGTGATGTGTACCAGCTCCTCGTGCACGCCCAAGGCTGCGCGCAGGGTGTCGGCGTCCAGGGCGGCATCGTGGGTGACCACGCTGGCGGCCACCGCGTACTTGCCACGCCCCACCTGCCAGACATGCAGGTCGGCCAGCCGCGCCTGCCACGGCCCCTGTTCGATGACCTCGCGCACTTCCGCCACCACCGGCGCATCCATCTGCGCATCCAGCAGGATGCGTCCACTATCCCGCAGCAGGCCGATGGCCCACACGGTCACCAGCACTGCGCCCACCAGGCCCATCACCGGGTCCAGCCACGCTACGCCCCACAGCTTGCCGCCCAGCAGGGCGACGATGGCCAGCACCGAGGTGGCCGCGTCGGCCAGCACGTGGATGTAGGCCGAGCGCAGGTTCAGGTCGTGCCCGTGCGCGTGGTCATGACCGTGATCGTGATCGTGATCGTGGTGATGCGCATGTTCGTGGCCGTGACCATGGTGATGGTGGGCATGGCCCGGGCTGTCATGCAGCCACCACGCGCACAGCAGGTTCACGCCCAGGCCCACGGCAGCGATGGCAATGGCTTCGTCGTAGTGGATGGGCGCCGGTACCCACAGCCGCTGCAGCGATTGCACCGCCATCAGGGCGGCCACGCCCAGCAGGGCGATGGCACTGGTGTAGCCGGCCAGGATCTCGATCTTCCAGGTGCCGAAGGCGAAGCGCGGGTCGTGGGCATAGCGGCGCGCACAGCGGTACGCGAACACCGACAGGCCCAACGCCAGCGCATGTGAACTCATATGCCATCCATCGGCCAGTACCGCCATGGAGTTGAACCACCAGCCGCCGACGATTTCCACCAGCATCATGCCGACGGTCAGCCACAGGGCGCGGCGGGTGTTGCGTTCGGCCAGCGGGTTGCCGTCGTCGAAGCGATGGTCGTGGCGGCGTGCGGCGGCGAGGGCGTCCAGTTGCATGGCGGTGGGGGTCTTCATGGATACCCCCATAGGGTATATGATTCGCGCATGGCACATGTACACACACAGCGGAAACAGTTGCTGGCCCGGGTGCGCCGTATCGGCGGCCAGGTGGCGGCGTTGGAGCAGGCCCTGGATCGACCCGAGGGAGAGCCCGGCGATTGCGCCGGCGTGCTGGTGCAGGTGGCGGCCGTGCGCGGCGCCGCCCACGGCCTGCTGATGGAACTGCTGCACGAGCACCTGCAGGAACACGTGGTGGCCGCTGAAGACCCGCAGCAGCGCGCCGCCGAGGCCGAGGTGCTGGTGGAACTGCTGCGCCGCTACGGCAAGTAGCGCCGGGCCATGCGCGGAGGCGGCACTGTGGGTGGACCCGGAAATGTTATACAGTAACATTTCCATCCGCAGCCTCCCGCCCCGCATGAACCCTGTTTCCCGCGCCGACCGCCGCCTGCCGGTCACCGTCCTGTCCGGCTTCCTGGGCGCTGGCAAGACCACTCTGCTCAACCAGATCCTGCGCAACCGCGAGGGCCTGCGGGTGGCGGTGATCGTGAACGACATGAGCGAGGTCAACATCGATGCGCAGCTGGTGCGCGACGGTGGGGCCGCGCTGCGCCGTACTGAAGAAACGCTGGTGGAATTCAGCAACGGCTGCATCTGCTGCACCCTGCGCGACGATCTGCTGCAGGAAGTGCGGCGCCTGGCCGACAGCGGTCGCTATGATTACCTGCTGATCGAATCGACCGGCATCGGCGAACCCATGCCGGTGGCGGCCACCTTCGCCGTGCGCGATGAACACGGCTTCAGTCTGGGCGACATCGCGCGCCTGGATACGATGGTGACCGTGGTGGATGGCAGCGCCTTCCTGGCCGACTTCGGTTCCACCCTGCGCCTGGCCGAGCGCGGCCAGCAGGCCGGCCCGGAGGATGACCGCGGCGTGGTGGACCTGCTGTGCGAGCAGGTGGAATTTGCCGATGTGATCGTGGTCAGCAAGGTGGACCAGACCGACGATGACGTGCTGCAGGACACGCTGGCCGTGCTGCGCGGCTTGAACCGCGAGGCGAAGCTGCTGCTGTCGCGCTTCGGCGATGTGCCGTTGACCGAACTGCTGGATACCGGCCGCTTCGATTTCGAGCGTGCGCAGCAGGCACCCGGCTGGGTGAAGGAGCTGCGTGGCGAGCACACGCCGGAAACCGAGGAATACGGCATCGGCAGCTTCGTCTACCGCTCGCGCCGGCCATTCCATCCGGGCCGCTTCGCACGCGCGCTGCAGCAGGGCATGCCGGGGGTGATCCGCAGCAAGGGCTGGTTCTGGCTGGCCAACCGCATGGACTGGGTGGGCGAACTGAGCAGCGTAGGGGCGGCTACCCGTACCCAGGCGGCCGGGTTCTGGTATGCGGCGCGCGAGCGTGTGCGTGCAGGCGACGAAGACACCACGCCGCTGCTGCCGCCCACGCCGCTGCCGTACAGCGACCTGGGCTGGGCGCGGCAGCAGGCCGATTGCTGGAGCGCACCGCTGCCTGGCGTAGAGGCGTTTGCGGATGACGCAGAGCATGCGGCCATGGCGCGGCTGTGGCACCCGCTATGGGGTGACCGCCGGCAGGAGCTGGTGGTGATTGGCGTGCACATGGACGAACGCGCGGTGCGCGCCACCTTGGATGCCTGCCTGTTGAACGATCAGGAACTGCGGGCCGGGCCGCTGCTGTGGCAGCAGTTGCCGCAGGCCTTTCCGGTGTGGAAGCGTTGAAGCAACAGCATCCACGCGTGGCGTGGATCTACTGGAATCCCGTGCCCATTCGGACGGGTAGATCCACGCCATGCGTGGATGATGGCCGCGCGGGAGTAGATCCACGCCATGCGTGGATGACGGCCGTGCGGGAGTAGATCCACGCCATGCGTGGATGATGGCCGTGCGGGAGTAGATCCACGCCATGCGTGGATGATGGCCGTGCGGGAGTAGATCCACGCCATGCGTGGATGATGGCCGTGCGGGAGTAGATCCACGCCATGCGTGGATGACGGCCGTGCGGGAGTAGATCCACGCCATGCGTGGATGATGGCCGTGCGGGAGTAGATCCACGCCATGCGTGGATGACGGCCGTGCGGGAGTAGATCCACGCCATGCGTGGATGATGGCCGTGCGGGAGTAGATCCACGCCATGCGTGGATGATGGCCGTGCGGGAGTAGATCCACGCCATGCGTGGATGATGGCCGTGCGGGAGTAGATCCACGCCATGCGTGGATGATGGCCGTGCGGGAGTAGATCCACGCCATGCGTGGATGACGTTGGCGTCGGTGGGGTCAGAGCCCTTTTGCGTTGCAAAAGGGATCTGACCCCGTCTGTGGGTCGCGCCACTGCCAGCCATCGGCGCTTACCTGCAGTATCTGCGTGGGCTGCAGTGCCTGCAGCAGATGTGCGTCGTGGCTGACCATCATCAATGCGCCTGGCCATGCAGCCAGCAGCGATTCCAGCGCGTCCAGCGCGGCCAGGTCCAGTGCGTTGCCGGGTTCGTCCAGCAGCAGGACCTGCGGCACGGGATCGGCATACAGCACGCTGGCCAGGGCGCCCTTCACCCGCTCGCCATCGCTCAGGCTGCTGGCCGGACGCTGGATACGCTGGGCATCCAGGCCCAGCAGGGCCAGGCGCGTGCGTAGCTCTGCCGGGTCCGCACCGGCGTTGGCGGCCTGCACGGTCTGCAGGATGCTGCGATCACCGGCCAGCCCCAGCAGCTGCTGGTCCAGCAGCGCGACCGGTGCGTGCCGCTGCACCTGACCGGCGCGCGTCGCCAGCTGTCCCGCCAGCACACGCAGCAAGGTGGATTTACCGGTGCCGTTGTCGCCCACCACGGCGATGCGCTCGCCGCGGCGCAGCGGCAGCTGCAGCGGCGCGGTGCATCCATGCGGCAGCACGAGATCCTGTGCCTGCAGCAGGCGCGCGCTGCCACGCTCGCTTGCGCCAGCAAACAGGGCCAGTTCGGGAGCCGCCTGCACGCCTGCTGCTGCCGTGCGCAGCTGGTCGGCGCTGGCCTGCAGGCGCGCCTCCTGGATCTGCCGCGCGCGGCCCAGGCTGGCTTCGGCACGCTGCTTCTGCCCACCCAGCAGGATGGGGGCCTGGTTGGCCTGCCTGGCATCGCGTGCGCCACGGGCCTGGCGCTGCTGTTGGCGTTCGTGCTGTTCGCGTGCGCTGCGCTGTTGCTGGCGATGCTGCGCGCGGGCATGGTCCAGCGCCGCGGCTGCCGCTTCGCGCTCGGCGGCACGCGCCTGGGCATAGTGCTGCCACGGTCCGCTGTAGCGGTGCAGACCCTGCGCATCCAGTTCCACGATCTGCTGCATGTGGCCCAGCAGATCGCGGTCATGGCTGATGACCAGCAGGCCGCCACGCCATTGCTGCAGCTGCGCCTGCAGCTGGCGGCGATGCTGGGCGTCCAGATGGTTGCTGGGCTCGTCCAGGATCAGCCAGTCGGCGCCGCTGGCCCACGCACCGGACAGTGCGACGCGCATGGCCTGGCCGCCACTGAGCCGCGCGGCAGGCTGGCCAACGTGCAGATCATCGGGCAGGCCCATGGACTGCCATTGCTGCTGCAGGCGTTCGCGCAGGTCCCAGCGGTCGCCCACGCAGGCGAAATCCTGCTCATCGATGCTGCCGGCTTCGATACGGGCCAAGGCGGCCAGCACCTTTCCGACGCCTGCCAGTTCGCCCACGGTGCCACGTGGCGGGTAGCCGGGCGTGGGCAGCAGGAACACACGCCCGCTGCTGCGGATCTGGCCGCTGTCGGGCGCTAACTGGCCGGCGAGCAGGCGCGCCAGCACGCTCTTGCCCACGCCATTGCCGCCCACCAGCCCGGTGGCCGGCGGTTCGAAGGAAAAGGACAGATCGGAAAACAACGGACGGCCATCGGCCAACCGATACGACACGCGATCAAGCGTGAGGGAATGCGAAGTCATGCGACCTCCAAGCAATGCCATGTCTCCCCTGCGCGCAGGGGCGGGAAGAGTCAGGCCGTCCGGTTTGCAGACGGCGGCATTACTGGCGCATTGGTCGCGAGCCTCTGGGGGGAATGAAACCGGAGTATAGCGGTACTGCCTGAACGGTAGAGTCGAGCTTGCTCGACTGCTTTGCGCAGAGCAGTCGAGCAAGCTCGACTCTACGGGGAAGCAAAGCGCAGTCGAGCAAGCTCGACTCTACGGGGAAGCGAAGAGCAGTCGAGCAAGCTCGACTCTACAAAGAGCGGTTACGGTACGGTTTCCAGGCGGGCGCTGACGAAGTCGATGAAGGCGCGCAGCTTGGGCAGTACGTGGCGGCCGGACGGCCACAGCAGGTGGAAGATGCCGCAGGAATGCACGTGCTCGTCGAGCACGGTGACCAGGCGACCGTCGGCCAGCGCTTGGCGCACGGAGTGCACGGGCACGAAGGCCAGCCCACCATCGCGCAATGCCATGGCCACGCGCGCTTCAATGGTGTTGGCCACCATGTTCACCGGCAGTTCCTGCGCGACTTCGCCGTCGGGCCACTGCACCGGCCAGGTTTCCAGCTTGCCGGTACTGGGGAAGCGATAGTGCAGCAGGCGATGCTGCAGCATGTCCGTGGGCGTGCGCGGTACACCGTGGCGTTGCAGGTACGCCGGCGAGGCCACCACGCGGCGCGGGAATATGCCCAGGCGCCGTGCGTTCATGCGTGAATCGCTGGGCTCGCCCACGCGCAGCACCGCATCGAAGCCCTCTTCGATCACATCCACCAGACGGTCACTGAAATCCAGTTCCAGGCGGATATCCGGGTAGGCCGCCATGAAGTCGGCCAGCAGCGGCAGAGTCAGGTCGCCGACCAGCGGCAGGCTGATGCGCAGGGTGCCGCTGGGCGAGGCGCTCTGCTGGGCCAGTTCGGTACGGGCGGCATCGCGTTCGTGCAGGATCCGCCGGCAGCGCGCCAGGAACAACTGGCCTTCGGCGGTGAGGGTGATGCTGCGCGTGCTGCGATGGAACAGGCGCACGCCCAGCGCGTGTTCCAGCCGGGCCACGCATTTGCCCGCCGCCGATGCGGAAATGCCCTGCAGGCGACCGGTTTCCACGAAGCTGCGGGTTTCAGCGGCATGGATGAAGGTCTGCAGGTTGGCCAGATTGTCGAGCACGGACATGGCGGGCGTTCCGGGGGCATGGCGGTAGTGTGGGTCCGCCCATGGTGCCGATTGCGGACCGAGCAGTCCACGATGTAGGGAGCGCAGCGTGGGTTTTTCCCGCGGGTGGTGGGCTCTAACGTGGCGGCCCTCCCACCCAAGGATCGCCGTGATGAATGCACTCCCCACGTTGGCGCCGGACCCGGTGCTTCCTTCCGTGCAGCGCGTGCTGCAGCAGGCCCACCCCGGCCAGATCGTGGGGGCGGTGGTGCTGGTGCGCCAGCACGGTGCGTGGCGCCACGCCAGCGCCAGCGGGTTGGCCGACCGGGAACAGGGCCTGCCCATGCAGCGCGACCAGCTGTTCCGCTTGGCGTCGGTCAGCAAGCTGCTGCTGACCGTGGTGGTGCTGCGCCTGGTGCAGCAAGGCGAGCTGGATCTGGATGCGCCAGTGCAGCGCTGGCTGCCGCAGTTCCGCCCGGCATTGGCGAGCGGTGAAACGCCGGACATCAGCCTGCGCCAGCTGCTGAGCCACAGCAGCGGACTGGGCTACCGCTTCCTGGAAGCCGACGCGCAGGGGCCTTATGCGCGGGCGGGGGTGAGCGATGGCATGGATGCCAGCCCGATCACCCTGGCCGAGAACGTGCGGCGTATTGGCCAGGTGCCGCTGCAGTTCGCCCCCGGTACGCAATGGCTGTATTCGCTGGGCGTGGACGTGGCCGGTGCCGTGGCCGAGGCCGCCACCGGGCAGCGCCTGCAGGCATTGTTCGAGCAGCATCTGGCGCGGCCATTGGGGCTGCGCGATACCGGTTTTTCCACCGCCGAAGGGCAACGCCTGGCCGTGCCCTATGTGGATGATCTGCCGCAGCCGCACCGGCTGGGCGAAGGCGAGACAGTGCCGGTCTACGCCGACACCGTGGGCATTGCCTACAGCCCGGCGCGCGCCACCGATGCCACGCGTTTTCCTTCGGCCGGCGCGGGCCTGGTGGGCAGCGCCGACGATCTGATGGCGGTGCTGGAGGCGCTGCGCGATGTCGATCATTCGCAGCTGCTGGCGCCGGCGTTGGCCGCGCAGATGGTCAGCCTGCAGGTCGGCCGTGCCGGGCCTCCCGATCCGGCAGGTTGGGGCTTCGGTCTGGGCGCGGCGGTGTTGTTTGACCCCGCTGCCGCCGTTACGCCGCAGGCCATGGGCACCTGGCGCTGGGGCGGTGCTTACGGCCACAGTTGGTTTGTCGATCCGCAGCGGGGCCTGAGCGCGGTGGCGCTGACCAACACGCTGTATGCCGGCATGCACGGGCCGTTCGTGGATGCGCTGCGCGATGCGATCTATGCCGACCTGGACGGTGCGCGATGAGCGGCCATGCAGCGGCAGACGCCTTGCCCGCAGGCTCGGCAACGCGCCTGCCGTGGCCGGCGCTGCTGGCACTGGCCGGCGGCGGCTTCATCACCCTGTTGACCGAAACCCTGCCGGCCGGTGTGCTGCGCCCGATTGGAACCAGCCTGGGCGTGAGCGATGCGGCGGCCGGCCAGTTGGTGAGCGTGTACGCGCTGGGGTCGCTGCTGGCGGCCCTGCCGATGACCGCGCTGACCCAGCGGTTGCCGCGCCGCCCGCTGCTGATGGCGGCCATTGCCGGCTTCGTGCTGGTGAACACACTGACCGCGCTGGGCAGCAGCTATCCGCTGATTCTGGTGGCGCGCTTCCTGGCCGGTGTGTGCGCAGGCCTGCTGTGGTCGCTGGTGGCCGGCTATGCGGCACGCATGGTGGTGCCGTCGCTGCAGGGCCGGGCCATCGCCGTGGCCATGGTGGGCTCGCCGCTGGCGCTGTCGCTGGGCGTGCCGGCGGGCACGCTGCTGGGGCAGCAGATCGGCTGGCGCTGGGTGTTCGCGCTGATGAGCGTGCTGGCCGTGGCCCTGCTGGGCTATGCGCGCTGGGCGCTGCCGGACCTGCCGGCCGCAGGCAGCGGCAAACGCACGCCGTTGGCTTCGGTATGGCGCCTGCCCGGCGTGCGCAGCACCCTGCTGGTGATGGCGCTGTACGTGCTGGCGCACAACGTGCTGTACACCTACATCGAGCCGCTGGCCCTGCTGGCCCACGCCGGCGCCTGGCTGGACCGCCTGTTGCTGGTGTTCGGCGTATCGGCCATTGCCGGCATTGCGGTGGCGGCATGGGGCGTGGACCAGCATCTGCGCGCCCTGGTCTGGGCGGCGGTGCTGGGCTTTGCCGCGGCCGCGCTGGCCCTTCTGCTGTGGCCGGGCAGGCCGCAGGTGCTGCTGCTGGCAACGGCGCTGTGGGGGCTGGCGTTCGGCGCGGTACCGGCGTTGTTCCAGACCGCGCTGGCGCGCCGCGCCGGTGCCGCCGCCGATCTTGCCCAGTCGATGCTGGTGACCGGCTGGAACCTGGCCATTGCCGCCGGTGGCGTGGCCGGTGGACTGCTGCTGCAGACCGGCGGTGCGCAGCAGCTGGCGTGGCTGCCGCTGGGCCTGCTGCTGGTGTGCGGGGCCTGGCTGCTGGCCCGGCCGCGGGCCTGGGGCTGACGGTCAGGTATCGGAGAATTCGCGCTCGATCGGCACGCTGCGCGGATTCTGCATGTGCTCGCGCGCGGCACCGTACTGCTGCTGGCGCCGGTGGTGGAAGGCCACGAATTCATCGCGTGGCAACGGCCGCGAGAACAGCCAACCCTGGCCGAACTGCACATGCTGGCTGTGCAGGTAGGCCAGCTGTGCCTCGGTTTCCACGCCTTCGGCGACCACCCACAGGCCCAGTTCGCGGGCCATTTCGATGATGTGCGGGGTGACCGGCGTGGTGGCGCTTTCGGTGCCGATCGCATCGATGAAGGACTTGTCGATCTTCAGCGCATCCAGGGGCAACTGTTCCAGGTACTGCAGGCTGGAATAGCCGACGCCGAAATCATCGATGGCGATGCTGTGGCCGGCCCGGCGTGCGGCGGCCATCATGGTGCGGGCACGGTCGATATCCAGGAAGCCGCGTTCGGTGGCTTCCAGCCAGATCTGCTGCGGCAGGATGCCGCTGCCGGCCATGCGTGCAGACACTACCTTCAGTGCACGGCCACTGCTGATGTCATCCGGTGCAAGGTTGATGGCGATGTGTGCGCTGCGGTCGGACACCAGCAGCTCGCGCATGTCCTTCACTACGTTTTCGATCACCACATCGGTCAGTGCCTGGATCAGGCCGTGTTCCTCGGCCAGCGGGATGAAGATATCCGGGCGCACCTGGGTGCCGTCGGGATGCTGCCAGCGCACCAGTGCTTCGGCACCCACGCAGATGCCGGTATCCAGCTCGATGATGGGCTGGTAGTGCAGGTACAGTTCGCGGCGGCGGATGGCGGTGGCCAGTTCACCGCGCATGGACAGGCGGCGCTGCGACAGCCATACCACCAGGCCCACGCCCAGGGCGGCCAGCAGCAGGCCCACCGGCACGAACAGCCAGGCCTGCTGGCGGAAGGTGGCCGCCAGGGCGGTGCGCGGCGCGGTGGCGATGGCCAGCCATTGTTCACTGCGCGCGCTGGCATACAGCGTTTCGTCGTCCAGGCCTTCGCCCGGGTCGCGCAGCAGCTTCAGCAGCAGGGTCTGGTCAATGCCGCTCTGGCGGGTCAGCAGGCGCCCATCCGGACTGGCCAGGGCCAGGCGCACATCGGGGTCGGCGATGATGCCGACGAAGTGGCGTGGGTCCACCAGTACATCGTAGGAACCGTACAGCACGGCCAGCACCTTGCGCCCGCCGGTGGCGGCCGGGCGGATATCCACGGCGATGCCGGCGCCATCACTGGTGACATGGTCGGCAGCGGGCTGTGCCACGTTGCCTTCGAAGGCGCCCCACGAGGTGCAGCGCAGCCGGCCGCCTTCGAAGTAGCCCATCTGGTCGATGGATGGCGTGGTCATCACCAGGGTCTGCATGCGCCGGACGTGCTCGCTGCTGCACGGGGCCATCGCACTGGCTTCGGCGGATTTGAGTGCAGCCAGTGCTTCCTGGTAGGACAGGTCGGCCCGCCGCAGGGTGCGTTCGGCAATGCCATGCAGCCGCTTCTGCTCCACGTCCACGGCGCTGTGCCAGGTGGCATAGACCATGGCGGCAATGGGCACGATGGCGGCCAGCAGGGCCGCGAAGACGCCGAGGATGATGACCCGCAGGCGGTTCATGGCCGGTACTCCGGGCGGGCGGGCAGGGCTGCGGGCATGGCGACCGATCCTTGGGCGGATGCCCTATCTGAGCATGTTGGCCGCCTGTGCGGAATGGGGCAGGACCGATAATCCGTCACATTGTGGCAATTGCGACAACCGATGACGGCAGCGATCCGGCTGAGACTGGCGCTCCGGGCCGCACAGGTCTACCTTCGGGGGCTTCACCCGCCCCTTCCAGCGCCCCCTTCCATGACCGAACCCGCCGCACCCCCGGAGCACCTGCGCCGCAGCCTGTCCAACCGCCACCTGCAACTGATCGCCATCGGCGGTGCCATCGGCACCGGCCTGTTCATGGGGTCGGGCAAGACCATCAGCCTGGCGGGCCCGTCCATCATCTTCGTCTACCTGATCATCGGCGCGATGCTGTTCTTCGTGATGCGGGCGATGGGCGAGCTGCTGCTGTCCAATCTGAACTACAAGTCCTTCATCGATTTTTCCACCGATCTGCTGGGCCCATGGGCCGGCTTCTTCTGCGGCTGGACGTACTGGTTCTGCTGGATCGTGACCGCCATTGCCGATGTGATCGCGATCGCCGCCTATGCGCAGTTCTGGTTCCCGGAACTGGCCGCCTGGATACCAGCGCTGCTGTGCGTGCTGCTGTTGCTGGGGCTGAACCTGGTGACGGTGAAGCTGTTCGGCGAAATGGAATTCTGGTTCGCGCTGATCAAGATCGTGGCCATCTGCGCGCTGATCATCACTGGCGCCGGACTGGTGGCCTGGGGCTTCACCTCGCCCAGCGGCCACACCGCCTCGCTGTCGAACCTGTGGAATGACGGCGGCATGTTCCCGATGGGGCTGGTCGGCTTCTTCGCCGGCTTCCAGATCGCGGTGTTCGCCTTCGTTGGCATCGAACTGGTGGGCACCACCGCCGCGGAAACCGCCAACCCGGAGCGCAACCTGCCCAAGGCGATCAATTCCATCCCGGTGCGCATCATCATCTTCTATGTGCTGGCGCTGATCGCGATCATGGCGGTGACGCCGTGGCGCCAGGTGGTGCCGGACAAGAGCCCGTTCGTGCAGCTGTTCGTGCTGGCCGGCATTCCCGCCGCCGCCAGCCTGATCAACTTCGTGGTGCTGACCTCGGCCACCTCGTCGGCCAACAGCGGCATTTTCTCTACCAGCCGCATGCTGTACGGCCTGGCTGAAGAAGGGCACGCGCCGCGCGGGCTTTCCAAGCTGTCGCGCGCGGCGGTGCCGGCCCGTGGGTTGCTGTTCTCGTGCCTGTGCCTGCTGGGCGGCACGCTGCTGATCTACCTGATTCCCAACCTGGTGACCGCCTTTACCCTGGTGACCACGCTGGCCACCGTGCTGTTCATCTTCGTCTGGTCGCTGATCCTGGTGGCCTACATGGTCTACCGCCGCCGCTACCCGGAACGGCATGCGGCATCGATCTTCAAGATGCCCGGCGGCGTGGCCATGTGCTGGGCCTGTCTGCTGTTCTTCGCGGCCGTGCTGGTGCTGTTGAGCCTGCAGGCCGACACCCGCCAGGCGCTGCTGGCCAGCCCGGCGTGGTTCGTGCTGCTGGGCGCAGGGTATTGGCTGCGCCGCAGAGCGGTGACGTGATTTGCGGGGTCGGATCCCGTTGCGTGGCAACGGGCTCTGACCCCATTCACCCGGATTTAGCGGGCGCGGCCGGATCATCCGGCCGCCATGTTGCCCTGCCGTGCCGCCGTTGCGCTGTCGCTCCTGCTGGGCCTGTGGCCTGGCCACGCTGGCGCGCGCACGGTGTACCGCTGCGTGCAGGGCAACACGGTCAGCCTGGCCACCGCGCCCGAGCCGGGCTCGCGCTGTACGGCAAAACAGATTGACGACAACGCGGTGCAGGCGCCCAACCTGTGGGGCAACATGGGGGTGTTCAGCGGCGTGCTGTACGAGCGCGAGCAGGACGGCACCCTGGTCTATTCCACCCGCAACCTGCCCGGATCGCGGGTGTACCTGAAATTCACCGTGGCCACGCCGCCGGGCGAGCCGGCCCATGAAGGCCTGGGCAAGGTTGGCGCGCCGCAGCTGGCCCCACATGCAACACAGTTCAAGGCAGCAGCCAAGGCCACCGGCGTGGACGACGCTTGGCTGCGTGCGATCGCCCATGCCGAAAGCAACTTCGATGCGCTTGCCGTCTCGCGCAAGGGCGCGCAGGGCGTGATGCAGCTGATGCCTGAAACCGCGGTGGAGTACGGCGTGCGCGATCCCTTTTCGGCGCAGCAATCGATCGACGGCGGCGCGCGCTACATGCGCAGCCTGCTGCGCCGCTACAACGGCGACCGCCCATTGGCGGCGGCAGCCTACAACGCCGGCATCGGTGCGGTGGCCCGCTACAACGGCGTGCCGCCGTATGCCGAAACCCTGGCCTACGTGGAGAAGGTGATGGCGCTGTACGCGCGCTACCGCCAGGCGATGGGCATCCGTAGCGAAGTGCCGGCGAAGTAGAGTGGTTCAGCGCGAAGACGCGTTTCCATACAGCGCGTAGCGCTCCACCCGGCCTACCTTGGCAATGGCCGCGCGCACATCGGCACGCTGCTTCAGCTGCCGCCAGCGTGCATCGATCTGCACTTCGGTGGGCAGCGACGGGTAGACGCGCATGTCCTGCAGGTCCAGCAGGGCTTCGTTGCGGTCATCGGGTGATTGCAGCTGGCCGATCAGCGCAGCGGCTGCACCGTCCAGGTCGCCTTCTTCCAGCAGCATTTCCCGGTGGAAGGTGCGTGCCGTGTCGCGGTTGCGTACCAGGGTGGCCCGCGCGCTGGCTTCGGCGGCGGCGTCGCCACGCTTGCGTGCGGCAAGGAAGCCCACCAGCGCCTGCGCCGATTCGCCATAGGGACTCAGGTCCTCCAGCCGCGCCAGCACCGACACGGCCTCGTCCAGCTGGTCGGTGGCAGCCAGCATGAAGGCCAGGTTGATGATGTGGTCGACATGGTCCGGCCCGCGTGAACCCACCTTCTCGGCCAGCCGAGCCGTGGCCACGGAATCGTCCAAGCGATCCAGCCGACGCAGCGCGATCATCCGGTTGCTCAGCAGCCAGGCCAGCCATTGCGCCTCGGGGCCATTGGGCAGGTTGCCTTCGGCCACGAATCCGGCGATGCCGTCGCTGAACTGCACGACCTGCTCGTTCTCGCCCAGCATCAACTGGGTGGAACTGAAATCGACCAGCGCGGCGTCCAGGCTGCGATCGAGCAGGCTGGAAACACGCAGCTCGTCCAGGTACTGGCGCGCTGCGCGCTCCGGGTCATAACGAGGGTCATTGCGATCCACGTAGCGGTCGAAGCGTTTGTCGCTGCGCAGGGTGATCAGTTCCAG
Source organism: Stenotrophomonas sp. SAU14A_NAIMI4_8 (assembly GCF_003086695.1). NCBI lineage: Bacteria > Pseudomonadati > Pseudomonadota > Gammaproteobacteria > Lysobacterales > Lysobacteraceae > Stenotrophomonas > Stenotrophomonas sp. SAU14A_NAIMI4_8. The sequence continues at coordinate 555,261 of NZ_CP025999.1, forward strand.
CGGTGTCCGCACGCGTTCAAGCGTGGCCGCTACATTCCGGCCCGAATCGGTGTCGATCTGCAGGCTGGCCAGCAGCACCCAGAAGGCGCCTGGCTCCAGTCCATCACTTTTCCAGCCGTTGTCGAACAGGGCCTTGAGCACCTCGCGCCGGCGCGCAGGCTGGTCGCGCAGCGTGTACTGCAGGAAGCTGACCACCTGGGTATCGAATTCGAGCGGCTCGCGCGCATGCGCCGTGGCCTGCAGCAGATGGGTGACGGCCAGCTCGTTCTGGTCTTCGCTCAGGTCGACCGACACCAGCGGCATCAAGGCCTCTACGTCGCCCGGGTCGATCGCCAGCGCCATCTGCAGGTAGCGGCGGGCCAGAGGGTTGTCATGCTGCAGGTACGCGGTCACGCCGCCAACCCGCGCGCCCTCGGCACGCGCTTCGGGTGAGAGCGTGGCCAACTGCGGATCGTCGATCAGTTTTTCGAATTCGACCATCGCGCCGAGCGTATTGCCGCTGGTGGCGGTGGTCTGCGCGTTCTCCCAGCGCTGCTGGAACGTGGTGGCGGCGGTGCTGTCGGCAGCCCCCGCAGCAAAAGGCGCAGCCAGCAGGACGGCGGACAGCGCAAGCGGCAGCAGGCGGGCAGGGGACATGGCGGTTCCATCCTTGGCGTGAGCGCTGATTGAAACCCGCCGCGCGGCTGGCGGCAAGCAAGGGCCGGGTAGCCGGCGCTGCAGGTGGTGGCACAACGACAGTGCAGCGACTATCGTCGTGGGCTGAAATCGGCAGGGATGACGCGTAGCGATGGCACAGCGGCAGTGGTGGGTGGTGGGCGTGGTGGTGGTGACCGCAGCGGCGTTGGCCGCCACCTGGTGGCCTGATCGGGCCACCGAGGTATCCGCACCCGCTGGGCCGCAACCCACGCCCCTGGCCTGGACGGCGCAGATCGAAACGCTGGCCGGCGATGGCCATCCCGGCAATCGTGATGGCGCGGCCGCGCAGGCGCGCTTCGCTGATCCCTACGCAGTGGTGCGCACGGCGCAGGGCGCGGTGTACTTCACCGACGCCGGCGACAACAACCGTATCCGCCGCTGGTGGCCCGATGGCCGCGTGCAGACCGTGGCCGGGCAGGGCGAGGGGCGCGTGGACGGCCCGGCGCTGCAGGCCAGCTTCCACACGCCTTCGGGCATTGCCGCCGATGCGCAGGGCAACCTGTACGTGGCCGACACCGGCAACCACGCGATCCGGCGCATTTCTGCCGACGGGCAGGTGACCACGCTGGCCGGCGGCGAGCAGGGGTATGCCGATGGACCCGCCGCACAGGCGCGCTTCGATGGGCCGATGGGCATCGCCGTGGATGCGCAGGGCCAGGTGTTCGTGGCCGATACCTGGAACGACCGCATCCGCGTGATCGGCACCGATGGCCAGGTGCGGACCCTGGCCGGTGGCGACCGCCCGGGGTTCACCGATGCGATCGGCGGCGAGGCGCGGTTCGATACCCCGGTGGCGCTGGCCTTCGATGCGCATGGCGCGCTGCTGGTGGCCGATCTGTTCAACAACGCAGTGCGCCGCGTGGGCGGCGACGGCACGGTCAGTACGGTGGTGAGCAGCGGCGGGGTGATGAACGCCCCGCTGTCGTTGGCCACGACCCACGATGGCGTGCTGTACGTAGGCGACCTCGATGGGCGCGTGCTGCAGATCACCCCGCAGGGCCACCAGATCGCGCTGCTGGGTAACGACCGCCTGCCCCGCCTGGCGCGCCCCAGTGGTCTGGCCGTGGATGCAGATGGCAGCGTGCTGGTGGCCGACTCGACTGCCTACCGCCTGCATCGCCTGCGCCCGCTGCCGGTGGGCGAGCTTCCTGCACCGGCCCTGGTGGGTCCGGCCGCCGATGCCGGGTTGCCCGACACGGGCGGACGCTGGCCGTTGGCACCGCAGGACGGCTGGCACGAAGTGGTGGGCACGCTGGGCGAGGTACGTGGCAACTTCAAGGGTGAGAGCCGCCATCACCTGCACGGCGGTTTCGATGTGCGCGGCGATGTGGGGCAGACCGTGCTGGCCATTGCCGAGGGCAAGATCAGCAGCCCGATCGCCGCCTGGAGCCTGGGCGGGCAGGGCGAAGGCCTGGCGGTGGATCGCCTGAAGTACATCCACATGCGCGTGGGCCGCACGCCGCGCGGTGAACCCTTCGATGCACGCTGGCAGCCGTTGTACGCCGACGATGGAACGCTGGAGCGCATCCGCGTGCGTCGTGGCACGCGCATCCACGTGGGGGATCGGCTGGGCAGCATCAACAGCCAGGCGCACGTGCACCTGGCGCTGGGCACCGGTGGTTTCGAGACCAATGCGGTGGCACTGGGCTTCCACAACTACGCCGACCACTTCGCCCCGCGCATCACCGACGTGGCCCTGCTGGACGACAACGACCAACCCATGGCGCCGGGCAGCGATGGCGTGGTGATGGTGGCGCGGCAGGGGCGTGGCGTGCAGATCGTGGTGGAGGCGTGGGACCAGGTGGACAACAACCTGCCACGCCGCCGGCTGGGGCCGTACCAGGTGGGTTACCAGATCCTGGATGGCAACGGCCAGGCGTTGCAGGGCTACGAGCAGCCGCGCTGGAACATCGTGTTCAACCGCATGCCGCCGCAGAACCTGGCGGCGAAGGTGGCCTATGCGCCGGACAGCGGCATTACCGTGCACGGCAGCGCGGTTACCCGCTTCCGCTACCTGGTGACCAACACCGTGCGCGATGGCCTGATGGAAACCGGGCGCTGGCAGCCGGCGGCGCTGCCGCCGGGCGAGTACATCGTGCGTGCCAGTGCGCGTGATTACAGCGGCAACGAAGGCGTTGGCCGGCGCGAGGTCAGAGTGCGGCTGTTGCCGTAGCGGCCGGCGCGCCGCAGCGTTCGCGTTCGGCGTCCATGTCTTCCAGCGGGCGCACTTCGATGCTGCCGAAGCGTGCCCAGGGGAAGTCGCGGGCGATGGCCATGGCCTCGTCGCGGTTGCGCGCCACGATCAGGTTGAACCCGGCCAGCAGTTCGCGGGTTTCGGCGAAGGGGCCATCAAGCACGCGGCTGTGGCCGTCGCGCACGCGCAGGGTCTGTGCGGTGTCCACCGGCTGCAGTTTCTGTGCGGCCAGCAGGGTGCCTTCGGCCTGCAGCTGGTCGGCGTGGGCCAGGCAGTCGCGCATCAGCGCGTTGAACTCTTCGCTGGGCAGGGCCTGCAGCAGGGCGGGCTCAATGTAGATCAGGAGCAGGTACTGCTGCATGGGGTGGTCCTGGCGTGGCGGGCGGGGTGACCATGATGGCGCAGGTCTGCGCGGAATCATGCTGCAGCGCGAGAAGCGCGCCTTCGGCGGGGAGCGGCGAACGGCGGAGCCCCTCCGTGGTGGGGCATTTTTTGGGGAGCGCTGGCTGGGCAGGTGGGGGTGGGGCCGCGGGACACGCCGTGAATCCATCCATGGAGGCTCGTAGGCGCCATCCATGGCGCCTGCGGTCCCGCGGCCCCACCCCCACCGGCCTCGGACAGGTTCACGCGGCTGACCCACCACGGGAAATCACAAAGCAAAAGCGAGAAGCGGGTCGCTTCGCTCCAGGGCCGGCACCGCGCGCAGACCGCCTTTGCTTTTGCTTCTGCCTTTTTCTCTTGATCTACCGTGGTGGGTCAGTCGCGTGAACCTGTCTGGGGCCGGGCGGGTGGGGTTGGCGGGGTATCCGCGCCATGGATGGCGCGGCTAAGCCTCCACGGACGGATTCACGGCGTCCCCGCCAGCCCCACCCGCCCGGCCCTCTCGCAGAAAGCCCAGCTTTCCGCGACCAAGCACCCCACCACGGAGGGGCTCCGCCGTTCGCCGACCCCCGCCGAAGGCGCGCGCTCCGCGGGAAAAATAATTTCCAGGAACCTGTCGATCCCCGTCCTCCTCGTTCGTTGTAAGAGTGAAGGGCGCGCCACTGCCGCCCACGGGAGACCGACATGAAAGTGATGGTGATCGTCAAAGCCAGCGCCGATTCCGAAGCCGGGCGCATGCCCAGCGCAGCGGAACTGACCGCCATGGGCGCCTACAACGAACAACTGGTCGCCGCCGGCATCATGCTCGCTGGCGAAGGCCTGCACGCCACCGCCCGCGGCCATCGCATTCAGTTCGGTGAGGGCGCACCGGCCGTGCAGTCCGGCCCGTTCGGCCCGGCCGAGCACCAGATCGCCGGCTTCTGGCTGTGGGAAGTGCGGTCGCTGGACGAAGCCATCGAGTGGGCGCGGCGCGCACCGTTCAAGCCCGGTGATGCCCTGGAACTGCGCCCGCTGATCACCGCCGAGGACTTCGGCGAGGCTTTCACCCCCGAATTACAGCAACAGGAACAGCGTCTGCGGAACCAGATCGACGCTTGAGCCCGCCGTAGTGCCATCGCCGGGTACGCCCCGGCACCCACGCCCCCGCCTTCCCAATGGAGCAATGCCATGAAACTGATTCCCTTCCTTGGCTTCAGCGGCCAGACCCACGATGCCATGGCGTTCTACGCCAAGGCGCTGGGCGGCCAGGTCACGTCGGAAATGAAGTACCGCGACATGCCGCCGTCCGATGAGCCCGGTTGCAGCGAAATGCCGCCGGAAACGCTGGACCACGTAGCGCACAGCCAGCTGGAGATCGGTGCGGCGATCCTGATGGCCGCCGATGGTCCCGGCGGCGAGGGTGGCAGCGCCACCACCATCAACGTGGACGTGGACAGCATCGAGGAGGCCGAACGCGTGTTCGCCGCGCTGGCCGAAGGTGGCCAGGTGCAGATGCCGATTGCCGAAACCTTCTGGGCGCACCGCTGGGGCATGTTGATCGACCGCTTCGGCAAGCCGTGGATGGTCAACTGCATGAAGCAGCCGTAACCGGCCCTCTCTTCAACCCAAGGAAAGCAGACCATGAGTGCAGCGCAACCGCAGATGATCTTCGTCAACCTGCCCGTGCAGGATCTGGAGGCGTCCAAGGCGTTCTTCAGCGCCCTGGGCTACCAGTTCAATCCCGCGTTCACCGACGAGAACGCGGCCTGCATGGTCATCAGCGAGAGCATCTTCGTGATGCTGCTGGTGAAGCCGTTCTTCCAGCAGTTCACCACCAAGGCCATTGCCGATGCACAGGCCAGCACCGAGGTGATCACCTGCCTGTCGGCGGACAGCCGCAAGGCGGTGGATACGCTGGTGGACAAGGCGCTGGCGGCCGGTGCCCGCGAACCGCAGCCGGCGCGCGATTACGGCTTCATGTACCAGCGTGGCTTCCAGGACCTGGATGGCCATCTGTGGGAGATCGCGCACATGGACGGTGAACCGGGGTGAGCGGCACGCTTGTGGGGCCCGGCCGTTGATGCTGTGATCGGCACATGGCCGAGCCCACCCTGACCCAGCGCATGGATACCCTGTGGCGAATGGAATCGCCCGTGCTGATCGCGCGCCTGGCACGGCTGCTGGGCGGTGACGTGGGCCGTGCCGAAGAGCTGGCCCAGGACACCTGGCTGGCCGCGCTGGAGCGCTGGCCGGCGCAGGGCATGCCGGACAACCCGGGGGCCTGGTTGATGACCACCGCACGCAACCGTGCCATCGATGTGCTGCGCCAGCACCAGCGCGTGGCCCAGCAGCACGCGCAGTGGGGCGAGCTGCTGCACCCGGCCGCGCTGCCCGCGCCCGATGACAACCAGATGCTGGAAGACGACCTGGGCGACGATCTGCTGCGGTTGATGTTCGTGGCCTGCCACCCGCTGCTGCCGGCCGATGCCCGGGTGGCGCTGACCCTGCGCCTGCTGGGTGGCCTGACCACGGTGGAGATCGCCCGCGCGTTCCTGCAGCCGGAGCCCACCATCGCCCAGCGCATCGTGCGCGCCAAGCGCACGCTGGCGCAGAAGCAGGTGCCGTATGAGGTACCGCGCGCCGACGCGCTGCCGGAGCGGCTTGGCTCGGTACTGGAAGCGATCTACCTGATCTTCAACGAAGGCTACGCGGCCAGCGCCGGTGATGACTGGATGCGCCCGGCGCTGTGCGAGGAAGCCCTGCGACTGGCGCGCATCCTGGCCCATCGCATGCCAGCACCGCCGGTGCTGGGCCTGTTGGCGCTGATGGAACTGCAGGCCTCGCGCGCGGCAGCGCGGGTGGACGCGCAGGGCATGCCGGTGCTGTTGGACCAGCAGAACCGCGCGCGCTGGGACTGGCTGCAGATCGCGCGTGGGCAGCAGGCGCTGGCGCAGGCCTTGGCCGCCGGTGGCCAGCACGATGTCTACGTGCTGCAGGCGCAGATTGCCGCCTGCCATGCCGCCGCGCGGCAGGCGGTGGATACCGACTGGGCACGCATCGCGGCGCTGTACGCACAGCTGTTGCAGGTGCTGCCTTCGCCGGTGGTGGCACTGAACCGCGTGGTGGCGGTATCGCGCAGCGACGGCGCGTTCGCCGCATGGGCGCTGCTGCAGCCGCTGCTGGACGATGCACGGCTGCAGGGCTATGCACCGTTGCAGGTGGTGCGCGGCGAGCTGTTGCTGCAGTTGGGGCGGGAGGCGGATGCGCGGGAGGCGTTTGCCATGGCGGCGGCACAGAGCCCCAATGCCGCCGAGCGCGCCGTGTTGCGGGAGAGGGCCGGCCACGCCCCGGAAAACTGAAGCCGACCAAGGCAGCACTTGTGGGCGGACGCCTGAGCGGCTATGTTTCGCGCCCAGCGAACGTGAATGCGTTCGCATTCCGTGTGTAGACCCAGGAGCGGTTGGATGTTTTCAAGGACGAAGAGCGCGCCGCGCGCTTTTGCGCGCCTGCTTGCCTATGCGTTGTGCCTGGCCGTCTGGCCGCTGGCAACCCAGGCCGCAGAGAAATCACAGCAGGCCTACTGGGCCGGTTTCGCCTATACCGCCGATGCCGCCGCCGTAAAGGCGACCACGCCGCACGCGCAGGCAGTGCTGGAATCGCGCGGCCTGCTGCCGTTGAACCAGACCCTGTGGCAGGCACTGCAACGCCGCAAGCCGGCGCAGCTGGAGCTGATCGACCAGCCGGTGGCCATGCTGGACGGCACCACCAGCGCTACCGTGCTGGCTGCCGCACTGGACCGCGAACTGGTGTCGGTCGAGCCGATCGGCAACCAGTACAAAGTGCTTGTGGAAGTGGCCCTGCAGGCGTTGTTCTTCGACTTCCGCGAGCGCCAGGTGATTGCGTCCTATCCGCTTACCCTGCAGCGCATTGACGTGCAGGATTACCGCCCGGACCGCGACGATATCGACGCGATCGTGGCCGACCTGCTGTACGGCAGCGCCGATACCAGCCTGTCGCAGGTGCTGGCCCAGGCCCTGGCCCAGGCAAAGTTGCCGGAAGCGGCCACGCGCCGCCTGCAGGTGGGCGCGGTCACCCTGTCCGATGCCACGCTGGCCAAGCTGCCGGACCCGAAGTGGGCCGACACGCTGCGGGCAACCCTGGCCCACGAGCTGTCCAAGACGCTGTCGTCCAACACCGGCGTCGGCCTGCTGCCGCCGGCCTCGGGTCAGGCGATCGGCGGTGCCATGGCCGCGCGCTTTGCCGACGGCAAGGTCTACCAGCTGAAGATTCCCGAGGCCGATTACCTGATCAGCGTGCAGGTGGATGCGCTGAAGAACGGCGTGATCGAAGAAACCCCGGCGATGAAGACGATGCTGTTCGGCGCGTTCTTCACCGCGAAGGTGACCGAGCCGTTCTCGGGCAAGGTCTATTTCGAACAGCCGCTGCGCAAGGGCGCCACCAAGGTGGTGCCGGTCACGCAATGGCAGGTTGACCAGTGGTCGGCCAGCTACGAAACCCTGCTGGCGGGCTTTGATGCCTTCGCCGGCGCCGCCGCCAAGCGTGCCGATTCGCGCACCTGGCTGGACGAACAGAAGCCGGGCGGCCGCCCGTTGCAGCAGCAGACCCAAGCCCTCCAGGAGTTGATCAAGTCATGTCGTTGATGCGTACCATCCTGCTCGTCCTCATCGCCCTGGCGGTGGCTTCACCGGTGGCGGCGCAGTCCGCCAGCTCCCGCGGCACCGGATCGGCCAGCTACAGCCTGCGCCTGAGCGCCGGCACCCGTGCCGAAGCCCTGGAAAAGGCCAAGGTGAATGCACTGGAGGCGTACATCGCCGAAACCGGTGCAGCCAAGCTGCGCCTGTTCGAAGCGCGCCGCGCCGAGTTCATCGGTGAAATCGACCGCTACGTGCTCAGCGCCGTACAGCTGTCGGACAACGAAGACAAGAAGGCCAAGACCTACAGCGTGACCGTGCGTGCGGAAATCAACACCACGCTGCTGCAGACCAAGCTGGATGCCGGCTCGGCCGTGGCCGGCGCCACCGCGGCACAGCGTTCGCTGCTGACCTTCCTGTTCATGGCGCGCTCGCAGGACACCGTGCAGTCGTTCCAGGACAAGGAATACCGCCGCGCCGACGTGAGCACCAGCTACAGCGAGAACACCCGCGAAGGTGATTCGTTCCGTGGCAACTCGGTCAGCACCAACGGCAGCATCAACCAGAACGGCTCGATGTCGGTCACCACCGGCGGCAGCACCACCGCGCGCAGCGACAACATCAGCTGGAAGGTGGCCAATGCGGCGGAAGTGAACACCGCCATGACCGGTGCCTTCAGTGCCGCCGGCTATGAAGTGGTGGAAGCGGAGTACGTGGAAGGTGAGTCGCGCGGCCTGCTGAACATCGAACGCATCCGCAAGGATTTCAGCACTGGCAACGATCTGGCCCCGGCCACCCTGCGCGATACCGCCAACGGCATCCGCGCGGCCAACATTCCGTACATCGCGGTGGGCACGCTGGACGTGGGCATGCGCGATCGTGATCCGGCCAGCGGCAACACCCGCGTGTTTGTCACCGTGACCGGCAAGGTGCTGGACGTGACCGGTCGCTTCCCGCGCACCGTGTCGTCGGTCGGCCCGGTGCAGTACTCCGGTACCGGCCCGAACGAGACCGTGGCCCGTACCAACGCGCTGCAGCTGGCCGCTGAAAAGGCCGCGCAGCAGATGATCAACGAACTGAACGTCAAGGCCGTTCGCTGATCCGCCGCGTTCCAACGCCGGGCACGGCCCGGCGCTACCCCGTTGCCTGTGTGCCGCACCGCGGCCGTCTCTGTCATAAAGGAAATTCCATGATCCGCACTACCGCTCTTGCCGTGGCCATTGCCGCCGCCACCCTGTCGATGCCGGCCCACGCTGGCCTGGGCAAGCTGAAGGATCTGGCCGGTGCCGCCACCGGCACCTCCGCCAGCGCCTCCAGCGCCGCTGCACCGGACGAAGCCGCGCAGGAAGCGCTGGTGCGCCGTTTCGTCAGCTCGCAGTCGCATTCGCTGCAGGCACAGACCTCGTTCGCCCGTGCCTTCGGCCTGGCCGAGCAGGTGCAGCTGCTGGAAGCCGAGCGCCAGGCGCTGTCGTCCGGTTCGGTGAGCGTGGATGCCATGAAGAAGTCGGTCTCGGTGAGCGAGTCGGCCCAGGCCGCCATCGATGAGCGCGTGGCCGCGCAGCCGGAACTGAGCGCCGAATCGAAGCAGCACTACGCCGAAGGCCTGGTGTCGATGCTGGCCTCGGCCGCCGAAGCACAGAAGCTGGGCGGCGAAGCCGGCAACTTCACCGCGGGCATGAAGAACCTGGGCGCCACCCAGCTGGCCACCGTGGGCCGCAAGCTGGCTGCCGGTGCGTGGGTGGCCAAGGAATCGCCGGGCTTCATCAAGGGCCTGTACAGCTCGTCCAAGTCGGCCGTGACCTTCGCCAAGAAGAGCAAGGTGAAGGTGCCGTCGAACGCCGATTCGCTGCTCGACAGCCTCTGATCGCAGGTCCATGTCCATGCGCACCACCACCCGACTGATCGGCCTGGGCCTGGCCGCTGCCTTGCTGGCGGCCTGTGGCGACAAGGAAGCCCCGGCGGCAGACACCGCGCCGGTCCCCGCCAAGGAAAAGGCAGCCAGCGCGCTGGTCAGCAACGCACCGGCCGACGACGCGCCGTTGCGCGGCACGCCGGATTTCGGCGGCACCACCCAGGTCGCGCGCGAGGCCGATGGTATCGGCAGCACGCCGGAACTGGCGGTGCTGGCCGCCCTGCAATCGGCGGTGGCGCAGGTCAATGGCGTGCGCGTGGCCAGCCAGATGCAGGGCCTGCGCGCAGGCCTGCATGTGGACGTGGATGGGGAACACGTCGGCGACATCCGCGCCGACGCGTTCACCCAGCAGATGATTGCCGGCTCGCAGGGTGCGGTGCTGGGCTATGAAATCCTGTCGCAGGACGAAGTGCGGCAGCTGGATGAAGAGACCATTGCCCGCGTGCGCGCCAGCGATGAAGGCTGGAGCTTCAAGGGCTCGGCCTCGGCCAGCGCGTCGGGCCAGGCCTCGGCGAAGGCCTCCGGCGGCGGTGGTTCGGCCGAAGCCAGCTACAAGGAAAACTACGAAGAGAACGTGCAGGTGGACGCCAAGCGCGGCGCCAGCTCGTTCGATTCGGACGTGACCCACCGCAGCATGCGCAGCTACTGGAAGGTGCGCGTGCGTGCGCAGATTGCCCAGTACCGCGCGCCGGACGAGCAGGGCAAGCCGAAGATCGTGGTGGCCCTGCCGCGCACCAAGTCCGGCAGCTATGCCGTGGGTGATGGTCGCGTGGATGCCGGCGAAGTGGCCGATGCCATTCGCGCACGGCTGTCCGATACGCTGACCCAGACCCAGCGCTTCATCGTGCTGGACCGCGAATTCGGTGATGAACTGCAGGCCGAGATCGACCACATCAACAGCGGCAACGTGCGCCTGCAGGACACTGCACGCATCGGCCAGCAGTTGGCGACCGATCTGATCCTGATTCCCACCATCGAACGCTTCGAGTACCCGCGCAGCGTGCGCAACCTGCGCATGTCCGATCGCCAGGTCACCTCGTATTCCGGTGGCGGCCGCATCACCCTGCGCCTGGTCAACGCCACCACCGGCCAGGTGGTGATGTCCGACAGCTTCGACCACCAGCTGGCCTCCACCGGCCCCAGCACGCTGCCGCGCGTGGTCAACGGCCGCAACATGGCCGCCTCGATGATGGAATCGTTGTCCGGGCAGATCGGTACGACCATCGTCACCACGCTGTTCCCGGTGTCGGTGGTATCGGTGGACGGCGACCAGGTGGTGCTCAGCCAGGGCGGTGAAACGCTGCAGGCCGGCCAGCGCTGGCAGGCCGTGCGCCTGGGCGAAGAACTGAAGGACCCGCAGACCGGTCGTTCGCTGGGCCGCAGCGAGCACCCGTGCTGCACCATCCGCGTGGATCGCGTGGCCGCGCAGACCTCGTACGGCACCATCGAAGACGGTGTGGACGCAACCCGCGGTGGCTTCCGTCCCGGCCAGATCGAGCTGCGGCAGAAGCTGGGCAGCAAGCCGGCTGCGGCTGCCACGGCAAGCGCATCGGCGGCACCGGCCGCCAGCGCGCGCCCGGCGGCCAAGCCCAAGCCCAAGGCCGCTGCTGCTGCCGCACCGGCAGAAGACCCGAACTGGTAAGACATCGCGCGGGGTCAGATCCCTTTCCCATAGGGAAAGGGATCTGACCCCTTCGTGTCTGTGTCCGTGTCGACCAAGGTCGACACCTACCATCAGGACCGAGAATCTGTCGAAGGCGGGGTGGGTCCGGTTGCGGGGGCGTGAGCCGCATGGATGCGGCGACCGAGCTTACATGGACGTACTTGCAGCGTCCCCCGCGACCGGACCCACCCCGCCGATCCTCAGGAAGCCAGCTGTAGCTTCTGTTGTTGCCCTGGCTTCGGCGGGTGCAGGGCGCAGCCCTGCCGAACCCCTTACACTCCGGTAGGTTTGTCCTGCTGGAGAGAGCAATGAAACGAGTGGCACTGGGCCTGCTGGCCCTTTCGGTAAGCAGCGCATTGATGGCGGCCACGCCGAAGTTCGATGGCGCGCGCATTTCCGCCGATGTGAAGGAGCTGGCCTCCGACGCGTATGAAGGCCGTTCGCCGGCCACCGCCGGCGAAGAGAAGACCATCGCCTACCTCAGCAAGCAGTTCGCCGACGCCGGCCTGCAGCCGGGCGGCGACCTGAAGGACGGCAAGCGCCTGTGGACCCAGGCCGTGCCGCTGCTCAAGGGCGATATCGTCGGCGCGCCGCAGCTGGCGCTGCACCAGGGCGGAAAGACCGTGGCGCTGCAGCAGGGCAAGCAGATTGCCGTGCGCGCGGCCATGAACGGTGCCAGCGCAGTGGATATCAGCAAGGCACCGCTGGTGTTCCTGGGCTATGGCGTGAAGGCGCCGGAACGCAACTGGGACGACTTCAAGGGCGTGGACCTGAAGGGCAAGATCGCCGTGGTGCTGATCAACGACCCCGACTTCGAGACCGGCAAGGGCGACTTCGACGGCAAGGGCATGACCTGGTACGGGCGCTGGCCGTACAAGTACGAAGAGGGTGCCCGCCAGGGTGCGCTGGGCGTGCTGATCGTGCATGAGACCGCGCCGGCATCCTACGGCTGGGCCACCGTGGCCGGCTCCAACACCAACACCATGTTCGACGTGGTGCGTGACAATCCCGCCGACACCCATCCGACGCTGGAAGGCTGGATCCAGCGCGATCTGGCGGTGGACCTGTTCCGCTCGGCCGGCCTGGATTTCGAGGCGCTGAAGAAGCAGGCGCAGCAGCGCGACTTCACCCCGGTGCCGCTGACCGGCGCCAGCCTGGATGCGAAGTACGCGGTGAAGACCGAGGTGATCACCTCGCACAACGTGGCCGCGCGCCTGGAAGGCAGCCGCTACCCGGACGAGACCATCGTCTACAGCGCGCACTGGGACCATATTGGCGTGGGTGAGCCCGATGCCCGTGGCGACCGCATCTTCAACGGTGCGCTGGACAACGCCAGCGGCACCGCTTCGCTGCTGGAACTGGCCCGTGGCTTCGCCAAGGGCAAGCGCCCGGAACGTTCGGTGCTGTTCCTGGCGGTCACCGCCGAGGAAAAGGGCCTGCTGGGTTCGGAGTACTACGCCACCCATCCGCTGTACCCGCTGGAAAAGACCGTGGCGATGATCAACATGGACGGCATGGCGCCGTTCGGTCCGTCGCGTGATTTCGGCATCTACGGCACCGCGCGCTTCGAGCTGCTGGACCAGTTGAAGGACGTGGCCAAGGGCTGGGACATCCGCTACACCCCCGACCCGAAGCCGGAAGCGGGCCTGTTCTTCCGTTCCGACCACTTCTCGTTCGCCAAGCGCGGCGTGCCGGCGCTGTCCTGGTCGGCCGGCCAGGACTGGGTGGACGGTGGCGTGGCGGCGGGCAAGAAGGCGTCCGACGATTACACCGCCAAGCGCTACCACCAGCAGGGCGACGAGTGGCAGCCGGATTGGGTGTTCGCCGGTGCGGCACGCGACCTGGAAGTGCTCTACACGCTGGGCAGCCAGCTGGCCAACTCGCGCAGCTGGCCGAACTGGAGCACCGACGAGTCGTTCCGCGCCGTGCGTGACGCCAGCGCCGACCAGCGCAAGTAAGGCAAGGCGGGGCGCTGCCCCGCCACCTACCGGTAGCGCCGGGCCATGCCCGGCGTTGCTGTAACAGCTTCCATCCCCGCTTTCCGGGGCTTCGTCGCAGGCCGCTTGTCTGCCCGGTGCGCCGGCCTATGCTCGGCTCACCCCTTCCCACCAAGGCACTGCCGTGTTCGCCAGCCTTACTCTCATTGTTCGTCATTTGTTGGCCTGGGCCGTGGCGCTGCTGGTGGCGGGCATGGTCTGGAGTGGCATCTTCAGCGGCATGAACGATGGCCCGGGCTGGATCTTCGGCCTGCTGGCGATGTTCCTGATGATCACCGCGCTGGGCAGCGCCATTACCCATGTGCGCCGGGTGTGGATGGTGGCCGGCAAGCTGGACGGCAGCACCCTGTCTGGCCGCCAGCGGCGGCAGGTGGAACTGCCCATGGACGCCGGCCAGGCCTACGCGGTGGTCGAGGCGGCGGTGGCCGAACTGCCGCGCGTGGAAGACGTGGAAAGTTCGGCCGGCAGCCTGCAGGTGCGCGCCTACGTGCGCCGCGTGGACCCCTGGAACGGCCGCCAGCCCTCGCGCTGGAACCTGCCGGCGCGGCTGGCGATCAAGCGCAACAGCGTGCAGGCCACGGTCACTCCGGGGCAGGGCACCAGCACGGTCACCCTGCTGTTCGAGCCCGATGCCGGCTGGTGGGCCGATCTGCTGGCGCTGGATGAAGGCAGCAACTACGAGAACGCCGAAGCGGTGACCCGCGCGATCAGCCGCCGGGTGGCCGACCAGCGCCGCGACGAACAGGCCGCCGCCGAGCAGACCCAGGTGGAAAAGGAACTGTCGGTGGCGCGGCTGAACCTGCTGCACGCACAGGTGGAACCGCACTTCCTGTACAACACGCTGGCCAATGCGCAGGTGCTGACCCGCACCGATCCGGGCCGCGCCGATCAGATGCTGGGGCACCTGATCCAGTACCTGCGCAGTTCGCTGCCGCAGGTGGATGAATCGGTGTCCACGCTGGGCGTGGAGCTGGAACGCACACGCGCCTACCTGGAAATCCTGCGCATCCGCATGGGCGCGCGGTTGGCGGTGGAAGTGCAGGTGCCCAACGAACTGCAGGGTGTGCACCTGCCGGCCATGGCCCTGCAGACGCTGGTGGAAAACGCGATCAAGCACGGCTTGGAGCCCAAGCCGGGTGGCGGCACGATCTGGATCCTGGCGCGTGGCTTCGATGACCACGTGACCGTAACGGTGGCCGACGATGGACTGGGCTTCGGCCAGGGCACCAGCGGCACCGGCATCGGCCTGAAGAACCTGCGCGAGCGCCTGCGCCTGACCTGCGGCGAGCAGGCCGGCGTGGCGATCGTGGCCAACTTCCCCTCGGGCGTGGCCGCTACCATGACCCTGCCGCAGCCGGCCAAGGAGCGCACCCATGCCGCTTGAAGCCCTGATTGCCGAAGACGAAGAACTGCTGCGCCAGGCACTGGTGGACCAACTGGCGCGGCTGTGGCCGGAACTGAAGCTGGTGGCCGCGTGCGAGGACGGCGCCAGCGCGCTGGAGCAACTGGCTGAGAAACAGCCGGACATCGCCTTCCTGGATATCCGCATGCCGGGCATCAGCGGCATCGAAGTGGCCCGTTCGCTGTCCGAACTGAGCCCGCGTACGCAGGTGGTGTTCGTGACCGCCTACGACCAGTACGCCATCGATGCGTTCGAACAGGGCGCGATGGACTACCTGCTGAAGCCGGTCAGCGATGAGCGCCTGCTGGCCACCCGCGAACGCATCCTGTCGCGCCTGCCATCCACGCGCCAGGACGATGCCGTGCTGGAGCGATTGTTGCAGCGTCTGGGCCCGTCGCAGGCACAGCCCGAGCGTCCGCCGCTGGCCTGGATCACCGCCAGCAATGGCCGCGAAACGCAGCTGATCATGCTGGATGACGTGGTCTATTTCCGCGCCGACAACAAGTACACCACGGTGGTCACCGCCGAGGGCGAGAGCCTGCTGCGCACGCCGCTGCGCGAACTGCTGGAGGCGCTGGACCCGCAGCAGTTCCGGCAGATCCACCGTTCCACCATCGTGCACATGAAGGCGGTGGCGGCGGTCAGCCGCGACGATACCGGCAGGGGCGTGCTGCGCCTGCGCCAGCGCCCGGAAACGCTGGTGGTCAGCCAGCCGTTCATGAGCCTGTTCCGCGGCATGTAGCAGGCGCCAGAAAGAACAATGCCACCGTGGCAGTGCACGGTGGCATTGTGGCTCCCCCCGCTTTCCGGGTGATCAGAACGCCGGTTGCAGCGTCATGTCGTGGTGGTGTTCGGTCTCGCCCACGTGGTTCAGGCGGCCCACCAGTTCCGAGTGCTGCTTCATGCGCCCGATCTCGGTCATGATGCGGATGTCTTCATGGCGCAGTTCGCGCCGGGCGGTGACCGCCTGCTTGTAGTCCAGCACTTCCGGGTAATGCTCGGCCAGGTCCAGCGCCTCGGCCACGCATTCCACGCTGTCGGCACTGGAGCTGATGCGCGCGCGGCTGTTGAAGGCCTTCATCCAGCGTTCGAAGCCGGCGGTGTGGTCGAACATGTTGGCCATGAACCAGATGACGAACAGGATCGACACCCACGAACCGAACACGATCACCACGCGGGTGAAGGTGATATGGAAGTCGTCGCGCCACAGGTAGTTGGCGATCAGGCCCAGGATCAGCAGCGACGCTGCCTGCCAACCCACGATCGAGGCCATCAGCCACTGGCACTTGGCCTTGGCCAGCACGGCCACCTCGTCGCGGATCTGCTGCTCGCTCAGGTTGCGCCAGTGCGCGACCTGTTTTTCGAACGGGCTGCTGTACAGCTCGTTGTCCCGCAGCAGCATTCCCAAACCCTTGAACAAAGCAATCATGGCTGGCTCCTTTCTGGAACGTGCGTCGATCAGCATTGGACGATGTGGCGGATTCAGTTCTAGCACTTCCAGCGGCCGGTGCAATGGGCGCAAAGCGAAGGGGCGCAAGGGTTTTGCCTGAATGCGTGAAGATTGGTGCGGCGCACCATCGCATTCACAGGCTGCGACAAGATGTCGCAGGGTGAATCGTGCTGCGTGCGCACATGCTGCTGCGGCGTGGCCGTCGGGCTCGCCGCAGGGCGCCGGATCGCCCAGAATCAAGCCGGACCGCGCAGAACCCGGTCGATTCCGCCACCCACTGGACCCCGTATGCCGCCGTTGCTGCACCGCTTGACCCGCCCGGTTACCGCGCCCATCCGCCGCTGGGTGCTCGACGCCTTCCCGCGTGGCCAGAGCGGCATCGATTACGACCACCCGCAGGGCGATCCCGGCTGGTTCGGGCCGGACAGCATCACCTGGCGCGTGCATGCGGAACTGCCGTCCATGCTGGCCGGCGGGCTGTGCGCGCTCATGCTGCAGACCCTGCACCCGCGCGCGCTGGCCGGCGTGTATGACCACTCCAATTTCCGCCAGGACCTGGTGGGGCGGCTGCGCCGCACCACGGCCTTCGTGGCCGGCACCAGTTACGCGCCCAGTGGCGAAGTGGAAACGCTGGTGGCCAAGGTGCGCCACATCCATGCGCAGATCCGCGGCCGCACCGCACAGGGCCAGGCGTATGCGGCTGACGATCCGCACCTGCTGACGTGGGTGCACGTGACCGAGGCCTACGGCTTCCTGCAGGGCTACCGCCGCTATGGGCGCGAGGTTCCCGAGGCGATTGCTGACCGCTACTACGACGAGTACCGCTGCGTGGCCGAGGCGCTGGGCGCGGTGGACGTGCCGCGCAGCGAGGCCGAAGTGGCGGCGTATTTCTGTGCGCGCCAGCCCGAGTTGATGGCCGATGCGCGTTCGCGCGAAGTACTGGACGTGCTGTCTGCGGTGAACCTGCCGGTGCCGATCCCGGGGCTGTCACGCGCGGTGTTCCTGGGCGCGGGCGCGGCGCTGTTGCCGGACTGGGCCGAGGCGATGCTGGAACGCACGACTGCACAGCGTGCGCAGGCGGCGGCTTCGGCGAAGCTGATGCAGGGCATGGCGCCGCTGTTCCGTCGCGCATTGCCCGATGGCCTGGCCACCCGGGCGTGCGCACGCATGGGCGTGCCGGTGGAGGTGTTGCGCGAGTGGCCGGCCGCGGGGTGATCCACGCTACGCGCGGTGATCCACGCTACGCGTGGATGGCACCCGGCGCCCCGCCTTGGGTAGGTGCCAACCTTGGTTGGCACAGCGTAGATCCACGCCATGCGTGGATGAGATGCCCTGCGTTGCCAACCAAGGTTGGCACCCACCAGAGGATGGGGGTGGCATCCACCAGAGCATCCCGCCCCCCCGCAAACGAAACGGGCGCCTTTCGGCGCCCGTTCGCATTACATCACCACACCTTGACCCGCTTTTCCGGGGCCAGGTACAACTTCTGGCCATCCTTCACTTCAAACGCCGGGTACCAGGCGTCGATGTTGCGCACGGTCAGCGCACGGAACTGGCCCGGTGCGTGCACGTCGGTCAGCAGCGAATTGCGCAGTGCCTGCTCGCGGCTCTTGCTGCGCCAGGCCTGGGCGAAGCCCAGGAAGAAGCGCTGGTCCGGGGTGAAGCCTTCCAGGGTCTGGCCCGGCTTGCCCTGCAGCGACAGCTGGTAGGCATCGTAGGCGGTGCCCAGGCCGGCCACGTCGGCGATGTTCTCGCCCAGGGTCAGCTTGCCGTTCACGTGCACGCCCGGGAACGGTTCGTAGCTGCTGAACTGCGCGGCCAGCGCATCACCGGCGGCGTTGAACTGCTTCAGGTCTTCGGCGGTCCACCAGTTGTGCAGCTTGCCGGTGGCATCGAACAGCGCGCCGGCGTTGTCGAAGCCATGGCTGATCTCGTGGCCGATCACCGCGCCGATCGCACCGTAGTTCACCGCATCGTCGGCGGCACCGTCGAAGAACGGCGGCTGCAGGATCGCGGCCGGGAACACCAGGCGGTTTTCCAGCGGCACGTTCATCGCGTTGATGGTCTGCGGCAGCATGGCCCACTCGCTGTGGTCCACCGGCTTGCCCAGCTTGGCGATGTTGCGCTCGTATTCGAAGCGTTCGGCACGCTGCGCATTGCCCAGCGGATCGTCGCGGCGGATCTCCAGGCCGGTGTAGTCACGCCACTTGTCCGGGTAGCCCATGCCTACGGTCAGGCCGGCCACCTTGGCCTTGGCGCTGGCCTTGGTCTGCGGTGACATCCAGGCCAGGGCATCGATGCGCTTGGCGAAGGCGGCAATGATGTTCTTTGCCATCTCGTCGGCGCGTTCCTTGGTCTTCGCGTCGAAGTGCTTTTCCACGTAGCGCTTGCCGATGGCTTCGCCGACGGCGTGGTTGGCATCGTCTACCGCGCGCTTCCAGCGATCGCTCTGCTGCGGGGTGCCGCTGAGCGCCGTGCCGTGGAAGGCGAAGCGGGCGTCGGCGAAGGTCTTGGGCAGGTAGCTGGCGGCACGGTCCAGGGCATGGAAGGTCATGTAGTCTTTCCAGGCATCCAGCGGCTCGGTGGCCACCAGCTTGGACAGGCCGGCCACGGCCTTGGGCTGCCAGACGATGAAGTCCTGCTGCTGGCCCAGCTTGGCCGCTTCCAGGAACGCGGCCCAGTCCATGCCCGGCGCCTTGGCGCTGAAATCGGCCTGGGTCCAGGGGTTGGCGCCCTTGGTCACATCGTTGGTTTCTTCCTGCGTGGCATGCGCCTGGGCGATCTTGGTTTCCAGCGCCAGGATGCGCTGCGCCTTGCCGGCCGGGTCGGCCACGCCGGCCAGCTGCAGCACCTTGGCGATGTAGGCCTGGTACTGCTTGCGCAGTTCGGCCATGCGGCCATCGCCCAGGTAGAAGTCACGGTCGGGCATGCCCAGACCGCCCTGCACCAGGTACGGCGCGGTGCGGTCGGGCTGCAGCAGATCCACCGACACCCACAGGCCGAACAGGCGGTCGGTGTAGAAATTGGTGGCGTTCAGCAGGTCCACGTCGGCGCGCATGTCATCGCCCAGTGCACGGGCCAGACCGGCCTTGTCGGTGATCGCACCGATGGCCTGCAGCTGCGGCTGTACCGGGGCCAGGCCGCGCTTCTCGATGCCGGCTTCATCCATGTAGGCGGCGTAGTAATCGCCGATCAGCTTGTCATCGCCGCTGGCCTGGGCGTTGCCGGCCGCACCTTCCAGGATGGCGCGGGTATCGGCCTGGGTCTTTTCGGCAATCACGTTGAAGCTGCCGAAGCGCGAACGGTCGGCCGGAATCTCGGTGTTCTTCACCCAGCTGCCGTTGGCGAAACCGAAGAAGTCATCGCCGGCGGCGATGCTGCGGTCCATGCCGCTGGCATCGAAGCCGAAGCTGCCCAGCATCGGCTTGGCGGCAGCCGGCGCGGCTTCGGCGGGGGCGGCCGTACCTGCCGCCGGCTCGGCCGGGCGATCGCAGGCGGCCAGGGACAGGCTGGCGAGAATGGCCAGCGCCAGGGTGGGACGGCGCAGCTTGGACATGGACTTCTCTTGCGACGGAAAACCCCAAGTCTAATCCTCTGCGGCAGCGCTGGACGCGCGCCAGCACGGGTTCGGGTGTGCGCGATCTGGCTGAACACGCGCCGCCGCGCTTCACGCAGTCATCGCGCTGGTGCATGCTGCGGGGTAGGGACCCACACAGGGAATGGCCCGCGGAGCAGGTGCAGGCGTCAAGAATGCCGCGCTGCGGCCGCTCTGGTCGGGGATGTGGAGGAATCGTTCGCGCATGAAGCCAGCTGTCTGCACAGGGAATACCGACCGATGCCCGCGCTGAAACGGGCGTTGGCCCGGCCGTTGCGTGCCATCACCTGGGGCGGCGTGGCGCTGGGCGTGCTGCTGGCCGTGGGCATGGCGGCCATGCTGGCCAACGACCACCAGCGCCGGCTGGAGGCTGCGCAGCGGCAGAGCCGGGCGCTGGCGGTGGGCAGTGAACGCCTGCTGGCGCTGGAGCTGCGCAACCTGGAACGGGCACTGGCCGGGATTGCCGGCGATGCCGCCGAGCTGTTCAGCAACGTGCCGGCGCAGGCGCCGAAGCTGCTGGAGGCGGCCATTGCCGGGGTGCTGCAGCGGCACGCCGAACTGCACAGCATCGTGGTGGTCGATGCCTATGGGCGCGCGCTGACCGGCGGTGCCGACGAACTGAAACTGCCGCTGTGGGCCGACCCGCAGCGGCGCGGGCAGGGCAGCGCGCTGTACCTGGGGCCGCCGCAACGCGCCGACGATGGCACCTGGGTGGTGCCGCTGGCCCTGCCGATGGCCGACGACCGCTGGCTGCTGGCGCGGCTGCGCTGTGGCGAGCTGCAGCGCATCATCGGCGGGTTGGACGTGGGCCCCAATGGCATGGTGTCGATCACCGATGCCGACGGCTTCATGCTGGCGCGCGTGCCCGATCCGTATGGCACGGTGGGCCGCCGCTACACCCTGCCGTACCGCAACCTGGTGGGCGGACCGGCGGTGGTGGAGCTGGGCAGCTTCCCCGGCGTGGTCGACCAGATTCCGCGCATGTCCACCATCAGCACGCTGGAACACAGCCCGCTGGCGGTGCAGGTGGGGCTGGCCGATGCCGATGTGCTGGCCGCGTGGTGGCCCTACCTGCATGCGGCAGTGGCGATCCTGCTGACCTACGTGCTGGTGTTGCTGGGCCTGCTGTTCGCAATGCGCCGCAGCACCCGCAGCCAGCAGTGGATGGCGGCCGAACTGCGCACCGGCCATACCGAACTGCGCATGGCCCACCAGGTGGGCCGGGTCTGCACCTGGTACGTGGACGAAGACGCCGCGCTGCTGCACTGGTCGCCGCTGGCGCGCGAGATCTTCGGCGTGCAGACCGATGCCTTGCCGGTGGCGGAGTTCTTCGGGCGCGTGCACCGCGAAGATGCCGAACGGCTGCAGCACGCATTCCATGAAGCGTTCGCGCGCGGCGCCGTGCTGGATGAAATGTTCCGCCTGGTGCTGCCCGGCGGCGATGTGCGCTGGGTGTCCGCGCGCGGGCAGCGGGTGGAACTGGCCGACAGCCAGCGGCGCATGATCGGTGCGTTGACCGACGTGAGCGAGCGTCATCTGGCGCAGGAGCAGATGAACCAGGTCGAGCGCCGCTTCCGCCTGCTGTTTGACCGCAACCCGGCGCCGTTCTGGGTATTCGATCCCGATACGCTGCGCTTCCTGGAAGTGAACGAAGCGGCGGTGCTGCAGTACGGCTACACGCGCGAGGAATTCCTCGGCATGAGCATCCTGGACATCCGCCCGCGCGAAGGCTGGGAGGAAGTGAAGGGCGCCATTGCCCGCGCCCGCGTGGGCGAACTGCAGGATGCGGCCGTGCGCATGCACCGGCGCAAGGATGGCACCGTGTTCGAAGTGCGCGCGCACCTGTCCAGGCTGGATTTCGATGGCCAGCCCGCCTGCCTGGTGCTGGCCGAAGATGTGAGCGAGCGCCTGGCCTACGAGCGTGACCTGGCCTACCGCGCGCGGCACAACCCGGCCACCGGCCTGTTGAACGTGCGCGCCCTGAGCGAACAGCTGGACAGCCAGGACCGCGGCTACACCATCGCCTACGTGCAGCTGCGCGGCCTGCAGCTGGTGGCCGATACGCTGGGCCGTGACATCGGCGATGCCATCCTGCAGTCGATGGCCGCACGCCTGGGCGGGCTGGGCGCGCGCTTCGGCACGCTGGCCTTCCAGCCGGCCGAAGACTTCGTGCTGGCCATCGCCCCGCAGCACAACACCCAGTCGGTGCTGGACGATCTGCTGCAGATCGTGTCGGCGCCGATGCGCGGCAAGGATTCGCTGCACCAGTTCGAGCCGCGCATCGGCGTGGCCGTGCGCGAGGAAGGCGATGCGCTGCGCGCCGAACAGGTGGTGGGCATGGCCGCGCAGGCGGCACATGCCGGCCGCGTGGAAGGCAACGTGGTGGCCTGGTTCGATGCGGCCGTGTCGACCCGCCTGGCCGACCGCCTGCGCCTGGCCGGGCGCATCCATGCGGCCATCGACAACGAGTTCCAGCTGTATTTCCAGCCCATCCGCCACGCCAGCGATGGCAGCCCGGCGGCGCTGGAAGCGCTGCTGCGCTGGCCGCAACCGGACGGCAGCTTCATTCCGCCCAGCGAGTTCATCCAGCTGTGCGAAGACACCGGGCTGATCCTGGCGCTGGGCCGCTGGGTGATCCGCGCCGCCGCACAGGCCCAGCGCCAACTGATGGATGCCGGCTGGGGCGAGCTGCCGATCGCGGTGAATGTGTCGGCGGTGCAGTTCTTCAACAGCGACCTGGTGGCCGAGTTCGCCCGCGCCCAGGAAGATTTCGGCCTGGCCCGCGGCGCGCTGCACGTGGAACTGACCGAGAGCAGCCTGATGCGCAAGCCGGCGCAGGCCATGCAGACCATGCGCCGCCTGCACGAGCAGGGCATCTGCGTGTCGCTGGATGATTTCGGCACCGGCTATTCCAGCATGTCCTACCTGCAGCACCTGCCGCTGGACATCCTGAAGATCGACCGCAGCTTCGTGGCCGACGTGGAAACCAACCCGCGCAACGCCTCGATCTGCCGCGCGCTGCTGTCGCTGGGCCACAGCATGGGCCTGACCATCATTGCCGAAGGCGTGGAAACCCCGGGCCAGCTGGACTGGCTGGCCGCGCACGGCTGTGACCAGGTGCAGGGCTACCTGCTGGGGCGGCCGGCGCCGCTGGAAAAGATCATCCAGGCGCTGGACGAAGTGGTTGCCTGATCGTGCAAACCCGCCGGGCATGGCCCGGCGCTACCGTGTCATCGGCGCAGGGGGTAGCGCCGGGCCATGCCCGGCGGATGCATTCACACCCCGGCGTCCACCAGGTAATCAATGAAACTGCGCACCTTCGGTGCCAGATGGCTGCGGCTGGTGTATACGGCGAAGATGCCGATCGGCGGCACTTCCCACTCGGGCAGCACGCGCACCAGGCGGCCATCGGCCAGCGCCTGTTCCAGCAGGAAATCGGGCTGCAGGATCACGCCCAGGCCGGCGATGGCGGCTTCGCGCAGCACGTCGCCGTTGTTGGCCTGCAGGATGCTGTTCACCGCCACGCGAACTTCGCCGCCGGGCCCCTGCAGCGGCCACTGGTTGCCCGAGGCCCAGTAGCTGTAGCCCAGGCAGTCGTGCGTCGCCAGATCCTGCGGCGTGGCCGGCGTGCCACGCGCGGCCAGGTATGCCGGTGCCGCGCACAGGGTGATGCGGGCCTGGCCCAGGCGCCGGGCGATCAGCGCCGGGCTGGGTTCGCGGGTAATGCGCAGGGCCACGTCGTAGCCTTCTTCCACCATGTCCACCAGACGGTCGGACAGCGCCAGGTCCAGTTCCACCTGCGGGTAGCGTTGCCGGTAGCCGGCCAACAGCGGCCCCAGCCGGGCGATGCCCCAGCTGACCGGTGCGTTGATGCGCAGCGTGCCCGACGGTTCCAGCGCCTGCGCTCCGACGCTGGCTTCCAGCGCGTCGAATTCGGCCAGCAGGCGCACGCACTGCGCGTAGTAGGCGGCGCCTGCGCTGGTGGGGCTGACCCGGCGGGTAGTGCGGTGCAGCAGGCGGGTGGACAGGCGCTTTTCCAGCGCGGCCACCTGCCGGGTGACCCCGGCCGTGGATACGCCCAGTGCCTCGGCGGCGGCACTGAACCCGTTGCGCTCGACCACGGCCACGAACACGCGCATGGCGTCCAGAGTGTCCATTGTTGCGCCTTCTGAAATAAATACGGTCGTTTCATCGTATTTATCGGCTGACGGCTGCGCAATAACCTGTACGCACTCTCCCTGAGGTACGCCTCCATGAAAACCTCCGCTGCTGCCGTTTCGCCGCTGGCCCCGTATGCCGCCACCGTGCTGCGCCTGGCCCTGGGCGGCCTGTTCCTGGTGCACGCGCTGACCAAGCTGCTGGTGTTCACCCCCGCCGGTACCGCCGCGTTCTTTGCATCGCTGGGCCTGCCGGGCGCGCTGGGCTACCTGACCATCGTGGTCGAGCTGGCGATCGCGGCGGCCCTGCTGCTGGGCGTGTACGCGCGCTGGGTGGGCCTGCTGGGCGTGCCGCTGCTGCTGGGCACGATCGTGACTGTGCACGGCGCCAACGGTTTCGGCTTCGCCAACGCCGGCGGTGGCTGGGAATACCCGGCGTTCTGGGCGCTGGCGCTGGTGGTGCTGTTCCTGCTGGGCGATGGCCGCTGGACCCTGCGTTCGCGCTGATCGCCGCTTCCCCCCGTATCTGGAGAACCTCATGTCCCGCCTGCCTTCGCTGTACATCTCCCACGGCTCGCCGATGACCGCCCTGCACCCGGGGCAGGTGGGCGTGCGGCTGGCCGAACTGGCCCGCGACCTGCCCACTCCGCGTGCCATCGTGATGGCATCGGCGCACTGGCTGGCGCGCCAGCCGCTGGTCGGCGCGCATCCGCAGCCGCCCACCATCCACGATTTCGGCGGCTTCCCGCGCGCGCTGTTCGAGCTGCAGTACCCGGCGCCTGGCGACCCCGCGCTGGCCGAAGAAGTGGCCGGGCGCATCGCTGCGGCCGGCCTGCCGGTGGCGCTGGATGCGCAGCGCGGGCTGGACCATGGCGCCTGGGTGCCGCTGCGGCTGCTGCGCCCGCAGGCCGATATTCCGGTGGTGCCGCTGTCGATCCAGCCGATGCTGGGGCCGCAGCACCAGTTCGCGCTGGGCCGTGCGCTGGCGCCGCTGCGCGAACAGGGCGTGCTGCTGGTCGGCTCAGGCAGCATCACCCACAACCTGCATGACTGGCGCGACTACCAGGACGGCAAGGAAGCGCCCTACGTGCGCCCCTTTATTGAATGGGTGGAACAGCGACTGGCGGCCAACGATCGCGATGCGCTGTTCGACTACCGCCGCCAGGCGCCGTTTGCCGAGCGCGCGCATCCCACCGACGAGCATCTGCTGCCGTTGTACTTCGCCATGGGCGCGGCCGGCGGCGATGATTTCGGTGCCACCCGCATCGATGCGGGTATCGATGCGGGCATGCTGGCGATGGACCTGTACCGCTTCGATGGCGCCGCGCCCGTGCAGGAGGCCGCATGAACCCCGTGCTGACGCCGGTGCTGGAGCGGCCGGCGCAGGGCAGGGCGCAGGGCCTGGTGGTACTGCTGCACGGCGTGGGCAGCAACGAGCAGTCGCTGGCCGCGCTGGCCAGCACGCTCGATCCGCGCCTGCACGTGCTGCTGCCGCGCGCACCGCTGGCGTTCGGGCCGCAGGCGTTCGGCTGGTTCACCGTGCGCTTCGGCGCGCAGGGGCCGGTGATCGATCCGGCCCAGGCCGAAGCGTCGCGGGTGCTGCTGCGCGACTGGTTGGCCGTGCAGCAGCAGCGGCTGGGGCTGGATGCGCGGCAGACCGTGCTGGCCGGCTTCAGCCAGGGCGGCATCATGAGTGCCAGCGTGGCGCTGACCGCGCCGGAGCGGGTGAAGTCCTTCGCGATCCTGTGCGGGCGCATCCTGCCGGAGATCGCGCCGCTGATTCCGGCCGATGTGGCCGGCGCCGGGCTGGACGGCCTGGTGGTGCACGGGCGGCAGGATGACAAGCTGCCGTTTGCGCTGGCCGAATCTGCCTCGCAGCGCCTGCAGGGGCTGGGCGTGGCTCACCGGCTGCGCGATTACCCGGTGGGGCATACCTTGTCCGCGGACATGCAACAGGACACCCGGGACTGGATCGCGGCGCGTTTGCTGTCGCCGCCCTGACGCGCATTCATACGGGCGGCCGCAGCGGCCGCCAGCTGTGCTAAGTTTTTTTCCTGTCTCCGGCGCACACCGGTTTTTCCGGCCCCACGCGCCGCTTCCCGGAAGAAGCATGCACACCATCGAAGTCGTCCTGGCGATGCTGGTGGCCGTTGTCGCCAGCGGTTACCTGGTTCGCGTCCTGCCCTTTTCACTGCCGCTGCCGCTGGTGCAGATCGGTTTGGGCGCAGTCATCGCCGGGGTGTTCAACCGCGGCCATGCGCTGGAACCGGAAGTGTTCTTCCTGCTGTTCCTGCCGCCGCTGCTGTTCCTCGATGGCTGGCGTATTCCCAAACAAGGCCTGTTCCGCGACAAGGGCGCGATCCTGGAACTGGCCTTTGGCCTGGTGGTGTTCACCGTCATCGGCGCGGGCCTGCTGATCCACTGGATGATTCCGGTGATGCCGCTGGCGGTGTGCTTCGCGCTGGCGGCCATCGTCTCGCCCACCGATCCGGTGGCGGTGGGGGCAATCGCTTCGAAGGCGCCCATTCCCAAGCGGCTGATGCACATCCTGGAAGGCGAATCGCTGTTGAACGATGCCTCCGGTCTGGTCTGCTTCCGCTTCGCGGTGGCCGCGGTGATGACCGGATCGTTCTCGCTGGCCACCGCCTCGCTCACCTTCCTGTGGGTGGCTGTGGCGGGCCTGGCGGTGGGCGTGGCGGTCACCCTGGGCGTGTCCACCTTCCAGCGCTGGCTGTGGCGCCGCTTCGGCGAAGAGCCCGGCGCGGCCATGCTGGTGAACCTGCTGATTCCGTTCGCGGCCTATCTGCTGGCCGAAGAGATCCATGCCTCGGGCATCCTTGCGGCCGTGGCCGCCGGCATTGCGATGAGCTACGTGGAGCTGACCGGTCGCGTGTCCGGCAGCATGCGCGTGCAGCGCGCCGGGGTCTGGAACATGCTGCAGTTCAGCTTCAACGGCATCATGTTCGTGCTGCTGGGCGAGCAGTTGCCGGGCATCGTCGAGCGCGCGACCACCACCATGAACGAGACCGGCCATCAGAGCGCCTGGTGGCTGCTGGTGTACGTGGTGGTGATCAACGCGATGCTGATCGCGCTGCGCCTGCTGTGGGTGTGGCTGTCGCTGCGCTGGAACCTGCTGCGCGCGCGCCGCCGTGGCCTGCAGCATGGCGAGGCACCGAACTGGCGCATCGTGGTGGCCACCTCGGTGGCCGGCGTGCGCGGTGCCATCACCCTGGCCGGCGTGCTGACCCTGCCGCTGTTCCTGCCCGATGGCAGCCCGTTCCCCGCGCGTGACCTGGTCATCTTCCTGGCCGCAGCGGTCATCCTGTTCTCACTGGTGGGCGCCAGCGTGGCCTTGCCGCAGCTGCTGAAGGGCCTGCAGCTGCCGGCTGATTCGGGCGAGCGCAAGGAAGAGGACCTGGCCCGCAAGCTGTCTTCCAAGGCCGCACTGGCCGGGGTGGAGCGCATGCGCCAGCAGCTGGTGATGAACCAGAACACCGACAACGTGCAGCTGTTCAATGACGCTGCATCGCGGGTCAGCCTGCTGTACCAGCGGCACCTGGAAAAGGACAACGAAGGCCCCGACGTGGACCCGGACAAGGTGAAGCGGATGGAGCAGGGCTACCGCCAGCTGCGCAGCGCGGGCCTGAATGCCGAACGCGAGGAGCTGTTCCGGCTGACCCGGCGCGGGGTGATTTCCGATGAGATCTCGCGGCGCCTGATCCGCAACCTGGACCTGCTGGAATCGCGCCAGCGCGGCTGACCGACCCGGCCCATGCCGCTGCGCGGCTGACCCTGGAACGTAGAGTCGAGCTTGCTCGACTGCTCTTTCTCAACGCAGTCGAGCAAGCTCAAAACAATCGAGCAAGCTCAAAGCAGTCGAGCAAGCTCGACTCTACGAGAGCCGGGTTATTCCGGCTTCTGTTCCAGGAAGTACACCTCGACCTTGCCCTTGACCTTGATGGTCATCGGGTTGCCGCGGCGGTCGCGCGCCTTGCCGGCCTGCACGCGGATCCAGCCTTCGCTGACCGAGTATTCCTCGACGTTGTCACGCTCGACATCGTTGAAGCGCACGCCCACGCCGCGCTCCAGCGCCTGCGCATCGTGGAAGGGGCTGGCCGGGTTGATGGCCAGGTGGTCGGGAGGGGTATCGCTCATCGCATCATTCACAGTGACGGCCACCACGGCCGGCTTCAGCGGCACAGGATAAACCGTAGAATGCCGGCCTGCCCCACAGGAATGCCCGCCATGCCCGACAACAGCGACTATTTCGACTTCGAGGAAGACGCCCACGATTTCGACGAGGACGACTTCGAGGCCCGCATCTGGAACCTGCTGGTACTGATCAACCCCGGCGATGATGAGCTGGCCCTGCAGCAGTTCAACCGCTGGCGCGAGATGCTGGCCGAGGCCGGCGAGCCGCTGGAGGCCGACGCGGACTGGCTGCCCGCGCTGTTCACCGCCATCGCCTGGCAGTCCGGGTTCGAGGTGGAGCGCGATGATCTGGAATCGCTGCAGTCGGCGGTGAACGAGCTGTCGGCGCGCTTCAACCTGCAGCTGGACTGGGGTGGCGACCTGGACGACGAGGATTTCGCCGAAGACCTGGACGGGGTGCAGCTGATGTCCACCGCCTTCGACCGCCTGCGCGAGCACAACTACACGCTGTGGAGCGTGGATGCTGGCAGCGGCGGCTTCACTGGCTGGATGGCGCTGACCCGCGACGACGATGCGCTGCTTGCGCTGTGTTCGTTGCTGAACGTGGAAGTGCGGCTGGGCAGCGACCCGTTCTGATCGGTAGCGCCGGGCCATGCCCGGCGGCTTCTCACCGCGCTGCGCGCTCGCCGGGCATGGCCCGGCGCTACCCGTACCGGCCTACGGCCGGTACTGGGCGCGGGCGTTGGCGATCACAGCTTTGACGAGAGCGCGGTCGCTGTGCCGGGAAATGGCGCGGGCGCCGAGGGCGATCGCCTGCGCGCGCAGTTCGGCGTTGACGTCGTAGTGCGCGCCGCTGGCCTTGTTCTGGAAGGCCCGCGGTGGAATGCCGAGCTGCGCCGCCATGGCGTGCAGCTCGGCCAGGGTGTCGGCCATCAGGTGCGCCCAGCGCTGTCCGCGCCAGGCATGCACCGCGTCATCGACGTAGACCGCCACCGCCGTGGCCGGCTCAGGCCTGCGGCTTGCCGTCGGTGTCGGCGTCAGCGGCCACCGGGGCCTCGGCGTCGGCAGCGACTTCTTCGGCCACCACCGGTTCAGCGCCGGCATCTGCGCCTTCTTCGGCTTCCACGCCTTCGAACTCGGACACCAGCTTGTCCAGGTACTCATCGGCGGTCTGGCCGGCTTCGGCGGCCAGGGTGTCCAGCAGCTTCTGCAGCAGCTCGGAATATTCCAGGTTGACCTTGCGGCCTTCCTTTTCCTGCACGTTGGACAGGTGCTTGAGCATGGCCAGCATCGGCACCGGGTTGTCGGCGTTGCCCATGGTCTGGCCGCCGATGGCCAGCAGCCACTCGCGGCCCTGCAGGCCGATGGCGGCGACCGGCTGGCCGTCTTCGTTGGTCAGCACGGCGTGGTTCTGCACCTGCTGCTGGGCGTTCAGGCGCAGGAACGGACGCTTGGCCTGCTGCTTCTTGCGCTTGTCGCGCTTGGCCTTGGAGTTCTGGGACATGGGTGGGGTCACCTGGAAAAGGAAAGACCGCCATTGTACTGGGTGCCGCGCTGCGCGCTCGCCGGGCGTGGCCCGGCGCTACCGGATCGCAGCGCCCCGCGGTAGCGCCGGGCCATGCCCGGCGGAGACCGGTCAGGGGTCAGAGCCCTTACCGGGGGAAAGGGATCCGACCCCGCTCGCGGCCTCACCCTGTGCGGCCTTCACGTCCGGGTCGACCGTGGTGGCCGACAGCCCCACCTGCGGGCCGGCACCGGCCAACGCGGCCTCTTCGGCAGCGTGGGTCATCACCACGATGCTGATGCGGCGGTTGATCGGGTTCTGCGGGTCCACCTTGTCGAACAGCACCGACGAGGACAGGCCCACCACGCGGGTGATCTTGCTGTCTTCCAGGCCACCATCGACCAGCGCACGACGCGCGGCGTTGGCGCGGTCGGCGCTCAGTTCCCAGTTGCCGTAGCCGCGCGCAGCCGAATAGGCGGTGATATCGGTGTGGCCGGTCAGGCTGATCCGGTTCGGCACGTGGTTCAGGTACTCGGCCAGCTCGTGCAGGATCTGCTGCGTGTACGGCTTCAGCGACGCGCTGCCCAGGTCGAACATCGGCCGGTTCTGCTTGTCCACGATCTGGATGCGCAGGCCTTCCGGGGTCAGGTCCAGCAGCAGCTGGTCCTTGAACGGTTCCAGCGCCTGGCTGCGGCTGATCGCTTCCTGCAGCTCCTTCATCAGCGCTTCCAGCTGCTGCTTGTCGCGCTGCTGCTGGTCCACCGGCTGCTGCATGGCCTGCTTCTGGTTCTGGAAGGGGTCGTTGCTG
Organism: Stenotrophomonas sp. SAU14A_NAIMI4_8; assembly: GCF_003086695.1. NCBI lineage: Bacteria > Pseudomonadati > Pseudomonadota > Gammaproteobacteria > Lysobacterales > Lysobacteraceae > Stenotrophomonas > Stenotrophomonas sp. SAU14A_NAIMI4_8. The sequence goes on from NZ_CP025999.1 coordinate 585,803, forward strand.
TTGCCGCGGGACAGATCGGTGGCACCGCCCAGCTTGATCATCGAGGTGCTGGCGCCGCCCGGGCCGGCCATGCCCGGTGCCGGCGTGGGGCTCTGCCCGGCCAGCGGGCTGGGGTTGCGGAAGTATTCGGAAATGGCCGCGCGTTCGGGCTTGCTGGTGCTGGCCATCAGCCACAGCACCAGGAAGAAGGCCATCATCGCGGTCACGAAGTCCGCGTAGGCCACCTTCCACGAGCCGCCATGGTGGCCGCCGTGGCCGGCCTTCTTGACCTTGCGGACGATGACGGTGGGCTTGGTCTCGGCCATGGCTTACTTGACCGTCTTCAGGTGCTGCTCGAAATCGGAGAACGCCGGGCGCACGTTCGACGGCAGCGTCTTGCGGGCGAATTCCAGCGCGATCTTCGGGTTGTAGCCACGCAGGCAGGCCAGCAGCGCGGTCTTCACCGATTCGTAGATGCGGCTGTCCTGTTCGGCGCGGGCTTCCATGGCCGAGGCCATCGGGCCGACGAAGCCATAGCCCAGCAGGATGCCCAGGAAGGTGCCGACCAGCGCGCCGGCCACGTGGCCGCCCACTTCAACGATGTCGCCACCGATCGAGCCCATGGTGATGACGATGCCCAGCACGGCCGCCACGATGCCGAAGCCGGGCAGGCCGTCGGCCACCTTGGTCAGTACCTGCGACGGCGCCATGGCTTCGGCGTGGTGCTTTTCCAGCTCCAGCTCCAGCAGCGGTTCCAGTTCGTGCGGCTCGATGTTGCTGCCGATCATCAGGCGCAGGCAGTCGGTGATGAAATCGACCAGGTGGTGGTCGGCCTGCACCTTGGGGTAGTTGGCGAACAGGGCACTTTCGGCGGGGCGTTCGACGTGGTCTTCCAGCGCCATGAAGCCTTCGCGGCGGGCCTTGTTCAGCAGTTCATAGAGCAGGCTGAGGACATCGATGTAGTCCTGCTGCTTGTAGCGCGGGCCCTTGAACACGCCGACCATGGCCTGCAGGGTCTGCTTGACCGTCTTGGCCGGCGTGCCGACCAGGAAGGCGCCCAGGGCGGCGCCGCCGATGATGACCAGTTCGTAGGGCTGCCAGAGGGCACCCAGGCGGCCGTGGGCACCGAGGTAGCCGCCGAGCACGCTGATGATGACGACCAGGAATCCAACGATGATGAGCATGGCGTGACGCAAGGAGGGGGGATATCTCCTTGTCGGCGCGCCACCGGGATTTCTGAAGAGCGAATTGTGTGAAGTCGGTCGGCGGGGGTGTTCAGTCCGCCGTGCCGGTCTCTGCGCCGCCGCGCTGCAGCGGATTGGGCCACGGCTCGCCCTGGCCGGTGAAGGAAAGTGAGACCGAATTCAGGCAGTGGCGCTCGAAGGTGGGCGGCGGGCCGTCCGGGAAGACGTGGCCCAGGTGGCTGCCACAGCGGGCGCAGGTGATCTCGGTACGCACCATGCCGTGGCTGGTGTCGCGGATTTCGCGCACGTGCGCCGGGTCGTAGGGCGCGAAGAAGCTGGGCCAGCCGGTGCCCGAATCGAACTTGGTGCTGGAACGGAACAGCGGCAGCGCGCAGAGGCGGCAGCAGTAGACGCCGTCGCGCTTGTTGTCCAGGAACACGCCGCAGAACGGCGCCTCGGTACCGTGCTGCAGCAGCACGCGGCGCTCTTCGGCGCTCAGGCCGGCAACCAGCGCATCGGTCTGGGCGGCGGTGGGGGGCGTGAGGTCGAACGCGCTCATGCGGCTCTCCGGGGCGGTGGGATGCTGGCTGAAGTGGGGATGGCGGGGCGGCGTTGCAAGTGTGATGGCCATTCATGGGCGGCACACGGGGCCGGGCGCATGGTGGAGGCAACCCACGCTGGAGCGTGCCATGAAACGCCCCCTTGTCCTGCTGTTGTCGGCGCTGCTGCCTCTGGTGGCACAGGCACAGGTGCCCACCGGCAACCCGACCGGCACCCGCAGCAGCACCACGGTGGCGCCGCCGCCGGTGGCACCGCCGGTGCAGCCGGCACGCCCGCAGCCGCAACCGCTGCCTTCACCGCAGCCCCGGCAGCCAATCAAGGCCACCGGCCCGGCGCCGATCACCGCCACCCCTGCACCAGCACTGCCGGACAAGGTCTATGACCGCAACGGCCGCATCGTGCCGGGGGTGAAGCCGGTCGGCCCCAACCGCGTGTTTGATTCGCGCACCGGGCGCTACTACGACAGCGTGCCGCAGGGTGCCGGGCAGCAGATCAAGCCGTAACAGGGCGTGCCGGGGTAGCGGGCTGAACCCAGCAAAACGCGTGCGTGCCGATCACTGTTTTTTCGCCTGCGATTAACCGCTGCGGGACCACCGTGGCGCTGCGCCGGCATGGTGTCGGCGCATGTCCTTCGTCCTATGGATCGCGATCATGAAGAACCAGCAGAACCGTCCGTCCGGCAAGGAACCGCAGGGCCGCAACCCGCAGCAGCAGCAACAGCAGCAGATGGACCAGCAGCAGGCGCACAAGGGCGGCAAGCAGCAGGACCACCGCCAGCAGAGCGGCATGAAGCACCCGCAGCAGCGGTGAACGATCAGGGGTCAGAGCCCGCCTTGCGGGATCTGACCCCGCGCCCAACCAGGGGTCGGATCCCGCGCAGCGGGCTCTGACCCCCACATTCCCGCCAGGGGTCGGATCCCGCGCAGCGGGCTCTGACCCCCACATTCTCGGCAGGGGTCGGATCCCGCGCAGCGGGCTCTGACCCCACCCCCGGCACCGCTCAGTCGGCAATCGGCAGCGCCCAGGTCTCTTTCACTTCTTCCATCACGATGTAGCTCTTGGACTCGCGCACATGCGGCAGGGTCAGCAGGGTGCTGCCCAGCAGCTTGCGGTAGCTGGCCATTTCACTGATGCGCGCCTTCAGCAGGTAGTCGAAATCGCCCGACACCAGATGGCATTCCAGCACGTTGGGCAGCTTCAGCGCGGCGCGGCGGAATTCTTCGAAGATGTCGCCCGATTTGTAGGCCAGGCTGATTTCCACGAACACCAGCAGGCTGGCCTTCAGCGCGGTGGGGTCCAGGTGGGCGTGGTACCCGGTGATCACGCCCTCGCGTTCCAGCCGGCGTACGCGCTCGGTGCAGGGCGTGGTGGACAGGCCCACCCGCTCACCCAGTTCGGTGAAGGAAATACGGCCTTCGGACTGCAGGATGCGCAGGATCTTGCGGTCGATCTTGTCCAGTTCGCGGGAGCGGGTGGCCATGGCCGTCAACCTCGGGGAATGAATCGCAGGGAAACTGCCTGACTGTAGTCCTAAAAACAGGCAAATGCTCTAGGAATGCGCGCCTATACTTCCCCAATTGTGGTCCCGGCGTGCTCAAACGCAGGGAATGATCGGGTTGGAGAGTCCCCATGCGAGTCCTCGTTCTTGGCAGCGGCGTGATCGGCACCACCAGTGCCTGGTACCTGCGGCAGGCCGGCTTTGAAGTCACGGTCATCGACCGCCAGCCGGGCCCCGCGCTGGAAACCAGTTTCGCCAACGCGGGCCAGCTCTCGTTCGGCTACACCTCGCCGTGGGCCGCCCCGGGCGTGCCGAAGAAGGCGATCGGTTGGCTGTTCGAAAAGCATGCGCCGCTGGCCATCAAGCCCGGCATGGACCTGGCCCAGTACCGCTGGCTGTGGCAGATGCTGCGCAACTGCACCCAGGAACGCTATGCCATCAACAAGGCGCGCATGGTGCGCATGTCCGAATACAGCCGCGACTGCCTGAACGAGCTGCGCGCGCAGATCGGCATCGAGTTCGAAGGCCGCGATCTGGGCACCACCCAGTTGTTCCGCACCCAGCAGCAGCTGGACGCCTCGGCGCAGGACATCGAGATCCTGGCCCAGTACGGCGTGCCCTACGAAGTGCTGGACCGCGCCGGCATCATCCAGGCCGAGCCTGCGCTGGCCCACGTGGATGGTCTGGTGGGCGCGCTGCGCCTGCCGCGCGACCAGACCGGTGACTGCCAGCTGTTCACCCGTCGCCTGGCCCAGCTGGCCGCCGACGCCGGCGTGGAATTCCGCTACGACCAGGACATCACCGGCCTGCAGCTCGAAGGCGACCGGGTGACCGGCGTACGCATCGGCAACCGCGTGGAAACCGCCGACCGGGTGGTCGTGGCGCTGGGCAGCTACTCGCCGGCCATGGTGGCGCCGCTGGGCATGCGCCTGCCGGTGTACCCGCTGAAGGGCTATTCGCTGACCCTGCCGATCACCGACCCGGCGATGGCGCCGACCTCGACCATCCTGGACGAGAGCTACAAGGTGGCCGTCACCCGTTTCGACAACCGCATCCGCGTGGGCGGCATGGCCGAAGTGGCCGGGTTCGACCTGTCGCTGTCGCAGCGCCGCCGCGAAACCCTGGAACTGGTGGTACGCGATCTGTACCCGAAGGGCGGCGACCTGGCCAAGGCGCAGTTCTGGACGGGCCTGCGCCCGGCCACCCCGGATGGCACGCCGGTGATCGGCGCCACCCCGCTGCGCAACCTGTACCTGAACACCGGCCACGGCACCCTGGGCTGGACCATGGCCTGCGGTTCGGGCCGCTACCTGGCCGACCTGATGAGCGCGCGCCAGCCGCAGATCAGCACCGAGGGCCTGGATATCTTCCGTTACGGCCAGTACGGCCATGCCCCACAGCAGGAGAGCCGCGCATGCGTCCTGCCCGCGCGCTGATCGATCTGGGCGCGCTGCGCAGCAACTACCGCCTGGCCCGTGAACTCGGTGGCGGCAAGGCGCTGGCCGTGGTCAAGGCCGATGCCTACGGGCACGGCGCGGTGCGCTGCGCGCAGGCGCTGGAAGGCGAGGCCGACGGTTTTGCGGTGGCCACCATCGAAGAAGCTTTGGAGCTGCGCCAGGCCGGCATCCGCGCGCCGATCCTGCTGCTGGAAGGCATCTTCGAAGCCAGCGAACTGCCGCTGGTGGCCGAACATGACCTGTGGTTCTCGGTGGGTTCGCCGTGGCAGGTGGAGGCGCTGGCCGCCTTCGACAGCCCGCGCCCGCTGACGGTCTGGCTGAAGCTGGACAGTGGCATGCACCGGCTGGGCCTGGACGTGGCCGGCTTCCGTGCCGCGCACGCGCGCCTGTCGGCGCTGCCGCAGGTCGAGCGCATCGTGATGATGACCCACCTGGCGCGCGCCGATGAGCTGGACAGCGAGCGCACGCATGAGCAGGCCGCAACGTTCAAGGCGGCCATCGACCGCCTGTCCGGCGAGACCAGCGTGTGCAATTCGCCGGCGCTGCTGGGCTGGCCCGATGTGCGCAGTGACTGGGTGCGCCCGGGCCTGATGCTGTACGGGGCCAACCCGCTGCCGGACGACAGCGCGCTGACCGCGCGCCTGCGCCCGGTGATGACCATGCAGTCGCAGGTGATTGCCGAGCGCTGGATTGAACCGGGCGAGCCGGTGGGCTATGGCGCCCGCTTCGTGGCCAAGGCGCGTACCCGCGTGGGCGTGGTGGCGCTGGGGTACGCCGATGGTTACCCGCAGTTCGCCCCGAATGGCACGCCGGTGCTGATCGATGGCCAGCCCGGTGGCCTGATCGGCCGTGTGTCGATGGACATGCTGACGGTGGACCTGACCGCCCACCCGCAGGCCGGTGTGGGCAGCGTGGTTGAACTCTGGGGCAGCGCACCGACCCTGGCCGAACTGGCCCCGCGCTGCGGCGTGAGTGCCTACCAGTTGCCGTGCGCGGTGAAGCGCGTGGCGCGGGTGTACCAGGATTAAGGGACGCCCGTAGCGCTCTGCGTGTCGACCAAGGTCGACACCTACCGGTGCGTGCTGCACCGGTAGGCGCGCGCTGTGCGGGCTTACCGCGCGGCGGTGACCTGCGGGGCCAGCTGCTTCTTCACCCAGTCATCGATCAGGCGCTTTTCGTAGCGCAGCGGATCGGTATCGCTGCGCACGCCGATGTTGTGCAGATAGCCGCTGTCACTCAGCTTGGCCTCGCCCTCGTTGACGATGCGGCCGCTGGCATCCTTCAGCGTGTACTGCAGGCTGATGCGCGGCGGGTAGATATCACGCATGACCCGGATGTCGCTGCCGCGCGGGCCGTGCCACGGCTCATAGTCGCCTGCACGCTTGATGTCGGTCACGGTCACATCCAGCGTCTGCCCGGGCTGCAGCGGCTTGGCCGCCGTGGTCTGGATGTAGCGGGCGATCTGCTGCACCCAGTCACCCCGCTCGGCTTCAAAGCGGTTGGTGGTCTGGCGCAGCTCGGTGAACTGCGCCGGATCGGTCCACTTCACGCTGACCGGGCCGTCGGCCTGCAGCGCACGGGGCGCATCGGGCGCGGTGACCGTGCGTGGCGCAGCGGTGGCGCTGCCGGCGGCCAGGGCACAGGCCAGCAGCAACGTGGCGGTAGTGAAACGCGAACGGTTCATGGCAGGACTCCTGCGGCCGGGATGGCCGACGGTCGGGGTTTCAGGGCGAGTGTGAGCCTGCCCCGGAGGCGCAGCAATGGCCAAATGCGTCACAAATGGCCGTGGTTGCCGCGAATTCATGCTCGTCAAGCATGACCGACGGCGCTTGACGCTGTGAATACGTCCTTTGGAAGATGCTGTGCGTCCATACCGGCTTGCCTCGACCCCCTTTGTCCACACTGCCGCCCCTCGCCGAGCGCCCAGACCCGCTGGCCCCCACGCCGGAAACCGATCTGCACCGAGGCGTGCTCGAGCGCATCAACGCCGGTTTTTGCGTGATTCACGTGATCTTCGAGGGCAGCCGTGCCGTTGATTACCGCTTCGTAGAGGTCAACGACGCGTTCGAGCGCCACACCGGCCTGAAGGACGCGCGCGGCAAGCGCATGACCGAGCTGGAGCCGAACCACGAAAGCGACTGGTTCCGCATCTACGGCGATGTGGCACGCAGTGGCCGGCCGGCGCAGTTCGAAATGGAAGCACGCGCGCTGGGGCGCTCGTTCTCGGTCGACGCCGTGCGCGTGGGCCAGGCCGGCGAAGACATGGTCGGCATCCTGTTCTTCGATGTGACCGCCCGCAAACAGATTGAAGTGGAGCTGGGCGAAAGCGAGGCGCGCTTCAGCGCGCTGGCCGACGGCCTGCCCATGCCGGTCTGGGTGCTGGACGAGAAAGGCCATGCACGCTTCGTCAACAGCGCCTTCAGTGAATTCTTCGGTGGCGACGAAACCCGCGTACCGGAAGATGTCTGGCGCGGACTGGTGCACCCGGACGACGCTTCGGTGTTCGAGTACGAGCTGCAGGAAGCGCTGAAGGCGCAGCGGTCGATGCATGCGCTGGTGCGCGCCCGGCGTGCCGATGGCCAGTGGCGCTGGCTGGAAATGAATGCCCGCCCGCGCTTTTCGCGCATGGGCCGCTTCATTGGCCTGGCCGGCAGCAGCCCGGACGTGACCGACCGCCGCGAGATCGAGCTGGCCCGCGAAGAACTGCTGCAGTCCGAACGCGCAGCACGCAGCGCGGCGGAAAACATGGCGCGGCTGAAGGACGAATTCCTGGCCACGCTGTCGCATGAACTGCGCACCCCGCTGACCACCATCCTGGGCTGGAGCGAACTGCTGCTGCAGCGCGTGGACAACACCAGCCCGCTGTTCAAGGGCCTGAACGTGATCGCCAGCAGTGCCACGGCACAGAAGCGGCTGATCTCGGACATGCTGGACCTGAGCAGCATGCTGCTGGGCAAGGTGCAGCTGGAAGTGGAATCGCTGGACCTGCGTGGGCAGCTGGTCGAAGCCATGGGTGCGCAGGAACTGGTGGCCGAAGGCAAGGCGCTGGACGTCACCCTGCAGATGCCCGAGGAACGCTGCCTGGTGCTGGGCGATGCCACGCGCCTGCAGCAGGTGTTCTGGAACCTGCTGTCCAACGCCATCAAGTTCACCCCGGCCGAGGGCCGCATCGACGTGCAGCTGCAGGCCGACGGCGCGTACTGGGTGGTGACCCTGCGCGATACCGGCGACGGCATTGCGCCTGAATTCCTCAACCATCTGTTCAGCCGGTTCCGCCAGGCCGATGGCACCACCACCCGCCGCCATGGCGGCCTGGGGCTGGGCCTGGCCATCGTGCAGCAGCTCGTGGAACTGCATGGCGGTACGGTCAGCGCGGCCAGCGAGGGCCATGGCCACGGTGCCACCTTCACCGTGCGCCTGCCGCAGCATTACCCCGATGCGGACAAGCGGCCGCTGCGCGAAGTGATCAGCGGCCCCATCGTCGAACCGATGGTGGTGGAGCCGTACCCGCTGCGTGGCCTGCACGTGCTGGCGGTGGAAGACCAGCCGGAAGTGCTGGAATACCTGCGGCGCATGCTGGAAGAGCAGGGCGCATCGGTATCGGCGGCCACCTCGGCCGTGGAAGCGCTGGCCCTGCTGGCCGACAACGGCCATCTGCACTACAACGTGCTGCTGACCGATATCGGTATGCCGGGCATGGATGGTTATGGGCTGGTGCGCACGCTGCGCGATGACATGGGCGTGGATGCCACCACCCTGCCGGCCGTGGCGGTAACCGCGCTGGCGCGCGCCGATGATCGCCGTCGGGCGCTGGCATCGGGCTTCCAGGAGCATGTGGCCAAGCCGTATTCGGTGGCCCAGCTGGTGGCGGCGGTGCGCCACGTGCAGGCGGCGCGCAACGGCGACGCATTGCACTGAGCATTCACGGCTGATCGGCGACCCTGCGTGCAGGAGGTCGCCGAATGTCCCGTATCGCTCCCCGTATCCACACCGACCCGGCGCAGATCGCGCGCCTGGAATCCCTGCTGCCACAGCTGGAAGGCGAAACGCAGGTGGAACTGACCCTGCAGGATGGTCGTCGCCTGCTGGGCACCGTGGCAGTCAGGCCAACGGTGCAGCAGTTCCGTAATGACGCCGGTGATGAAGGCACCAACGGCCAGCTGCGCCTGGATGACTACGATGCGCCCGTACAGCAGCACTATGTGTGGCTGGACGAGATCGCCAGCGTGCGCAGGTTGCCGCCGAGACCATGAGCACAGCCACCCACGGGGTGGCTCTACCCAGTAGAGCCACGCCATGCGTGGCTGGTCTGCCTAATGTTCAAACACGGTAGGCGTCGCCTCGAAGCGCCGCGCATAGGCGCGTTCTTCGGCCACGCGGGCGACTTCGTCATCGGCCAGGTCCGGGGCCCCATACACCGCATAGGCCACGGCACCGTCGGCACCATGGCCGATCTGGTGCAGGCGGTAGCGCGAATGCCCGCCGCCGGTGTCCTCGGGGTAATGCACGGGCGGATGGCTGCCCTCCAGGTCCATTTCACTGTTGTCGACCACACCACCGACGAACAAGGCGCGCATGCAGGAGCTCCAATAGGTTGCGGGGGGAGCCCTTACCCTGAACCCTTCAATGTTGGCGGCGCATCAACGCCCCGTTGAACTTTCGCAAAGCGCGCCCGGGGCGGGGGGGGCCGAGCCGGTACAATGGACGGCCCTCACGCTTCCAGTACCCGCGCCGATGGCCGCCAGCGACGACGCCCCCCTGCAGACCCTGTTCCTGCCGTTTTCCAGCGGCGCCCTGCGCTGGCCGGAGGGTCCGGTGGCCTTCCTGCGCGCCCGCGATGGCTGGCCGCTGCGCGAAGCGGCCGGCACCCGCGAGGTCCACTTCGAACAGAGCTTTGCCCCGTTCGCCCAGCCGCTGCAGGCCAGCGGCTGGACCGTCAGCGGGCAGCTGGACGATGCCGCCGGCAAGGGCCGCTACCCGCTGGTGCTGGTGCTGCCGCCGCGCCAGCGCGAAGAAGCCCGCGCGCTGTTCGCCCGCGCCCTGGCCCTGGTGGCCGACGGCGGCCGCATCGTGGCCTGCCAGTCCAATAATGAGGGCGCGCGCTCCGGCGAAGGCGATCTGAAGCAGCTGACCGGCCTGGGCGGCTGCCTGACCAAGAACCATTGCCGGGTGTACTGGACCGCGCCGCTGCAGGGCCAGCACGATGCCGACCTGGCCAAGCGCTGGGCCGCACTGGATGCGGTGCGGCCGATCATGGGGGGGCGCTTCCTCAGCCGCCCGGGCGTGTTTGCCTGGGACCGCATCGACCCGGCTTCGGCGCTGCTGGCCGAGCACCTGCCGGCCGACCTGGCCGGCCGTGCCGCCGATCTGGGCGCCGGCTATGGCTACCTGTCGCGCGAACTGCTGGAGCGCTGCCCGAAGATCACCGCGCTGGACCTGTACGAAGCCGAGCAGCGTGCGCTGGCCCTGGCCGAGCTGAACCTGGCGCCGCCGCCGCGCGCGCTGCCGCTGCGCTTCCTGTGGCGCGACGTGACCGCCGGCATCGAGCCGGGCTACGACGTCATCATCAGCAACCCGCCGTTCCACACGCCCTCGCGCGCCGACCGCCCGGACATCGGCCAGCGCTTCATTGCGGTGGCCGCGCAGGCGCTGCGCCCCGGTGGCCGGCTGTACGTAGTGGCCAACCGCCACCTGCCGTACGAGCACACCTTGAACGACAGCTTCGGCGCGGTGCGCGTGGTGGCCGAGCGCGATGGCTTCAAGCTGGTGGAAGCCGTGAAGGGGAAGGGCCGATGAAGCTGGTCAAGCACATCGCCAACCTGGGCTACGGCAGCCGCAAGCAGGTGCAGTGGATGTTCCGCGAAGGGCGCATCACCGATGCCGACGGTGAGGTGCTGTACGCCGATGACCAGGTGCCGCACGAGGCGGTGCGGGTTGATGGCGAGCCGCTGGACCCGCCGCCGGGCCTGACCCTTGCCCTGCACAAGCCGGCCGGCTACACCTGTTCGACCAAGGACACCGGCCGCCTGATCTACGATCTGCTGCCGCCGCGTTTCCGCGACCGCGACCCGGTGCTGTCCACCGTCGGCCGCCTGGACCGCGAAACCAGCGGCCTGCTGCTGCTGACCGACGATGGCGGCCTGCTGCACCGGATCATCTCGCCCAAGTCGAAGCTGCCCAAGGTCTACGACGTGGCGCTGAGCGAAGACCTGCGCGGCGATGAAGTGGCGCTGTTCGCCAGCGGCACGCTGATGCTGGAATCGGAAAAGACCCCGCTTCTGCCGGCCGAGCTGGAGGTGCTGGGCCCGCGCCAGGTGCGGCTGGTGCTGCACGAAGGCCGCTACCACCAGGTACGCCGCATGTTTGCCGCCACCGGCAACCACGTGCAGGCACTGCACCGCAGCCGGGTGGGTGGCATGGACCTGCAGGGCCTGGACGAAGGCCAGTGGCGCATGCTGGATGCCGCCGATCTGGACACGCTGTTCGCCGTATGACCGTGATCGCTGCGCTGCCGTTCCTGCCCGACGCCGTCATCTTCGACATGGACGGCCTGATGATCGACAGCGAGCGCGTCTCGCTGGCGTGCTGGAACGAGGCGGCGCAGGCCAGCGGGCTGCCGCTGGATGAGCGCTTCTTCCTGCGCATGGTGGGCCTGGGTGACCGTGACTGCCGCGCGCTGCTGCAGCAGCAGGGGCTGAGCGAGAGCACGATCGAGGCGCTGGTGGGCAGCTGCCATGATCTGTATGACGCTCGCACCCAGCATGGCCTGCCGCTGCGGCCGGGCATCATGGAGTTGCTGGAGCTGCTGAAGGCGCACGCCGTGCCGCGCGCGGTCGCTACCTCGACCCGGCAGCCGCGGGCCAACCGCAAGCTGGCCGCGGCCGGGCTGCTGCCGTATTTCGATGCCGTGGTCGCGGGCAACGACGTGGAGCGGCCGAAGCCGGCGCCGGATATCTATCTGCTGGCCGCCCGCACGCTCGGGCAGGACCCGCAGCGCTGCCTGGCACTGGAGGATTCACCGGCAGGCACGCGCGCCGCACTGGCGGCCGGCATGACCGTGATCCAAGTGCCGGACCTGGTGGACCCGGATGACGCGCAGCGCGCCCTGGGCCACCGCATCGTGACCTCGCTGCTGGATGCGCACGCGTTGCTGCTGCCGCTGCTGCGGTAGGTACCTGGTGGGTGCCGACCGTTGGTCGGCACGCTTCACCGCTCTCGCCAGGCATGGCCCGGCGCTACCGCTCCGGTAGGTGCCAACCTTGGTTGGCACGCATACCCGCTCTGGTAGGTGCCGACCGTTGGTCGGCACGCTTCACCGCTCTCGCCGGGCATGGCCCGGCGCTACCGCTCCGGTAGGTGCCAACCTTGGTTGGCACACATGGTCGTTCCGGTGGGTGCCGACCGTTGGTCGGCACGCCCTCCCATCACACCCGGCCGAACACCAGCGCTGCGTTGGTACCACCGAACCCGAAGCTGTTGGACATCACCGTGTCCAGCTTCTGCTCGCGGCTTTCGCGCAGGATCGGGAAGCCTTCCACCGCCGGGTCCAGCTCGGTGATGTTGGCCGAACCGGCCACGAAGCCATCGCGCATCATCAGCAGGCAGTAGATCGCCTCGTGCACGCTGGCCGCACCCAGCGAGTGGCCCGACAGCGCCTTGGTCGACGACAGCGGCGGCACCGCATCGCCGAACACTTCGCGGATCGCACCCAGTTCGGTCACATCGCCCAGCGGGGTGGAGGTGCCGTGGGTATTCAGGTAATCCAGCGGACGGTCGACGTTCTGCAGCGCCATCTTCATGCAGCGCACTGCGCCTTCGCCGGACGGTGCCACCATGTCGGCACCGTCGGAGGTCACGCCGTAGCCGATCAGTTCGGCGTAGATGCGTGCACCACGGGCCACGGCGTGGTCGTAATCTTCCAGCACCAGCATGCCGCCGCCGCCGGCAATGACGAAGCCATCGCGGTCCTTGTCATACGGGCGCGATGCGGTGGCCGGGGTGTCGTTGAAGCTGGTGGACAGCGCGCCCATCGCGTCGAACATCACGCTCATCGACCAGTGCAGGTCTTCGCCGCCACCGGCGAACATGATGTCCTGCGCACCGTGGCGGATCATGTCCGCAGCGGCGCCGATGCAGTGCGCCGAGGTGGCGCAGGCGGCCGACAGCGAATAGCTGACGCCCTTGATCTGGAACGCGGTGGCCAGGCAGGCCGACACGGTCGAGCACATCGTGCGCGGCACCATGTACGGGCCAACCTTGCGCACGCCACGGGCGCGCAGCAGGTCCACCGCACCTACCTGCCATTCACTGGAACCACCACCGGAACCGGCGATCAGGCCGGTACGCAGCGCGCTGACCTGTTCCTGGGAAAGGCCGGCATCGGCGATCGCATCGCGCATGGCCACGTAGGCGAAGGCCGCCGCATCGCTCATGAAGCGCTTCTGCTTGCGGTCGATCTGCGCATCCAGATCCATGTCCACGCGGCCGCCAATCTGGCTGCGCAGGCCGGCTTCAGCGTGGTCGGGCAGCGCGGTGATGCCGGCGCGGCCGTCGCGCAGTGCCGACGACACGGTATCCAGATCGTTGCCCAGGCAGGAGGTGATGCCCATGCCGGTAATGACGACGCGACGCATCAGAAGCTCCCGGTTTCGGTGAACAGACCCACGCGCAGGTCGCGGGCGTTGTAGATTTCGCGGTCGTCCACGTACATGCGGGCGTCGGCTTGGGCCATCACCAGCTTGCGGTTGATCACGCGGGTGATGTCGATTTCATAGCGCACCAGCTTTGCTTCCGGCAGCACCTGACCGGTGAACTTCACCTCGCCGCAGCCCAGGGCGCGGCCCTTGCCGGGGGCACCCAGCCAGGTCAGGTAGAAGCCGGTCAGCTGCCACATGGCATCCAGGCCCAGGCAGCCGGGCATCACCGGGTCGCCGATGAAGTGGCAGCCGAAGAACCACAGGTCCGGGCGGATATCCAGTTCGGCACGCACCATGCCTTTGCCATGCGGTCCGCCGTCCTCGCGGATTTCGGTGATGCGGTCGAACATCAGCATCGGGTCGTTGGGCAGCCGGCCGGCGGCGGCGCCGAACAGTTCACCGCGGGCGCTGGCCAGCAGCTGGTCGCGGTTGAACGCGTGGAGACGAGTCATGGAAAGCGCATTCCTGGAAGCGAAAACAAGGCAACAAGCCCCCGAGGATGCACGACGGTTGCAACGGGAATCAAACCGCCACACCGTACGCGTGCGTAGTGTTCTGCGCCGGAATCGCGCATCCCGTTGATGCACAACGACCATACTTTGGCGTCTGGACGGGTACGGTGCAGGTATGATGGCGGCCGACCATGAACGCACTGCGCAAGATCATCCACGTAGACATGGACGCCTTCTATGCGTCGGTGGAGCAGCGCGACGCGCCTTCGCTGCGCGGCAAGCCGGTGGTGGTGGCCTGGCGCGGCGCGCGTTCCGTGGTGTGCGCCGCGTCCTACGAGGCGCGGGTATTCGGCGTGCGCTCGGCCATGCCGGCGCTGCGTGCCGAGCGCCTGTGCCCCGATGCGATCTTCGTTCCGCCCGATTTCGCCCGTTACAAGGCCGTGTCGCGGCAGGTGCGCGAGATCTTCCTGCGCCATACCGACCTGGTCGAACCGCTGTCGCTGGACGAGGCTTACCTGGATGTGACCGAGCCGAAGAGCGGCATGGCACTGGCGACCGATATCGCCCGCACCATCCGCGCGCAGATCCGCGAAGAGACCCAGCTGACTGCTTCAGCCGGCATCGCACCGAACAAGTTCCTGGCCAAGATCGCCTCGGACTGGCGCAAGCCCGACGGCCAGTTCGTCATCCCGCCGCAGCGGGTGGATGCCTTCCTGCTGCCGTTGCCGGTGAACCGGGTTCCCGGCGTGGGCAAGGTGATGGAAGGCAAGCTGGCCGCGCGCGGCATCGTCACCTGTGGCGACCTGCGGCAATGGGCGTTGCCGGACCTGGAAGAAGCGTTCGGCAGTTTCGGCCGCAGCCTGTACAACCGCGCCCGTGGCATCGATGAGCGGCCGGTGGAACCGGACCAGCAGGTGCAGTCCATTTCCTCCGAAGACACCTTCGCCGAAGACCTGCTGCTGGAAGACCTGGCCGAGGCCATCGTGCAGTTGGCAGAGAAGACCTGGAAGGCCACGCGCAAAACCGAACGCATTGGGCATACCGTGGTGCTGAAGCTGAAGACCGCCCAGTTCCGCATCCTGACCCGCAGCTTTACCCCCGAGCGCCCACCCGAATCGGAACAGGAGCTGCGTGACATCGCCCTGGCACTGCGCGCACGCGTGGACCTGCCGGCCGATACCCGTTATCGCCTGGTGGGCGTGGGCCTGGGCGGTTTCCGCGAAAAGGAACCGGTGGTGCAGGGCGAACTGTTCGGGCACGACCCAACCCATCCCACAGAAATCTAGTCGTCAAACATGGGGTCAGAGCCCGTTGCGCAGCAACGGGATCCGACCCCAAGTCCATGAGCGCCGGCCAACTGTCGAAGGCGGGGTGGGTCCGGTTGCGGGGGTGTCCGCAGCATGGATGCCGCGGCCAAGCCTACAGGGACGTATTCACGGCGTCCCCCGCAACCGGACCCACCCCCCCATATCACGGATAGCCCGCTTTTGACGTTGCCTTTGAAGTTGACGTTGAGCAGGTGCAGGGCGCAGCCCTGCAAAAAACTCCCCCTGCCTTACGGCCACTGCATCTCGCCCTTGGCCACCTTCGCACTCAGCTCCAGCGATTCAACGCCGGCCAGCGTCGGGTAGCGCGCCCGCATGGCCTGCACCAGCGCCGCACTGTCCTTGGCCTTGGCCGCTTCAACATCGAACGCACGGATGTAGTCGGCAGTGAAGCGCAACGCACTGGCATCCAGCGCCGCGCCCGGCGCGTAGTGCCCCGGCACCACCACCGTCGGCTTCAGCGCCTGCAACTGCTGCAAGGTCTGCAGCCAGTCCGCGTGCGATTGCGCTGTCTGCGTGTCGGCCATCCACACGTGTTCGCCCGCCACCACCGGAATGCCGCCAACGATCGCACGCAGCGAGGGCACCCACAGCACGCTGCGGTCCGGCGTCGGCCCGTCCAGGCCGATCAGCGGCAGGCGCTGGCCTTCCAGGACCAGTGCATCACCGTCCAGCACCTGCGGTACGACGATGCGCGCGGGTACGTCGGCACCCATCTTCGGCCCCCAGTAGGCCAGCTTGCCAGCCTGGGTCTGCTGGATGTGAGCTACCGTCTGCGCGGTGGCGACGATGCGTGCCTGCGGGAACGCATCCTGCAGCGTGGCCAGGCCGAAGTAGTAATCCGGATCGCCATGGCTGATGTAGATCGTGGCCAGCTGCTTGCCACTGGCGCGGATCTTTTCGACCAGCGCACGTGCGTCGCTGGCAGCGAACTGCGCATCGACCAGGATTGCATCACGACGCCCTTCGATCAGCACCGAGGACACCGCGAACATCGCCTGCGGCCCGGGGTGGAAGGTCTGCAGGTGCAGCTGTGACTTTGCAGCGGTGGTGGTAGCGGGCGCGGCCAGCAGCGGTGCGCTGGCCGTGCCAAGTGCCAGCGCCATGAAGAACAGCAGAGCGTTGCGCATGCGCGATTCCTCGTAGCGTCGAGCTTGCTCGACGGGATAGCAGTCGAGGTAGCGTCGAGCTTGCTCGACGGGATAGCAGTCGAGGTAGCGTCGAGCTTGCTCGACGGGTTTTTGGGGTCAGTCGAGCAAGCTCGACTCTACGGTTTCGGCATCAGTACGCGGCGGTGATGATCTGCTTCGGGTACTTGCCCGCTTCCAGTTCCGCCACGAAGGCGGCGCCGTAGTCGGCATAGCTGATGCGGCTGTGGCCTTCGGCATCGGCCAGGAAGGTTTTGGCCTGCACGCGGTACTGGCCGCGTTCGTCGCCGGGGCCGATTTCCGCCGCCGGCGAGAAGAACGTCCAGTCGATGTCCTTTACGGCCTGCAGCTGCTTCAGCGCTTCACGCGCGGCCAGTGCGTACGGCTTGTAAGCCTCGGGGAACCCGGGGGTGTCGACCAGCTGCACGCCCGGCGCCACTTCCAGGCTGCCGGCGCCGCCGACCACCACCACGCGCGGCACCTGGGCCTGGCGGGCAGCGGCCACCAGCTGGCCGGCCACGGTGGCGATCTGGCCGATGTCATCGCCCGGGCGCGGGCCATAGGCACTGGCCAGCACATCGTGGCCGGCAATGGCGGCGGCCAGCGCGTCGCGGTCATCCAGTGCTGCGATGACCGGGTGGGCGCCGGCCAGTTCGCTGGGCAGGTTCTGTGCGCTGCGCACGATCACGGTCAACTGGTGGCCGTGGGCCAGGGCGTGGCGGGCAATCTGGCGACCGATGTTGCCGGTGGCGCCGACGAGGGCAATCTTCATGGCACGACTCCGTGGGGCAGTAGGTTGGGGTACGGGCCCACTGTAGGCCGCTGCAGTTGCTCGAAAAACAGCGTATAACGCGCTTGTTTGTTGCATGGATCGAGCATATGGACCGATTGACCGCCATGACCGTGTTCGTGGAAGTGGCCGAGCGCGGCAGCCTGACCGCCGCCGCCGAGGTGCTGGACATGTCGCGGGCGATGGTCAGCCGTTACTTGGCCGAAGCGGAAGGCTGGCTGGGCGCGCGCCTGCTGCACCGGACCACCCGCCGCATCAGCCTGACCGCGGCCGGTGAGGCGGCACTGGCGCGCTTCCGGCAGATGCTGGCCATCGGCGAGGAACTGCAGGGCGAGCTGGCCAGCGACGACCCCGAACCGCACGGCACGTTGCGGATCACCGCCAGCGTGTCGTTCGGGCAGAGCCACCTGGCCCGCGCGGTGGCGGCGTTCGTGCAGCGCCACCCGGCCGCACGCATCGAACTGCTGCTGGTGGACCGCATGGTGAACCTGGTGGAAGAGCGGGTGGATCTGGCGGTGCGTATCGCGCGGCAGATCGATTTGGGCCTGATCGCACGGCGCCTGGCCACCTGCCGGTCGGTGCTGTGCGCCAGCCCGGCGTACCTGCAGGCACATGGCACGCCCACCGCGCCGGAGCACCTGGCCGCGCACAACTGCCTGACCCACCACTACGTGGGTCGCAGCCTCTGGCACCTGCACCGCGACGGCCGCGCGCTGTCGGTGGCGGTGGGCGGGAATATCAGTGCGAACGAGGCATCGCTGCTGGTGGAAGCGGTACGCGCCAATGCGGGCATCGCCATGCTGCCCAGCTACCAGGTGGCACCGCTGCTGCGCAGTGGCGCGCTGGTGGCCGTACTGCCGGACTACCAGCTGGACGAGCTGGGCGTTCATGCCGTCTACGCATCGCGTCGACAGCAGCCCGTTATCATGCGCCGATTCCTGGATTTCCTGGCCGGCTGCTTCGAGCACGATCCGGCCTTCCAGGACCTCGACTGGCAACCGACGGGCAAGGAGAGCGCATGAACCATGGAACGGTAGTGAGAGATCACCGTCGTACGAGCTGGGAACTGCAAGCGCAGCAGGCGCCGCCGCAGGCCCAGCCGGTGGATGCGGAGACCATCGCCGCCGCCCGCACTGGGCGCTGGCAGGTACACCTGACCCCGCGGGCGCTGCCCTTGGACTGGCTGGGCGATGTGCGTGGTCGCCGCATCCTGTGCCTGGCTTCAGGCGGTGGCCAGCAGGCGCCGGTGCTGGCCGCTGCCGGTGCCGATGTGACCGTGTTCGACCTGTGCGAGCAGCAACTGGCGCTGGACCGCGCGGTGGCTGCACGCGATGGCCTGCGCCTGCAGGCGGTGCAGGGCGACATGCGTGACCTGCAGGCCTTCGGCCATGGCAGCTTCGATGTGGTGTTCCATCCGGTGTCCAACCTGTTCGTGCCCGATGTGCGGCCGGTCTGGGCCGAGTGCCACCGCGTGCTGGCGCGTGATGGCCTGCTGCTGGCCAGCTTCTACAACCCGGTGCTGTTCGTGGGCAGCGACGATGCGCCGTTGGCCGAACAGGGCCTGATGCGCCCGCGCTTCGCCATTCCCTATTCCGATCTGGAAGACCTGCCCGCGGACGAGCGGCAGGCCAAGCAGGCGCGTGGCGAGGCGATGACGTTCGGCCACAGCCTGGGCGATCTGATCGGTGGCCAGCTGGACGCAGGGTTCGTGATCGAGCGCTTCATGGAAGATTGGCAGCCACGCCCGCGGGTGTTGATCGAACGCTACCTGCCCGCGTTCCTGGCCACCCGCGCGCGGCGGATCGGCTGAGCGGATCGGCAGACCCGCAGGAGTACACTGGGCGGCCCACGTCGTGCAGGTACCGTCTCTTGTCCTATCCCTATCCGTTGGTGGTGTTCGACCTGGACGGCACGCTGGTGGACAGCGCCGCCGATATCGCCGAGGCGCTGAACCGCACGCTGGAAGACATCGGGCTGGCACGCGTGGCCGAAGCAACCGTGCTGGGTTGGATCGGTGATGGCGTGCGGCGGCTGGTCGAACAGGCGGTGCAGGCGGCCGGTCGCGAAGTGGACCTGGCACAGGTGATGCCGGTGTTCATGGTGCACTACCGCGATTGCCTGCTGCGCAGCCCGCGTCTGTTCGACGGTGTGCCCGAAGCGCTGGAGCAGCTGCGTGCGCGGCAGGTGCCGCTGGCGATCTGCACCAACAAGCCGGCCGCACTGGTGCCGCCGCTGCTGCAGCACCTGGGCATCGCCGATGCATTTGCACTGGTACTGGGCGGCGATTCACTGCCGCAGCGCAAGCCCAGCGGTGAACCGCTGCGGCATATCGCCGCGCACTTCGGCCTGCCGGTCGCGCAGTGCCTGATGGTGGGCGATTCGCTCACCGACTACCGCGCCGCGCAGGACGCCGACATGCCGATCGCCCTGGTGCGTTACGGCTACCCGCGCGGCCTGGACCTGCACACCGCGCAGGCCGTGGCGGTGATCGACGACCTGCGCGAACTGCCGGGCCTGGCCGCCGAGCTGCCGACGGCGTGATGCATCGATAACGCCGGGCGGGGCCCGGCGTTACCGTGTGCGCGTCAACCGATCACTTCGGCTGGTAGCGCACGCTCAGCTGGTACTCGCGGCCCGGCTGGTTGTACCAGGCAATGGTCTCGTACTGGCGATCGAACACATTGGCCACGCGCGCCAGCACCGACCACGCCGGGGTAAGCGCGTACTCGGCACGCAGGTCCAGCAGGCCATAGCCGCCCAGCTTCACCGCGTTGTCGGCATCGTCGAAGCGCTTGCCGGCGCCCTGCACGGTCAGGCCGGCACGGAAGTCGCCGAAGCGGCGGTCCACGTCCAGGCGCGCGGTCTGCTGTGCGCGGCGCGCCAGCCAGTTGTCGAACTGGTCGCTGCCGGCGGTGCGGTTGCGCGGGTCGGTGAAGCTGAGCTGCGCGTTGATGTCGAAGCCGGCCAGCACTGCGCCAGCGGTCAGTTCCGCGCCGCGGATACGCGCCTTTTCCACCTGCTGCATCATGAAGGTGGCCGCGTCGTAGGTGATCAGATCGTCGATGCGGGTTTCATACACATCCAGGCCCCAGTGCCAGCCCTGGCCGTGCTGGGAAACGCCGATGTTGGCGCTCTTGGATTTCTCCGGATCCAGCGTCGGCACGCCGCTCCACGGGTCGTACAGATCGCTGAAGGTCGGTGCCTTGAACGCGGTGCCGTAGCTGGCGTTCACGCGCAGGCCGTGGCCCAGCTCCATCGCCCAGCCCAGGCTGCCGGTGGCATGGTTGCCGAACTGCTGGTTGTCGTCGTTGCGTGCGCTGGCCTGCAGCTGGTGGCGGCCGAATCGCGCCTGGTACTGCACGAACACGCCGGTGTTGCGGCGGCTGTCGACCAGGTAGCCGGCGCTGCTGCCATCCAGGTTGTCCTGGCTCCAGTCCACGCCGGTGCTCAACAGCTGGCCGTCGGCCACGCCGATGTCGGCCTGCAGCGACGCGCTGTCGCGGTGGGTCTGCGCGCTGCCACGCACACCGAAGTCGCCGAAGTTGTCCGACTCGTTGTCGCCGCGGCCGACGTTGGCGGTCAGCGACAGGCGCTCGGAGGGCGTGTAACGCACCTTGCCGGCCAGTACCTGCTGGCGGGTTTCCGAGTAGTTGTAGTAGCCGTCGTAGTGGTTTTCACCATCGGCGCGCAGGGCGCTGCCTTCCACCGTCCACTGTTCGTTGAAGCTGTAGCCACCGCGCAGGCTCTTGGACAGATTGCGGTAGCCATCGCGGTCGGGCTCATCGGCGAAGCAGCCGGTGAACAGGGTGGCCGACCCCCGGCAGGCATCGATGCCATCGCTGTGCTGGTAGGCGATGTCGGCGCCGAACCAGCCATTGCTGCCGCTGCCGCCGATGCCGCCGCTGGCCTGGCGCAGGCCATTGCTGCCACCGCCCAGCTGGAAGTGCGGCGCGAAGCTGCCGGCATTGCGGCGGGTGAAGATCTGGATGACGCCACCGATCGCATCGGCACCGTACAGGCTGGACTGCGGGCCGCGCACGATCTCGATGCGCTCGATCTGCGCCAGCGGCAGGTCCTGGAACATGGCCAGGTTCAGGTCGGCGCTGTTGATGCGCACGCCATCGACCAGCACCACCGTGTGCGAGGAATTGGTACCGCGCAGGAACAGCGAGGTCTGCTTGCCCAGGCCGCCGGCATTGGTCAGGTTGATGCCAGCGCGGCCGGCCAGCAGTTCCTGCAGCGAGGTGGCCTGGCTGGCCTCGATCTGTTCGCGGTCGATCACCTGCGCCGGCGCGATGCTGTCCTGCAGGGCGATCGGGGTGCGGGTGGCGGTGACCAGGATGGGGTCGAGCGCCTCGGCGGCTTCATCGGCCATCGCCAACGCGGGCAGGGTGGCCAGCACGGCCAGGGACAGCAATCGGGACTGCGGCTTCATCGGGGGAACTCCGGGTGCCGCGCACGCCCGCGCGGCGAAGGGGAGGAGCCACGAGGGCAGGCACGCGCCGATGCCGCAGCAGGCGCCGCGGTCATCCAGCGCCATGCCCACCGCATCGCGACCTGAGGCTTCCGGGCCGGTCTCCGGGCTTGCCGCCTGATGGCACCTGGGCCATCGTCCAGGCGCCTTCCCGTGCGCGCGGCACAGTGGCGTATTGCCTGGAACTGACGTGCTTACCGTTGCGGGGGCAGCGCCGGCCTGGCGTGTTGCCACGCGTCACCGGCTTCCCGTTTCAACCTGCCAGCCAAGGCCGCAGGTCACCTGGAAGTGCGCGCAGTCTAAGTCATTGCCTGGCGTGGGCGTTAGAGTAGTCGCCTCTCTGTGCTGGTGCCGGTACCCATGGTTGCGAAGGATCGCCTGCAGTTTCTTGATGCCCTGCGTGGCCTGGCGGCCGTGTACGTCGTGCTGTTCCATGTGCAGTCGATGCCCGCACCTGCCTTGCCGGTGGCGGCGGCCTGGCTGCCGGCCGTGCAGATGGGGGCGACCGGCGTCGCGCTCTTCTTCGTGATCAGCGCGTTTTCCCTGTGCTACACCATGCCCCGGCACCATGCCAGCGGCAGGCCGCTGCTCAGCTTCTACCTGCACCGCTTCCTGCGCATCGCGCCGCTCTTCTATGTGCTGTTGATGTTTTCCCTGTTCCGCGATGGCCGCGGCGATCACCCTGGCCATTCATGGGGCGAGATCGCGGCGAACCTGTCCTTCACCTTCAACCTTTTCCCGGGGTGGGAACAGGGCATCGTATGGGCCAGCTGGGCGGTGGGCGTGGAGATGCTGTTCTACGCCATCTTCCCTGCGCTCTACCTGCTGGTCGGCAAGCCGCGCAGCGCCTGGCTGCTGATGGTGGGGCTGCAGGTGCTGGTGGTGTTGGCCTGGCTGGGCTGGCTCGGCCCGCGCATGGCAGCGTCATTGAGTGACTATGGGTGGCTGCGCCACGCCCCGGTCTTTGCGATGGGGCTGGTGGCCTTCCACGCCTTTGGCGCGCTGTCCCGATTGCCGGCGCAGCGCGCGCGGCAATGGGCCCACGGCTTGAATCTGCTGGGTGTGCTGCTGCTTCTGCTCGCCGCGTCCGCGATCTGGTGGCCTGCCGCCGGCCCTTGGCAGTGGCAGCTGTCAGGCATGGCATACCTGTGCCTGTTGCTGGGCTTCTCGCAGTGCCCGCCAGGTTGGCTCGTCAACCGCTGGACCGCATGGTTGGGAGCCGTGAGCTACTCGCTGTATCTCGGCCACCCGATCGTGATTGCGGTGCTCGGTCCCGTCTTCGCGCGGGTGCTTGAAGTGCAGGGCGGCACTCTCGGCTATCTGCTGTGCGCTTCGATCACGTTGCTGGTGGTGCTGCCCTTGGCTGCACTCGGCCATCGTTTCGTGGAAGCGCCGATGATTCGCTTGGGCAAGCGGTTGCTGTCGCCCGCGATGCCGCTGCACACCGCCGCCGCAAATGGGCAGCGTGATGGTGGCGCACGCTAGAATGAAGCGCCCCGTCGCGGGGCATCAGTTCTGGAAGTTCTGCCCATGATCGTGTTCCACCTGCCGCCGCCCCTCGCCACTGGCCTGCTCATGGCGCTACCGCGCCGCCCGTTGCTGAGCGGCCGGCCGCGATGATCCTCGATCTGGTCCGCCACGCCGCCAATGGTCGCGATGAATTCCTGGACGGCCGCACCGACCCACCGCAGCTTGCGCGTCTGCCGCAGGAACTGGTCGATGCCTACGCCGCGCAGGAATGGCAGCGGGTGATCAGCTCACCGCGCCTGCGTTCGCTGCACACCGCCATGGCGCTGGCCACGCCGCGCGGGCTGGACGTGGAAGCCGACGAGGAATGGGAGGAGCTGGATTTCGGTGACTGGGACGGGCAGAGCCTGTTCGATCTGCCGGAAGATGCGCTGGCCGCGTTCCATGCCGATCCGCATGCCTTCCCGCCGCCGCACGGCGAAAGCTGGGGGCACTTCGAGCGCCGCATCGCGCGTGCGTTGGACCGTCTGCTGGACGAGGAGGACGCCGCGCCGACCGTGGTGGTCAGCCATGGCGGACCGCTGCGGATGGTGCTGTCGCTGGTCTGTGGCCTGCCGCTGTCGCTGTGCTGGGCGCTGCGCATCGACCACGGCACGCGCCTGCGGGTGTGGGTCGAGCGCGGTGAAGTGGGGTTGGTGGGCGAACTGCTGGAGCTGCAGCAGCCCTGAGTGCGTCGCCGGGCAGGGCCCGGCGCTACCCGACGAATACCGGGCCATGCCCGGCGGAGACGCGCGCACACCGGTAGCGCCGGGCCATGCCCGGCGAGCGCGGCGACCTCAATCTTCGTCGGCGCTGTCTGTGTCGTTGTCGTTGCCGCCGTCATCGAAGCGCTGCTCGTGCACCGGGCCCGAGGCCGGGCCGGCAGCCTTCAACGGGTGTGCGGCAATGCGCGCTTCGTAGTCCTGTACCAGCGCTTCGCGCTGCGGCTCGCTCAGCTCCTGCCAGTGGCAGTCCAGCAGTGCGCCTTCCAGCGAATAGAGCAGGTTCAGGCTGGGCTTGAAGCCGGCCCGCTTGACCTTCACGAAGGCCCCGACCGCGCCCAGCGCGGCCAGGTCCTCGCGGCTGCGCAGACCGACCTGGCGCAGCCAGGCCGCACTCTTCGGGCCGATGTTGCGCAGCTTGGCCGCGCTCATCCCAACGCCTCCACGAACACGCGGGCGATGGCTTCCAGGCCGGCCTGGTCGTCACCATCGAAGCGGGCGACCTTGGGGCTGTCGATGTCGAACACGCCGATCAGTTCATCGCCGCGCAGCAGCGGCACCACCAGTTCCGAACGCGAGGCCGAATCGCAGGCGATGTGGCCGGGGAAGGCATCCACGTCCTCCACGCGCTGGGTCACGCGCTGGCTGGCGGCGGCACCGCACACGCCCTTGTCCAGCGGAATGCGCACGCAGGCGGGCAGGCCCTGGAACGGGCCGACGACCAGCTCCTTGCCGTCGTACAGGTAGAAGCCCACCCAGTTCAGGTCGGGCAGGGCGTGGTAGACCAGTGCAGAGAGGTTGGCCGCATTGGCGATGCGGTCGGTCTCGCCGTAGACCAGGCCACGGGCCTGTTCCAGCAGCTGGGCGTATTGTTCCGGCTTGCTGCCGGTAAGCGAGGCGTTGGCGAACATGGCCGCAGTCTAGCAAGCGCGCCCGGCCAGCGATAATGAACGCTCTGTTGCCCTGCTGGAGCCCTTGCCATGCCGTTGCCCACCGTGTTGCCACCGGCGCTGTTCGTCACCGGCACCGATACCGAGATCGGCAAGACCGCGGCCAGTACCGCGCTGCTGCACGCGCTGCGCCGGCGCGGCCTGCGCGCGGTGGGCATGAAGCCGGTGGCCAGTGGCAGCCACGATCTGGGCGAAGGGCTGCGCAACGACGATGCGCTGGCGCTGCAGGCGGCCAGTGACCCGGTGCCGGCCTATGCCGATCTGAACCCGTATGCGCTGCGGCAGCCGCTGGCGCCGGAGCTGGCCGCTGCCGAAGACGGGGTGCAGGTGCAGCTGGCGCCGATCGTGGCGGCCTTCGAGCGCCTGCGCGCCACCGCCGATACCGTGGTGGTGGAAGGCGTGGGCGGCTGGATGGCGCCGCTGTCGGCAGAGCTGGACCAGCTGGACCTGGTGCGCGCACTGCGGCTGCCGGTGGTGCTGGTGGTCGGCCTGCGGCTGGGCTGCGTGAACCACGCGCGGCTGACTGCGCAATCGCTGCAGGCGGCCGGCGTGGAGTGCCTGGGCTGGATCGGCAACCACATCGACCCGGCCATGCAGCGCCAGGACGAAAACATGGCCACGCTGGTGCAGCGCCTGCCGATGCCCTGCTGGGGCCGGCTGCCCCATCTGCCCGGTGCCGATGGCCGAACCCTGAGCGAGCACCTGGGCGCAGAGCAGCGCGCGGGCCAGCGGTAGAGTCGAGTGTCAGTCGACTATCGCGCGCAGGGCGGGGTTTCGGGCGTTCCATCGGAAGCAGTCGACTGACAGTCGACTCTACCCCGTCGTCACCCTGAGCGAGCACCTGGGCCCGGGTCAGCGCGCGGAGCAGCGGTAGAGTCGACTGTCAGTCGACTATCGCGCGCAGCGCGGGGTTTTCAGGCGCTCTACCGGAAGCAGTCGACTGACAGTCGACTCTACCCCGTCGTCCCCCTACCGTCGTCGATTCCAGCCGCTCATCACCGTGCCGCCAACGCCCGCGCGATCGCGCCCAACCGTTCCACTGCGCCGACGAACCGTGCATCCAGGCTCTGGCAGCACGACAGCCGCAGGCAGTGGCGGTAGCGGGCGCCGCGCGAGTAGACGTGCCCAGGCATGAACACGATGTCCTGCTGCAACGCGCGTTCGAACAGCTCGCCGGTGTCCACGCCGGGCACTTCCAGCCACAGCAGGAAGCCGCCCGACGGCTCGGTGGCGCGCGTGCCGGCCGGGAAGTGCTCGGCCACCAGTTGCCGCAGGCGGCCCACCTGTTCGCGGTACAGCCGGCGCATGCGATGCAGGTGGTGCTCGTAGCCACCGCCCTCCAGGTACGCGGCCACGGCATCGGCCAGGAACTGCGGCTCGCCGCCGGTGCTCTGGAATTTCAGCAGTGCGATGCGTTCGGCGAAGCGCCCGCCATCGAGCCAACCGATGCGGTAGTCCGGCGCCAGCGTCTTGGAAAAGCCGCCCACCACCATCACCCAGCCGTCGCGATCGAAGGCCTTCAGCAGTGGCGCCGGTGGCTCGCTGAACTGCAGTTCGGCGTACACCGCATCTTCGATCAGGGGCAGTTGGCGGGCGTTGACCAGCTCGGCCAGGCGCTGCTTTTCGGCCACCGGCATGCTGCAGCCCAGCGGGTTGTGCACGGTGGGCATCACCACCACGGCCGCCAGCGCGGTGTGGTCCAGCAGGGTGGCCAGTGCGTCAACATCCAGCCCGTGTTGCGGGTGGGTGGGAATTTCGATGGCACGCAGGCCCAGGTTGGCCAGCAGCGGGTACAGATTGAAGTAGGACGGCGCCTCGATGCCTACCGCATCGCCGGGCTCGGCCACCGCGCGCAGCGCCAGCTGCAGTGCCTCCATCGCACCGTGGGTCAGCAGCAGCCGGTCGGCATGGGTGTGCAGGCCCATGCGCGGGCCGCGGCGCACGATCTGCGCCAGCAACCGCGGTGAGCCGTTGGTGCGTGCGTAGGTTTCCAGCGTGTGCTGGCCGTGGCGCAGCACCTGCGCCGTGTGCCGGGCCAGCTGCGCGCCGGGGTAGAACTGGCGGCCGCGCGGGCCGGCGAACGCCAGATCGACCACGCGGGGGCGCTGCTGCGCGGCCAGCACCCGCGCCATCAACGCGTGTTGCTGCGGCGCGGTGGGGGCCGACGGCGCATCACGCAGCGAGCGCTGCGGCGCGGACAGTCGTGGTGCTACCTCGAAGCCGGCCTTGGGGCGCGGGATCACCAGACCGGCATCTTCAAGTTGCCGGTAGGCGGCGATCACGGTGTTCAGGCTCAGCTGGCGCTGCGAGGCCATCTGCCGCAGCGAGGGCAGGCGGCTGCCGACCGGTAGCCGCCCGCCATGGATGGCTTCGGCCAGCTCGTCGGACAGGCGCTGGTAGCGGGGCGCGGCCACGCTGGCCTGCTCATCTGTATCCATCATTCTGGCCATGGTCTGGCTCTGTACCCGTCATGCCCGCGAGCCTAGCATGTTGCTGTCGGCCCGGCCTGATCGGGGCAGGGCCGAACTTTCACAGCGCACGGCCCTGGTGGCCGTGCGCTTTTTTTTGCGGCGGGTTCGTGGCGTCGCGCTTGCTGTACCGATTGACCCAGGTAGAGTCGAGCTTGCTCGACTGATCGGCAAAGCAGTCGAGCAAGCTCGACTCTACGACAGCGGACGTCGAGCGCGCTCGACGGTGGGGTGCCATCAGCGCATCGGCACCAGCGTGGGCTGGCGGCGGTACAGCGCCGGGAACTGGCGGCCCAGCGCGGCCAGCTTCGGTGCGTCGTAGTAACGGATGTAGGCCGCCTGCGGATAGTTGGCCATGTAGTTCTGGTGGTAGGCCTCGGCCGGGTAGAAGCGCTGGCCGCTGGCGATCTGGGTGACGATCGGCGCGCGGTAGACACCGGCCTGCTGCAGCTGGCCGACGTAGGCGCGGCTGGCTGCCAGCTGGCGGGCATCGTCGCTGAAGATCGCCGAGCGGTACTGGCTGCCATGGTCCGGGCCCTGGCGGTTCAACTGGGTCGGGTCGTGTGCCACGGCGAAGAACACCTGTAGCAGCTGGCCGTAGCTGACCTGGCGCGGATCGTAGTCCACCTTCACCGCTTCGGCATGGCCGGTATCACCGCGGCTGACCCGTTCGTAGCGCGCGTTGGCGGCGCTGCCACCGGCATAGCCGGACACGGCATTGCTCACGCCCTTCACGTGCTGGAACACGCCCTGCACGCCCCAGAAGCAGCCACCGGCGAACACCACGCTGGCGTGTGTGGCATCGTCGGCGAAGGCGGCCGCACCGGTCGGCGCCGGCAAGGCCATGGGCGCAGGCGCGTCAACCGGGGCGGCCACGGCACCCCGGTCCAGCAACAGCACGCCTGCCACCAGTGCGCTGGCGACCAGGCCGGCCACGCCGGCGGCAATTCCCTGTTCAAAGGACAGCTTCATCGCATCCTCCCGGTTCAACCGAAGGTAAAGGCGTAGGCCTGCACGCCCGCATCAAGGAACTCGATCTCGAAACGGTGCGGCGCTACCGCACCGCGCTGGCGCACCAATTGGTACAGCCGGTGTTCGTCGACCACGCCGCTGCCATCGGCGCGCACATCCGCGCCGGCGTCCGCGGCAGGCAACGGTTTGCCATCCAGCAGCACGCGGAAGCGCACCGGGCGACCATCCGCGCCGGGGGCCAGCACCAGATGCAGGTCGCGTGCATGGAACTGGAAGCCGATGCGACCGCCGCTCTGCTGCAGTTGCGCGGCCTCATCGATTACCGTCCAGCGCCCGGCCAGGCCCCACTGGTTCAACTGCAGCGCAGCAGGCAGGGTGTAGTCGAACGACGTGTCGTCGCGCTGGCCGCCGGGCGAGGCGAACTGTTCGGCACGCGCATGGCCCAGGTAGGTTTCCGGTGAACGCAGGTTGCCCATGTCGGCCTGCGCGGCCACGCCCTGCAGGTCAGCGGCGGCAGGGTCGGCCGGTGCCGGCAGATCGATCTGCCCGGCCTCGGTCAGCAGGCGACGGATCACCTGTTCGGAATGCGCATAGTTGCCCTCGCCGAACTGGTGCGCACGGATGTTGCCCTGCGCATCCACGAAGTAGTGCGCTGGCCAGTAATTGTTGTTGAACGCGCGCCAGATGGCGTACTGGTTGTCCAGCGCCACCGGGTAGTCAACCTTCAGCTGCTGCACGGCCTTCATCACGTTGCGCGGGTCGCGTTCGAAGGCGAATTCCGGCGTGTGCACGCCGATCACCACCAGGCCGTGGTCGCGGTAGCGGCGTTCCCACTCGTGCACGTAGGGCATGGCGCGCAGGCAGTTGATGCACGAGTAGGTCCAGAAATCGATCAGCACGACTTTGCCGCGCAGCTGCTCGCGGTCCAGCGGCGGGCTGTTCAACCAGCCGGTGGCGCCGGTCAGTGCGGGCAGGGTGCCTTCCATGGGCAACGGTGCATCGGCCGCCGCAGCGCTGGCCGACATCATCATCGACGGCGGCGAAGGTTGCGCGCCGGGCACGGCATCGAGCAGACCCTGTTCGATGCGCGCGGTGCTGACCGTGGACAGGCGGGTCAGCAGGCCGGTATCCCAGCCCAGGCCGATGGCCACCACGGCCAGCAGCGCGGCAACGCCCAGCACCTTGCGCACGGCGTCGCCCAGGCCCAGGCGCGCCTGCAACGCACGGAACACGCGCCCGCCCACCCATACGGCCAGCGCCAGCGCGGTGATCGCACCCAGTGCATAGGCCAGCAGCAGGGCACTGGTGCCCACGCTGGCGCCATGCAGGGCGGCGCCGGTCAGCACCAACCCCAGGATCGGGCCGGCGCAGGGCGCCCACAGCAGGCCGGTGGCAATGCCGATCAGCAGCGAGGTACCGGCGCCACCCCGGCCGGCGGCATCGGCGGCGTCAGCACGCGCGCTCAATCGCGCACCCACGCGCTGGAACGGCGCCAGCAGGTGGTCGGCCAGGCGCGGCCACAGCAGCGCCAACGCGAACAGCGCCATCAGCACCAGCGCCACCCAGCGCCCGATCTGGTTGGCCTGCGCCACCCATTGGCTGCCGACGGCGGCCAGGCTGGCCACCACGGTGAAGGTGAGCGCCATGCCCAGCAGCAGCGGCAGGGTGCTGCGCAGGAACGGCCGGTCGGCGCGCGCGAACACGAACGGCAGCACCGGCAGGATGCACGGGCTGAGCAGGGTCAGGGCACCGCCCAGGTAAGACAGCAACAGCAACAGCATGGTCAGGCTCCTGCAGCAGAAGAAGAGGCACCCACGGGCACGCGCCAGCCGCCGGCGGCGTCCTGCCGTGCCGGGCCGGGCTGGAACAGCAGCGCCACCCCGTTCATGCAGTAGCGCAGCCCGGTGGGGCGCGGGCCGTCGTTGAAGACGTGGCCCAGGTGGCCACCGCAGCGCCGGCAATGCGCTTCCACCCGCAACATGCCGAAGGTGGTATCGCGGTCCTCGCCCACGGCGTTGTGCAGCGGCGCCCAGAAGCTGGGCCAGCCGGTGCCGCTGTCGAACTTGGTGGACGAGGAGAACAACGGCAGGCCGCAGCCAGCGCAGACGAAGGTGCCGCTGCGGTGCTCGCGGTCCAGCGGACTGCTTCCGGCACGTTCGGTGGCCTGCTGGCGCAGCACCGCGTACTGCGCCGGGGTCAGCAGTCGGCGCCATTCGGCATCGCTGCGCATCACTTCAAACTGGCGTTGCGGGCGCGCTTCAGCCGCGGCCGGCGTGGCCCGGCTGCAGGCGGCCAGGCCCAGCAGGCCAGCGGCGGTGGCGGCACCGCCCAGACCCAGCAGGTGGCGTCGGGTGAGGGGCATGGCGGACTCCGGGAAGGGGCGACGGGGCCATGCTGCGCCCGCCCGGGTCAACGAATCCTCACGCAGGATTCAATTTTTCGTGAGGTATCGGCCGCCTTCCCGCGCCACAATGCGGGCAGCCTCCCCACTGGCCCCGAGCTGCCGATGTCCGCAAAACGCGTCCTGATCGTCGAAGACGATGCCCATATCGCTGATCTGCTGCGCATGCACCTGGCCGACGAAGGCTATGAGGTGATGCACGCGGCCACCGGCGATGCCGGCCTGCACCTGCTGGAACAGGATGGCCCGTGGGACGCGCTGGTGCTGGATGTGATGCTGCCGGGCGTGGACGGGCTGCAGGTCTGCCAGCGTGCGCGTTCGATGGCGCGCTACGTGCCGATCATCATCATCAGTGCGCGCGGCAGCGAGACCCAGCGCATCGTCGGCCTGGAGCTGGGCGCCGATGACTACCTGGCCAAACCCTTTTCCATGCCCGAGCTGGTGGCGCGGGTGCGCGCGCTGCTGCGCCGTGCCGAAGCGATGGCCCAGAGCGCCCGCATCGATGCCGGTGCGATCGATCTGGGCGGGCTGCGGCTGGATCCGGTCGCGCGCACCGCGTCGGTGGAAGGCAACGCGCTGGAACTGACCCCGCGTGAGTTCGACCTGCTGCTGTTCTTCGCCCGCCACCCCGATCAGGTGTTCGCCCGCATGGAACTGCTGAACCAGGTGTGGGGCTACCAGCACGATGGCTACGAGCACACGGTGAACACCCATATCAACCGCCTGCGCAGCAAGATTGAAACCGACCCGGCCAACCCGCGCCGGCTGCTGACCGTGTGGGGGCGCGGCTACAAGCTGGTGGACCCGGCCGGGGCGGGCGCATGATCACGCCGAACCTGTGGCAGAAACTGGCGGCGGTGATCGCCGCGCTGATGCTGGTGTGCTGCATGGCCTTGCTGGCGCTGCAGATGCGCGCCAATACCCGGCACGAACAGGAAGTGGTGCAGCGGCTGTCGCTGGGCCTGGCCGAGCACATCGCCCAGCGCAGCGAACTGATGGACACCAGCGGCATGCGCGACGCTGCCGTGCGCGCGCTGTTCGGCCAGCTGATGGCGGTCAACCCCAGCGTGGAGGTGTACCTGCTGGACGAGCAGGGCCGCATCCTCGGCCACGATGCGCCCAGCGGCCACCTGCGGCGCGACCGCGTGGACGTGGCGCCGCTGCGCCGGCTGCTTGCAGGCGCGCCGCTGCCGATCCTGGGCGACGATCCGCGCAGCGAGCGTGGCCGCAAGGTGTTCAGCGTGGCGCCGCTGGTGGTGCAGGGGCGTCCGGCCGGCTATGTGTACGTGGTGCTGGTGGGCGAGCACCGGCAGATGCTGGCCGACGATCTGGCCGCCAGCAGCCAGTGGAACACCACGCTGTGGTCGATCGTGCTGGTCGGCAGCCTGGGCGTGCTGGCCGGCCTGCTGGCCTTCTACTGGGTCACCCGACCGCTGCGGCGGCTGACCCGGCGCATCCAGGCGTTCGACATCGACGCGCCCTCGGTGTTGCCGCCGTTGGCACCGCTGCGCCCCGGCGAGCGCGATGAACTGAAGATCCTCGAACATGCCCATGCGCAGATGGCGCAGCGCCTGGGCGAGCAGTGGCAGCAGCTGCGCCAGCAGGATCTGCAGCGGCGCGAACTGGTGGCCAACATCTCGCATGATCTGCGCACGCCGCTGTCGTCGCTGCATGGTTATCTGGAAACCATGGCGCTGAAGGAGGCCACGTTGGCGCCGGACGAACGCCGCCGCTATCTGGGCATCGCCCTGGCGCAGAGCGCGAAGGTGGGCCGACTTGCACGCGCGCTGTTCGAACTGGCGCGGCTGGAACACGGTGAAGTGCGCCTGGAATGGGAGGTGTTCGCGCTGCCCGAGCTGGTGCAGGACGTACTGCAGAAGTTCGAACTGGCGGCACAGGCACGTGGGCAGCGGCTGCACGCCGACGTGCCGCAGGGCCTGCCGCTGGTGCGTGCCGATCTGGGCCTGGTGGAGCGCGTGCTGACCAACCTGCTGGACAATGCGCTGCGCCACGCCCCGGAAGGTGGGCAGGTCACGCTGACCCTGCGCGCCACAGAGGACAGCGTGCAGGTGAGCGTGGCCGACGATGGTCCCGGCGTGGCACCGGCGCTGCGCGATGGCCTGTTCCAGGCACCGGCAGCGCTGGGCGCGCGGCGTGGCGACAATGGCGGGCTGGGCTTGCTGATCGTGCAGCGCATCGTGCAGCTGCATGGCCGCCGCATCGAACTGCGCGACAGCGCGCAGGGTGCGCTGTTCGTGTTCAGCCTACCGCGCGCGGACAGCGCGGCGGCCTGACGCGCCGCCGTCCCGCCGGGCATGGCCCGGCGCTACCGCGATGCACGCGACCGGACCCATCGTCGGTAGATCCACGCCATGCGTGGATGCGTTTGGCCGAATCGCAGGCAAAAAAAGACCCGGCAGAGGGAGGGATCTGCCGGGTCCGGATTGCATGGGGGGAGGGACCCATGCAATGAGCGTGGGCGTAACGTCAGTGGCTGTTGGCCGTGGCGTCCGCCGGGGATTCGTTGTGGCCCTGTACCAGTTCAGACCAGGCCTTTCCGGCCTGCAGGCCCAGATCGACCATGTCCTGCTGGGCCTGGCCCAGCCGCTGCAGGTTGTCCTGCCACAGCTGTGCGCCCTTGGGCAGCAAGCCTGCCGGGTCCTCGCTGCGGGCCAGTTCGCCCAGCCAGCCGCCGGTCGCGGTCAGGTTGCGTTCCATCACCTTCAACTGCACGCCGAACATGCTTTCCGCGTTCTCCAGCGCCATCCGGTTTGCACGGGTGGCGGCCGCCGCCAGCTGGCGGGTGGCATCACTGAAACGATCGGCGAAGGCGTTGGCCATGGCTGCGTCGAAGAAGTTGATGCAATGCAGCATACGCCGATCATGCGGCATTGCAACAAAAATAACGAAGGCGCCCGAGGCGCCTTCAAAATTCTTTCAGGATCAATGGCTTGATCAGCCGCCCGGGCCCCGGTAACGGCAGCCGGAGGTGCAGGTTTCGTGCACGGTGATCTCGCTCAGCGCGGGCAGTACCGGCTTCAGCTCGTTCCAGATCCACACGGCCAGGTTCTCGCTGGTGGGGTTTTCCAGGCCGGGAATGTCGTTCAGATAGTGGTGGTCCAGGCGCTCGTAGATCGGCTGGAAGGCCGCCTTCACGTCGCCGAAATCCATGATCCAGCCGGTCTGCGCGCCGGGCTCGCCTTCCACCTTCAGTTCCACCCGGAAGGAGTGGCCGTGCAGGCGCGCGCACTTGTGCCCCGGCGGCACGTTGGGGAGGCGATGCGCCGCCTCGAGCATGAAGACTTTGAAGATTTCCATGCCGCGATTGTACGCCGCCGGCCGGTCGCTGACCCGCCTGCATCGGTTGCTGATGTAAACATTTCATTTCCATCTTGATAAAGAGATGTTAGCTTCTCTTATATCCGTATGAAGAGATGTTATTGGTCCGGACCGGGCCAGGCATGGACTACTGCGGAACTTGTCGTCACCACCACCCCACGAACGTCATGCCCCAGAACACCCTCCTTGCAGCGGCCCTTGCGGCTGCCCTGGCCACGCCGTTGTCCGCGGCGGCCGACACCTCCACCGACGCCAGCGGCGAGGCCAGCACCCTGGCCGCCGTGCGCGTTACCGGTTCCAACATCAAGCGCTCGGACACCGAAGCCTCCAACCCCGTGCAGGTGATCGGCCACGAGCAGCTGCAGGCCAGCGGCAAGGCCACCGTGGCCGACGTGCTGCGCTCGATCTCGGCCAACACCGGCAACGCCGCCAACGAAACCACCAACAACGGCTGGGCGTCGGGTTCGGCCGGCATCGGCCTGCGCGGCCTTTCGCAGAAGAACACGCTGGTGCTGCTGAACGGCCGTCGCCTGGCCAACTACGGCTTCCCGGCCGGCGGCCTGTCGGACACCTTCGTCAACCTCAACGCGCTGCCGCTGGTGGCCGTTGAACGCATCGAAGTCCTCAAGGACGGCGCCTCGGCCGTGTACGGCTCCGACGCGGTGGCCGGCGTGGTCAACATCATCACCCGGCAGAACTTCCAGGGCGCCGAAGTCGGCGGCAGCACCGGCACCGCCGACCAGGGCGGGCTGGACGAACAGAAGCTGCATTTCGTCGGCGGAATCGGCGATCTGGACAAGGACGGCTACAACATCCTGGTCAGCCTGGAAGGCTACAACCGCGATCGCCTGGACCAGGACCAGCGCGACCTGACCAAGAGCGGCATCTACAGCGACCAGCCCGGCGGCCGCTGGAACGGCTGGTCGGCCAAAGGCGCCCGCTATCTGGTGAATGGCACTTCGGTGCCGATGCTGGACGCCAACGGCAACTGCCCCACCGGCACCACCCTGGTGGCCAGCGCGCCGATCGACGGCCTGGCCGGCAACACCTGCGGCTTCAACCAGGCGCCGTACACCACCCTCATTCCGTCCACCAAGCGCTGGCAGGCCTACGTCAACGGCACCTTCCGCGTCAGCGACAACGTAGAAGCCTTCGGCGAAGTGCTGTACAGCGATATCAAGGGCGTGTCCTGGTTTGGCAGCAGCCCTTACTTCACCCTGGAAAGTGGCCGCTTCGCGCTGAACGCCGATACCGGGCTGGCCGAACCGGTGTCCTCCAACCTGCCGGCCAGCAGCCCGTACAACCCGTATGGCCGCGCCATTCCCATCGAATACACCTTCTTCGACCTGGGCGGCACCATCAAGACCAACCGTTCGCAGGCCTACCGCGGCCTGGTCGGCCTGCGCGGCAGCACCGACAATTGGGATTGGGAAGTGGGCGCCTTCGGTGCACGCAGCAGCGAGCGCGAGACCGTGTCCGGCGGCTTCGCCAACCGCTGGGCGCTGGCCGACGCGCTGGCCACGGGCAGCTACAACCTGTTGAACCCGTCGGCCACCCCGGCCGAGGTCATCAACGCGATCAACATCAGCACGCTGCGCCCGGCCGAATCGGTGCTGCAGGGCATCGATGCCAAGGTGTCGGGCACGCTGGGCCGCACCTGGGCCGGTGATATCGGCTTCGCCGCCGGTGCCGAATGGCGCCGCGAGAAGCTGGATTCGGAGAACCCCTGGCAGATCGACGCCGGCCTGCAGATCCGCCCGGCCATCGCCGAAGTGCACGGCGAGCGCAAGGTGACCGCAGCCTACGCCGAAGTGAACGTACCGCTGGCCTCCACGCTCGAACTTTCCGCCGCCGCGCGCGCCGACCACTACAGCGATTTCGGCGATGCGTTCTCGCCGAAGCTGGGCCTGCGCTGGCAGCCGCTGGACATCCTGCTGGTGCGCGCCTCGGCCTCGAAGGGCTTCCGCGCGCCGTCGCTGTCGGAAAACTCGAACAGCACCAGCATTTCCTACGGCAGCGTGATCGATCCGCGTGATCCGGACGTGCCGGGCTCGCGCCAGAACCCCACCTTCTTCACCGTCGGCAACAATGATCTGAAGCCCGAGCGCACCCGCAGCTACAACCTGGGCTTCGTGCTGTCGCCGTGGTCGAACACCAACCTGAGCGTGGACTACTACAAGATCGAGCTGGACAACCTGGTCGGCACCAACAACAGCCAGACCCTGGTGACCGACAACGTGCCCGGTGCGGTGCTGCGCGACGACCGCGGCAAGCTGCTGGCGGTCTACAACCGCTACCAGAACCTGAGCAGCCTGAAGACCTCGGGCATCGATGTGGAACTGCGCCAGCGTATTCCCACCGAATCGTTCGGCGACTTCACCGTGTCCAGCGCCTTCACCCACGTGCGTGACTACCGTCGCCCGACCGTGGTCGGCGGACCGCTGGTGGACTACGCCGGCAGCAACCTGGGCGCCACCCTGCCCAAGAACAAGGCCACCACCACGCTGGATTGGCGCTATGCCGACGTAAAGGCCGCGCTGACCTGGTACTACACCAGCGGTTACGACCAGAAGGCCAGTACTGCGGCCGCGGCGGTGCAGGATCGCGTGGATGCCTACAACCAGCTGGACCTGTACCTGGCCTACACCG
Source organism: Stenotrophomonas sp. SAU14A_NAIMI4_8 (assembly GCF_003086695.1). NCBI lineage: Bacteria > Pseudomonadati > Pseudomonadota > Gammaproteobacteria > Lysobacterales > Lysobacteraceae > Stenotrophomonas > Stenotrophomonas sp. SAU14A_NAIMI4_8. The sequence goes on from NZ_CP025999.1 coordinate 622,374, forward strand.
GCTTCGAACAGCTGACCCTGTACGCCAAGGTGCAGAACCTGGCCGACAAGGAGCCGCCGTACGACGCCTCGTTCCCCGGTATCCGCGCGCCGTACGACTTCAGCCAGTACGACCTGCGCGGGCGCTACTTCACCGTCGGTTTCGATTACCGCTTCTGAACCACCGGCCGCGACCGGCCAGCACTGGCCGGTCGCGCTGCCCTGCATTCCGGGAAAACACCGTGTCCTTGCATCGCCGTACCGTACTGCCGCTGCTGATCGCCGCCGCCACCGTCTTCGCCGCGCCCAGCGTGGCCCATGCGCAGAGCGCCTACTTTTTCCCGCAGGCCAGCGAGGCCTCGGCCTTCGACGCCAGCATTCCCACCCCGGAACAGTTCCTGGGCTATCCGATCGGCAGTCGCTTCACCCGGCATGACCAGCTGGTGGCGTACTTCCAGGAACTGGCACGCCATTCGGACAAGATCAGCGTGCGCGAGATCGGCCGCAGCTACGAAGGCCGCCCGCTGCTGATCGCCACCGTCACCGCCGCCAGCAACCAGGGCCGGCTGGAGCAGATCCGCCAGCAGCACGCGACCCTGGTCGATCCGGCGCAGCCGCGCAGCGCGGCCGGTGACAGCCCGGTGGTGGTGTGGCTGGGCTACAGCGTGCACGGCAACGAAACCTCCAGCGGTGAAGCGGCCATGCTGACCGCCTACTACCTGGTGGCCAACCGCAGCGCCGAAACCCAGCAGTGGCTGCAGCAGGCGGTGGTGTTGTTCGACCCGGCGCAGAACCCCGATGGCCGCGATCGCGCCGCCAACTGGCACAACGCCTGGGCCTCCGAGCCTGCCTCGGCCGACCCGGCCGACAAGGAACACGTCGAACCCTTCCCGCAGGGCCGCACCAACCACTACTTCACCGATCTCAACCGCGACTGGCTGGCCCTGACCCAGCGCGATTCGCGGCCCAAGGTGGAGGTGTTCCATCAGTGGTACCCGAACGTGCAGATCGACTTCCACGAGATGGGCAAGGACAACACCTACTACTTCGAGCCGTCGCCGAAGAGCATGCACAGCCCGCTGATTCCGGCGGCGTCGTATGAGTTCAACAAGACCCTGGCCAAGTACCACGCGCAGTCGCTGGATGCGTTGGGATCGCTGTACTACACCGGCGAAAACTACGACAACTTCTCGCCGGTCTACGGATCTACCTACCCCGATTTCCACGGTGCGGTGGGGGTGACGGTGGAACAGGCCAGCTCGCGTGGGCGCGTGCAGGAATCGGTGAACGGTCTGCTGACCTTCCCGTTCACCATCCGCAACCAGGTGGCCACCGGGCTGGGCACCGTGCGCGGCGCGGTCACCGAGCACAGTGGTCTGTTCGACCTGCAGAAGAGCTTCTTCCAGAGCGCACTGAAGCAGGCCGGACAGCAGCCGGTGAAGAGCTTCGTGTTCGGCGATGCACATGATCCGGCGCTGACCCGTCGTTTGCTTGAGCTGTTGCTGCTGCACCGGATCGATGTGCATGCGCTGCCGCGCGATGTCACCGTCGATGGCCAGACCTTCAGCGCTGGCAGCGCCTACGTGGTGCCGGTGCAGCAGGCGCAGTTCCGCCTGGTCCATTCGATCTTCGCCGAAACCCCGCCGATCAAGGGCGATGTGTTCTACGGCAGCACCAGCTATGCGATCGCGCCGGCCTATGGCGTGGCCTTCGCCGGCAGCCGCAGCCGCATCGACGGTGGTGCCGCGGTGACCGAACTGCCGGCGGCCGGCGGTGGCGTGGTCGGTGGCCAGGCGACGTTCGCCTATGTCATCGACTGGCGCGACTACAACGCCGGCCGTGCCCTGGCCGAACTGCAGGGCAAGGGCGTGCTGGCGCGTGCCGCGTTCAAGCCGTTCACCGCGGGCACGGCGCAGGGTGATGTGGCCTTCGCTGCAGGCAGCATCGTGATTCCCGTGGCAGGGCAGTCGCTGCAGGGCGCGGCACTGCTGGATGCAGTGAACGCGGCCACGCGCAGTGCCGGCGTACAGGCCCACGCCCTGGCCAGCGGCCGCAGCCGCGATGGCATCGATCTGGGCAGCGACAGCGTCAAGGCACTGCGCAAGCCGGCGGTCGCGCTGGTGATGGGCGAGGGCGTGACCGCCACCGAGATCGGCTCGGCCTGGTTCCTGCTGGACCAGCAACTGCATCTGCCGGCCAGCAAGCTGGACCCGCAGCAGCTGGGCAAGGTGCCGCTGGATCGCTACACCACCCTGGTCCTCTCTGGCGGCAACTACGCCGGCGTGGATGCCACAGCGGTGGCCGCACTGAAGCGCTGGGTGCAGGCCGGCGGTTCGCTGGTGACCTACGGCAGCGCGTCGAAGTGGGCGATCGAACAGAAGCTGGCCGAGGGCGAAACGCTGGGCAAGGATGAGGACGCCGCCGACGAGAGCCGTCGCGCGTTCGGTGACCAGCGCGATATCGCTGCGATCGAACGGGTCAGCGGCAACATCCTCAGTGCCGACGCCGATACCTCGCACCCGTTGGCCTTCGGCGTACCGCGCCGGCCGCTGGCGGTGAACAAGGAAAATGCCGTGGTGCTGCAGCCCAGTGCCAATCCGTTCTCTACGGTGGTGCGCATCGACAGCCCGCCGCGGGTGAACGGTTATCTGTCCGAGCGCAACCGCAGCCGCGTGGCGGGCAGTGCCTGGCTGCTGGTATCGGCGCAGGGGCAGGGCAACGTGGTGTTGTTTGCCGATGATCCGGCGCACCGCAAGTACTGGCACGGCACGGATCGCCTGCTGATCAACGCGATCTTCTTCGGGAATCTGGTGAATCCTAGTAAAGCGCGGGGTTGAGGTGTTGGGCGCCTTGTTGATGCTGGGGTGGGGAGGACGGAGGGGCCGCGCAGGACACGCCGCAAGTACGTCCCTGTAGGCTCGTAGGCGCCTTGCTCGTGTGCGCAATCCTGCGCACACGGCAAGACCGGGGTTGGGCGTCCTGCCCAACCCGCCCGAGGCATGCCTCGGGCCCATGGCGCCTGCGGTCCTGCGCAACCCCTCCGTCCTCCCCAGACAGTTTCCTGCGGGCGCGGACGCATCAAACCCCAAGGCGGGAGCAAGGGCAAAAGCAAAAGCAAAAGCCGAAGCTCCTGCTTCGGCTTTTGTTTTTGAATTTGAATTTGAACTTGATCTTTCTTGTTCCGACTACCCGGCGGGACAAGAAGGCGCTGGAAATGTCTGCAGCGCCGCCCCCGCGTCCCAGCGCCCAGATAGAACCAGCCGCGTGCTCTACCGCCCGGTAGCCAACCCAAAAAAAGGACGGCGCGTCAGCGCCGTCCCTCGATAGCCCTCCCGCGCAGCGGGAAGCGTATCAACCGTCAGCCAGGATCAGCCAGCGCGACCGCCGCCGTTGCCGCCCTGGCCACGACCGCGGCCGCCGCCATTGCCACCACCACCACGACGCTGGCCCTGGCCGGCGCCAGCACCTGCACGCTGCTGGCCATTACCACCGCCTTCGCGACGGCCGCCGCCCGACTTCTTCGGGCCGGCATGCGCGTGGCGCGGCGCATCGCCGTGCGGACGACGGGCGTGGCTCTTGCGCGGGGCGCGTTCGCCGGTTTCGTGCTCGGCCTTGCCCGGCGCACTGTTGCCCCAGCGGATCGGCACCTGCAGCTCGAAGCCCGGCACATCGCGGATATCCATGTCGCGGCCCAGCAGACGCGTGATCGCGCGCAGCAGCTTCACTTCATCCTGTGCGACCAGCGAAATCGCCTGGCCGGTGGCACCGTTGCGGCCGGTACGGCCGATGCGGTGCACGTAGTCTTCGGCCACCATCGGCAGATCGAAGTTGATCACCTTCGGCAGTTCGTTGATGTCGATGCCGCGCGCGGCGATATCGGTGGCCACCAGCACGGTCACCCGGCCGGCCTTGAAATCACCCAGTGCACGCAGTCGCTGGCCCTGGCTCTTGTTGCCGTGGATCGCCGCAGTCTTGATGCCGGACTTTTCCAGGAACGCAGCCAGCTTGTCGCTGCCGTGCTTGGTACGGGCGAACACCAGGGTCTGCTCGCGGCTGTCCTGCGCCAGCAGGTGCAGCAGCAGGTCGCGCTTGCGGCCGCCGTCGACCGGGTGCACGCGGTGGGTGATGGTTTCGGCCACGGTGTTCTTCGGCGTCACCTGGATCTGTTCCGGGTTGCGCATGAACTCCAGCGCCAGCTGGCGGATGTTGTCCTCGAAGGTGGCCGAGAACAGCAGGGTCTGCCGGTTCTGCTTCGGCAGCTTGGCCAGGATGCGCTTGATGGACGGCAGGAAGCCCATGTCCAGCATGCGGTCGGCTTCGTCCAGCACCAGCAGTTCAATGCCGGACAGGTCGATGCTGCGGCGCTCCAGGTGGTCGATCAGACGGCCCGGGCAGGCCACCAGCAGATCCACGCCACGGCGCAGGATGTCCAGCTGGTTGCCCATGCCCACGCCACCGTAGATGCAGGCGCTGGGAATGCGCAGGTACTTGCTGTAGCCGCGCAGGCTGTCGTGCACCTGGGTGGCCAGTTCGCGGGTCGGGGCCAGGATCAGCGCGCGCGGCTTGCGCGGGCCGCTGCGCACTTCCTGCGATGCGGTGCCCAGGTGCTGCAGCAGCGGCAGGCCGAAGGCGGCGGTCTTGCCGGTACCGGTCTGTGCGCCGGCCAGCAGGTCGCGACCGGCCAGCGCCAGCGGAATTGCCTGCTGCTGGATCGGGGTCGGGTTTTCGTAGCCCTGCTCGGCAAGCGCACGCAGCAGGAAGGGCGCCAGGCCCAGCGATTCAAAAGACATTGAGTTTGCTCCAAGTACAAGAAACGCCTGACCGATCGGACAGGCGGGGGCAGATCAAACTGATCGGCTGACTCGGAGCGTTCCCGTGAACCGCGCTGCGAGAAGTTGGGTGCAGCCGGCGCGGAGCACAGGCTGGAATGCGTGACGAACGGTGTCGGAGTGGGGGCGGGCGAAGGGGCGGACCCCGGTCGCCGGCGATCCCGAAGGGAAACGGACGGCCGCTGCAGACCCGCATAGTCTAACCGAAGCCTGAGACCTCACGCAAAAACCCCTGTTCAGGGAAGGGGAGGGGGCTGGCAGGGCTGCGCCCTGCACCCGCTACCGTCAACGTCAACGTCAACGTCAACGTCAACGTCAAAAGCGGGCGATCCGTGGGATGGCGGGGCGGGTCCGGTCGAGGGGGACGCTGCAAGTACGTCCATGTAAGCTCGGTCGCCGCATCCATGCGGCTCACGCCCCCTCGACCGGACCCACCCCGCCTTCGACGGTTGGCCGCGAACTGTCGGAACGGCGCTCTGCTCTGGTGGGTGTCGACCTTGGTCGACACGGATGAATTCATTCGATATCCGACAGATGTGTCGACCAAGGTCGACACCTACCAACAGCCGCGTGAACCTGTCGAAGGCGGGGCGGTGTCGGATTGCGGGGTGTCCGCGGCATGGATGCCGCGGCCAAGCCTACAGGGACGTACTTGCGGCGTCCCCGCAATCCGACACCGCCCCGCCATCCCACGGAATGCCCGCTTTTGACGTTGCTCCGGCCGTTGCCGTTGCTCCAAGCAGGTGCAGGGCTGCAAGCCCTGCCGAACCCCCTCCTACGGTAGGGTGGGCCGATGCCGCGCTGCAGCTTGGCTACGCCGTGCATTTGATTACACTTGAAACTTGTTTGCCCACGACTCCGGACACCCACCCATGAAGCTTGGTTCTTTGAAGGAAGGCGGCCGCGACGGCACCCTCATCGTCGTCTCGCGTGACCTGCGCCACGGCGTACGCGCCACCGGCATCGCCGCCACCCTGCAGCAGGCGCTGGAAGACTGGAGCCACATCGCACCGCGCTTGAACGCCCTGTACGAATCGCTGAACGCCGGCGATGCCGATGGCGTGTTCGACCTGGACCCGCAGGCCCTGGCCGCGCCGCTGCCGCGTGCCTATGAATTCGTCGATGGCAGCGCCTACCTGCCGCACGTCGAGCGCGTGCGCCGCGCCCGTGGCGCCGAAGTGCCGGAAAGCTTCTACACCGACCCGCTGATGTACCAGGCCACCAGCGCCGCCTTCTACGGCCCGCGCGATGCCGTAAAGGTGGTCAGCGAGGACTACGGCATCGATCTGGAAGCCGAACTGGTGGTGATCACCGACGACGTGCCGATGGCGGTCAGCGCCGAACAGGCCGCCGGCCATATCCAGCTGATCGGCCTGGTCAACGATGTCTCGCTGCGCAACCTGATTCCCGGCGAACTGGCCAAGGGCTTCGGCTTCCTGCAGTCCAAGCCGCGCTCGGCGCTGTCGCCGGTGTTCGTCACCCCCGATGAGCTGGGTGATGCCTGGCAGGACAGCAAGGTGCACCTGCCGCTGCTGACCCACATCAACGGCGCCTGGTTCGGTGCTCCGGAAGCCGGCGTGGACATGCAGTTCAATTTCGCCCAGCTGGTCGCGCATGCCGCCAAGACCCGCCCGCTGGGCGCCGGCGCCATCGTCGGCTCGGGCACCATCGCCAATGAAGACACCAGCAAGGGTGCCTCCTGCTTCGCCGAACAGCGCACCGTGGAAACCCTGCGCGACGGCAAGCCGAGCACGCCGTTCATGTCGTTCGGCGATGTGGTGCGCATTGAAATGCTTGATGCCGCCGGCAACAGCATCTTCGGTGCCATCGAGCAGCGCATCGAACAAGCGGCCAAGCCCTGAGCATGGAGGCGGCGATGGACATCCTGGTTGATGACGGCCCGGTCGACGACGGCATCGTGCTGTACACCTACTGGCGATCCAGCGCCGCCTATCGCGTACGCATTGGCCTGGAACTGAAAGGCCTGGCCTGGGAAGGCCGGGCGGTGCACCTGGTGCGCGACGGTGGCGAGCAGCATGCCGGTGCCTATGCCGCGCTCAACCCGCAGCAGCTGGTGCCAACCCTGCTGCATGACGGCCACACGCTGAACCAGTCGCTGGCGATCCTGGAATACCTGGACGAGCGCTTCCCGCAGGTGCCGCTGCTGCCGGCCGACGCCGCCGGCCGTGCACGCGTGCGTGGCCTGGCACAGCTGGTGGCCTGCGATATCCACCCGATCAACAACCTGAGGGTGATGCAGTACCTGGAGCGCGATCTGCAGGTGCCGGCCGACGCGCGCACGCAGTGGACCCTGCACTGGATGGCCGAAGGGCTGGCGGCCATGGAAACGATGCTGGCCAGCAGCGGCGACACTGGTCGCTTCTGCCACGGCGATCGTCCCACCTTGGCCGATCTGTGCCTGATGCCGCAGCTGTACAACGCGCACCGGTTTGGACTGGACCTGGCGCCGTTCCCGACGCTGCGCCGCATGGAGGCCGCCTGCCAGGCCGTGGACGCCTTCGATCGCGCCCGCCCGGAAAACCAGGTTGATGCGGTGAGGTGAGTTATTCCCTGGCATTGATCAGGAGTTGGACAGTCTGCGCTTTGTCGCTAATAGTGTTCGTTGTCGGGAACAATCAGTCTGTCGTGTCCATTCGGCTAGAGTGGAAGTCTCCAACCTGCGCTAAATGAAAAAGTGTGATCGGAGTTGGATTTCTCGATTCTGCGTTACCCGAGAATATTGTTGTGTCCGCCAGGTGCAGTTCGTTGGTGGTCGAGGAAGGCTGTCGTCTGCGTGTCTCCTAGAGGTGGAGTGGACCAATGCTTCGGTGAAGCAAGGGTGTCCATGCCGGGAGTATGGGAATTTTTGACAAGGAGTAGTTATGGAAGGTTCCAAGGCTCTTAAGGGATTGATTTCGTGCCTGATTGCTACAGGAGGTGGCCTAGTCGTAGACGCAGCCCTCGCCTCCGGTAGTTTCTGTACTACCAATGGATGTGAGGTAAGGCCCCCTGTTTTCTTCCTTCCCGGTTTCGGCGGGGGGCGGAGGTGGTTGGGGAAATGACGGTAACTCGGGCGATCCGGAGCGCGAGCGGATCACCATGTGGTGTACTGATTTTCCGTCCATCATGGATTCGGACTATGGGTGTAATGTTTATAATCCTCCTGTCCTGTTGGTCAACGGTTGTGGGGCCGTAGGGGGAATGCCGGTGCCTGATTTTCTTGTCAGCCCGGTTTCTGCTGGGGTGGCTGCGGGCTATGGCGGTATATTTACTGACGCCTGTAATGCCCACGATGTCTGCTATGGGACCGTCGGAAAAGACAAGGCGGCGTGTGATGCGCAGTTGAACGAGGATATGGTCGCCGTCGGCTTGGCCAATATCCCTGAGCCCAACAAGGGATTTTTCATGCCCTATGTACAGGGGCAAGCATGGGCGTATTCCAAGTTCCTTCAGTGGGAGTACATACAGCCTTGGACTTCTGGTCCGGCATTCAATGCTGCCCAGGATGAGGCTTGGTGCCGAAAGTGGTCTGCGGAGTATCAGGAGATTTGCTGGTAATGTCCTTATTTAATAGAAAATCTGCGGACATAGGTGCTGTGGTTGTCGCTGCCGGGGTGGCGATAGGGGCGGCTGTGTGGTTTCGAACGGGATCGGCTGAGCCAATTTCGGGCGCCGATGCGGGCTCCGATTCGTTATCCGGCTTAGTCAAAGCAGGGGGGCGGACAATGGAGAGCATTGGAGCAAGCTCCCTTGCTGAAGGGCGGATTGATTCTGTCCAAGTACCCGCGTCGCAGCTTGCGGCCAGTGACCCGCGGCTGGTTGCACTGTCCAAGGCAGAGCTGGCTTGGCTCGAGAAGCATTACTATCCCACTCAGGCGGAACTGGATGCTTTGGATAGGATTGACCTGAAGGAACTTGAGCGATCAGCTGATCCGAAATCGAAGATGCTGTACGGCATTGCTCTCATCCGGCGAGGTCAAGTGCCAGGAGCGATGCCGGCCTTGAAAAATGCCGCCACGCAGGGAGCCTTCTATGCATACGAGGAGGCTGCCGCAGCCGAGTACGCAATGCTTACTAAGAGGGGAATGGATGCTCAGACGGTGCAGGACATGCTGCGAGCGAAGGTCGAAGTCGCCAAAATTCTGGGAGATCACCGGGCGGAGTATCTCCTTGGTAGGAACTTGCCAACCGGATCGGTCGCCAATCCTGCTGCCGTGCAGCAGTACACGACTGAGTTTCTGCGGCAGCTGGGTATGAATGCACAGCTCATGGGCGTGAGTGCGGCCGGTCCCGATCCCCGACCCAATGCGGATCTGTGGAGTGATGTCACAAAGCTGGGGAATTCAGACTCAGCTGACGAACAGATCGACGTCTATAGTCGCAGGTGATTTCAAGAGATGAACCCTGACATCCGGTTTTCTGCAAGTCCGGTTTGGGTAGCGTCGTTGTTTGAGCAGGCCTCGCAATCAGCAACGATTGCGAGGCCTGCGGCAGTAGTCCAGCTAGGCAGTCCTTCGGTCCTGTCGCATTGGCTCCTGGGTCTCATTCTGCATGATTCTCTGCAGTCTTATGACAGCTACTACCGATCAGTAGATTCGCTTCAGCAACGGTATGACGACAGCGCGCTGGCGATCAAGCTGAGTTCAATCAGTAGCGCAACTTCGATTGAAGCTCTGTGCAAGCGTGGCAGTCCGATATCTGGACACCGCGGATCGGTAAGGACGGGGGACGTGGTTGTCAGGACTGAGAATATGTTCAGTTCGAGATTCCTTCCTCCGCAGAAGGATCGCGCGCAAGTGGCCCTGAAGTCTTGGTTCCAACTGCGCTCGTCGCCGACCATGAACCTTGCGTCCCGCGACGTTCGCTTGGCGAGCTATTTGGTACTGCTTACCATTCACATGTTGCGTGATGGAAACGGACGATTGGCGCGATTGTTGTTTGCTGCAGATAGTCTGCAAGCTTTGGCCGATCCGATAGAGATACTGACGCTTGTATGCCTGCACCGGGACCGTGGGCAGGCGTTTCATATTGCGGCTCGCTGCGCACGGGAAGGAGATCTCTCGATGTTGTCCGCGTGTGGCAAGGAGGCTGCTAGTTTTGCTGTTGATCTGGCAGGAAGTGCGATTGCCTCGCTTGAGCGGGCATTGACGGAAGGTGATGCGCAGCAGGTAGATGCAGTTTCGAGGGATCTGCATCGGTTAATTAGCGTCTGCGTAAGAGGGTAGCGCAACCAGGGATCCTTGCGTCCCTGTTTCCGGAATCTGGGACCTGTTGCCCTGCGTGAGGCTTTCAGTCTATTGCTCCTCGCTGGTCCCTTTCGCCTCGAGCGTAAGGAAATCGCGATTTTTCGCCTGGTCTGTCGCCATGCTATGAGGGGCAGGCCTGTCAGCCAGAGGTCGCTTCCCTTCCCGTGCACCGGAATAGAACTTCTGGTCGTAGCAGATCGGGATCGATCTCACTGATCTACGGAATTGCAGGTCCAATCCATGACGAGGCCGGCGTACCGCACAGCGCTGCCACGCGGCAACGACTAGGGCAAGCCGCGATACTTGGCCAAGCGTGGGACCCTGGAGTTACCCGCGCGCGTGGCCGGCCTGCGCATTCACCAGCATCTGCCGCAGGTCCTCGCGGAACAGCCGATAGCCGGCCTCGCGGCGTGCCTCATCGCCCTGCCGCAGCACCCACGCCGGGTGCACCGTGGCATAGCCGCGGGTGCCATCGTCCAGCGTGTGCCAGCGCCCGCGATCACGGGCCAGGCTGAAGTCCCGCCCGAACACGGCCATGGCGGCGGTCGCCCCCAGGCACACGATCAGCTGCGGCCGCACCCGCGCGATCTCGCCCAGCAGCCAGGGCCGGCAGGCATGCACGTGGCGGCTTTCCGGCCGCTTGTGCAGCCGCACCTTGCCGCGTCGCTCATGGTGGAAATGCTTCACCGCGTTGGTCAGGTACAGCGTGGCGCGGTCGATGCCCAGCTCGGCCAGCGCACGGTCCAGCAGTTGCCCGGCGGGCCCGGCGAACGGGCGGCCGCTCAGGTCCTCCACGTCACCGGGCTGCTCGCCCACCACCATCACCCGCGCATCGGCCGGGCCCTGGCCGAACACGGTCTGGGTGGCCGGCTCCCACAGCGGGCACTGCTGGCAGGTGCTGGCCTGCGCGCGCAGCGCCGCCAGGCTTCCATCCACGGCAGGGGCCGACAGCACCCGTGCCGGCACCCGCCGTTGCGGTGCCTGGGCGGGACGGTCGTGCATGTCCTGCACCCGGCCTGCCGCCTCGCGCACCAGGCCCGGCAGCAGCTGCGCCTCGGGCAGGTGCCGCCAGTACTTGGCCGGCATTTCCTGCTGCATCATCCGGGTGTTCAGCCGCGCCGGGTTGAAGATGCTGGCGTAGTAGGTCTGCCACAACGCCTCGCGCGCGTCCTCGGCCGGCGCATCTTCGCGCCGGCCACCCGGCCCGAAGCTCAAGGCCTGGCCGTCCCACTGCACGCTGCGACCGGGGGTCAGGATCGCCCAGCGCATGCCGGCGAAGCGGCGCGCGAAGAACGGTGCCACGCGATCCACGATGTGGTGTTCCGGTTCGAACCAGGCAATGAACGCGTCCTGTTCGCCGGGCACTTCGCGGAAGCGTACGAAGGCCTTCATCTTGTGCGTGTCGCGGCGCACCGCCTGGGCCATCGCCATCGCCCGCAGTACGTCGGCGTCGGTCGGGTTGGACAGCACCGCGCGTTCGCCATGGGTGATCCGCCACAGCAGCCGGTACAGCAGGGCCATGCGTTGTGGTTCGCGGTGGCACAGCACGGTCGCGGCCAGTTCCAGGAAATCACGCGGCACGCCGGGTTGCGCGCCCTGCGCCGGGTTGGCCGTCGCGTCGGGCAGGGCAGGGGCATCCAGCAGCGAGGCCTCATGGCCCGGCAACCAGTCCAGCTGCGATGGCGGCACCGCAGCCAGCAGCGCCCCGCGCGCGCCATCGCGCCAGGCCTGCAGCGACCACGGCGGGTCCACGCGTAGCGACCAGCGTTGCACGTCAGGCCGCCGGTGGCGCGTCGAACAGCGACCCCTGGCGCGGCGGCGGCGCCAGCCGCGCACGCAGCGCGGCCGGGTCGTCCAGCGCGCTGCGCGGGTGGTGGTCGGCCAGCTGCACGAACGGCAGCAGCTTGTTCATGGGCGCCTTCAGGCGCGCCACGTCGGCCACCCGGAGCCGTCCGTGCCGGCGCGCCATCAGCACCCGCTTCACGTTGCGCACGCCCAGGCCCGGTACGCGCAGCAGCAGTTCCTTCGGCGCGCGGTTCAGGTCCACCGGAAAACGCTCCGGGTGCCGGATCGCCCAGGCCATCTTCGGGTCGATATCCAGATCCAGCATGCCGTCGCCGCTGTTGTCGGTGATCTCATCCACGCCGTAGCCATAGAAGCGCAGCAGCCAGTCGGCCTGGTACAGGCGGTGTTCGCGCTGCAGTGGCGGTGGCTGCACCGGCAACTGGCGGCTGGCATCGGGAATGGGGCTGAAGGCCGAGTAGTACACCCGCCGCATGTGGTAGTTGCCGTACAGCCGATCGGCGCTGAGCAGGATCTGCTGGTCGCTGGCGCCGTCGGCACCAACGATCATCTGCGTGCTCTGCCCGGCCGGGGCGAAGCGAGGCGGCCGCGGGCGCGCGCTGCGCGTGGGCGTGGATGTGGCCGCCACGGCAGGCGGCGCGCGGCGGGCCTCCTTGGCCTCGTCGATGCGCCAGCGCAGTTCACCCATCGCACCGCGGATGGTATGGCTGGTCTTTTCCGGGGCCAGCGCGGCCAGCCCGGCATCGGTGGGCAGTTCCACGTTGATGGACAGACGATCGGCATGGCGGCCTGCACTGGCCAGCAGTTCCGGGGACGCCTCGGGAATGGTCTTCAGGTGGATGTAACCGGCGAAGCGATGCTCCTCGCGCAGCTGCCGGGCCACTTCCACCATGCGTTCCATGGTGTAGTCGGCGTTGCGGATGATGCCGCTGGAAAGGAACAGCCCTTCGATGTAGTTGCGCTTGTAGAAATCCAGGGTGAGCGAAACCACTTCCTCCACGCTGAAGCGCGCGCGCGGCACGTTGCTGGAGACGCGGTTCACGCAGTACGCGCAGTCGTACACGCAGAAGTTGGTCAGCAGGATCTTCAGCAGGGACACGCAGCGGCCATCGGGCGTGTAGCTGTGGCAGATGCCCATGCCCTCGGTGCTGCCAATGCCGCCAGACGTGCGCGAATCGCGTTTGCCGGCGCCACTGGAGGCGCAGGAGGCATCGTATTTGGCGGCATCGGCCAGGATGGCCAGCTTGCGAAGGGTTTCCATGGCGGAAACCTACGCAGGGGCTGTCTCATTCGGTGAGACAGCCCCTTAACCCTTCAGGATTGCCGCCGGGCATGGCCCGGCGCTACCCGTACCATGCCCGGCGGATGGGCTCAGAACCCGTGGGTGATGCTGGGCTGGGTGGCCGACGAGAAATCGGCGTAGGGATCGTGTTCGCCACTGCCGCCTTCGGACAGGCGGAACTTCAGCGCCAGACCATCGCGCGAATCGGCCGCACGCAGCGCCTCTTCCTGCTCGATCACGCCGCTCTTGGCCAGCCGGAACAGGCACTGGTCGAAGCTTTCCATGCCTTCTTCCAGCGACGATTCCATCGCCGCCTTGATCTCGTGCACCTGGCCGCGGCGCAGCAGGTCGCGGATCATCGGCGTGTTGATCAGCACCTCGGTGGCCGGCAGGCGGCGCCCGGCCTTGTTCTTCACCAGGCGCTGGCTGATTACCGCACGCAGGTTCAGCGCCAGGTTCATCAGCACGTTCTTGTGCGCGCTTTCCGGGAAGAAGTTCAGGATGCGCTCGATGGTCTGGTCGGCGTTGTTGGAATGCAGGGTGGCCAGGCACAGGTGGCCGGTTTCGGCGAAGGCGATCGCCGCCTCCATCGTTTCCGCATCCAGGATTTCGCCGATCAGGATCACGTCCGGCGCTTCACGCATCGCGTTCTTCAGCGCGTTGTGGAAGGCATGGGTGTCCAGCCCGACCTCGCGCTGGTTCACGATCGACATCTTGTGCTTGTGCAGGTATTCGATCGGGTCCTCGATGGTGAGGATGTGCCCGGTGGTGGTGCTGTTGCGGTGGTCGATCATCGACGCCAGCGAGGTGGACTTGCCCGAGCCGGTGGACCCCACCACCAGCACCAGCCCTCGCGGGGTCATGATCACATCCTTCAGCACCTGCGGAAGATTGAGCTCTTCGATGCTGGGAATGCGGCTGCGGATGGCACGGATGACCATGCCCACCTCGCCGCGCTGCTTGAACACGTTGACGCGGAAGCGACCGGCGTCGGGCAGGGCAATGGCCATGTTGAGCTCCAGCTCGCGCTCGAACTGCGGCACCTGGCCTTCGTCCATCAGCGAGTAGGCGATCTTCTTCACCATGCCCGGCGGCAGGCCGGTATTTCCCAGCGGGTACAGCTTGCCTTCGATCTTGATGTACACCGGCGCACCGGTGGTCAAGAACATGTCCGAGGCGTTCTTTTCGGTCATCAGCTTCAGGAAGTAGCCGATATCCATCGCGAATTTTCCCCAACGAAACCGCCAGCGACCGTTGCAAGCACGGCGTCGGCTTGACGACAATGGCCACGTACCGACAACCGGGCACGGGCCTCCCCAATGAAACGACTTAGCTTCGCACAAATGCGCCAGGGCCTGTATGTGATGGCGTTGGCATTCGCGGTGTCTGCCCCCGTTGGGGCGCAGGAAGCCGCGCTGGAACTGGCCCAGGCCCAGCAGGCCGTGGAAAAGGCCACCCAGGCCGATGCCGACCAATATGCGCCAGACCTGATCGGCCTGGCCCGACAGGGGCTGGAACAGGCCCAGCGCGCCGCCGGCGACCGCCGCGAGCGCAAGAACGCCCCGGCCCTGGCCCTGCGCGCGGCCGCCGACGCCGACCTGGCCCGCGCCCGCAGCGAGGAGGCCACCGCCACCGCCCAGCTGCAGCTGCGCCGCAACGAGGTGAACCAGCTGCAGCGCCAGCTGTCGACCGGGGAGGACCGTCGATGAAGACGCTTTCCACCCTTGCACTGGCCACCGCGTTGGCCCTGCCGGGCCTGGCCCTGGCCGCCGACAACCCCATGGTGGGGCAGCTGACCCAGCGCCTGATGGCGATCCAGGCCAACCCGGACACCGCTGAACTGGGCGCTTTCGAGCGCATGCAGGCCCAGCAGGCCATCGCTACCCTGGAAAAGGCCAAGCGCCGCGACCAGGAGCTGGCCACCTACCTGGCCGAGCGCCGTGTGGATATCGCCGAAACCAGCGTGCGCGCCGCCCTGGCCGCCCGCGAGGTGGACCGCCTGGAGCGCACCCGCAGCGATCTGCTGATCGAAGCCAGCCGCCGCGACGCGGCCCGTGCCCGCCAGGAAGCCGAACAGCTGCGCATGCAGGCGCAGATGCAGGCCGAGGAGTCCGAGCGCCTGCGCCTGGCCGCCGAGGCCGAGACCCTGGCCCGCCAGGACGCCGAAAACGCCCTGACCAGCGTGGCTGGCAAGCAGCAGCAGCGCCTGAGCGCGGCCCAGCAGAACGCGGCCAAGCTGGCCCGTGAAGAGGCCGAGCTGGTATCCGGGCAGAAGCTGCCGGGCTCGAAGTTCGACGGTCGTGGCGAAGTCTTCACCCTGGGCGGTGACGCCTTTGCCGCCGGTGCGGCCGGCCTGTCCGGCGGGGCGAAGAGCCAGGCCAAGGCCCTGGCCGAGTACCTGAACATCGGCAAGAAGGGCCGGGTGCGCATCGAGGCCTATGACAGCGCCACTGGCGTGGGCCAGAAGCGTGCCGAAGCCCTGCGTGACGCGCTGGTGGCGGCCGGTGTCGCAGGCAACCGCATCCAGGTGGCCGGCAAGAAGGCCGCGTCCACCAAGGCCCGCTCGGCCGAGGTCATCGTGGCCCCGTAATTGATTGAATTTGTTTGTTTTTCGTTGCTTTGAGTATTCAGCCTGAACCCCGCCACGGTGGGGTTCGGTCTTTTTGTCGCAGGGGCTTGAACCCGGCCTGCAGCAAGCGTAGGGTCAATCGTCCGGGACGCAATGCCGCGGACCGGACGATGGGAGGGCCGGGCCGATGCAAGCAGGGCGCGAACCGCAGCAGACCGACGTGCGCAGGCCAGTGCCGCGGGTCGTGGTGCGCACCCATGTGGCCATCTCCCGGCGCTCCTCCATGAACAACGCCCCGTGCCTTGCGGCCGGGGCGTTCGTGTATCTGTCGAAGGAGGTCCATCATGTTTGAAGATCAGCCCCAGAGCGAGATCGACGCCCGTCGCGCGTGTGATCCGGAGTTCCGGGCACTCCATGACCAGCACCGTAAATTGAACAAGAAGTGCATGGACGCGGAGTTGGGTGTCCTCCCGATCGATGATGTCACCCTGGGTCGAATGAAGCGCGAGAAGCTGCTGGCCAAGCAACGCCTTCTGCGTATGTACGAAACCCCGCTTCCCACGACGTCCCCCACGCACTGACGCACGCGCTCACGCCCGGAACGGCGTGATCCGGCCATCGAAGGCCCGGCCAGGCACGTGACCTGGCCCCGCGGTATCGCCAGAAACGGCGGCCGCGCCAAGGCACCACAGGCGGTGGTGCCTTGGCCCGCAGGCCCCGGCCTGCGGACATCCCATCAGCCTGAGTCCACCGATGCGGGCGGTACCGGTCTCCTCGTCGATCCGGGGCCGTCCGCATCCTCCTTTCCTGGTCCGCCTGACCCTGCTTTGGTAGGGGCCAACCTTGGTTGGCCCGCCCTGGCCGCCACAAACGCATGCGCATCGCGGTGCCTGACTTTCGGCGCCATCCGTCGGATAATCCATGGTCCGGCCCTGCGCGGCGCGAAACGAAAGTCCCCGAATGCCCATCCATTCTTCCGTCCTCGAACTCATCGGCAAGACCCCGATCGTCAAGGCCCAGCGCCTGGATACCGGTGTCTGCGAGCTCTACCTGAAGCTCGAAAGCGCCAACCCGGGCGGATCGATCAAGGACCGCATCGGCCTGTCGATGATCGAGGCCGCCGAAAAGCGTGGCGATCTGAAGCCCGGCGCCACCCTGGTGGAAGGCACCGCCGGCAACACCGGCCTGGGCCTGGCCCTGGTCGCGCAGCAGAAGGGCTACAAGCTCATCCTGGTCGTTCCCGACAAGATGAGCCGGGAAAAGATCTTCAACCTGAAGGCCATGGGCGCCGAAGTGCGCCTGACCCGTTCGGACGTGGCCAAGGGCCACCCCGAGTACTACCAGGACCTGGCCCAGACCATCGCCGAGCAGACCCCCGGCGCCTACTTCATCAACCAGTTCGGCAACCCGGACAACCCGGCCGCGCACGAATTCGGCACCGGCCCGGAAATCCTGGAGCAGATGGGCGGCGACCTGGACGCGATCGTGTTCGGCTGCGGCAGCTCGGGCACCATGACCGGCCTGTCGCGTGCCTTCGCCAAGCTGTCGCCGAAGACCGAACTGGTGCTGGCTGACCCGGTAGGGTCCATCCTTGCCGAGTACATCAACGACGGCAACCTGAACGACAAGTCCGGCAGCTGGCTGGTGGAAGGCATCGGCGAGGACTTCCTGCCCTCGATCTCCGATTTCAGCCGCGTCACCAAGGCCTACCCGATCACCGACGCGGAAAGCTTCCACACCGCGCGCGAGCTGCTGGGCAAGGAAGGCATTCTGGGCGGTTCGTCCACCGGCACCCTGCTGGCCGCCGGCCTGAAGTACTGCCAGGAACAGTCCACGCCGAAGAAGGTGCTGGTGCTGGTGCCCGACACCGGCAACAAGTACCTGTCGAAGATGTACAACGACTATTGGATGCTGGACAACGGCTTCCTGCAGCGCCCGCAGCACGGCGACCTGCGCGACCTGATCCTGCGCCCGTACGGCCAGCGCGACACCGTGGTGATCGGCCCGAACGACCTGCTGACCACCGCCTACCAGCGCATGAAGCTGTACGACGTGTCGCAGCTGCCGGTGATGGACGGCGACCAGCTGGTCGGCATCGTCGATGAAAGCGACGTGCTGCTGCACGTCTATGGCGACGAAGCGCGCTTCCGCGACCCGGTGGCCACGGCCATGGTCAGCAAGCTGGACCGGCTGGACGTGAAGTCGCCCATCGAGGCCCTGCTGCCGGTGTTCGACCGCGGCCAGGTGGCCATCGTCATGGACGGCAACGCCTTCCTTGGCCTGATCACCCGCATCGACCTGCTGAACTTCCTGCGCCGCCGCGTGCAGTAAGCGCACGATCACGCGCGTTCGCTGCTGAATCCCGGTTTATCCGCGTCAAAGCTCGTTAAGGGCGCGCTGATAGACTCCCGCTCCTTCGACGGCGCCGAACACCGGCGCCATTCAGGAAACGAAATGTCCAACGCTTCCAAGCCCGATCGCGCGCTGGCCCTGGCCACGCTGGCCATCCACGGCGGCCAGTCGCCCGATCCGAGCACCGGCGCGGTGATGCCGCCCATCTACGCCACCTCCACCTACGCACAGTCCAGCCCGGGCGAGCACCAGGGTTTCGAGTACTCGCGTACGCACAACCCGACCCGCTTCGCCTACGAGCGCTGCGTGGCCTCGTTGGAAGGTGGCACCCGTGGTTTCGCCTTCGCTTCGGGCATGGCCGCCAGCAGCACCGTGATGGAACTGCTGGACGCCGGCAGCCACGTGGTGGCGATGGATGACATCTACGGCGGCACCTTCCGCCTGTTCGAGCGCGTGCGCCGCCGCACCGCCGGCCTGGATTTCAGCTTCGTCGACCTGACCGATCTGGCCGCCTTCGAAGCGGCGATCACCCCGCAGACGAAGATGGTCTGGATTGAAACCCCGACCAACCCGATGCTGAAGATCGTGGACATCGCCGCGGTGGCTGCCATCGCCAAGCGCCATGGCCTGATCGTGGTGGTGGACAACACCTTCGCCTCGCCGATGCTGCAGCGGCCCCTGCTGCTGGGCGCCGACCTGGTGCTGCACTCGGCCACCAAGTACCTCAACGGTCATTCGGACATGGTCGGTGGCATGGTGGTGGTCGGTGACGATGCGCCGTTGGCCGAGCAGATGGCCTTCCTGCAGAACTCCATTGGTGGCGTGCAGGGCCCGTTCGACAGCTTCCTGGCCCTGCGCGGCCTGAAGACCCTGCCGCTGCGCATGAAGGCGCATTGCGCCAATGCACTCGCGCTGGCGCAGTGGCTGGAAAAGCACCCGGCGGTGGAAAAAGTGATCTACCCGGGCCTGCCTTCGCACCCGCAGCACGAGCTGGCGGGCAAGCAGATGGCCGGCTTCGGCGGCATTGTCTCGATCGTACTGAAGGGCGGTTTCGAGGCGGCCAAGCGCTTCTGCGAAAAGACCGAGCTGTTCACCCTGGCCGAATCGCTGGGTGGCGTGGAAAGCCTGGTGAACCACCCGGCGGTGATGACCCATGCCTCGATTCCGGTGGCGCGCCGCGAGCAGCTGGGGATCAGCGATGCGCTGGTGCGGCTGAGCGTGGGCGTGGAGGAGCTGGAGGATCTGCAGGTGGATCTGGAAAGGGCGCTGGCGGTCCCCTGAGCGGGGATGGCTCGTAGAAACGTATACCATGCAGGGCTGCAATGAGCGCCATTCGCGCTTGGTCTGGCAGCCATGCTCATGAATTCATCTAGAAAGGGAAAAATCGATGGCTAAGAGTGCTTTGATCACCGGAATCACTGGGCAGGATGGCGCCTATCTTTCCAAGCTGCTGCTGTCCAAGGGGTACCGTGTGCACGGTGTTCTGGCACGTCGTAGCTCGGACACCATTTGGCGCCTTCGTGAGCTCGGCATCGAGAACGAAGTCACTCTGCACGATGGCGACCTGACCGACCTGTCCTCCATGGTGCGTGCCATGGACGCCACCAAGGCGGACGAGGTCTACAACCTTGGCGCACAGAGCTTTGTCGGAAGTTCCTGGGACCAGCCGCTGCTGACCGTGAAGGTTGATGGCCTTGGCGCACTCAACGTGCTTGAGGCGGTGCGTGTGGTCAATCCGCAGGCACACTTCTACCAGGCCTCGACCAGCGAAATGTTTGGTCTCATCCAGGCTGACCTGCAGGACGAGAAGACCCCGTTCTATCCGCGCAGCCCCTATGGCTGTGCAAAGTTGATGGCGCACTGGCTGACGGTGAACTATCGCGAAAGCTTCAACATCCATGCCTCCAGCGGCATTCTGTTCAATCATGAATCCCCGCTGCGTGGCATCGAGTTTGTTACCCGCAAGGTGTCTGATGCCGTGGCCCGCATCAAGCTCGGCATGCAGTCCGAACTGCCCTTGGGCAATATCGATGCCAAGCGCGATTGGGGCTTTGCCGGCGACTACGTCGAAGCCATGTGGCTGATGATGCAGCAGGAGAAGGCGGACGACTACGTGGTCGCGACCGGCGTCACCACGACCGTGCGCGAAATGTGCGACATCGCGTTCCGCCATGTGGGCCTGAAGATGGACGATCACGTGGTGATCGATCCGAAGTTCTTCCGCCCTGCAGAAGTGGAAGTGCTGCTCGGCAACCCGGGGAAAGCAAAGGAAAAGCTGGGCTGGCAGCCGAAGACCAGCCTGGAAGACCTGATCACCATGATGGTGGATGCGGACATGCGGCGTCTGGGCGGCTGAGGCATCGTGGTTCACGCTCTTCCTCTGCAATTTCCCGGCCGGACTGCAGGCAGGCAGGATCTGAGCCTGTTTGCGGCAGCACCTGCACCCGTGGAGATCGGGAGGGCGCAATGAAGGGGACTCTTGGCCGCGTCGCCGGGGGTCTTCGTCGACAGTGGAATCGCGCAGCGCTTGCGGCGAGAACCTTCCGCCTGCGCCACCATCGATTCCCGCCGTTGCCGGCCGTGCCCTCGACGCCGATGGCGTCGGGGCCATTGCCGACTGCCGTGGATACGGGGCAGTCGCTCAACCTCTATGGGTTGTTGTCCAAGCAACTGGGCTTGGGCGAGAGCGCGCGGCTGTACGCGCGGGCCTTTGCCGCCCACGGTATCGGCGTGACGCTGCATGACATTCCCCTCGCGACCCCGCACGCACGCATGCAATGGGAGGTACCGGGTTGCTCGGTGGATCAGCCGCTGCGTGACGCCGATCTGGTATGCGTGAACCCGGATATCTGGTCGGCGGTGAAGCCCCTGATACCGGCGCGTCCCGAGCTGCGACTGGCAAGTTGGTTCTGGGAACTGGAAACGCTTCCCAGAGCCTGGTTCGACGCCGTTGGCGATTTCGATGGGATCGTGGTCGCGACGGATTTCGTTGGCAATGCGGTGCGGGAATCCTGTGGAGCCCGGGTACACAAGGTAGGGTTGCCGCTGTACGTCGGGCCCGACAGTGGTCTGCAGCGTGAGGCCTTTGGCTTGCGCGAGGATGCGTTTGTGTTCCTGGTGAGTTTCGATTTCTTCTCATCCATGAGCCGGAAGAATCCGCTGGCGAGCATTGCGGCGTTTCTCCGTGCCTTCGGCAACACGCCCGCCGATGTGCAGCTGGTGATCAAGACCGGTCATGGCGAGCAGAATCACGTGGCGTTTCAGATGTTGCTCGCTGCCGCCGGGAAGGACCCCCGAATTCTCGTCCGCAATGGCCCGCTTGCCGCTGCCCATTGGGGGGCACTGCAGCGCTGTTGTGACTGCTA
Source organism: Stenotrophomonas sp. SAU14A_NAIMI4_8 (assembly GCF_003086695.1). Classification (NCBI taxonomy): domain Bacteria; kingdom Pseudomonadati; phylum Pseudomonadota; class Gammaproteobacteria; order Lysobacterales; family Lysobacteraceae; genus Stenotrophomonas; species Stenotrophomonas sp. SAU14A_NAIMI4_8. The sequence goes on from NZ_CP025999.1 coordinate 643,798, forward strand.
TGTGTCTCTGCACCGGGCTGAGGGCTTCGGGCTGGGCATGGCCGAGTGCATGGCGCGCGGCAAGCCCGTCATAGCTACCGGCTGGTCAGGCAACCTCGAGTTCCAGGATGCTGATTCAGCCTTGCTGGTCGAACATCGGATGGTTCAGGTTGGCAGGGGCGATTACTCCGGCGGGGAAGGCCTGCGCTGGGCTGATCCCAGTGTCGATGACGCCGCCGCAAAGATGCGCTGGGTGTATGAGCATCGAACGGAGGCGCAGGCGCTTGCGGAGCGTGGCCGGGCGAAGGTTGCCAAGGTGCTCTCGCCGGCCGCAGTGGCCCTGCAGATGCGTGCCGCGCTGGGAGGCGCGCTGGCGTGAGCGGCAAACATCCCCGCGGTCATCTGGGGATGCACGCGTGAGTTCGGTCGTGAGGGCCCGATGCTAGGATGGTCCGGCCCATGGTGTCGCAAATGACACTCTATTACCCTTGTTGCGACGCAATCGTAAGGCGGACCGGGGCTTCAGGCACCCGAGGAAACATTTTGCGCATGTCGGTTCTTGCCGGCATGAATGGACAATCAACTACAGGATCAGGCGGCCAACTTCTCCAATGAGCATCTGGGTAGACATCAGCAATATCTCGACCTTCACCGGGGGCGTCGTCGGCATCATTCGAGCTGAGCTGGAGATCGCCTACAACATGGCGAAGATTTCCGACCAGGTTCGTTTCTGCCGTCTGAATCAGGCCTCCGATGGTATCGAGGAGGTCTCTCGGGCTGATCTGGGCTGGTTGCTGTCAGCTGCGACTCCGGTTGAAGGCTTCCTCAACCACCGTTCGCAGAAAGTATCTTCCAGTTCCATCGGGGACAGTTCGGCGCTGCCCCTGCCATTGAAGGAGTTCCGCTCCGCGCGCAGTCGCGGGCAGCACACCAAGCTGGCCATGCAGGGGCTGATGAGCGTCCTGCCCTTGCCGCTTGCCAAGGCTGTCTACTACATCAGTCGACCGTTCTACCTGATGTTCCAGGGCAACAGCGTGCCGGCCAAGCCGGTCGAGAAGCCCAGCGCCGCGCGCATGCCGGCGATCCCGGACCACCCGTTCTCGCCCGGGGACGTGATGTTCTCCTGTGGCTGGAAGGACAGCAACAAAGAAGCCATTTACGGTCGTGTCCGTGAATCGATGGACTACCGGTTGCATCTGTCGTACCTGATCTACGACACCATCCTGATCAATCCCAAGACCAAGTTCCTCTACGGCGCCAACTCCGAAGCCGAGTTCCTGAAGTACTTCAAGTGGGTTGCGACGCATTGCGATCTGGTCTTCTACGGCGGCAATACTGCACGTCGTGATTCCCAGGAGATCCAGCGCTCGTTGTCCTTGCCGGTTCCGGCTGGTCAGCCCGTCCGCTTCGGTGATGTTCCCAATGCGTCGTTGCAGCCGCTGGACCAGGACGCGACCGATGCACTGCTCGAAAGCATGGGTCTGGAGGCGGGCAAGTACATGCTTTGCGTCGGCTCGGTGGAGCCGCGGAAGAACCATGGTGTGCTGCACCGTGCCTATCGCGAAATGATCGAGAAGCCCGAAGCCTACGGTCTGGATCCTTCGCAGCCGCTGCCCAAGCTGGTGGTTGCTGGTGGCCTGTATGGCGATGTCGGACTGGTCCATGTGTTCAAGGAAGACGACCGCGTCTCCCCTTACGTGCAGTTCGTACGTCCGTCCGACGAGGAACTGGACGCGCTGTACCGCAACTGTCGTTTCACACTGATGCCTACGCTGTACGAAGGCTGGAACCTGACGCTCCCGGAAAGCCTTTCGTTCAACAAGTTCTGCATTTCTTCCGATGTCGCGCCGATGCGTGAGATTGGCCGCGACATGATCGACTACGCAGATCCGCACGAGCCTTCGGAGTGGGCGCGCCTGATTGCCCGCTACACGATCGACGACCAGGCGCTTGCGGAACGTGAGGCCTACATCGGTCGCACGTGGCGGAACAAGCCGTGGCGTGCCACCGCCCAGGATATTCACGACCACCTGGTCCAGTTCGATTTCCCGGCGCATGTCAATCCGCCGTCTTCGCGGTTGTGGCTCGACTTGACGCTGATCAACAATCACTACGGTAGTGCCGATGGCATTCCGCGCGTTGAGCTGGGTACTGCCTGGGAGCTGAACCGGGATCCAACATCGCGCGTGCAGTTCTTCGAGACCCGGCGCAACGGGAATGACGTGGAGTTCGTTGAACTTACCGCTGTCGAACTGCCGTGGCTTACCCGAAGCCGCTCCGACTATCCGCAGGCCTACCACGACCACATGGCCTACAAGCGCCACATGATCGAGCAGGCACGCCGGAACCAGGAAGCGGCATGGATGGTTGGCAACGACCTTGCCAGCCAGGTCTTTGGACCGATGATGGTGGCCCAGCCTTCGCGTCGCAGCCGCATCAAGACTGCTCTGCTGCACATGGCCAGTCTGCTGCCGGCATCGACGATGGCATGGCTCTATCGCGTGGTGAAGGGCAAGAGCAACGACGAGCTGGCGGCACTCGCCAGCAAGGGGTCGGCGCCTGCGACGCGTCCTGCGCCATTGCCGGAGATCCGCACCGCTACGGGACCCACGATGCCCACCGATCCGCAGGCATTGAGCTTCGAGCGCAAACCGCTGCGCATCGTTGCCCATCCTTTTGAAGCGGGGGATCGCGTGCTTTCGGTGGGGTTGGACTGGGAATCCAGCTATCTGCAGGCCATCTCGATCATCCGTGAGGAGACGCGCATCCGCACGGCATACCTTGTCCACGACATGATTCCGCTGCTCGAGCCGCACTTCTACCAGCCCGAGATCAGGAAGCTTTACGAGATATTCTTCTACTGGGTCTGCCGTACCAGCGATGTCGTTCTGTTCGGTGGCAATACGGCGAGAAAGGATGGCGAGCGCCTGATGGCGCGCTATCACCTTGAATCGCTGCCGCGCACCAAGGGGTTGCGACTGGGGGCCGAGTTCGAGGCTGAAGAGCTTGCGCCGCGGGAGGAGGATGCCGAAGTTCTCAAGCGACTCGGCGTCGAAGGTGATTTCCTGCTGTCTGTCGGAACCATCCAGATCCGCAAGAACCATGAGGTCCTCTACCAGGCCCTGGTGAAGTGGCTGGATGACCCGGAAGTGGATGCGTCCACCGTTCCGACGCTGGTCTTTGCCGGGCGGCAGGGCTGGCTGGTTGAGGGCTTGATGCAGCAGCTTCGCAATGACACACGCGTTGCGCGCCACTTGGTTCTGCTTCAGCCCACCGATGAAGAGCTGCGCGTCCTGTACCGCAACTGCCGGTTCACGCTGCTTCCCTCGTTCTACGAGGGAGCGGCGCTGCCGATTTCCGAGTCGCTGGCCTATGGCAAATTCTGTCTGGCTGCCGATGTACCCCCGCTGCGTGAAACGGGCGGCAAGTTCGCCGATTACGTGGATCCGCGCGACGTCAAGGGGTGGAGGAATGCGATGGAGAACTACTACAGCCACCCCGAGCTGCTGGCCGAGCGCGAGGCCTTGATTGCAGGCGAGAAGACGCATGCATCCTGGCGCGAGTTCGCCCGCGACCTGGTGGCCGAACTGCCCGCCCCTGCGGTAACGCTGTCCCACCATGAACGGGATGACAGCATCAAGGAACTGCATTGATGAAGATTCTGATCACCGGTGCGACCGGTTTCCTTGGCAAGGCGCTGGCAAAGGGTCTGGTTGAAGCGGGCATGGACGTCCAGGCACTGAACCAGCCGAACGGCGACCGCGTGGATCTGACCAACATGGACGCCGTGCGCGTGGCCATGGCCGGGCGTGAGTTCGATGTACTGGTTCATCTGGCCGGATACGCGTTCGTGCAGCGCTCCAATCCCGCGGAGTTCTATCGCGTCAACGTGCTCGGCACCGAGAATCTGATCGAAGCCATGCTTGAGTTCGGGCAGGGGCAGGGGGGCGTTCTCTGTACCAGCACGGCCGGTGTGTACGGCCAGCAGACCGAGCTGCAGCTCCACGAAGGGCTTGTTCCGCTGCCACTGAACCACTATTCGATCAGCAAGTACGGGATGGAGCAGTTGCTGCGCAAGTACGCCGGTGACCGCCAGATAACGGTGGTGCGTCCCTTCAACATCATTGGCAGTGGCCAGAGTTCGCTGTTCCTGGTGCCCAAGCTCGTGAGTCATTTCGCCCGCCGGAGTCCCTCCATCGATATCGGCAATCTGGAGCCGGTCCGTGACTACGTGGCCGTCGAAGATTTCGTGGATATCATGGTGTCGCTTGCGACGCGGCCGCTGCGCAACAACACGATCAACATTGGTACCGGGCAGGGGCACTCTGTTCGCGATGTCATTGATTGCCTGGCCTCGTTGTCAGGTCATCAGCCGGAACTGCGCCAGGTCCATCAGCACGTCCGCAAGGATGATATTTCCCGGCTGGTGGCCGACCCGTCGCATCTTCGCTCAAGCGTGGAATTCGCTCGCGAGTTCACCCCGCTTGAGCAGGTCCTTACCCATCTGCTGGAAGAGCACAAGGGCAAGGAGTAAGTTCAATGCGATTTGAGTGGATCCTGCTGGCGTACTGCTTCGTACTTGTGCCCTTTGCGGCGGTCTATGCGACCGTCTGCATGCGCGTCCTGAAGGCGCCTGCGGCCAGCTACTCGGCCAGCTTCAGCAAGCCGTTGGAGTCGTTGCGTGGCGTCGCCGCGACCCTGGTGGTGTTCTCGCACACCACCATGTATTTCTACGCAGCAGGCCAGGGTGCGGGCTCCAAGGCCTCCAGTTACCTTGGGCAGAGCGGCGTCATCTGGTTCTTCATGCTGACCGGCTACCTGTTCTGGAGCATGGTGCTGTCGGATCGGCTGAACCTCAACACGTTCTATGAGAAGCGGCTGCGCAGGCTGGTGCCCGCGATGGCTGGCATGGTCTCCGCTGCAATTCTGTACGAGTGGATCGTCGCCGGGTTCCCTCGGCCGAACCAGGAGCAGATCCTCTCCGCATTGCGCAACTATGCCTTCTATTTCGCTGGTGGCGTGCATGACGTGTTCGTGCCCGAATCGGTCATGCGAATCAACAATCTGTGGACGTTGCGCTGGGAGTGGCTGTTCTACATCGCGTTGCCGATCGTAGCTGCGCTGACCCGCAGCTGGCGCGGCCTGACCTGCGTGTTGATCATTCTTTCCATCGGGTTGACCGATGTGGTCACGCAATGGCGAAGGGAGACGGACGCGGCGCTCTTCCTGGCGTTCTACCTGGGCATGAGCGCGGCCGTTCTTGACCGGAGCATTCGTGCTTCGCTGGAGCGTTGGCAGTCGCTGGCCGACTATCTTGCCCAGCCCATCGTGCTGATTCTGGCATTGTTGCTGTCTCTTTCCACGATGACCATGCCTGCCGATCTGATCCGTTCCCACAACCTGCAGTTCGTGCTGCTGTGTGCGCCGGTGTTCTTCTGGTTCCTGATGCTCGGTCTGTCCCGCAAGCCCGACAGAGTCTGGCTGGTGAACCGGTTCTCGCTGGACATGGGTCGAATCAGCTACTCGGTGTATCTGTGGCACCTGCTGGTTGCGTATGTGGTGCACAAGTTTTTCCAGCATGGCTACCTGCCGGGCTTCAACACGCGCACCATGTATCTGCTCATGCCGGTGATCGTGGTGGCGATCACGATGCCGCTGGCAGTGCTGTCGTACCGGTTCCTCGAGCACCCCTTCATGTCGACCAAGCTGAAGCGGGATACAGGAAGGACCAGCGAGTCGTCCATATCTGGAACTGGCTCAGAATAAAAAAACGCCGCCCGAAGGGCGGCGTTTTCATTTGAACGTTGGGCGATTCTCAGTGCTGGCCGAAGTAGTGGTTGCATACGTCGGTCGGGTCGCCGTCCATCCGGATCCGACCATGCTCCAGCCAGATGACCCGGGTGCAGTTGTCCAGGATCAGGTCCCTCGAGTGGCTTGCGATCACGAGGATACTGGAGGAGCGGACGAAGTCGTGCAGCCTTGCGTTCGCCTTCTGGCGAAAGCCTTCATCACCCACGGACAGCCATTCATCCATGAGCAGGATCTCTGGCTGGACCAAGGTGGAGATAGCAAACGCCAGGCGCAGGTGCATGCCGGTCGAATAGGTGCGGATCGGCATGTCGATGAAGTCGCCGAGCTCGGAGAAATCGACGATCTCGTCCATGCGCCGGGTCAGGACAGCGCTTGGAATTCCCAGCAGGGCACCGCGGTAGTAGACGTTGTCGCGGCCGGTCGCTTCCGGGTCGATGCCGAGCGAGATATCGATCAGGGAGCCGATTTCACCCTGTACCTCGGCACGGCCTGAGGACGGATGGTAGACGCCGCTGAGCAATCGCAGCAGCGTGCTCTTGCCGGCGCCATTGTGCCCAAGCACGCCAATCCTGTCGCCGTCATGGAACTTGAAGGAAATGTTCTCCAGCGAACGGACATACACGCTGCCCTTGGCATTCACGTCGACCCGTCCACCGGTGGCAACCTGCACCAACTGCTTCTTCAGTGAGCGGCTGTCGGCGTTGTACACGGGGAAATCGACGCATACATCTTCAAAGTGGATCTTTGCCATGGGAAACCTGCAGTCAGAGCCAATAGGCGATACGGCGGCGGAACTTGCCGAAGAAGAGAAGCGTGACTGGCCAGCCCACGGCAAGCAGTCCAAGCGCCACGAACCAATGGGTCTTGTCCGGCACGGTCCCCAGCAGCGGCGCCCGCATCAGCTCCATCAGATGGTAGAAGGGGTTGTAGGTCAGGAAATAGCGCGCAACTTCCTGTGGCAGCAGCCGCGGCATCCACATGATTGGCGTGGTGTAGAACATTACCTGCATCAGGCTTGCCACCATCTGCGGGAAGTCGCGATAGCGCGTGCAGATGGTGCCGAGCAGCAGGCTGACCCACATCAGGTTGAGCGTAACCAGTACGAAGCCCAGAAGGCTGAGGACCGCTGTCAGCGAGAATTCCCGGCCCAGGAAGAGCATCGCGATGGGGATGATCACGATGTTGTGCGCCAGGATGATCGCGTTGCGCCACACCACACGCGCAACATGCACCGTGAGTGGGATCGGCAACTGCTTGATGATGTGATCTGCCGAAGTGAAGGCCGTGCAGCCCTCCGTGATGGTCGAGGACATGAACGTCCAGATGACCAGACCGGAGGCGAGGAAGGGAAGGAATTCCTTCATCGGCGCTTTGAACAGATGGCCGAAGATCAGTCCAATGCAGCCCACCAGGATCGCCGTGCTGATGGTCAACCAGAAGGGGCCGATGATGGAGCGGCGGTAACGCTGCTTCACATCCTGCCAGCCCAGAAGGGTGGGCAGACGAATGCGCTTGATGGTGGCGGAAACGTCCGCTGTTGCAGTTGAAAACGACGTTGCGATGTTGGGCATGAGCGGGCGAGGGAGCTGATGCAGTTGGACAGACTATTCTACGCTCGAACGTCTGATTGACCGAGGAAATGGCGCCGAGGGGCAGGGCAGGATTCAGCCGTACCGCCGGCACCGGGAAACGATCGACAAGGATGCGTTTGAGCAGAGCCGACCCTGGGGCCGGCTCGGAGTGAGGCATTCACGTATGTGAAAAATGCCGGTCCTGCCGTCCAGGCGGCGAGCTGTGACCCTGGCAGGCGGGAATCAACCCGCCTGCCGCACAGGCCATGGGCGGGATCAGGCCCGGCCGTAGCTGTCTTCGAAGCGGACGATATCGTCTTCGCCCAGATAGCTGCCGGACTGTACTTCGATAAGTTCCAGCGGCAGCTTGCCCGGGTTCTTCAGGCGATGGGTGACGCCGAGCGGGATATAGGTGCTCTGGTTTTCCGACAGCAGGATCACCTCGTCACCGCGGGTCACTTCGGCCGTGCCGCTGACCACGATCCAGTGTTCGGCACGGTGGTGGTGCATCTGCAGACTCAGCGTCGCACCCGGCTTCACGGTAATGCGCTTGACCTGGAAGCGGGCACCGTTGTCGATGGAATCGTAAGCGCCCCACGGGCGGTAGACCTTGCGATGGGCGGCGGCTTCGCTGCGGCCATCGCGCTTGATCTGGCCGACGATTTCCTTGACGTCCTGCACGCGGTCCTTGTGGCCCACGAACACGGCGTCGTCGGTTTCCACGACCACCACGTCCTGCAGGCCGACCATGGCAATCAAGCGGTTGCCATAGGCATAGCTGTCCTTGCAGTCCAAGGCGATCACGTCACCGTGGCAGGCATTGCCGTCGGCGTCCTTGTCCGACACTTCCCACAGCGCCGACCACGAACCCACGTCGTTCCACTCTGCATCCAGCGGGACGACCGCGGCATCGGCGGTTTTTTCCATCACTGCGTAGTCGATCGAGTCGTTCGGGCTGGCAGCGAACGCATCGGCGTCCAGTCGGATGAAGTCATTGTCGCGGGCCGCCTTGTCCAGTGCCTGGCGGCACGCAGCCAGGATCGCCGGCTGCAGCGCTTCCAGTTCCTTCAGGTACCGCGAGGCCTTGAAGAGGAACATGCCACTGTTCCAGAAGTACTCGCCCGAAGCGACGTACTGTTCAGCGGTGGCCAGGTCGGGCTTCTCGACGAAACGGTCGACGGCACGCACGCCTTCGCCGGCGGCGGCCTTGATGTAGCCATAGCCGGTTTCCGGGGCAGTCGGCACGATGCCGAAGGTGACCAGCTTGCCAGCCTCGGCTGCGATGGCAGCTTCCTTGACCGCCGCGTGGAAGGCTGTTTCGTTGCGGACCACATGGTCGGAAGGCAGGACCAGCAACAGGGCGTCGTTGCCGCCGGCCAAGGCCTGCAGCGCGGCGATGGCAATGGCCGGCGCGGTGTTGCGGCCCACCGGCTCAAGAATCAGGGCTTGCGGCAGCACCTTGCACTCACGCAGCTGCTCGGCCGCCATGAAGCGGTGTTCCTGGTTGGCAACCACGATCGGCGCAGCACCTGCAATGGAAGCGACGCGCTTCCAGGTGGCCTGCAGCATGGTGTCATCGCCGACCAGAGGCAGGAACTGCTTCGGATAGGCTTCGCGCGACAGCGGCCACAGCCGGGTGCCCGAGCCGCCGGAAAGAATGACGGGAACAATAGGGGTCATACGAAGTGGTCCTTCTCAGTGATTGGCTGGCGTGCCGCCAATCAGGGCGGTCAGCTCGCGGATGCGGTCCTGCAGCAATGCTTCATCGCCGCGGGTCTCGATGTTCAGCCGCAGCAGCGGTTCGGTGTTGGAACTGCGCAGATTGAAACGCCAGTCGGCGAAATCGGCGCTGACGCCGTCGGTACGATCCAGGGACGGCTGTTGCGGTTCGAAATGCGCCAACACGCGTGCGACGGTCGCCTTGGCATCGTCCACGCGGAAGTTGATCTCGCCACTGCACGGGTACGCCTTCATGCGGTCCGCCACCAGTTCGCCCAGCGACTTGCCGCTGCTGGAAACGAGCTGTGCGATCAGCAGCCAGGGGATCATGCCCGAGTCGCAGTAGGCGAACTCGCGGAAGTAGTGGTGTGCGCTCATTTCGCCACCGTAGATGGCGTCCTCAGCACGCATGCGCTCCTTGATGAAGGCATGCCCGGTCTTGCTCATGATCGGCACGCCACCGGCCAGCTTGACCATCTCCACGGTATTCCAGGTCAGGCGCGGGTCGTGGATGATCTTGCCGCCGGGCTGGCGTGCGAGCAGCGCCGTGGCCAGCAGCCCGACCAGGTAGTACCCCTCGATGAAGTTGCCTTCGGCGTCGAAGAAGAAGCAGCGATCGAAGTCGCCATCCCAGGCAATACCGAAGTCAGCGCCATGCTTGCGCACGGCATCACGGGTTGCCGCACGGTTTTCCGGCAGCAAGGGATTGGGGATGCCGTTGGGGAAACTGCCATCCGCTTCGTGCTGGATGCGGATGAATTCGAACGGCAGGTGTGCGGCCAGTTCGTCGATCACCAGGCCTGCGCCGCCGTTGCCGGGGTTGGTGACGATCTTGAGCGGCTTCAGATTGGCCACGTCGACATAACCCAGCAGATGCTGGATGTAGGCGGACTTGTCTGCATCCCGGCGGATCGTGCCCTGGCCATTGCCGAGGGGGGCGTCCGAGGCAGCGAAGTCGCGGATGTCGAACAGGCCCGTATCGCCACTGATCGGCTTGGATTCCTCGCGGACCAGCTTCATCCCGTTGTAGTCCATCGGATTGTGGCTGGCGGTCACCATGATGCCGCCGGCCGCCTTGCGGTGGAACGTCTGGAAGTAGACCTCCTCGGTGCCACACATGCCAATGTCGATAACGTCGCGTCCGCTCGCCGTCAGACCCTCGACGGCAGCCTGCATCAGGGCGGGGCTGCTGAGGCGGATGTCGTGTCCAACCACTACCGGTCCCGGGCCCAGCAACGCAGCGGTGCCAGCGCCGATACGGCGGGCAAGGCGTTCATCCAGTTCATCCGGAACGCGGCCACGGATGTCATAGGCCTTGAAACACGGGAGCGTCATCAATGCAGTCCTTACACGGGTTGACCCCGGATTATAACGACAGGCACTGCAAGGACGAGTGATCCAGACCGGCGTCCCTGCAGGCCATCATTCAAACAGGATGTGCCGCGTAACATGTTGATTACGCGGCACTTTGGGTGGATTGTCAGCCCAGCGCCTTTTCCAGCTCGGGCAGGATCGTGAACAGATCCCCGACCAGGCCGATATCGGCAATCTCGAAGATCGGCGCATCGCCGTCCTTGTTGATCGCCACGATCGTGCCGGCATCCTTGATGCCGGTCAGGTGCTGGATGGCGCCGCTGATGCCCACGGCCACGTACAGTTCCGGCGCGATGATCTTGCCGGTCTGGCCCACCTGCAGATCGCTGGGCACGTAGCCGGCGTCGACCGCGGCACGCGAGGCGCCGACGGCCGCACCGAGCTTGTCGGCCAGCTGGAAGATCACCTTGAAGTTCTCTTCCGAACCGACGCCGCGGCCACCGGAGACCACGCGCTTGGCGGCCTGCAGGTCCGGGCGGTCGCTGGCACCGGCGGCCAGGCCCACGAAACGGGTGTGGGTCGGCAGGGCCGCGTCCACGCTGGTTGCTTCAACGGTGGCATTGCCGCCCTGGGCCGCTTCCGGCCAGGAGGCGGCGCGCACGGTGGCGACCACGATCTGGTCGGCCGGGGCTTCCACGGTGATGATCGCGTTGCCGGCGTAGATCGGGCGCTTGAAGGTGTGACTGCCTTCCACGCTCATCAGGTCGGACACCTGGTTGACGCCCAGCAGGGCGGCCACGCAGGGCATCAGGTCCTTGCCGAAGGTGGTGGACGGGCCGAACACGTGGCTGTAGCCCTTGGCCAGCTGCGCGATCTGCGGGGCCAGCACCTGGGCAATGGCCTGCGCATTGGCGGCGTTGGCCACAGTCAGGACCTTGGCCACGCCGGCGATCTTCGCTGCTTCAGCGGCAACGGCGGCCGGGTCGGCGGCCAGCACCAGCACGTCGATGCTGGCACCGCTGATGGCGGCGGCGGCGCTGACGGTCTTGGCGGTGGCGGCGTTGAGCTTGCCGTCGTGGTGCTCGGCGATGACGAGAATCTTGCTCATTACAGCAGCCCCTTCTGCTTGAGTGCGGCAACCAGTTCGGCCGCGTCCTTGACCATCACACCCTTGCTGCGCTTGGACGGCGCGGCGTACTGGGTGGTCTTGAAGGTGTCGGCGGCTTCAACGCCCAGATCGGCCAGCTGCAGGGTTTCCAGCGGCTTGGCCTTGGCCTTCATGATGTCCGGCAGCTTGATGAAGCGCGGCTCGTTCAGGCGCAGGTCGGTGGTGACCACCGCCGGCAGGTCCACTTCCAGCGTTTCCAGGCCGGCGTCGACTTCGCGGGTGACCGTGGCCTTGCCGTCGGCAATGTCCAGCTTGCTGGCGAAGGTGGCCTGCGGGCGGCCCCACAGCGTGGCCAGCATCTGCCCGGTCTGGTTGGCATCGTCGTCGATGGCCTGCTTGCCCAGGATCACCAGGTCCGGCTGTTCCTTCTCGATCAGCTTGAGCAGGGTGCGCGAGGCGGTCAGCGGCTGGATGGCCTGGTCGGTCACCACGTGGATGGCGCGGTTGGCGCCCATGGCCAGGCCATTGCGCAGGTGCGCCTGGGCGTCGGCCGGGGCGATGGTGGCGACCACCACTTCCGTGGCGATGCCCTTGTCGCGCAGGCGCAGCGCTTCTTCCAGCGCGATTTCATCGAAGGGATTGGGGGACAGCTTGACGCCGTCGGTGACCACGCCGGAACCGTCCGGCTTGACCTGAATGCGGACGTTGTAGTCCACCACGCGCTTGTACGCGACGAGGATTTTCATCTGGTACTCGATCCTTGTAGTGCCGGCCGTTGGCCGGCTCACAGTAACGGGAAACGTCCGGTCCTCGCACAGCAACCGGTTCGGGGGTGGGATCTGGATTCTAACTGGCCTTGCGTGACCATGCGAATGCGTATGGTTATGCTGCGATGCCGCATCGCAAGGCTTGCAGCGCCGATGTTCAGGCGCCGCATGCGGTCCTCAACATCGGCCGATGTATTCTGTAGTGCTGTCAGGGTTGCGCCTGGCTTGCACCGAATTGGAGAACAGGTAGTGCCCACATGGCTTGTCACCGGCGGCGCCGGATTCATAGGCGGTAACTTCGTTCTCGAAGCCGTCGCCCGCGGCATCAAGGTCGTGAACCTGGATGCGCTTACCTATGCAGGCAACCTGAAGACCCTGTCCAGCCTGGACGGAAACCCCAACCACGTGTTCGTGCAGGGCGATATCGGCGACCGCGCCCTGGTGGCGCGCCTGCTGGCCGAACACCAGCCCGATGCGGTGCTGAACTTCGCCGCCGAAAGCCACGTGGACCGTTCCATCGACGGCCCGGGCGCCTTCATCCAGACCAACGTGGTGGGCACCCTGGGCCTGCTGGAAGCGGTGCGCGACCACTGGAAGGGCCTGCCGGCCGACAAGGGCGCGGCCTTCCGCTTCCTGCACGTGTCCACCGACGAGGTGTACGGCACCCTGGGTGAGACCGGCAAGTTCAGCGAAACCACCCCGTATGCGCCCAATTCGCCGTACTCGGCGTCCAAGGCGGCGTCGGACCACTTGGTGCGCGCGTTCCACCACACCTACGGGCTGCCGGTGCTGACCACCAACTGCTCGAACAACTACGGCCCGTACCACTTCCCGGAAAAGCTCATTCCGCTGGTGATCGCCAAGGCGCTGGCCGGCGAGCCGCTGCCGGTGTACGGCGACGGCAAGCAGGTGCGCGACTGGCTGTTCGTGACCGACCACTGCGAAGCGATCCGCACCGTGCTGGCCAAGGGTCAGGTGGGCGAGACCTACAACGTGGGCGGCAATTCGGAAAAGCAGAACATTGAAGTGGTGCACGCGATCTGCGCGCTGCTCGACGCGCGCCGCCCGCGCGACGATGGCCAGCCGCGCAGCAGCCAGATCACCTACGTCACCGACCGCCCCGGCCATGACCGCCGCTATGCGATCGATGCGTCCAAGCTGAAGAACGAGCTGGGCTGGGAACCGGCGTACACCTTCGAACAGGGCATCGCCTTCACCGTTGACTGGTACCTGGACAACCAGGAATGGGTGAACGGCGTGCTGGATGGCAGCTACCGCCTGCAGCGCATCGGCACTTCGGCCTGAACCCGGAAAACGACATGACCCAACGCAAAGGCATCATCCTGGCCGGCGGTTCCGGCACGCGGCTGTATCCGATCACCAAGGGCGTCAGCAAGCAGCTGCTGCCGGTGTACGACAAGCCGATGATCTACTACCCGCTGAGCGTGCTGATGCTGGCGGGCATCCGTGAAGTACTGATCATCAACGCCCCGCACGAACAGGTCTTGTTCCAGCAGCTGCTGGGTGACGGTTCGCAGTGGGGCATGGATATCCAGTACGCCGTGCAGCCCAGCCCCGATGGCCTGGCCCAGGCCTACCTGATCGGCCGGGAGTTCCTGGACGGACAGCCGAGCTGCCTGGTTCTGGGCGACAACATCTTCCACGGTCACGGCCTGCGCGAAGTACTTGCGCGCGCTGACGAGCGCGTGGACGGCGCTACTGTGTTCGGCTACTGGGTGAACGACCCGGAGCGCTACGGCGTGGCCGAGTTCGACAAGAGCGGCAGGGTGGTCGATCTTGTTGAGAAGCCGGAGCACCCGCGTTCGAACTATGCGGTGACCGGTCTGTACTTCTACGACGGCCGTGCCAGTGACTATGCTGCGGAACTGAAGCCGTCGGCGCGTGGCGAGCTGGAAATCACCGATCTCAACAAGCGCTATCTGGCGGAGGGTCACCTGCATCTGGAAGCGCTGGGCCGTGGGTATGCCTGGCTCGATACCGGTACCCACCAGTCGCTGCTGGAAGCGTCCAACTTCATCGAAACCATCCAGACCCGTCAGGGCCTGCAGGTCTGCTGCCCCGAGGAAATCGCCTTCGGCAAGGGCTGGATCAGCGCCGGGCAGCTGGAAGCACTGGCTGCACCGCTGATCAAGAATGGCTACGGCCAATATCTGCAGAAACTGGCACTGCGTGGAGTGGTTCCGTGAAAGTGATTGAAACCCGCTTGCCGGGCTGTGTTGTGATTGAACCGAAAGTGTTCGGCGACGAACGTGGATTCTTCTTCGAAGGCTGGAACGCTGCGCGTTTCGGTGAGCTTGGGTTGCCCACACAGTTCGTGCAGAGCAATGTGTCATCCTCCAGCAAGGGGGTTCTACGCGGCCTGCACTATCAGTGGCCGCGCCCGCAGGGCAAGCTGGTGAGCGTTCTGGAAGGCGAAGTTTATGATGTTGCCGTGGACATCCGTCGCGGCTCGCCGACCTTCGGTCAGTGGGAGGCGGTTGTGCTGAGTGCGCAGAACAAGCGTCAGTTCTGGATTCCAGAGGGCTTCGCGCATGGTTTTGCCGTGCTGTCCGACTCCGCACTTTTCCACTACCTGTGCACTGATGTCTACGTGCCCGAGGCCGATGCTGGCATTCGCTGGAATGATGGCGCGATTGCCGTGGATTGGCCGCTGGGCTCGCCGACGCTGTCGCCCAAGGACGAGCGTGCGCCTTTCCTGGTTGATATTGCAGACGAGCGTCTGCCGGTGTTTGTTGCATGACCACGTTGGTTCTTGGCGGCAATGGCCAGCTTGGCCAGGAGCTGCTGCGGGCATTGGCGCCATCGGGACCGGTGGTCGCGACAACCCGGACCGGCAGGTTGCCCGATGGCAGCGCCTGTGAGGTCGCAGATTTCAATCGCCCCGAGCTTCTGCCAGCCCTGCTGGACAGCGTGCAGCCTTCGGTCGTCGTCAACGCCGCTGCGTATACGGCGGTTGATCGTGCCGAGCAGGACGTGGAAGCAGCATTCACGGCCAACGCTATCGCTCCAGGCGTGATCGCGCGTTGGTGTGCAACGCGCGGCGTGCCGATGGTGCATTACTCCACCGATTACGTTTTCGATGGGCAGGGGCACAGGCCGTACCACGAAGACGATGTGACTGCGCCTTTGGGTGTCTATGGCACCAGCAAGCGTGATGGGGAGGATGCCATCCGCGCTGCCGCCGGTCGCCATCTGATTTTTCGCACGGCCTGGGTATATGCCTCACACGGTGCAAATTTCCTGCGCACCATGCTGCGTCTCGGCGCCGAGCGTCCGTGCTTGCGGGTAGTGGCCGATCAGATCGGCACGCCCACGCCTGCCATCCTGATTGCCGAAGTAACGGCGCGCGCGCTGCAGCATCCCGATCAACTGTCCGGTACCTGGCATCTGACGGCCAGCGGCCAGACCAGCTGGCAGGGTTTCGCCGAAGCGATCTTCGACGAAGCGGTGGCGATGGGGCTGCTCCCGCAGCGTCCTGAGGTCGAGGCGATCAGCAGTGCAGAATATCCCACGCCGGCTCGTCGCCCGGCCTGGTCGGTGCTGGATAATCACGCGATCGAGCGTGCATTCGGCGTTGAACTGCCACGTTGGGAGGACGGGCTCCGTCGCGTGATGGCGCAGTTGGCGGCACGCGACGAAGCCTGAGCTGCGATCAGGACGTCGCGGCCTCTACCCGGATGGGCGTTGTTGCCGGGGCACGGTACATGAAGCGCTTTTCTACCTGCAGGTAGGAGGTGATGGCAATCAGCGCAACCAGCATGCCCACGGGCACCAGGCTGAGGTAGGTATACAGATCGGCCGCCGGCGTATGCAGTTCGATCGAACCACGCACCGCGTGCTGGCTGTAGTAGATCGCGGTCATGTGATACAGGTAGAACGAGTAGCTGATGATGCCAAGTACCTGTACGCCCTGGGTCCTGGCAAGCTTCATGAGCAGCCCCTTGCCTTGGCCCGAGTAAAGGACGAGCAGGAAGAATGGGGCGGTGACCAGTACGTTGTAATCCACGCGCCCTCCCATCAGGTGCTCCACGTCGGATACTGAAACGTAGGCAATCACCACTGCCAGCCACAGCAGCCAGCCCACGGCAGCGACTCCGGCATGGTATGTCTTCATTCGTTCATGGATGACCGCGCACGTTGCACCCATGAGGAAAAGCAGCATGTAGTTCGCTGGCGAGGTGCGGACGAAGTCCTGCGGGGAATAGAACGCCAGATACAGGCCGGCGGTGACCAGGAACAATTTTGGAAGGGATTTCCCTGCTGCGGCGACTGCCAG
Source organism: Stenotrophomonas sp. SAU14A_NAIMI4_8 (assembly GCF_003086695.1). Lineage (NCBI taxonomy): Bacteria > Pseudomonadati > Pseudomonadota > Gammaproteobacteria > Lysobacterales > Lysobacteraceae > Stenotrophomonas > Stenotrophomonas sp. SAU14A_NAIMI4_8. Next base: position 660,364 of record NZ_CP025999.1, read on the forward strand.
CGGGAACGTCAGGTAGAACAGCCACTCCCATTTCAGGGTCCAGATCATGCCCATTTTCTGCACGATCGACGCCAGGTCATGGATGGCGGTCACGCCAAACATGTCTCCAACGAACCCGAACATGAAATTGCGGGCAAGCGCGTTCAGTTGTCGCGTGTCGAATCCTGGAAAACCCCACTGTGCCCAGTCCAGGAACTGGATGGTGGCAATGGCAAGATAAGCCGCCGGGACCAGTCTCAGAATGCGCTTCTTGAAAAAGCTGTTCATGTTGAACCGATCTCTTCTGACCATGGAGAAGAAGAGGTAGCCGGTAATGATGAAGAAGACGCAGACGCCGAACGACGCAAAGAAGGTCTGCGCATACTTGTTGCTGGCGTAATCGAATGAGTGTGCGCATAGCACCGACACCGCAGCGATGCCACGGGTTGCGGTGATCGCAGGGTCGTCCTTCTCCGTGCCGGCAAGAACGTTGGTCCTGAGCGAGGCCGGGAGTCGACCGACCACCCATGCCAGGACAACGTATGCGGCAACTGCGACAAGGTACGGCAGGGTGGATGCAAGCATGCTCATCGCGGCATTGGAACAGCAGCTGGGCAGTCATTGCAATGCTGCGCCGCAGCGATATTGTCCCTGCGTATGCAGGTAAACAGAGATCGTGTCTCCAGTTACTGGCGAGGCGGGCATGCAGCCAACGGGTGGGGATCAGTCCCGCTGGACCCTCATTCTGTGGTGAAGCAACTGGTGATGAGCCATTAGCGACAAAATCTGGCGTCGATAATAGGGGGCCCCGTTCTGGTTGCAGCTATGTGCATGGCGGTGCCCGCGGCAGGCACCGTTTCAGGAGGCCTTACGCCGCCGCCGCGCCTTCGGTGCCACCCCCGGCAGCGGGGCCAGCAGCGCCTCCAGATCCTCGTCGTTGAAGCGCGGTGCGGCCGAATCGGCGCCTTCCAGCAGGGTATCGGCCAGTGCGGCCTTGCGCTGCTGCAGCTCGGCAATGCGTTCTTCGATGCTGCCAGCGGCAATCAGCCGGTACACGAATACCGGTTGCTGCTGGCCGATGCGGTGCGCACGGTCGGTGGCCTGGTTTTCCGCTGCGGGGTTCCACCAAGGGTCGAAATGGATGACCGTGTCGGCCGCGGTCAGGTTCAGGCCGACGCCGCCGGCCTTCAGGCTGATCAGGAAAATCGGCACCTCGCCCTGCATGAAACGCTGCACCGGGGTGGCCCGGTCCTGGGTGTCGCCGGTCAGCTGCACGTAGCCCAGCCCCAGCTCGTCCAGGGTCTGGCCGATCAGCGCCAGCATGCTGGTGAACTGCGAGAACAGCAGGATGCGGCGGCCTTCTTCCACCATCTCCGGCAGCATGTCGCGCAGCAGCTCCAGTTTCGCCGATGGCGCCTGCCGGGCCGGCGCTTCACCGGGCAGCAGGCGCGGGTCGCAGCAGACCTGGCGCAGCTTCAGCAGCGCATCGAGCACCACGATGTGGCTGCGGCCCAGCCCCTGGCTGGCCACCGCTTCGCGCACCTTGGCTTCCATCGACGCGCGCACGGTTTCGTACAGGTCGCGCTGCGCGCCTTCCAGCGCCACGCTGCGGGTGATCAGCGTCTTGGCCGGCAGTTCGGTGGCCACCTGGTCCTTGCGCCGGCGCAGCATGAACGGGCGCAGGCGCTGCGCCAGCAGGTGCGCGCGCTGCGGGTCGGTGCCGCGTTCGATCGGGTGCCGCCAATGCTGGTTGAACAGCTTCTCGCTGCCCAGCAGACCGGGCAGCAGGAAATCGAACTGGGTCCAGAGTTCGCCCAGGTGGTTTTCCAGCGGCGTGCCGGTCAGGCACAGCCGGTGCCGTGCATGCAGCGTGCGCAGGGTGACCGCCGCGCGCGACTTCGGGTTCTTCACCTGCTGCGCCTCGTCCAGGATCAACAGGTGGTAATCGTGGGCCTGCAGCGCCGTTTCATCGCGCCACAGCAGCGGGTAGGTGGTCAGCACCAGGTCGTGTTCGCCGATGCGCGCGAAGTCATCGGTGCGGTCATTGCCGTGCAGGACCAGTACGCGCAGGTCGGGGGTGAAGCGCGCGGCTTCGCTCTGCCAGTTGTGCAGCAGTGAGGTCGGCACCACCACCAGCGCCGGCTGCTGCAGGCGCCCGGCCTCTTTTTCCAGCAGGATGTGCGCCAGCGTCTGCAAGGTCTTGCCCAACCCCATGTCGTCGGCCAGCACGCCGCCCAGGTCCTGTTGGCGCAGGTACTGCAGCCAGGCCAGCCCCTCGCGCTGGTACGGGCGCAGGGTCGCGGCCAGGCCGGTGGGCGGTTCCACCTCGCCCAGTGCGGGCGCCTGCATCAGCCGCTGCACCAGCGCGCGGGTGTCCTTGCGGCTCTTGAACTGCAGGCGGGCATCGTCCTGCAATGCACGCAGGCGGCCACGGTCGCGCGCGGACAGGCGCAGGGCACCGCCGCGCTGGGTGAACAGGTCGGCCAGCAGGGCGATGACCGGTTTCAGCCGGCCGGCGCGCAGCGCAATGCGCGTGTTGTCGCCGGCCGACAACAGGATGTTTTCGTCGTCGCCAATGCTGTCGATCTGCCCGCGCAGCCAGCGCGGATCGGTCTGCAGCACCTGCTGCAGCAGCGGCGCCAGGGCCACGCTGCGGTCGTCGACCTGGATGTCCAGCGCCAGCGTGAACCAGCCTTCGTCCTTCGGGTCGGCCTGGATGTCCAGCTGGATATCGTCCACCCGGGTGATGCGGTGGCGGAAATCGTCGGCCGGCTCGATCTTCCAGCCCAGCGCTTCCAGCCGCGGCACTTCATCCAGCAGGAAATGGGTCCAGTCGTGGGTGCGCAGGTCGAACTGCGGTCCGGCGCCGTCCAGCACTGCGCGCGGGTTCTGGTCGCGGTACAGCTGCGCGCTGCGCAGTTCTTTTTCGCGCCGGGCTTCTTCGGCCAGGTCGCGCGGCAGCAGGGCCAGGCGGCCCTCGGAATCGTGCGCGAACAGGGTGGGGTCATCCAGGAAGCGCACGTGTTCGTCGTACTCGAACGCCACGGTGGCTACGTCGGCCCACTGCGACGGCGCGCGGTAGCCCAGCCAGGCCGGACGGAATTCGACCGTATGCAGGCGCAGCACCGGGGTCATGGCCTGCACCTGCAGCGTGGCCAGCGCGGCGTCGCCGCCGGGCCGCGGCAGGGCCGGGTCGATCTGCATCAGCAGCTGGGCCACGATGGGTTCTTCGTTGGGCAGCAGCGGCGGCAGTTCCAGGAATTCGTCGGCGTCGGCCACGGCCACGTCCAGCAGCAGCGGCCCGACTTCGCCCGTGGCCGGGTCCAGGTAGCAGGCCGATTGGCCCAGCACCATGCCCTGCGCACCGCCTTCCACTTCCAGCCAGGGGGTGGGCAGGGTCGTGCCCTGCTGCGGCAGTGCGCGCCAGCCCAGGGTGCCACGGCGCGGTGCACCGCTGCGGGCGGGCACGCGCTGGCCCGGGCCGTCGCCATGGATCCAGCCATGGCCGCTGGCCACGATCAGCTGCAGGGTCGCATTGATATCGAACTGACGCCCCTTCATGCGGCCCTGGCGCAGCGCCCACAGCTGCGCCAGCACGGCCACGTCGTCCTGGCTGAGGTAGCCGGGCGGCTCCAGCAGCAGTTCAGGGGTGATGTCGAGCAGCTTTTCGAACGTGAGTGGCCCGCCGGCGGGCTGGTGGGTGCGGCGCGGCAGGATCGCGGGTCGGTTCTGGAAAGTGCCCACGTCGAAGGCGATGCCGCGGGGCTGCATGCGCGCCGGCGTGCTGCGCGCCGCCTGCCAGCGCGACAGTTCATCCAGCAGTTCGGCACGCGGCGGCATGGCCAGGTCCTGCGCGCTCAACGGCGCCGGGTCCTGGGCCAGGCCGGGTTCCAGCAGCTGGATGACCAGCACCGTGGCCACGTGCTTGCAGTCCTGCCCCACCGGGCAGGTGCAGTGGCTGTGCAGGCGGCTGCGCGCGGTGCGCGTGCTGGCGGCCAGGTCGATTTCCACGTGGTAGGGCTGGCGCGCGCTGCCCTGGACGTCGGCACTCAGCGTGTCGCCCTGCAACTGCAGGTCGCGCACGCTGGACAGGTAGTGCGCGGTCTTCTGCAGCGTGCGTTCGTCGATCCAGCGCAGAAGGTCTTCGTCGGTGTAGGTCAGGGCCATCGCTACCTGCGGGGGCGGCGGCGTGGTGCGAACCACGCTGCGTGGAGGGTGCGGCATTCTACCCAAAGCCCCTGCAACGCCCCGACAATGCTGCGGCGCATCCAGGGCTCGGGCGGGCCTGCGGCTAGAATGCCCTCATTCTTACCGTGCAGGGCAGTACAGCAATGCAGCAATCGACTTCCAGCAGCAAGCGCAGCAAGCGCTTCGCCTCGGCGGCGCAGGCGCTGCAGGGCGTGGTCGCCGATGGCCAGATCCTGGCCGTGGGCGGCTTCGGCCTGTGTGGCATTCCCGAAGCGCTGATCGCGGCGCTGCGCGACAGTGGCGCCAAGGGCCTGACGGTCATTTCCAACAATGCGGGCGTGGACGGCTTCGGCCTGGGCCAGCTGCTGGAAACGCGGCAGATCAAGAAGATGATCTCGTCCTACGTGGGCGAGAACAAGGAATTCGAACGCCAGTTCCTGGCCGGCGAGCTGGAACTGGAATTCAATCCGCAGGGCACCCTGGCCGAGCGCCTGCGCGCCGGCGGTGCGGGCATCCCGGCGTTCTTCACCGCCACCGGTTACGGCACCGTGGTGGCCGAGGGCAAGGAAACCCGTGAATTCGACGGCAAGCACTATGTGATGGAAACCGCGCTGCGCGCCGACGTGGCCCTGGTGAAGGCGTGGAAGGCCGACGAGGCCGGCAACCTGGTGTTCCGCAAGACCGCGCGCAACTTCAATCCGGCCTGCGCGATGGCCGGCAAGGTGTGCATCGTGGAAGTGGAGGAGGTGGTGCCGGTGGGCGCGATCGATCCGGACCAGGTGCACCTGCCGGGCATCTACGTGCACCGCATCGTGCACAACCCGCATCCTGAAAAACGCATTGAACAGCGCACGATCCGCGCGGAGGGCAACTGAGATGGCGTGGACCCGTGACGAGATGGCGGCCCGCGCTGCCCGTGAACTGACCGATGGCGCCTACGTGAACCTGGGCATCGGCCTGCCGACCCTGGTGGCCAACCATATTCCCGAAGGCGTGGACGTGTGGCTGCAGTCGGAAAACGGCCTGCTCGGCATCGGCCCGTTCCCGACCGACAGTGAAGTGGACGCCGACCTGATCAATGCCGGCAAGCAGACCGTGACCGCGCGCGCCGGTGCCAGCTACTTCGGCAGCCACGACAGCTTCGCGATGATCCGCGGTGGCCACGTGAACCTGGCGATCCTGGGCGCCATGCAGGTGACCGACAAGGGTGACCTGGCCAACTGGATGGTGCCGGGCAAGATGGTCAAGGGCATGGGCGGCGCGATGGACCTGGTGGCCGGCGTGCAGCGCGTGGTGGTGCTGATGGAACACACCGCCAAGAACGGCGAGCACAAGATCCTGGCCGAATGCTCGCTGCCGCTGACCGGCGTGGGCGTGGTCGATCGCATCATCACCGACCTGGCCGTGTTCGACGTGACCGACGACGGCCTGCGGCTGGTGGAAGCCGCGCCGGGCGTGGGTGATGACGAACTGAAGGAAAAGACCGGCGTCGCGTTCGCGCGCGCCTGATTGAACGCACGGGGGCCGATGGCCCCCGCTGCTCAACTGCGGCGGGCGTAGGCGTAGTCGGTGCCGCTGGGTTCCGGCTCGCCCAGGCAAGCCGCTGCGGTGGCCGCGCGCAGACCCGTGTGTTCGCAGCAGGCGCCCAGCACGCGCTCGATGGCGTGGGCCAGGGTGCCATCGATCTGGCCCTGCTCAGGATCGAAGTCGCTGCGGTACAGATGCGCGTCCAGCAGTGGGCGCAACGCCTGCAGCCGCCACCACCCCATGCTGCCGGCGCCGAACAAGCTGGCAGCGGGGTCCAGCGACAGGCCCAGGCGCGTGCGCAGCCGCTGCACCGCCGGGCCATTGCCGCCCATGAAATCGGCAACGGCGAGCAGATGCCCTTCGGCAACCACCATGCCCAGGCTCGGGTCGGCCTGGAACGCCGCCAGGATGCGTGCGGCGCGGCCACCCTGCACCAACCGCTGCAGCAGTTCCTGGCGCCACTGGTCACCATCGGCGCGATGGGTGGAGCGCTTGGTGTGCAGCTTCAGCACCACCTCGTGCCCATCCTGCAGCAGGCCTTCGGCAACCTGCAGGAAGGGCAGGATGTCGCGGCCGTGGTTTTCCACGGCAACGATGTCACCCTGCAGTCCGTGCTGCACCAGCGCATCGCGAACCGCGTCGACCTGCGTTGCCGGTGTGGTGACCACCAGTCGCCAGGGCAGTGCCGTTTCCTTCACTGCCGACAGCACTTCCGGCAGGGTTTCCAGATACCACGCGTGCAGGTGCAGCGCCGGCTGTGGCTGCGTCGGCGCCGCCGGCGACAACGCCTCACGCGTGGCCTGCAGCCAGGCATGCCCCAGCCGTGCGTCTGGTTCCAGCACGGCGCCTTCGGCCCACTCGTTCCAGGCATTGATGAACACCATGCGCTGGTGCTGCGGGGCCTGCGCCAGACGCTCATGCACGGTGCTGCGCAGCCAGTCGCGGTAGCCGCGCGGCGACGCATGAAGATACACGCGCCCGCGCCCGGAACGCCGGGCCTCGTTGTCCCAGCCCGGGTTGACCCCGGGATAGAGCGGGTAATCGGGCAGGGGGCGGGCGGCGATTTCGCTGGCCAGCTCGCGCCAGTCGCGCACGTCGCCATTGAAGTCGGGATTGAGCAGCCACTGCTGCGCCGACAGCGAGCGCGGATTGCTCATGTTGGGCGGGAACTCGACCGCCGCATCGAAGCCGATCTCGCGCGGGTCCGGGCGCTCGAAGCCCTGCACATAGGCCAGGTGGATTTCGCCCACGCCGTTGTCGCGGCACCAGCGGCGCCAACGCTCGGCGGTGGCGCGCGCATCGGGCAGCAGGTTCGGTCGATAGACCAGCAGCATCGGCCGGCCATCGACCTTCAATGCACGGCGGTCGCGCAGGTAGGGCGCCACGTGGGCGATGAACGCCAGGTCATCATCGGCGCTGTGCTGCTGGCCGATCAGGATGTCGTCGTCGCGGCCGTCCCAGCGCCGTGCCCAGTTTTCATTGGCCCAGCACAGGCAGAACGGCAGCGTGATGCTGTCATCGTCCAGCCACTGCTGCAGCGGGTCTTCCATCAGCGTGCGGCCGCTGAACCAGTAGTAATAGAAGCAGAACGCGCCGATGCCATGCTCGGCGGCAAGCTGCGCCTGGTCGCGCATCACCTGCGGATTGCGCAGGTCATAGAACCCCAGGTCGGCCGGCAGTCGCGGCTGGATGTGACCTTCGAACTGCGGCAGGGCGCGGGTCACGTTGCGCCATTCGGTGAAGCCCTTGCCCCACCACGCGTCGTTCTCGGCAAAGGTGTGGAACTGCGGCAGGTAGAACGCGACCAGGGTGGCGGGCATCGGCTCCGGCAGCGCGGCCGACTGCCGCGGGCGGTGACCGATGGCGGGCTCGTCGGCGCGCCAGCGCAGCTGCGCGCTGGCCCGTGGGCCACCGGTGTCCTGCTGCCCCTTCGGCGGCGGGGGCACCCAGTCGCCATGTCGGGCCAGCAGACGGGTGCGCAGGCGGTCGCGCTGTGCCTGCGACATCGGCAATGCACGGAACACCGCGCGCAGCAGCGGAAACAGGGCCTGGCGCAGGCGGCTGCCGCTCATGGCTGGGCGCCCCGGTAGTGGGCGTGGACGGCAGGCGGCGGAAGCGTGGCAACGGTCATGCCGCCATTTTCGGTGCTGGCGGCCACGACGGCAAACGCGGCCGTGCTAGCGTGTGGTGATGCTGTTTCCCCATGACCTGCCCGACGCGGATGTGCGCCACCTGCCGGGTTGGCTGTCCCCCGCTGCGGCCGATGCCCTGCTGCCGGCCCTGCAGGCGCAACTGCCGTGGGAGGTCCACCGCATCCGCATGTTCGGCAACTGGGTGGATTCGCCGCGCTTGAGTTGCTGGATCGGCGATCCGCAGGCGCGCTATCGCTATTCCGGCGCATTCTTCGAACCGCGGCCCTGGACGCCGGTGCTGGAATCATTGCGGGAACGGCTGCTGGCCGAAGGCATCGGCCGCTTCAACAGCGTGCTGGTGATCCGCTACCGCAGCGGTGGGGATTACATGGGCTGGCATAGCGACGACGAGCCAGAGCTGGGGACGGAACCGCTGATCGTCTCGTTGAGCCTGGGCGCGGCACGCCGCTTCCTGCTGCGCCGCCGCGATGAACCGGCGCGCAAGGCCGAATTCCTGCTGGGCCATGGCGATCTGTTGCTGATGGGTGGCAGCACCCAGCGCTTTTACCAGCACGCGCTGCCGAAGATGGCGCGGGTGCAGGGCGAACGCATCAACCTGACATTCCGGTGGATCACCCCGCGCGGGTGAGGGCGGGGTCAGAGTCCTTCCCTGCGGGAAGGGGGCATGCCAATGGGGTCGGATCCCTTTCCCGCCGGGAAAGGGCTCTGACCCCGGAAAACTCAGCGCGGCAACGCCTGGCGGTCGCGCTGCCCGCTCACCAGCGTCCAGCCCACCACGTCCTGCGCGATCTGCTGCAGGCCGCGCTCGAACGCGGCGGCCACGGCCGGCACATCGGTGCTGCCCACCGGCTGTTGCTGGCGGAAGGTGCGGTCGGCCACCACGCGCTGGTCGGCCACGTGAATGAGTTTGGCGTTCAGTTCAATCACCACCGTCGGCGTGGCCTGGCCCTGGTAGTCCGACTCGAAGCGGCGCACGTCGGTGGTCAACTTGTAGTCGGCGCGGATGCCGGCGGCCACGCGGGCCACGCCGGGCAGGCGGCCGGAATCTTCGAAGCCGCGCAGCAGGGTGTCTTCGATCATGTCGGTGGCCGGCTGTGCCCAGCTGGCGCCGCGGTAGATCTCCAGTTCCGACGGCGTGGGCCGCACGTTGATGCGCGGGCTGTCGACCATGCGCGCGGCGCTGGGCTTGGCCAGCACCAGCTGCCAGTCACCCTGCGGCCAGGCCGGGTCCACCTTCACCTGCACCGCAGGCGAATACAGGGTGACCGGGTTCTTGTCGCCGCTGCCGAGGATCGAGCAGCCACCCAGCAGGGCAGCCGCCGAGGCGGCCAGCAGCAGGCGCGGAAGGGTCATCGGGCTCATTTGGGTTCGAACTCCTTCGGTGCATCGCGGCCCAGCAGGTAGCGCGCGGGGTTGTTTTCCAGGCGGTCGCTGACCCGGCGCAGGTCGCGGATCAGGCCGCGCAGTTCGGTCAGCGTCGGGCCCAGCTGGCCCAGGCCATCGTTGGCGAAGCTGTTGATGGCCGCGCGGTTCTCGCCCAGGATCGAATCGGCATTGCCGGCGGCCGAATCCAGCTTGCCCAGGGTGGCATCGAGCTTGTCGATGATGCCCGGCAGCTGCTGCACCAGGTTCTTGTCCAGGCGTTCGATGGTGCCGTTGGTGGTCTTCAGCGTGGTATCCAGGCTGCGGGCCGCGTCGCGCGCGCTCAGCAGCAGGGCCTGGGTGCCCTGGTCACGGTCGGCCAGGCCGCCGCTGATCGTTTCCAGGTTGGCCAGGGTGGCGTTGATCGAGGCGACGTTGCGGTCGCTCAGGATCTGGTCCATGCGTTCGACGATGCGGTTGGCCACGTCGGTGATGTTCTGCAGCGCCGACGGTGTGGTTGGAATGATCGGCGCCGGGTCCTTGTTCACCGTGGTCAGGGTGGGCGCCTGCGGGGTACCGCCACTGAGCTGGATGATCGACGGGCCGGTCAGGCTGGTGATGGCCAGCTTGGCGCGGGTATCGGTCTTGACCGGCGTGTTGGAATTCAAGCGGATGCGCGCGACCACCTGGCGGGGGTCGTCGGGCACCAGGTTCAGTTCGGTGATCGACCCCACCGCGATGCCGTTGTACTGCACCGGGCTGCCGACCGACAGGCCGGTGACCGCTTCGCGGAACACCACGCGGTATTCCTGCCAGGTGCGGTCGGAGGAGTACTTGGCCGCCCACAGGCCGAAGGCCAGCAGGGCCAGGCCGGTGATCAGGGTGAACGCGCCGATCAGCACGTAGTTGGCTTTGGTTTCCATGGCTCAGGCACTCTCGATCTGTTCGCCACGCGCGGCGCGCGCGCGGGGTCCGTGGAAGTATTCCTGGATCCACGGATGATCCAGTTTCTCGATGTCCGGCAGCGGCGCGTTGGCCACCACCTTGTGGTCGGCGATCACCGCCACCCGGTCGCAGATGGCGTACAGCGTGTCCAGGTCATGGGTGATCAGGAACACGGTCAGCCCCAGCGCTTCCTGCAGGGTCTTGATTAGGCGGTCGAACGCGGCCGCGCCGATCGGGTCCAGGCCGGCGGTGGGCTCGTCCAGGAACAGCAGCGGCGGGTCCAGCGCCAGCGCACGGGCCAGGCCGGCGCGCTTGCGCATGCCGCCGGACAGCTGCGACGGCAGCTTGTTGATGGCATCGGCGGGCAGGCCGGCCAGCTTCACCTTCAGCAGCGCCAGTTCGTAATGCCAGCGTTCGGGCAGTTCGCGGTGGTGTTCCTTCAGCGGCACCTGCACGTTCTCGCCCACGCTGAGCGAAGAGAACAGGGCGCCATCCTGGAACAGCACGCCGGTGTTGCGTTCGATGTGCAGGCGGCTTTCGGCATCGTCGGCGCGTGCGTCGCGGCCCAGCACTTCAATCTGGCCGGCATCGGGAACGCGCAGGCCCAAAATCGACCGCATCAGCACCGATTTGCCGGTGCCCGAACCGCCGACCACGCCCAGGATCTCGCCGCGGCGCACGTCCAGGTCCAGCCCTTCGTGCACGGTCTGGCTGCCGAAGCGGTTGGTCAGCCCACGCACGCGGATGGCCAGGTCGTGGCCCTGGTCATCGCGCATCGGGGTGTCATCGGGGTGTGGGTGTGTGGTCATCTCACCAGTCCATGTGCATGAACCACAACGCCGCGAAGGCGTCGATGATGATCACCAGCGAGATGGTCTGCACCACGCTGGAGGTGGTGCGTTCGCCCACCGACTGCGCCGTGCCTTCCACCTTCAGCCCTTCCAGGCAGCCGATCAGGCCGATCACCAGGGCAAATACCGGCGCCTTGGACAGCCCCACCAGCATGTGCCGCACTTCCATGGTTTCGTGCATGCGCGCGATGTACATCTGCGGCGGAATGTCCAGGTCGAACGCACCCACGGTGATGCCGCCGGCCAGACCGGCCGCCATCGCAATGAAGGTCAGCAGCGGCAGGGTGACCAGCAGTGCCAGCAGGCGTGGCAGCACCAGCAGATCGATCGGGTCCAGGCCCAAAGTGCGCATCGCATCGATTTCTTCGCGCGCCTTCATCGCGCCGATCTGCGCGGTGAACGCACTGGCGGTGCGGCCGGCCAGCACGATGGCGGTCAGCAGCACGGCGAATTCGCGCAGGAAGGCGATGTTCACCAGTTCCACCACGTAGATCTCCGCGCCGAAGTCGCGCAGGATGGTGGAGCCGAGGAAGGCGATCACCGCGCCTACCAGGTAGGACAGCAACGCCACCAGCGGCACCGCGTCCAGACCCACCTGTTCCATCTGGTGCACGGTGGCGGTCAGGCGGAAGCGGCGCGGTTCCTTGAACAGGCGCGCGGCCTTGACCAGGTTCTCGCCCAGGAAACTGCACAGCGCCTTGATGTTGTGGCCGGTGGTGTGGACGCTGACGCCCAAGCGCTCCAGCGCCGCCAGCACGCCGAAGTCGCGCTTGGGCTTGGGCCGGTCGTCGGCCACTTCTTCGATGGTGCACACCAGTGCCTGGTGGTCGGGGCGGAAGTGCAGGGCGTGTTCGCCCAGGTCGGCACGATGGGCCACACGCAGCACCTGCAGCACGCCGGCCGAATCCAGCTGTTCGATGGCGGTGGCGTCGATGCCGGTCAGTTTCTCGGGAACGTCGCGCAGCACCTCGGCCGCCGCCAGTGCGGTCTTCAAGGTCCAGTGGCCGGACAGATGGATCAGCCCGGGATCGTGGGCATCCTGTTCCAGCCGGGGGCTGTGGTTCGGGGTCATGGGGGCCATTCGGGTCGCAGCATAACCGTTCTGAATTGCACGTCGCGTCGAACCGGGATGAATTTCTCCTGCCGGGCCCGCTGTAGGTAATACTACGGCGCATGTCCGCCGATGCTCACGCCATCCCCACGCCCCAGGCCACCTATGCGCAGCGCGTGGCCTTTGTTTCCGAGATCGCCGGTCGCCTGCACAGCTATGGCACCACGGCCCAGCGCCTGGAGGCCGCCGTGGTGGCGCTGGCGCGGCAACTGGACCTGGATTGTGAGCCGTGGTCGAACCCCACCGGCATCATCCTCAGCTTCAGCGATCCCGCGCGCGCCATCGGTTCCAGTGACATTACCCGGGTGATCCGCCTGGCGCCGGGCGAGAACGACCTGCACAAGCTGAGCGTGGCCGACCGCATTGCCGAAGAAGTGGCCAACGGCCGCATGAGCCTTGCCCAGGGCCATACCGCGCTGCGCCAACTGGACAAGGATCCGGGCCGCCGCGGCAAGCTGCGCACGATCCTGTCCTTCAGCTTGGGCGCGGCCGGCGTGGCCGGCATGTGGAAGCTGCCCTGGCTGGACATCGCCACGGCCGGCGTAATCGGCTTGATGATCGGCCTGCTGGGCATGCTGACCGATCGTCGCCCGGCCACCCGCGAAGCCGGCGAAGCGCTGGCCGCGCTGCTGGCCGGCATGGTCGCCACCCTGGTAGCGGCGTTCGTGGGCGCGCTGAATCTCAACACCGTCATCATTGCCTCGCTGGTGGTGCTGCTGCCGGGCATGTCGTTGACCAATGCGGTGAACGAGCTGGCCAGCCAGCACTGGGTTTCGGGCACGGCGCGTTTTGCCGGTGCGCTCACCACCATCATGAAACTGAGCGTGGGCGCGATGATCGCGGTCACCCTGGCCGATGTGCTGGGCCTGGACCCGGTGATCCGTGCCTCGCGCCCGCAGGGACCGTGGGTGGAATGGGGCTCGCTGCTGACCGCGGCATTCGCGTTTGCCATGTTGTTCAAGGCCAACCGGCGCGATTACCCGTGGGTGATTGCCGCGTCGGTGGCCGGCTATGCCATTTCCAAATTCGGCGGCCACGCCTGGGGCGCACCGGCGGGCATTTTCCTGTCAGCCATGCTGCTGACCGCCGGCGGCAATCTGTTTGGCCGACTGGTGGGTCGCCCGGGCGCGATCATCCGCCTGCCCGGCATCATCATGATGGTGCCTGGCAGCACCAGCCTGCGCGGCGTACTGACCCTGGTGCAGCAGCAGGATGTGGGCGCTGGCCAGAGCGTGTTCCTGACCGTGCTGAACGTGGTGATGGCGCTGGTGGCCGGTCTGCTGTTCGGCAACCTGCTGATGCCGGCGCGCAAGACGCTGTGATCGGTAGCGCCGGGCCGTGCCCGGCGGATCGGAACGCCACCGCTGCGCTCGCCGGGCATGGCCCGGCGCTACCCACAAAAAAAACGCCGGCTTTCGCCGGCGTTTTCTCATTCAAGCCCGGGCAGGACTCAGGCCTTCTTGATCAGGAAATCTTCCGGCTTCTTGTTGCCCTTGGCGGTCAGCTCGGCCATCCAGCGCGGCTGCTTGCCGCGGCCGGTCCAGGTTTCCTTCGGGTTGGCCGGGTTGCGGTACTTCGGTGCCACCTTGCCCAGCTTGCGGCCGGCGGTCTTGGCCGGAGCCTTGGCCGCCTTGCGTGCACGCGGTGCCGGGGCAGCAGCGCCACCGAACAGTTCGTCGATGGTGTAACCCTCGGTCTTGGCCAGCTTGGTCAGCTGGGCGCGCACCTTGGTGATCGGGCGGCGCTTGGCGACGATGGTCTGCTGCTTCTTGGCGGTACGGATCAGGGCGCCCAGCTCACGTGCCGACAGGCCGCTCAGGTCGATGCTCATGCAAATACTCCGGGAAATACGGTGATGGACAGGGACGAGCCGGTCCATGGCGGTCGCTGGACAGGGTAATGTCGATTTACTGCCAGCACAAACATTTATTGGTTACTGATATTACGAATTGCGACTGCCGACATATTCAGACGCTGATGCCACCGGTGGACGCAAAAAAAAAGACCGGGGCGGACCCCGGTCTTTCCATCAGCCTTGCAGTCGCTGCAGCAGGGTGGCCTTGTCCAGGCTCTCGGCCTCGCTGGCCTTGCGCGAGCGGTACTCGTACGTACCGGCGGCCAGGCCGCGCTCGCTCACCACCACGCGGTGCGGCACACCGATCAGCTCCATGTCGGCGAACATGGCGCCCGGGCGCAGGCCGCGGTCGTCCAGCGCTGCATCCAGGCCGGCGTCGCGCAGTTCCTGCAGCAGTGCAGCGGCGGCCTCGGCCACGCCCGCATCGCCCTTCGGGTTGATCACGCAGACCACCACCTGCCAGGGCGCCATCGCCTCGGGCCAGATGATGCCGGCGTCGTCGTGGTTCTGTTCGATGGCGGCAGCCACCACGCGCGAGATGCCGATGCCGTAGCAGCCCATGGTCATCACCGCGGCCTTGCCGTTCTCGTCCAGCACGGTGGCCTGCAGCGCTTCGGCGTACTTGCGGCCGAGCTGGAACACGTGGCCGACCTCGATGCCGCGGGCGATCTTCAGTTCGCCGCCGTCGCGGGCGCGGTCACCGGCACGCACGTTGCGGATATCCACCACTTCCGGTTCCGGCAGGTCGCGGCCCCAGTTCACCCCAGCCAAGTGGGAACCGGCCTCGTTGGCACCGACGACAAAATCGGCCATGGCCGCCACTTCGCGGTCGGCCAGCACGCGGATCGCCTTGGCCGGGCCGACCGGGCCCAGGAAGCCGGGCACGCTGCCCAGGTGTTCGGCGATTTCCGCTTCGCTGGCAAAACGCTGGTCTTCCAGACCAGCCACCTTGGCCAGCTTGATCTCATTTACTTCGTGGTCGCCGCGCACCAGCGCCAGCACGAAGCCGGCTTCGGTCATCAGCGCCACCGACTTCACCGTGCGCTGCAGGTCGATGCCGAGCAGGGCGGCCACGTCTTCGCAGGTCTTCTGGGTGGGCGTGTCCACCTTGCGCAGGGTTTCAGCGGCGGCCGCGCGCGGCGCCGGATCGGCGGCAACGGCCGCTTCCATGTTGGCCGCATAATCGGAGCCGGTGGAGAATACCAGCGCGTCTTCGCCGGAATCGGCGATCACGTGGAATTCCTGCGACGCATCGCCGCCGATGGCGCCGGAGTCGGCCTGCACCATGCGGAAATCCAGGCCCAGGCGGGTGAAGATGCGGCTGTAGGCCGCCTTCATGTTTTCGTATTCGCGCACCAGGTCTTCATCGTGCAGGTGGAACGAGTACGCATCCTTCATCAGGAATTCGCGCGCACGCATCACGCCGAAACGCGGGCGGATCTCGTCGCGGAATTTGGTCTGGATCTGGTAGAAATTCACCGGCAACTGCTTGTAGCTGGACAGTTCGCTACGGGCGAAATCGCACGCCGCTTCTTCGGCGGTGGGGCTGTAGCAGAAGGTCTGTTCCTTGCGGTCCTTGATCTTCAGCAGCTGTGGGCCGAACTTTTCCCAGCGCCCGGTCTGTTCCCACAGTTCCTTGGGCTGGATGGTGGGAATCTGGAATTCCACGGCGCCGGCGCGGTCCATTTCCTCACGCACGATGCGTTCCACCTTGCGCAGCACGCGCAGGCCCAGCGGCGACCAGGTGTACAGGCCCGAGGCGAGCTTGCGGATCATGCCGGCGCGCAGCATCAGCCGGTGGCTGGTCAGCTCGGCGTCGCTGGGGGTTTCCTTGGTGGTGTGCAGGTGGAACTGGGAAAGGCGCATCGTCGGCTTCGGGATAACGGCAGAGACGCCTATTCTGCCAGCCCGGCCGGGGGGTGGGGTACTGGCAGGGCTTGCAGCCCTGCACCCGCTTGGAGCGACGGCAACGTCAACGTCAACGTCAAAAGCGGGCTACTCGTGGGATGGCGGGGTGGGTCCGGTTGCGGGGGACGCCGTAAATCCGTCCATGGAGGCTTGGCCGCGGCATCCATGCCGCGGACACCCCCGCAACCGGACCCACCCCGCCTTCGACAGACTTCCGCGATCTGCCAGAACGGCATCCCGCTCTGGTAGGTGTCGACCTTGGTCGACACGGCTGAATTCATTCGATTTCTGACAGATGTGTCGACCAAGGTCGACACCTACCAACAGACGCCGGCCAACTGTCAGAGGTGGGGCGGTGTCGGAATGCGGGGTGTCAGCCGCATGGATGCGGCTGCCAAGCCTACAAGGACGTACTTGCGGCGTCCCCGCAGTCCGACACCGCCCCGCCATCCCACGGAAAGCCTGCTTTTGACGTTGCCGTTGCCGTTGCTCCGGCCTTAAGCAGGTGCAGGGCGCAGCCCTGCCGCCCCCTTAGCTGGCCGGGGGGCAGTAGGCTTTGATGGCGGCTTCGGCCAGACCCTTCTGTGCGCTGCGCTGTTCCGGGGTCAGGGCCGTGTCGGCCTTGCCATCGCCATCAGTGTCCTGCATCACCGGGCCGCTGCCTTCCAGCAGGGTCACGTTGGCACGCGCGGTGCTGCACTGCTCCGGCACCGGGGCCGCTTCCGCAGCGGACGCCGCCGGGGTCTGCGGGCTGCGTGCCTGCTCGCGGGTTTCGTATTTCGCACCGGCTGGCGGCGTTTCCGAATACTGGGTCACGCCCTTGGCGTCCTTCCACTTGTAGACCGGGCCGGCCTGGGCCGTGGCCGTGGCCAACAGCAGCAGGAAACCAAGGCAGGGCAGGGCACGCATGGCAAACTCCACAGAATGGGCGTAGAACGCCGATTGCAGCATTGCCGCCGACCGCTGGCAAGTCGATTAAACTGGATTCCATGGACCCGATCACACCGCCGCCGCGTTCGCGCACGATTTACCTGCTGCCCAACCTGTTCACCACTGCCGGTCTGTTCTCCGGCTTCTACGCGATCATCGCCGCGGCCAACGACCAGTTCGTCAATGCGGCCATCGCCGTGTTCGTGGCGGCGGTGATGGATGGCCTGGACGGGCGCGTGGCGCGCCTGACCGGTACCAGCAGCGAATTCGGCGTGCAGTACGACTCGCTGGCCGACCTGGTCAGCTTCGGCATGGCCCCGGCGCTGGTGATGTACCACTGGTCGCTGTCCGAGCTGAAGCTGGACGGTGAACTGGCTGGCCGCCTCGGCTGGGCCGTCGCCTTCCTGTACGCCGCCTGCGCGGCGCTGCGCCTGGCCCGCTTCAACACCCAGGTGGCGGTGGTCGACAAGCGCTGGTTTGTCGGCCTGGCCAGCCCGGCCGCGGCCGGCTTGATGATGTCCTTCGTCTGGGCCTTCGCCGATGGCACCCTGGGCTGGAGCGGTGACCAGCTGCGCTACGTGGCGCTGGCAGTCACCGTGGTGGCGGCCCTGTTGATGGTCAGCCGGGTGCGCTTCTGGAGCTTCAAGGGCGGCGCAGCCAAGGGCACCCGCTCTGACCGCGTGCCGTTCCTGGTGCTGGCCCTGGTCCCGATCGCCATCGCCATTGCGGTCATTGACCTGCCGCGCGTGCTGTTGGCCGTGGGCGTGTTGTACGCCTTGTCCGGCCCGGTGATGTGGGCGCTGCAACGCCTGCGCAAGAAGCCCGAGGTCGCGTGAGCCAGGACCTGCCCGTGTTGTGGTCACCGGCCCAGCAGGCCTGGCTGCAGGCCATGGGCTACACCGTGTTCCACGACGGCCAGCTGGCCGCCGAGCTGGACGCGGCGCTGCAGTTGAGCGTGGCCGAAGCCGAGGCGGCGTCGACGCCTGCCCCGGAACCGCCGCGATCCGCACCGCACATGGCGCCTGCCGACAGCGCCGATGTTCCGTTCGAGCCGCGTGCCGAGCGCGCAACTGCGCCGCGGCGGCCGCCACCGGTGGCGGCACCGGACACCGCGCCGGCGGCGACGCGGCCGCTGCCTTCGGGCAATGCGCGGCAGCCGGCGGTGCGACTGCCCGACCGTCTGCAGATCGCCCTGCTGCGCGCATCGGGCTGCAATCCGAATGACCCGGCCACGCAGGCATTGATGGACAGCTGGCCGCTGGAAACGTTGCGCCGTGACCCGGCCGCCAAGCGTGCGCTGTGGCCGCAGCTGCGCGCGCTGCGCAAGCGGGGTACGCCATGAGCGCGGTCGCCCAGCCGGGGCCGGTCAGCCTGCGCGCGCTGCGCGAGAATGATCTCAACGCGGTCATGGCCATCGAGGTGCGTGGCTACCCGTACCCCTGGACCCGTGGCATTTTCCTGGACTGCCTGCGCGCGGGGTACCCCGGGCTGGCGATGGAACAGGACGGCCTGCTGATCGGCTATGGCGTGTTGAGCCTGGCCGCTGACGAAGCGCACGTGCTCAACATCTGCATCGATCCGCTGGTGCAGTCGCGCGGCCTGGGCCGGCAGCTGCTGCGCGCGCTGGTCGAGATGGCCCGCAACCGTGGCGCGCAGCGCGTGTTCCTGGAAGTGCGGCCGTCGAACACGCCGGCGCTGCGGCTGTACCATAGCGAAGGCTTCAACGAGATTGGCCGGCGCCCGCGTTACTACCCGGCCGCACAGGGCCGCGAAGATGCGCTGGTGATGGCCATCGAGCTGGTCGCTGACGACGTGCAGGTGATGCCGCCGCTGTAATAGCCGCTGCGCTCGCCGGGCGTGGCCCGGCGCTACCGTCACGCCAACCGCAGTGCCAGCACCCCGCCCACGATCAACCCGGCCGCCAGCCAGCGTGCGCGCGGCACGCGTTCGCGCAGCAGGAACACGGAGATCAGCAGCGCGAAGACGATGGACGATTCGCGCAGCGCGGACACCATCGCCACCGGCACCTGGGTCATCGCCCACAGCGCCATCGCGTAGGAGGCGGTGGTGCCGATGCCACCGGCCAGACCCAGCGGCCAATGCTGGCGCGCGTAGGCCAGCACGGCGCGGCGGCGGGTGTACAGCGCCCACGCCGGCAGCGGGATGCCCGACAGCAGGAACAGCCAGAGGGTGTAGGCCAACGCATTGCCTGACTGCCGCGCGCCATGTGCATCGACCAGCGTATAGGTGGCGATCATCAGCGCGGTCAGCAGGGGCAGGCCGAGCTGGCCGCCGCGTGCGCCCAGCGCCATGCACAGGATGCCGGTGCTGACCAGCACCACGCCCAGCCAGGCGGCAGGCGGCAGCGACTGGCCGAGCAGACTGCCGGCCAGTGCGACCAGGATCGGCGCGCAACCGCGCATCAGCGGGTAGGCCAGGCTCATGTCCACCTGCTGGTAGCAGCGCGCCACCAGCGCGTAGTAGATGACCTGCAGTACCACCGAGGCCGCCAGCCAGGGCCAGCTGTCGGCTGCGGGAAACGGCAGCAAGGGCAGGGCGACCGCTGACAGCAACGCGGCGCTGCCGGTGACCAGCACCGTGCCGAGGAATTTGTCCGGCCCGCGTTTGACGATCGCGTTCCAGCTGGCATGCAGCGCAGCAGCGGCCAGCACCAGCAGGAAGATGGAAGGTGGCATCACCCGATGATGCCATGTGATGGCGGGTGCCAACCTCAGCAGAGGAGGGTAGGTGCCAACCTTGGTTGGCACATCAGCGATGGTAGGGTAGGTGCCAACCTTGGTTGGCACATCAGCGATGGTAGGGTAGGTGCCAACCTTGGTTGGCACGTCGCTCAGTGCGGACCAAGGTCCGCACCTACCAGAACCCGGTGAGGTAGGTGCCAACCTTGGTTGGCACATCCCACCCGTGCAGCGTTACAGCTTCGCGCGCTGTTCCTGCAGGCCCGCCAACTGGGTGTTCCAGTCGACCAGGCGCACGCGCTCCTGCTCGACCACGGCCGGCGGCACCTTGTCGGTGAACTTGGCCAGCTTGGTCTCGCTCTTTTCCTTCTCGCCTTCCACGCGCTTGATCTCCTTGTCCAGGCGCGCACGCTCGGCATCCAGGTCGACCAGGCCTTCCAGCGGCACCAGCAGCTTCAGCTCGCCCACAATCGCGGCGGCGGCCGGCGGTGCGCTTTCGCCTTCGGCCAGCCACTGGATGCTGTCCAGCTTCAGCAGGAACGACAGCGAGGCACTGAAGCGTTCGATGCGCACGCGATCCTGTTCGAGGCCGGCCTGCAGGCGCAGCGGCACCAGCTTGGACGGGGCCACGTTCAGTTCGCTGCGCACACGGCGCACCGCGCTGATCACCGCCTTCAGCCATTCCACGTCGGCCTCGGCCTGGGCGAAGTCACCGGCGAATTCGTCGGCGGTGGGGTACGGGCGCAGCGACAGCGTGGTTTCGGCCAGGCCCAGGCGCGGGGCCAGCTGCTGCCACAGCTGTTCGGTAATGAACGGGGTGAGCGGGTGCAGCAGGCGCAGCAGCGCTTCCAGCACGTACAGCAGGGTGTGGCGGGTGCTGTCGGCATCGGCGGCGTCGGCACCGTTCAGCGCCGGCTTGCTCAGTTCCAGGAACCAGTCGCAGAACTCGTTCCAGGCGAACTCATACAGGCACTGCGCCAGCAGGTCGAAGCGGTAATTGGCGTAATGGCTCTGCGCCTCGGCCGACACCGCGGCCAGGCGCGCCAGGATCCAGCGCTCGGCATCGGTGCGCGGGGTCGGCACGCCGGTGAACGCAGCACCCTCGGTGTTCATCAGGGTGAAGCGGCTGGCGTTCCACAGCTTGTTGCAGAAGTTCTTGTAGCCCTCGGCGCGGTTCATGTCGAACTTGATGTCGCGGCCGTGGGTGGCCAGCGCGGCGATGGTGAAGCGCAGCGCGTCGGCACCGTGGGCGGCAATGCCGTCCGGGAACTCCTTGCGGGTGGCCTTCTCGATCTTCTCCACCATCTTCGGCTGCATCAGGCCGCCGGTGCGCTTGGCCACCAGGTCGTCGATGCTGATGCCGTCGATGATGTCCAGCGGGTCGAGCACGTTGCCCTTGCTCTTGGACATCTTCTGGCCCTGGCCGTCGCGGATCAGGCCGGTGAAGTAGACGTCCTTGAACGGGATCTTCCCGGTCAGGTTGTCGGTGGCCATGATCATGCGCGCCACCCAGAAGAAGATGATGTCGAAGCCGGTGACCAGCACCGACGACGGCAGGTAGCGGTCGAAACCACGCTCGGCCATGGCCTGCTCGTTCGGCCAGCCCAGGGTCGAGAACGGCCAGATCTGCGAGGAGAACCAGGTTTCCAGCACGTCGCTTTCCTGGCTCAGCAGCACGTCGCTGCCCAGGTTGTTCTTTGCGCGCACTTCGTCTTCGCTGCGGCCCACGTAGCAGCTGCCGGTGGCGGCATCAAACCAGGCCGGAATGCGGTGGCCCCACCACAGCTGGCGGCTGATGCACCAATCCTGGATGTTGGTCATCCAGTGGCGGTAGGTGTTGATCCAGTTCGGCGGCACGAACGCGATGCTGCCGTTCTCGACCAGTTCCAGGCCACGACGCGCCAGTTCGTCCATCTTCACGAACCACTGGTCGGTCAGGTAGGGCTCGATCACCTGGCCGGTGCGGTCGCCGCGCGGCACCTGCAGCTTGTGCGCCTTGGTTTCCACCAGGATGCCAAGGTCTTCCAGTTCGGCCAGCACGGCCTTGCGCGCTTCGTAGCGGTCCAGGCCCTGGAAGCGTTCGGGCGCGTTTTCATTCAGCGCCGCCACCGGGGTGAACAGGTTGATCATCGGCAGGCTGTGGCGCACGCCCACCTGGTAATCGTTGAAATCGTGCGCCGGGGTGACCTTGACCACGCCGGTACCGAACGCGCGGTCCACGTAGTCATCGGCGATCACCGGCACACGGCGGCCGGTCAGCGGCAGCACCACCTGCTTGCCGATCAGGTGCGCATAGCGCTCGTCTTCCGGGTGCACCATCACCGCGGTGTCGCCCAGCAGGGTTTCCGGGCGGGTGGTGGCCACGACCAGGTAATCGCGGGTTTCGCGCAGCGTTTCCGCGCCGTCGGCATCGCGCTCGACGTGCTCGTAGCTCAGGCCCTCGTCCAGCGTGTAGGCGATCGACCACAGGAAGCCGTCTTCCTCGGCGCTCTCCACTTCCAGGTCGGAAATGGCGGTCTTCAGCACCGGGTCCCAGTTCACCAGACGCTGGCCGCGGTAGATCAGGCCCTGTTCGTGCCAGCGCACAAAGGCCTCGACCACCGCTGCAGACGGCTGCGGGTCCATGGTGAAGGTGCTGCGCGACCAGTCGGCCGAGGTGCCCAGCCGGCGCATCTGCCGCTCGATGGTGTCACCGGACTGCTGCTTCCACTCCCACACCTTGCCGATGAAGCCTTCGCGGCCCAGCGAATCGCGGGTCTCGCCCTTGCCTTCCAGCGCCAGGTTGCGGCTGACCACCATTTCGGTGGCGATGCCGGCGTGGTCGGTACCGACCTGCCACAGCGTGTCGTAGCCGCGCATGCGGTGGTAGCGCACCAGCGCATCCATCAGGGTCTGCTGGAAAGCATGGCCCATGTGCAGGGTGCCGGTCACGTTCGGCGGCGGCAGCAGGATGGTGTAGGGCTCACCCTGGCCGGACGGCTTGAAGTGGCCGGCGTCTTCCCAGGCCTTGTAGAGGTCGGTCTCGAAGGACGTCGGGTCGTAGCTGGAGGCGAGTTGGGTCATGCGGGGGAACCAGGAGGTAATCGTTGAAGGATCAGGGCGCGGCAGCGGCCCATCAAGGGGGCCGGCGCGGCCTTACATGTCGTGCTTGTTCAGGTCGTAGCCGGCGGTCTTGTACTGGCGCCAGCGCTCGCGCAGCGGTTCGCGCGCTTCCGGGTCGGCCGGTACCACTTCCAGCACGCGCTCGCACTGACCCAGCCAGGGCTCGTCGCGCAGGTTGATCACCAGCGGGCGCATCGGCGCTTCGTCGCCGGGGATGGAAATGAGCACCACGGCCTCTTCCTCGTCCACGTCCTCGCCCACGATCTGGTGCGGGATATAGGCGTCCTCGTCGAAGGACCAGAGCAGTTCGTCCAGTTCTTCGGCCTGGGCCTGGTCGCGGGCCAGCACCAGGGCGGGCAGCCCGGCGTCGTTGGCCTTGCGCGCCAGTTCGCAGACCAGGCGCAGCGGCTCGGTCAGGAAACGGGGCTTGGCGATCAGGTAGAAATCAGCGCGGGGCATGGCAGGGTCCGGGTCGGGCAGGGGCCCGGCGTGCCGGGCGGGGGCAGGCCGGAGGATGCCCCGGCCGGCGGGCGCCGGCCAGGGGCAGGTACGGCATCAGGCGCGGGCGACCTGGTCCAGCAGCCACTGGCTGAGCAGGCCCACCGGGCGGCCGGTGGCCATGCCACGCTTGCCTTCATCGCTGGCCACGCCGGCGATGTCCAGGTGCGCCCAGCGCTGCCCTTCGGCAAAGCGCGACAGGAAGCAGCCGGCGGTGATGGCGCCGGCCCAGCGGCCGCCGATGTTGTAGACGTCGGCGAAGGTCGAATCCAGCATCGGCTGGTACTCGTCCCACAGCGGCAGGCGCCAGGCGCGGTCGAACACATGCTCGCCAGCGGCCAGCAGTTCGTTGGCCAGGTCGTCGTGCTTGCTCATCAGGCCGGCGGTCTGGTGGCCCAGGGCGACCATGCAGGCGCCGGTCAGGGTGGCCACGTCCACCAGGGCCTGCGGTTCGAAGCGCTGTGCGTAGGTCAGCGCATCGCACAGGATCAGGCGGCCTTCGGCGTCGGTGTTACCGACTTCGATGGTCTTGCCCGACATCGAGGTGATCACGTCGGACGGGCGGTAGGCATTGCCGTCAATGGCGTTTTCCACGGCCGGCACCACCACCACCAGGTTCAGCGGCAGCTTGGCCTTCACGGCCGCGACGAAGGTGCCGATGACGTTGGCGCCACCGCACATGTCGTACTTCATTTCCTCGATGCCGCCCTGGGTCTTCAGGTTCACGCCACCGGTATCGAAGGTGATGCCCTTGCCGACCAGCACGTACGGCTTGGCGTCACCGCCGCCGGACCACTTGAGCACGACCAGGCGCGGGCGGTTGGCCGAGCCACGGGCCACGGCCAGCAGCGAGCCCATGCCCAGCGCTTCCATCTGGGTCTCGTCGAGGATGTCGGCTTCGGCACCCTCGTGCTCACCGGCGAACTTCACGCCCACTTCAGCCAGGTAGGCCGGAGTGCAGTAGTTCGGCGGCAGGTTGCCCAGCTCGCGGGCGAACTCCACGCCGGCGGCGATGGCCTGGCCCTGGGCCAGGGCCTGGGCGTCATCACCGGCGATGGCCAGCTGGGCCAGACCGGCGTCATCGGCCTTCTTCTTGCCCAGGGTGGCGGTGTAGCGGTAGGCGGCGTGATCGGCAGCAATGACCGCCTGGCGGATCGCCCAGGCCGCGTCGCGGTCCTTGATGGCCACTTCGGACAGGGTGAACAGCGCGCTGCGGGCGGCGCCGGCCTTCAGCGCGCGCACGGCGTCGCCAATGGCCTTCAGGTACTGCGGCACGCCGAAACGGGCGGCATCGCCCAGGCCGACCACCAGTACGCGGGGGGCGGTCACGCCCGGCAGGTCGTGCAGCAGGGTGGTGGCGCCGGTCTTGCCGGACAGGTCGCCGCGCTGGGCCAGGGCGGCCAGGCGGCCGCCACTGGCGGCGTCCAGCGCCTGCGCGGCCGGGGTCAGGCTGTGGTCGGCATAGGCGCCGACCACCAGGCAGTCAACGGTGGCGGCAGCCGGAGCGAGGTGGTTCAGGGTGAATTCGAGGGCCATTGAGCAGATTCCATTGGCGAGTCCGTACAATCGCAGGCCGTTTACGCCCAGACAGTAGACTGGGCGGCACCGCGAACGAACCCCAGAGTTTAAACCACCGCCCCATGCTGAAGCTCGACCGATACCTGCTGGGCGATTTCGTCCAGAGTTTCCTGGCTACCCTGATCGTCCTGCTGGTGGTCAGCGTGGGCGGCGTGCTGGTGGACATCCTCGGCAACATCGCCGACGGACGCCTGCCGGCCAAGCTGCTGTTCTCACAGCTGGGCCTGCAGTTCATCGCTTACATGCCGCTGATCCTGCCGCTGGCGCTGATGCTGGGCCTGCTGCTGGCCATCGCCCGGCTCTACCGCGATTCGGAAATGGCGGTGATCACCGCCATTGGCGTTGGCCCCAAGCGCCTGCTGCGCCCCCTGCTGATGCTGGTGGTGCCGGTGGTGCTGGTGGTGGGCGCCTGTTCGCTGTGGCTGGGCCCCTGGGCCGGGCGCACCGCCGAACAGATGATCCAGGACGCCAACCGCAGCGTGCTGATGGCCGGCCTGGAGCCCGGGCGGTTCACCCCGCTGCCCAATGGCGGGGTGGTCTACCTGTCCTCGATCTCGCCCGATGGCACCCAGCTGGGCAAGGTGTTCCTGCAGCGGCAGAAGGACGACCGCCTGGAAGTGGTGTCCGCCGCCAGCGGCCGCATGTACTTCGAAGGGGCGCGCCAGCGCTTCCTGGAACTGGACGACGGCCACCAGCTGGAGGGCCCGCTGGCCGGCGCGCTGGATTACCGGCTGGCCACCTTCGCCCGCAATGACGTGGCCCTGCCCGACGGTACCGAGGCGCGCAAGGACGATGATCCGGAGCTGATGGCGACCACGAAGTTGATTGGCGATGACCGCCCCGAGGCCCAGGCCCAGCTGCACCGCCGCCTGGCACCGCCGCTGATCGCGCTGGCCTTCGCCCTGCTGACCGTGCCGCTGGGGCGCAGCTCGCCGCGCCAGCAGCGCTACGGGCGCATGATGCTGGCCCTGCTGGCCTACATGGTGGGCACCAACCTGACCTTCATCGGCGCCGGCTGGATCGCCGACGGCAGGATTCCCGGCGCGCTGGGCCTGTGGTGGCTGACCCTGCCGCTGCTGGCGTTCGCCATCTGGATGTACGCGCGCGATGGCCGCCTGGCCCGCCCGAAGGGAGGCCGCGCATGAAGCTGCGCCCGATGCGTTTCGATTTCTACCTGGGCCGTGCGGTGTTCACCACCGTGCTGCTCACCTGGGCGGTGCTGACCGGCCTGGACGTGGTGATGGCCTTCTCCGGTGAGTTCAAGGACATCGGCAAGAACGGCTATTCGCTGGGCCACGCCGCGGCATGGGTGCTGTATACCGTGCCCCGCCGCGCCTACACCTTCTTCCCCACCGCTGCGGTAATCGGCGCCCTGATGGGGCTGGGCCAGCTGGCAGCCACCTCCGAGCTGACCGCGCTGCGCGCCCTGGGCCTGTCGCGCAAGCGCCTGAGCGTGTCGGTGGCCATCGCCCTGTCGCTGCTGACCGGGCTGATGGTGATCAGCGCCGAGACCCTGGGCCCGTGGGGCCAGAACCGCGCCGATGCGCTGAAGATGAGCGCCAAGTGGGGCACCGACATCGCCGTGGCCCGCTATTCGGGCATGTGGGCGCGCGAGGGCGATACCTTCCTGAACGCGGCCAGCGGCGAAGAGCAGCTGGTGGGCGAGAAGGGCTCGCGGCTGATCCTGCGCGATGTACGCCTGTACCAGATTGCCGACGACGGCCGCATCGCCACGCTCACCCATGCCGCCACTGCCGAGCACGACAAGGACGGCTGGGTGCTGACCGGCGTGCGCCGCGATACCTTCGGCGAACGCTCGGCCACCCGCCAGGAAGTGGCCCGCGAACCCTGGAATTCGAAGCTGGATGCCGGCGCGCTGGCCACCGGCATCGCCAAGCCGCGCAACCTGAGCGTGTCCGAGCTGAGCACCAGCATTGCCTACCGCGAGCGCAACGGCCTGG
This sequence comes from Stenotrophomonas sp. SAU14A_NAIMI4_8, assembly GCF_003086695.1. Taxonomy (NCBI): domain Bacteria; kingdom Pseudomonadati; phylum Pseudomonadota; class Gammaproteobacteria; order Lysobacterales; family Lysobacteraceae; genus Stenotrophomonas; species Stenotrophomonas sp. SAU14A_NAIMI4_8. The sequence continues at coordinate 687,011 of NZ_CP025999.1, forward strand.
ATGCGCGTGATTTCGAGGATGTGTACTGGAGCCGCTGGTTCTACCCGGTGAACGTGCTGGCGCTGTGCCTGGCCGCGGTGCCGTTCGCCTTCGGTTCGCTGCGCAGCGGCGGCATGGGCAAGCGCCTGTTCCTGGGCATCCTGTTCGCGCTGGGCTTCTGGCTGCTGCAGTTGTTCTTCGGCCGCATGGCCGGTGCGTTGAAGTTCGATTACCGCATTGCCTACGCGTTGCCGCCCATCGTCATGCTGGCGGTGTCCGGCTGGCTGTTCAGGCGTCGGTAGCGTCGGCGCGGCCGCAGGCCGCCCTCACCCCGTTTCAATGGACCCGGCAGGTCCGCGCCTTTCCGCGCGGGCCCTGCCTTCACCGCGAGCGCGCGCGTTGCGCATCTCGCTTCACTTCAAGGATGAACATGATCCGCGCACGTCTGTTTCCCTCGCTTGCCGCCCTGCTGTTGCTGGTGGGCTGTTCTGGTCCGGTCGATTTCGAGATCGACAACCCCACCGACACGCCGGTCACCCTGACCATCGACGCGCAGCCGCACGTCATTCCGGCGCACACCACGGTACCGGTCAGCCTGGAGCCCGGCCAGCACCGGCTGCAGAGCGAGAAGATCGGCACGGTGCGCATGGTGGTCTATGCCGATGGCATCGGTGGCCTGATCAACCCGACGCTGGGCGAGTACGTGATCGTCACCGAGCAGTACGTCACCCGCAAGACCAATTCCGGCGGGCTGGCGTCGAAGGTCGAGCTCAATGACGTGGTGATCGACGGCCCGTACGTGAAGGCGACCGGCCTGTTCATTCCGCGCAGCTGGGATGTGGGCCTGTTGGGTGAACTGCCGACCACGGTGGTCTCCAACAGCCCGGACACGTCGTCGGACTACCGCACCAAGCTCTTCAACGTGCCCGGTTTCTTCGAATACCTGGACGCCGAGGACGATCTGCGGGCCGCCTTCGGGCCCGCGGGCTACCAGCCGCCGCAGGCAACCGTTGAGTTCACCGAAACCAGCCTGCCCGAGCTGCCGGCCGCGTTCGAGGAACAGGGCAAGCCGATGCGCGATCTGTACGCGCAGTACCTGGCCGCCAGCGATGCCGGTGAGCAGAAGCGCCTGAAGAAGGCCAGCCTGAAGCTGTGGCAGGAATTCGCCAAGGCCCAGGGCAAGCTCAACGGCAAGATTCCGGTGCCCGATGACGTCAAGGCCACCGCGTTCTCATCGCAGTTCTTCGAGCTGTGGGCACAGCCGGCGGTGATCCTGCCCGACGCCTGACCCGCGTGCGGTGGTAGCGCCGGGCCATGCCCGGCGGATTCCTTCAGCGCTTGGGCACCCGCACCATGCGGGTGCCACTGGCGCGGTCGTGCCAGGTCAGGCGTTCGCGATCCAGCCACGCCCACCAGAACCCCAGCCCGCCCAGCAGCAGCGACAGCGTGCCCATGGCGAAACGCCGCCACAACTGGCCGCGCCGCAGCGCCGTGCCATCGCGCGTTTCCAGCTTCAGCCGCCACGGGCGCATGCCCAGCGTCTGCCCGCCGCGCCGCCAGCTGGCCGTGGCATAGGCACCGGTGATGACCCAGCACACCGCCCACAGCAGCCACTGCCAGGCGCTGAACGGTGCGATGTTGTCGCGCTGCGCGTGGCCGCTGACCGTATAGGCCACGGTGAACACCGTGCCGGCCAGCATCCACAGCGCCAGCACCGGCCACAGGTCGTAGAACAGGGCCAGCAGGCGCCACAGCAGCAATGTGCGTGGGCGATCGGAACCGGGCGCGGCCACGGGGGCCGTTTCACTGGCGGGGCTGGACATGCGCCGAGCATACGCAAAGCTGGCCCTGCCCGCAGCGGCCCACGTATCCTGCGTGCATGGCCGTTGTTTCCACCCCCGCCGAGCGTCGCCAACTGGTCCAGCAACTGCCCGAGCCGCGCGGCGAAGACAGTGCGCGCATCCAGCGTTTCCTGGACGCGGCCTGGTCCGAGAACGGCCTGGCCCGCGCCACCCTGGACAGCTACCGGCGCGATCTGGAAGGCCTGGCGCGCTGGCTGGACGGTCGCGATGGCGGCCTGGCCGGGGTAGAGCGCCCGGGCCTGTTCGATTACCTGGCCTGGCGCACGCGTCATGGCTGGTCGCCGCGCAGCAACGCCCGTCTGCTGTCGGCGCTGCGCGCCTTCTTCGCCGATGCGGTGCGCCGCGGCGAGCGCAGCGAGGACCCCAGTGCGCTGCTGGATCCGCCGAAGCTGCCGCGCCTGCTGCCCAAGGCCCTGGCCGAGAGCCAGATCGATGCGCTGCTGGCGGCACCGGATATCGACAGCCCACTGGGCCTGCGCGACCGCGCCATGCTGGAACTGATGTACGCCGCGGGCCTGCGCGTGAGCGAACTGGTGCTGCTGCCGGCCACGGCCGTGAACCTGCGCCAGGGCGTGCTGCGGGTGACCGGCAAGGGCAGCAAGGAACGCTTGGTGCCGCTGGGCGAAGAGTCGCAGCACTGGCTGGAACGTTACCTGCACGACGCGCGCCCGCTGATGGTGGGCAAGGGCAGAGTGCAGGCGCTTGCCGATGGGCAGACGCCGTTGTTCATCGAACCCAGCCTGCACGCACTCACCCGGCAGGCGTTCTGGCACCTGGTCAAGCGGCACGCGCAGGTGGCCGGCATCGATCCGGCGCGGATCAGCCCGCATGGCCTGCGCCACAGCTTCGCCACCCACCTGCTGAACCGCGGTGCAGACCTGCGCGCGCTGCAGATGCTGCTGGGCCACAGCTCGCTGTCCACCACCCAGATCTACACGCTGGTGGCGCGCGAGCACCTGCAGCAGCTGCACGCCCGCCACCACCCACGCGGCTGAGCGGGCGGCTGAACCCGCGCGCGGGTGTGTGCTCGCGTTCGCGGTGCCGCTGCCGGGCCTGTGTCAGAATCGCAAGTCATCTTCCCAGCAGGTTGCTCCATGCTCCGATTCGCCATTGCCGCTGTGTTCGGCGCGCTCAGCCTGACCGCCTGTGCACAGCCGGCGCCGCCTGCCGCCAAGGCACCTGCTGCCGCGGCCCCCCGGCCTGCGGCGGCCAACCCTGCCGCCGAACAGGCGGTGCGTGCCGCGCTGTCGGCGCTGAACCCGGGTTTCACCATCGACTATATCGGCGCCGCGCCGTTCCCCGGCTTCCGCGAAGTGCTGGTGTCGGGCCAGCTGCTGTACGTCTCCGACGATGGCCGCTATCTGTTCCAGTCGCAGCCGTATGACACCCAGGCGCGCGGGCCGGCCAACAGCGCGGGGCTGCTGGATTACCGGCGTGGCCTGCTGGCCAAGGCCAACCATGGCGACCGCATCGTGTTCGCCGCGCCGAATGCCAAGTACACCATCAGCGTGTTCACCGACATTGAGTGCGGGTACTGCCGCAAGCTGCACCAGGACATCGCCGAGCTCAACCGCAACGGCATCACCGTCGAATACCTGGCGTTCCCGCGCATGGGGCTGGGCAGCAAGGACTACACCGACATGATCTCGGTCTGGTGCGCGGCTGATCGCCGCCAGGCGCTGACCAATGCCAAGCGCGGCGGCAGTGTGCCGGCCAAGAACTGCACCAACCCGGTGGCCATGCAGTACGCACTGGGCCAGCAGCTGGGCGTGAATGGCACGCCGGCCATCTTCGCGCCCGACGGCACCCAGCTGGGCGGCTACCTGCCGCCGGCACAGCTGCGCGCGGCGCTGGAAAAGCTGTCGGCCAAGCGTTGATTGCAATGCCGCCGGGCGTGACCCGGCGCTACCGTGGATCGCGTTGGTAGCGCCGGGCCATGCCCGGCGGATGTCGCACGTTTTCCTTACTTCAAGCCATCACTGACCGCCTTGGTCAGCGTGCCCTGCGCATCGTCGCCGCTGAATTCCCAGACGAACGCGCCGCCCAGGCCCTGGGTCTTCACGTACCCCATCTTGCGGGTGATGTTGGCCGGGGTGTCGAAGCTCCACAGCGTGCTGCCGTTGTAGATCCAGGTGGCACCGGCGGTGTTGTCGGTGTAGCTGGACCAGGCCAGGTTCTTCAGCACCTTCCAGTCTTCGATGCCCGCTTCGTAGGTACCCGGCGCCGCACCGCTGGCGGTCTGGTACAGGCCGTTGTTGGCGTTGGCCACCCCCGTCCAGCCACGCCCGTAGTAGCCGATGCCCAGGTTCAACTTGGCCGCTGGTACGCCGCGGCTGATGAACGCCTCGATCGCATCGTTGCTGTTGTACAGCGCGGTATCACCGGTGGACGGATCATTGGGCGAATCGAACAGCGCCGAGTGGTGATTGGTCTTCGCATCCCACGCGCCGTGGAAGTCGTAGGTCATCACGTTGATGTAGTCCAGGTACGGGTGGTACGCAGCCGGGTCGGTCACCCGCACCTTGTCGATGCCGGCACCCACCGCTACGGTCAGCAGCAGCCCGGGGCGCACCGCATCCAGCTGGCGGCGGAACTCGGCCAGCAGCGCGGTGAAGTTGGCGTTGTCCTCCGGCGTGCCGCAGGCCAGGCCACAGGCCACCGGGTATTCCCAGTCGATGTCGATGCCGTCGAACACGCCCAGCGCCGCACCGGTGCCGCCGGCGCCGTCGGTCACCGGCAGGTTGCCCTTGATGTAGGCATCGATGCACGAGGCCACGAACGCCTGCCGGTTGGCCGGCTGTGCGGCGCTGGAGAACCCACGCGACCAGGTCCAGCCGCCCAGCGAGATCAGCACCTTCACGTTGGGGTACTTCGCCTTCAGCTGCTTCAACTGGTTCCAGTTGCCGCGCAGCGGCTGGTCCCATGTATCGGCGCTGCCGCTCACGCTTTCGCCGGCACCGAAGGCCTTGGTGTAGTCGGCGAAGGCATCGCCGCCCACGCCGGTGTTCGGATCGGAGGCCTGGGTGACGCCCACTTCGCAGCGGTTGTTGCGCACGTTGCCGAAGGCGTAGTTGATGTGGGTGAGACGGGCGGCCGAGCCGCTGCTGTCGATGTTCTTCACCCGGTAGTTGCGGCCATAGATGCCCCACTGGGTGAAGTAGCCGATGACCCGCTTGCCGGTGCCGCCACCGCTGTCGGCCAGGGTGGTGGCGCTGGTCGCGGTGCCCTGCGCCGAGGCATTGCCGGCGTTGTCGCGGGCGCGCACGCGGTAGCTGTAGGTGGTGGAGGCCGTCAGGCCGCCGTCGACATAGCTGGCGCTGGACGGCGAGCCGACCAGGCTGCCGTTGCGGTACACGTCGTAGCCGGCCACACCGCTGCCGCCGGTGTTGTCGGTGGACGGGCTCCAGCTGAGCGCGATGCTGCTGGCGGTGCGCGTTCCCACCGCCAGGCCGCCGGGCACGCTGGGCGCGGTGGTATCGCCGCTGGCCGCGTTCACCGTGATGGTGATGGTGGGCGTGCTGGTGGTGGCGTTGTTGTTGTCGGTGGCGACCGCGCGCAGGGTGTGGCTGCCGGCGCTGGCGTTGGCCCAGCTGGCGCTGTACGGCGCGCTGGTATCCACCCCGATCGAGCTGCCATCGCGGAAGAACTCGACCTTGCTGACACTGCCGTCGGCGTCGCTGGCGGTGGCGCTGACCGTGATCGTGCTGCCGGCGCTGAAGCTGGCGCCATTGGCCGGGGAGGTCAGGCTGACGACCGGCGGCTGGTTGGCGCCGCTGCCATCGCAGGCGCCCAGGTTGGTGTAGTAGGGCGCCCCGGCCGGGTGGTCCGGCGGGGCGTTCCAGATGTCCTGGTTGGCCCGGTAGAGCACGCCGGCCTTCTGCAGGGTATCGCCGGCCCGGTAGATCTTGGCCTGGTCCCATTCGGCCACGCCGGCACAGCTGGCGGCCTGGGCCAGGCCGGGCAGGGCGGCGGCCCCGGCGGCCAGGGCCAAAAGCCAGGCCAGGCGGCGCGGGCGACAGCGGCGGCGGGAATGTTCGGCACTGCGTACATCGGCACTCTGCACAAACGTGTCGTACATGGTGTTTCTCCGATCGACCAAGAGGCGCGCGGGCCCCGATGGCACCGCGCGTAACGCAGGTCCGGGCGTCGCCGGGGAAGGCGACGGTGGGAGCGGACGGGGTACCTGGCCGGGCCGGGGAGAGAGTCCGGCTGGCCGGGTAGGGACAACGTTGTCATCAATTGCCCGGGCAATCCGTGAGCCAGCGCATGGTTCCGCGATTCCGGGGTTCCGGGATTCCCGCGAAGAGCGGCGCTGGCGCGCGGTTGGCTGCCATCGGCGGGGCCCCCTCGTGGCTGGGGATTGCCGCGAACAGCGGATTTCCGGGGGAGGGCCGGGCGGGTGGGGTCAGGCGGGGACGCCGTAAACCCGTCCATGGGGGCTTAGCCGCGGCATCCATGCCGCGGATACCCCGCCTGACCCCACCCGCCTGGCCCTGGACAGGTTCCTGCGTGTGCCAGCCACGAAAGACAAGTTCTCGGGACCAGTAGATCCACGCCATGCGTGGATGGATCGATCAGATATCGCAACACATCCGGGGTCAGAGCCCGTTGCGAAGCAACGGGATCCGACCCCGTGCAGTTCCGGCAGATCGCAGGAACCTGTCAGGGGTGGGGCGGTGTGGGCTTGCAGGACCGCAGGCGCCATGGATGGCGCCTACGAGCCTCCATGGATGGATTTACGGCGTGTCCTGCAAGCCCACACCGCCCCACCCAACCCTCGGATAACCGGCTGTTGCTCTGGCTCTTGCTTCGGCTCTGGCTGTCGCCCTGGGTTCGGCGGGTGCCGGGCGCCGCCCGGCCGAAGCCCACCCCCTGGTTCCGGTACAATGTCGGGCCCGTTTCCCAACTACGGTTCCCCGGACATGATGGTCCTCGAGGGCGCGCCCGCCCTGTCGCCGTTCCGCCGCGAACGTCTTGAATCCCGCCTGCAGTCCATCGCTCCCTCCCTGCGCATCAGCGGCGCCTGGCACGTCTACTTCGTGCAGCCCGAAGGTACGGCCGCGCCCGACGTGGCCACCCTGTGCCGTATCCTGGAAGCCCAGCCGCAGGCGCAGGCCGTGGCCGACGGTGCGGTAAGCCGCGTCGTGGTGCCCCGCCTGGGCACGCTGTCGCCGTGGTCCAGCAAGGCCACCGAACTGGTGCGCGGTGCCGGCCAGCCGGTCAGCCGGGTGGAACGCGGCCTGCGCATCGACGTGCTGGGCTGGCCGGCCGATGCCGCCGCCCAGCAGGCCCTGGTGAAGGCCCTGCATGACCCGATGACCCAGTCGGTGCTGGAATCGGCCGAGCAGGGCCAGGCGCTGTTCAGCAGCCCGGCGCGCGGCGAACTGGAACGCGTGCCGGTGGACCAGCTGGAGGCCGCCAACCAGCGCCTCGGCCTGGCCATGGCCCAGGACGAGATCGACTACCTGCGCGAACGCTTCACTGCGCTGGGCCGCTCGCCCTCGGACGTGGAACTGATGATGTTCGCGCAGGCCAATTCCGAGCACTGCCGGCACAAGATCTTCAACGCCAGCTGGACCATCGACGGCCAGGAACAGGACCGTTCGCTGTTCCGCATGATCAAGAACACCCACCAGCAGACCCCGCAGCACACGCTCAGCGCGTACAGCGACAATGCCGCGGTGATCGAAGGCCATCCGGCCTCGCGCTACCGCCCGGACCCGGCCACGGGCGAATACCGCCGCGAGCCGCAGGTGCCCAGCGCGTTCCAGATCAAGGTGGAAACGCATAACCACCCGACCGCGATCGCGCCGTTCCCCGGCGCCTCGACCGGCAACGGCGGCGAGATCCGCGACGAAGGCGCTACCGGCCGTGGCGGCAAGCCGAAGGCCGGTCTGTCCGGTTTCTCGGTCTCGCACCTGCGCATTCCCGAGCTGCCGCAGCCGTGGGAAGCGCCGCGCGCGCTGAACCCGCGCATGGCGCCGGCACTAGAAATCATGACCGATGGCCCGCTCGGCGGCGCCGCGTTCAACAACGAATTCGGTCGTCCGAACCTGCTCGGTTACTTCCGCAGCTTCGAGCTGCCCGAAGGCGCCGATCTGGTCCGCGCCTACGACAAGCCGATCATGCTGGCCGGTGGCCTGGGCGCGATCGATCGCATCCAGGTCGACAAGATCAAGCTGCAGGCCGGTGATGCGGTCATCGTGCTGGGTGGCCCGGCCATGCTGATCGGCCTGGGCGGCGGTGCCGCCAGTTCGGTGGCTTCCGGCGAAAGCGCCGAAGATCTGGACTTCGCCAGCGTGCAGCGCGACAACCCGGAAATGGAACGTCGCTGCCAGGAGGTCATCGACCGCTGCGTGGCGATGGGCGCCAACAACCCGATCAAGTTCTTCCACGACGTCGGCGCCGGTGGCCTGTCCAACGCCATCCCCGAACTGCTGCACGATTCGAACGTGGGCGGCGTGATCGACCTGGGCAAGGTGCCCACCGATGACCCGTCGCTGTCGCCGATGCAGCTGTGGTGCAACGAATCGCAGGAACGCTACGTGCTGGGCGTGGCCCAGGAACGCCTGGCCGAGTTCGCCGCGTTGTGCGCGCGCGAGCGCTGCCCGTTCGCTGCCGTGGGCGTGGCCACCGCCGAGGAGCACCTGGTGGTGGCCTATGGCGCCGTGCCGGGCCACACCCCGGCCGATGCGCCGATCGACCTGCCGATGGACGTACTGTTCGGCAAGCCGCCGAAGATGCACCGCGACACCGCGCACCCGCCGGCCCCGCGCTGGCCGGCGCTGAAGACCGGCGGGCTGGATCTGCAGGAAGCCGGTCTGCGCGTGCTGGCGCACCCCACCGTGGCGTCGAAGAACTTCCTGGTCACCATCGGTGACCGCAGCGTGGGTGGCCTGACCGCGCGCGAACAGATGGTCGGCCCGTGGCAGCTGCCGGTGGCCGACGTGGCCATCACCCTGGCCGACTTCGACGGCGTGGCCGGCGAAGCCATGTCGCTGGGCGAGCGCACGCCGCTGGCCCTGCTCGATGCCGCCGCTTCGGCGCGCATGGCCGTGGGCGAAGCGCTGACCAACCTGTGCGCGGCCCCGGTCGACGCGCTGGATGAGATCAAGCTGTCGGCGAACTGGATGGCCGCCGCCGGCCACCCGGGCGAAGACGCGCTGCTGTATGACGCGGTGAAGGCGGTGGGCATGGAACTGTGCCCGCAGCTGGACATCAGCATTCCGGTGGGCAAGGACTCGCTGTCGATGCAGGCGCAGTGGCACGACCAGGGCGAGGCGCACAAGAGCGTGTCGCCGGTGTCGCTGGTCATCTCCGCATTCGCGCCGGTGGCCGATGTGCGCCAGCAGCTGACCCCGCTGCTCGACCGCGAGGTGGACAGCGAACTGTGGCTGATCGGCCTCGGTGCCGGCAAGCAGCGCCTGGGCGGTTCGATCCTGGCCCAGGTGCATGCCGACCACGGCGATCTGCCGGCCTTCGCCGGTGCCGCCCCGGACCTGGATGACCCGCAGCGCCTGCGTGGCTTCTTCGAACTGATCCGCGATGCGCGTCAGGCTGGCCTGCTGCGTGCGTACCATGACCGCAGCGATGGCGGTGCCTTCGCCGCACTGTGCGAAATGGCCTTCACCTCGCGCCTGGGCCTGGACATCACCCTCGATGCCTGGGGCGATGATCCGTTCCGCAGCCTGTTCAATGAAGAACTGGGTGCGGTGGTGCAGATTGCCCGCGAAGACCGCGCCGCGTTCGCCGATCTGGTCGAGCGCCACGCGTTGATCGAGTGCGCGCAGCGCATCGCCAAGCCGACCACCGCACCGGTGGTGCGCGTGTCGCTGGGCGGCGAAAACCTGGCCGAGTGGCGCTGGGAAGCGCTGTTCGACGCCTGGTGGTCGGTCACCCACGCCATGCAGAAGCGCCGCGACAACCCGGAAAACGCCGACGCCGAGCGCGAGGTCGCCCGTGCCTTCAACGCCCCGGGCCTGAAGCCGAAGCTCAGCTTCGACCTGGCCGAGGACGTGGCAGCGCCGTTCATCAACACCGGTGCGCGCCCGCGCGTGGCGGTGCTGCGCGAGCAGGGCGTGAACGGCCAGATTGAAATGGCCAACGCCTTCGAACGTGCCGGCTTCAGCGCGTTCGACGTGCACATGAGCGATCTGATCGAAGGTCGCGTGGCCCTGCAGGACTTCACCGGCCTGGTCGCCTGCGGCGGCTTCAGCTACGGCGACGTGCTGGGTGCGGGCCGCGGCTGGGCCACCTCGGTGCTGGAACGCAGCGCGCTGCGCGATGCCTTCGCCGCGTTCTTCGCCCGCGAAGACAGCTTCGCGCTGGGCGTGTGCAACGGCTGCCAGATGATGAGCCAGCTGAAGGACATCATTCCCGGTGCCGAGCACTGGCCGCAGTTCCGCCGCAACGCCAGCGAGCAGTTCGAAGCCCGCACCGCGCTGCTGGAGGTGGTGGAATCGCCGTCGATCCTGCTGCGTGGCATGGCCGGCTCGCGCCTGCCGGTGGCCGTGGCCCACGGCGAAGGCCGTGCGGTGTTCGCCAATGCGGTGGACCAGGCGGCCGCGCGCGTGTCGCTGCGCTACATCGATGGCAACGGCAACGTGGCCAGCCAGTACCCGCTGAACCCGAACGGTTCGCCGGACGGCATCACCGGCCTGACCAGCAGCGACGGCCGGGTGACCATCATGATGCCGCACCCCGAGCGCACCCCGCGCGCGCTCAACCTGAGCTGGGCACCGGCTGAATGGCAGGGTGATTCGCCGTGGATGCGGATGTTCCGCAACGCCCGCGTCTGGTGCGGTTGATCGTCCACCCCGCGCACGCGCCAATTCGATGACGTATGGAAACCCGCCGGCAACCCCGGCGGGTTTTTGTTTGTATTGCGTGAATATCGTGTGCTGTCCACGAGTTACAGCGCGTTACACGCTCTACGACATGTTCACGTGGTTCTAACGAAATAACCGCATAAACGCATAAAACGGTGAACTGGTTCACGACAGTAGGTTTTGTTCCGTCAAACTCTTGACGGAAGATAATCTTCACGTTAACACTGCCAGTCCGTTTTGAATTCATTCATTTCGTAGTAACGCATTGCGCAACGGAAGGCGCTCTTGCCTCTCTGCGCGTTCTGCGCGAACACCGTCGTAAATCACGCGAATAGACGCCCCCAGGGGACGTTGGGCCGGATGGCCCAGCGATGGCGTTGCTTTGCCTAAAAACCAGTCCACTCAGGAGCCGTATCGATGAATCGGATTTATCGCAAGGTCTGGAACAAAGCATTGGGTCAGTTGGTCGTTGCCTCGGAACTGGCAACCTCGGACCAGGCCGGTACGGTTGTCGACAAGCGGCAGAAGCAGGGCGGCAGCGCGCCGACGGTGCTTGCCGCAGGCCTGCTGATGGCCCTGGGCTGGACAAGCCTGGCGCAGGCGCAGTCGGTGGAAGTGGGCGGCAACGCCAATTGCGTAACGATCAGCAGCAGCGTGATCGACCAGTGCGTGGTCGATGGCAGCGCCAACGCCAGTGGCCGCAACGCCGTTGCAGTCGGCACCGGCAGCACCGCCAGCGCAGCCAACAGCGTGGCGCTGGGCGCCGGCTCGACGGCCAACCGCGCCAACACGGTGTCGGTCGGCGCCAGCGGCAACGAACGGCAGATCACCAACGTGGCCGCGGGCACGGCGGCCACCGATGCAGTGAACCGCGCGCAGCTGGATGCGCAGGCACAGGCACAGGCGCAGGCCACCCAGGCCGCACTGGCCGCGGCCGCCGCCGAAGGCAGCCGCTACTTCAAGGCCGACGGTGCCGGCGATGACAGCGACGCGGCGCAGATCGACGGCGAGGGCGCATTGGCCGCCGGCGCCGATGCCAGCGCCAGCGGCGACGACACCACCGCGCTGGGCAGCGCCGCGCAGGCCAGCGCCGACAGCGCGACGGCCGTCGGTGCGCAGGCCCAGGCCAGCGGCAGCGGCAGCACCAGCGTCGGTGCCGGCAGCATCGCCAGTGGCACCGCAGCGGCCAGCTTCGGCGTCGGTGCCGAAGCCACCGGTGGTTACAGCACCGCGCTGGGCGGCCTGTCCAACGCATCTGCATTCAATGCCACGGCGGTCGGCAATGCCGCCAACGCCACCGGCTCCAGCAGCGTCGCGGTCGGCGGTGATGCACAGGCCAGCGGTGCCAACAGCACCGCCACCGGCCAGGCGAGCATTGCCAGCGGCACCAACAGCGTGGCCGTCGGTGGCGCCCTGTTCGGCCTGCTCGCAACCGAAGCATCGGGCGATTACTCCACCGCCGTCGGTGGCGGCGCGTGGGCGCCGGGTACCAACAGCACGGCACTGGGCAATGCCGCCGAAGCGCAGGGCGACAACAGCGTCGCCCTGGGTGCGGATTCCATCGCCGCCCGTGACAACACCGTGTCGGTGGGTGGCGCAGGCAACACGCGCCAGATCACCAACGTGGCCGCCGGCACCGAAGGCACCGATGCGGTGAACAAGGACCAGCTGGATGCAGTGGCCGCCGCCGCCGAAGCAACCAGCAAGTATTTCCAGGCCAGCGGCAGCGAAGACAGCGACGCCGGCGCACTGGCCGAGGGCGACAGCGCACTGGCTGCCGGTGAAGCAGCCAACGCCATCGGCGATGGCACCACCGCACTGGGCGGCGGCGCACTGGCCATTGCGGCCAACGCGACGGCCGTGGGCTACAACAGCTCGGCCACCGGTGAAAATGCTGCGGCCGTGGGCAGCAACGCGCAGGCCAGCGGCAGCGACAGTGCCGCACTGGGCAGCGGCGCGGTGGCCAGCGAAGTGAGCAGCACCGCGACCGGTACCGGCGCGCAGGCCACCGGCGTGTACAGCACCGCCAACGGTGCCGAAGCCATCGCCAGCGGCGCGCAGTCGCTGTCCAGCGGCTTCCGCGCCTCGGCTTCGGCCGATGGCACCACCGCGGTCGGTGGTTACAGCGAAGCCAGCGGTCGCCTCGGGTCTGCGCTGGGCTACGGCACCGTGGCCAGCGGCGCCAACAGCACCGCGGCCGGCGTGTTTGCCACGGCCACGGGCGCCGGTTCGGTGGCCGTGGGTGAGGCCAGCGAGGCCAGCGGCGATGAGAGCGTGGCGATCGGCGGCAGCACCTATTTCGGCCTGATTCCGGCGCGCGCCAGCGGCTACGGTGCGGCGGCCTACGGTGCCGGCGCGTGGGCCACCGAAGACTATGCAACGGCCATCGGCTGGAACGCCTGGGCCGATGGTGCGCAGTCCACCGCACTGGGCGCCAGCGCCACCGCCAATGGCAGCAACAGCGTGGCCATCGGTGCCGCCTCGCAGGCCGACCGTGACAACACGGTGGCCGTCGGCGCCGACGGCAACGAGCGCCAGATCACCCACGTGGCCGACGGTACCGAAGCCACCGATGCGGTGAACAAGGGCCAGCTGGATGCAGTGGCCAGCGTGGCCGAAAACACCAGCACCTACTTCAAGGCCACCGGCAGCGATGACAGCAGCGCCGGTGCGTTCGCCGATGGCAGCAATGCCACCGCCGCCGGTGAGGCCGCCAATGCCCTGGGCAATGGCACCACCGCACTCGGCAGCGGCGCCACCGCGGTCAACAGCAACGCCACCGCGGTCGGCTTCAACGCATTGGCCAGCGGCCAGAACAGTGCCGCCTTCGGCAACAACGCGCAGGCCGTCGGCCCGGGTAGCGTGGCCGTCGGTGGTGCTGCGGTGGATGAGCAGGGCAACCCGCTGATCACCAACGGCGGCGTGCCGGTCGATACCGGTGCGACCAGCGCCGGCGTGGGCGGCACCGCCGTCGGTGCCAGCGCTGAAGCGGGTGGCTTCGCCTCCAGCGCCTACGGCGTGGGTGCCTATGCCGGCGGTGCGCAGTCGGCGGCGTTCGGCGCCGTGTCCAACGCCATTGGCGATTACTCCACCGCGCTGGGTACCAGCAGCGTGGCTACCGGCACCAGCAGCGTGGCCATCGGTGGCCCGGCCGACCTGATTCCCGGCCTGGGCTTCTTCGTGCAGACCCAGGCCAGCGGCGAAGCCGCCACGGCGGTCGGCGCCGGTGCCATTGCCAGCGGCGACTACGCCACGGCCAACGGCACGCTCACCGAAGCGTCGGGTGCCGAGGCGACGGCGGTGGGCTACTTCGCCTACGCACCGGGTGAACAGTCCAGCGCGCTGGGCGCACAGACCTGGGCCAGTGGCGCGCAGAGCACGGCGGTCGGCTTCTACGCTACTGCGCGTGGCGCCAACAGCGTGGCCCTGGGCGCGAACTCCGAAGCGGTGCGTGACAACAGCGTGGCCGTGGGCAGCAGCGGCAACGAACGGCAGATCACCAGCGTGGCCGCCGGTACCGAAGCCACCGATGCGGTGAACAAGGCGCAGCTCGACGCGGTGGCCGAAACTGCCGATACGACCGCGCACTTCTTCCAGGCGCAGGCCGAAGAGGGCACCGATGCTGGTGCCTATGCCGAGGGCGCAGGTGCGGTCGCGGCCGGTTCGGCCAGCAATGCCATTGGCGCCGGTGCGCTGGCGCAGGGTGCCGGTGCCGGCGCGCTGGGCGCCGATGCCGTGGCATTGGGCCGCAACACCTTCGCCGACGGCGATGGCGCGGTGGCCGTGGGTGGCCTGGGCCAGGCCTACGACGAGTACAACCAGCCGCTGCTGGACGACGAAGGCAACCCGGTGCAGGTGGGTACCACTGCGTCGGCCGGTTCCACCGCAGTGGGCAACGCGGCGCAGGCCACCGGGCTGACCAGCAATGCCTTCGGCAGCGGCGCGCAGGCCACCGGCGACAACAGCTTCGCGGCGGGCAGCAAGTCGCGCGCCACCGGCAGCTATGCCGTCGCCATCGGTGACAGCGCGTTTGCCAAGGCCGATGACAGCACCGCCGTGGGCGGTTACAGCACCGCCAGCGAAGCCGGCGCCACCGCGTTCGGTTCCGGCGCCTGGGCTACCGGCAGCAACGCCTCGGCGTTCGGCCCGGCCGCATGGGCCAGTGCCAATGGCGCCACCGCCATCGGCTACAACAGCTGGGCCAACGGCACCAGTTCCACGGCGGTCGGCCGCGGTGCTTTCAGCTACGGCGCCAACAGCGTGGCGCTGGGCTTCCAGGCGCTGGGCAACAGCATCAACAGCATCGCCATCGGCACCAACACGGTGGCCGGCGGTGAAAGCGCCATTGCACTGGGCGCCGGCAGCACGGCCAGCGGCAGCAATGCGGTCGCGCTGGGTGCAGGGTCGGTGGCTGACCGCGATGGCAGCGTGTCGGTGGGCAGTACCGGCAACGAACGCCAGGTCACCAACGTGGCCGCCGGTACCCAGGCCACCGATGCGGTGAACAAGTCGCAGCTCGATGCAGTGGCCGCTGCTGGTGAAGCGACCAGCAAGTACTTCCAGGCCAGTGGCAGCGACGACAGCGATGCCGGCGCCTATGTGGAAGGTGACAACGCGCTGGCGGCCGGTGAAGCGGCCAATGCCATCGGTGACGGTGCAAGCGCGCTGGGCGCCGGTGCCAACGCCATCGGCAGCAATGCGCAGGCCATCGGCTTCAACGCCCTGGCCACCGCCGCCAACGCCAGCGCGATTGGTGCCAATGCACAGGCCACCGGCGAGTACGCCACCGCGCACGGTGCCGAAAGTGAAGCCAGCGGCGAACAGAGTGCCGCCTTCGGTGCGGCCGCCGTGGCCAGTGGCGCCGGCAGCACCGCCAGCGGCGTGCTGTCCGAAGCCAGTGGCGAAGAAGCCGTGGCCGTGGGCTACTTCAGCACCGCCAGCGGCGAGGCATCCACCGCGGTGGGCAGCGAAAGCGTGGCCAGCGGCACCGCCTCGGCGGCCTTCGGCATTGGCGCCGAAGCCACCGGCGGTTACAGCACGGCCATCGGTGGCTACTCCAGCGCATCGGCATTCAACGCCACCGCACTGGGCAACTTCGCCAATGCCTCCGGTTCCAACAGCGTCGCCCTGGGCGGCGATGCCGAAGCCTCGGGCGCCTACAGCACCGCTACCGGCCAGGGCAGCCTGGCCACCGGCACCAATGCGGTGGCCGTGGGTGGTTCGTTGTTCGGCCTGCTGGCCACCGAAGCATCGGGTGACTACTCCACCGCCGTCGGTGGCGGCGCCTGGGCACCGGGTACCAACAGCACCGCACTGGGCAATGCAGCCGAATCGCAGGGCGCCAACAGCGTTGCCCTGGGTGCCGACTCCATTGCCGACCGTGACAACACGGTGTCGGTGGGCGGTGCGGGCAATACGCGCCAGATCACCAACGTGGCCGCTGGTACCGAGGGCACCGATGCGGTGAACAAGGACCAGCTGGATGCAGTGGCCGCCGCCGGTGAAGCGACCAGCAAGTACTTCCAGGCCAGCGGCAGCGACGACAGCGACGCTGGCGCCTATGTGGAAGGCGAGAGCGCGCTGGCCGCCGGTGAAGCAGCCAACGCGATCGGCGATGGCAGCACTGCCCTGGGCAGTGGCGCCACGGCGGTTGCGGCCAACGCTACTGCGGTCGGCTTCAACAGCCTGGCCACCGGCGGCAATGCGGCAGCGGTCGGCACCAACGCACAGGCCAGCGGCGAAGACAGTGCCGCCCTGGGCAGCGGCGCGGTCGCCAGTGAAGTGAGCAGCACCGCGACCGGTGCCGGCGCACAGGCCAGCGGCGTGTACAGCACCGCCAACGGTGCCGAAGCCATCGCCAGCGGCGCACAGTCGCTGTCCAGCGGCTTCCGCGCCTCGGCCTCGGCCGATGGCACCACCGCCGTGGGTGGCTACAGCGAAGCCAGCGGTCGCCTGGGCTCGGCACTGGGCTACGGCACGCTGGCCAGCGGCGCCAACAGCACCGCGGCCGGCGTGTTCGCCACCGCCAGCGGTGCCGGTTCGGTGGCCGTGGGTAATGCCAGCGAGGCCACCGGCGATGAAAGCGTGGCCATCGGTGGCAGCACCTACTTCGGCCTGATTCCGGCCCGTGCCAGTGGTACCGGCTCGGCCGCGTTCGGTGCCGGTGCCTGGGCCACCGACGACTACGCCACCGCCATCGGCTGGAACGCGTGGGCCGATGCGGCCGACGCCACCGCACTGGGTGCCAACGCCAGCGCCAGTGCGGCCAACAGCGTCGCGCTGGGCAGCGGTTCGCAGGCTACACGCGCCAACACGGTGTCGGTCGGCACGGCCACCGCGCAGCGGCAGATCACCAACGTCGCTGCCGGTACCGAAGCCAGCGATGCAGTGAACAAGGGCCAGCTGGATGCGGTTGCCGCCACCGCCGACGCGGTCGGCCAGCGCTTCCAGGCCAGCGGCACCGGCACGGCCACGGCGTCGGGTACCGACGCGGTGGCCATCGGCGCCAACGCCACGGCCAGCGGCAGCCGCAGCAATGCGGTCGGCAGTGGTGCCACCGCCATCGGCAACGCCGCTCTGGCCCTGGGTGCCAACAGTGGCGTCACTGGTAACAACTCGGTGGCCCTGGGTGCCGGTTCGCGCGCCGTGGAAGCCAACGTGGTGTCGGTCGGTGGTGGCAATGGCACCGCCGGTCCGGCCACCCGCCGCATCGTCAACGTGGCTGATGGCCGCATCGCCGCCGGCAGCACCGATGCGGTCACCGGTTCGCAGTTGAACGTGACCAACCAGCGCGTGGGTGCAGTGGAAACCCGCGTGGGTGATTTCGACTCGCGCATCGCCACCATGGAAACCAGCACCGCCAATGCCGTTGGCTACGACGATGCCAGCCGCGATCGCCTGACCCTGTCCGGCATGGATGGCACCACGATCGACAACGTGGGCGCCGGCAGCATCGCCGCCGGCAGCCGCCAGGCGGTCACCGGTGGCCAGCTGTTCCAGTCGCTCAGCGATGCCGCCAGCTTCCTCGGCGGTGGCGCCAGCGTCGGCCTGCAGGGCGTGTTCGTGGCACCGAACTACGTGATCCAAGGGAGCACCTACAGCAACGTGGGCGACGCACTGGGCGCGCTGGATCGCAAGGTGACCGAGCTCGACCAGCGCACCGCCGGTGGTTCCAGCCGCGCCAGCACCGCCAGCACCGCCACGGCCAGCCTGCGCAGCGCCAGCACCACCGCGCAGGCGTCGGTGGCCGAACTGTCCACCGCGGCCGAGTCGGATCCGGTGGCATCGCGCACCGACATCCCGGCCAAGCCCAGCGTGGGTGGCACCAGCGCCGCACAGCCGGCTGCCGCCGTCGGTGCGGTCAGCGTGGGTGAGGGCGCAGTCGCCAGTGCGGCCTCGTCCACTGCCATCGGCCAGGGCGCGACGGCCTCGGCCGCCAACGCGGTGGCCCTGGGCCAGGGTTCGATCGCCGATCGTGCCAACACCGTGTCGGTGGGCAGCGAGGGCAACGAACGCCAGGTCACCAACGTGGCCGCCGGTACGGCCGCCACCGATGCGGTGAACAAGAGCCAGCTGGACCGCGGCATCACCACCGCCAACAGCTACACCGACAGCCGCGTGCAGGCCGTCGCCGACAGCTTCGACGTGTTCAAGGGCGAAGTCGATGGACGCCTGCGCCACATGGATCGCCGCATCGACCGCCAGGGCGCGATGAGTGCGGCCATGCTGAACATGGCCACCAGTGCCGCCGGCATCCGCACCCAGAACCGGGTCGGCGTCGGCATCGGTTTCCAGGGCGGCGAATCGGCGATGTCGCTGGGCTACCAGCGTGCGATCAGCGATCGCGCCACGGTCACCCTGGGCGGTGCGTTCAGCAGTGATGACGCCTCGGTCGGCGTCGGTGCCGGCTTCGGCTGGTAAGCGGGAAGCGCGTGCCGGTGGCCACGTGCCACCGGCGCGTCATGCAGTGAAGGCCTGAGGGGGCGAGGCACGGCAACCCTGGTGGGCCAGCCAGGGCAGTCGCAGGGAATGATGGCCGTAGTGAGCTCCGCCCGTGCAATGGGTGGAGAAGGAAAGCTCAACCATGACCTTGAAGAGGATTTCGAACGTGACCAAGAAGCAGAACCTTCGCATCAACGTACTGGCTGCCGCCGTGCTGTCGCTGACGGTCGGCGTCGGTGCCGCCCATGCGATCAATCCGGGCACGCCCAGCGCACCGGCCCGTGTGGCCAGCGCCGACCAGCAGGCCGTGGACGGCATCATCGTCAAGTACCGCACCGGTACCGCCGCCGCCAGTGACCGTTCGAGCAAGCTCACCGTCGTGCAGTCGGCGCTGTCGCGCGCGATTGTCAGCAGCGGCACCAGCAGCCGCGCGCTGTCGCTGTCGCCGCAGGTCGAGCGCAAGCTCGGCACCGGTAGCGATCTGATCCGCCTGAAGTCGCGCCTGGCCGGCGCGGAAATGAAGAAGGTGCTGGCCGAGCTGAACGCCGATCCGTCGGTGCAGTACGCCGTGGCCAACGTGCGCCTGCAGCGTTCGGACCTGCGCGCCAGCAACGCGCAGCCGGCACTGGTGCCCAACGATCCGAACTACACCCAGTACCAGTGGAACTTCTACAACGCCACCAGCGGCGTGAACGCGCCGGCGGCGTGGGATGTCTCGCAGGGCGAAGGCGTGGTCGTGGCTGTGCTCGACACCGGCATCCTGCCGGGCGTGCCGGACTTCGGCGACAACCTGCTGCCGGGCTACGACTTCATCAGCGACAAGGAATCCTCGCGCCGCCCGACCGACGGTCGCGCCCCGGGCGCCACCGACTACGGTGACTGGGTGGAAACGGCCAACGAGTGCTACAACGGCTCGCAGCCGGAAGGCAGCTCCTGGCACGGCACCCACGTGGCCGGCACCATCGCCGAAGTGACCAACAACGGCAGCGCGCTGGCGGGCCTGGCCTACAAGGCCAAGGTGCTGCCGGTGCGCGTGCTCGGCAAGTGCGGCGGCACCCTGGCCGACATCAGCGACGCCATCACCTGGGCCTCCGGTGGCACCGTGGCCGGCATTCCGGCCAACACCACCCCGGCTGAAATCATCAACATGAGCCTGGGCGGCGGTGGCGCGTGCGACGCGGCCTACCAGGATGCAATCAATGGCGCCGTCTCGCGCGGCACCCTGGTGGTGGTGGCGGCCGGCAATGACACCGACAACGCCGCCAACTACCGTCCGTCCAGCTGCGCCAACGTGGTCTCGGTCGGCGCCACCCGCGTCACCGGCGGCATCACCTACTACTCCAACTACGGCACGGTGGTCGATCTGGCCGCACCGGGTGGCGGTGGCAGCGTGGACGGCAACCCGAACGGCTACATCTGGCAGGTCGGCTCCAGCTCCGACACCACGCCCGATGCCGGTGAGTGGGTGCTGATGGGCAAGGGCGGTACCTCCATGTCCTCGCCGCACGTGGCTGCCGTGGCCGCCCTGGTGCAGAGCGCACTGGCTGCCAATGGCAAGGATCCGCTCAGCCCGGCTGAGCTGGAAACGCTGCTGAAGCAGTCGGCACGTCGCTTCCCGGTCACCATTCCGGCCGCCACCCCGATCGGCACCGGCATCGTTGATGCCAAGGCCGCACTGGATGCTGCGCTGAAGGAACCGTGCACCGAGAACTGCGAACCGGAAGGCATTCCGCTGACCAACAAGGTCGCCGTCAGTGGCGTGGCCGGCGCCGCCGGCAGCGAAACCGTCTACACCTTCCAGGCTGAAGCCGGCAAGCAGCTGAGCGTGCTGACCTATGGCGGCACCGGCAATGTGTCGGTCTACCTGGCGCAGGGCCGCGTGCCCACCGCCACCGACAACGATGCCAAGTCGACCCGCCCGGGCAACACCGAAACCGTGCGCGTGGCCAAGCCGGTTGCCGGTACCTACTACGTGAAGGTGGTGGGCGAGGCGGCATTCGGCGGCGTGACCATCCTGGCCACCCAGTAACGGCCCAGCGGTTGCACATGTTGTCGTAAGTGAATTGGCGGCGCCCGTTACCGGAAGGTGACGGGCGTCGTCTTTTGTTGTCCTGCGCGTGCAGGACGGCGGAAACCCCGGCCAAACTGCTAAAGTCAGGGCGATCGACAGGAGAGTCATGTGAACGCGCTCGCTGCTACCGCCCACGACGACGCCGAAGGCCGCATCCTGGATGCCCTGCTGTCGCGTGGCCGGTTGAAGGATGCTGACCTGGCGCGCGCGCGCCCGCTGCATGCCGAAGCCGGCGGCAGCCTGCTGGCGCTGCTGGTGCGGCTGGGCCTGGTCTCCGAACGTGACCAGGCGCAGGCCAGCGCCGACGTGCTCGGCCTGCCGCTGCTGGAAGGCAAACAGTTGCCCGAAGCTCCGCCGCAGTCGCTGGCCGAAGGGCTGCCGCTGTCGCAGCGGTTCCTCAAGCAGTTCCATGTCTGCCCGTTGGCGCTGGACGAACACGGTGTACGGCTTTGGCTGGCCGATGCGCACGATCCCTACCCGCAGCAGGCCGTGCAGCTGGCGCTGGGCGTGCCGGTCACCCCGGTGCTGGGCATGCGCGCGGAGATCGACGATCTGGTTGAACGCTGGTTCGGCCAGGGCCGCAGTGCGATGGGCGCCATCGTGGAAACCGCCGATGGTGAAGGCGGCGCGGTGGACGATATCGAACACCTGCGCGACCTGGCCTCGGAAGCACCGGTCATCCGCCTGGTCAACCTGGTCATCCAGCGGGCGGTGGAACTGCGCGCCTCCGATATCCACGTTGAACCGTTTGAAAGCCGGCTGAAGGTGCGTTACCGCGTGGACGGCGTGCTGGTGGAGGGCGAAAGCCCGCCGGCCAACCTGACCGCGGCGGTGATCAGCCGCATCAAGATCATGGCGCGCTTGAACATCGCCGAGCGCCGCCTGCCGCAGGATGGCCGCATCATGCTGCGCGTGCAGGGCAAGGAACTCGACCTGCGTGTCAGCACCGTTCCCACCGCGCACGGCGAAAGCGTGGTCATGCGCCTGCTCGACCGCGAAACCGTGGTGTTCGACTTCCACCGTCTCGGTTTCACCGATGCCTTCCTGCCGCAGTTCCGCAAGGTGCTGGAACAACCGCACGGCATCCTGCTGGTCACTGGTCCCACTGGGTCGGGCAAGACCACCACGCTGTACACCGCGCTCAGCCAGCTCAATACCGCCGACGTCAAGATCATCACCGTCGAAGACCCGGTCGAATACCAGATCGAAGGCATCAACCAGATCCAGGCCAAGCCGCAGATCGGCCTGGATTTCGCCAACGCGCTGCGCAGCATCGTGCGCCAGGATCCGGACATCATCATGATCGGCGAAATGCGCGATCTGGAAACCGCGCGCATCGCGATCCAGTCGGCGCTGACCGGTCACCTGGTGCTGTCCACCCTGCATACCAACAACGCCGCCGGTGGCATCACCCGCCTGCTCGACATGGGCGTGGAAGACTATCTGCTGACGTCCACCATCAACGGCATCCTGGCCCAGCGCCTGGTGCGCCGCCTGGAGCCCACCCACGCCGAGCGCTACGAGGCCTCGCCGGAGGAAATCGAACGTTTCGAACTGCGCCGCCTGCAGCCGCAGGGCACCATCCATCTGTTCCGACCGAAGCCGTCGGCGCTGGCGCCTACCGGTTACCTGGGGCGCACCACCATCATGGAATTCCTGGTGATGAACGATGCGCTGCGGCGCGCGGTGATGCGCCGCGATGGCATGGGCGAGATCGAACGCATCGCCCGCGAGGCCGGCATGCGCACCATGTACGAAGATGGCCTGGCCAAGGCGTTGAGCGGGCAGACCACCATCGAAGAAGTGCTGCGCGTGACCGAGGAGGGTTGATGCGCGCCGGAGCCTGCTGCTGACATGCCGAACTACCGCTACAAGGCGCTGAACCCGCATGGCGAAGTCTTCGATGGCCAGATGGAAGCGGCCAGCGAAGCCGAGCTGATCGCGCGCCTGCAGGACCAGGGGCATCTGCCCATGGAAACCCGGCTGGCCGATGGCGGCGCCGTGGGCGGCAGCAGCCTGCGTGGCCTGTTCCGGCCGCGGCCGCTGCAGGGCGCGGCGTTGCTGCAGTTCACCCAGCAGCTGGCCACCTTGCTGGCCGCTGGGCAGCCGCTGGATCGCGCACTGTCGATCCTGCTCGGCCTGCCCGAAGACGAGCGCTCGCGCCGGGCGATCACCGACATCCGCGACGTGGTGCGTGGCGGCGCGCCGCTGTCCACGGCACTGGAACGGCAGCACGGTCTGTTCTCGCGCCTGTACGTGAACATGGTGCGTGCCGGCGAAGCCGGTGGCAGCCTGCACGACACGCTGCAGCGCCTGGCCGATTACCTGGAACGCAGCCGCGCGCTGCAGGGCAAGGTGGTCAATGCCCTGGTCTACCCGGCCATCCTGCTGGTGGTGGTGGGCGGTGCGCTGCTGTTCCTGCTGGGCTACGTGGTGCCGCAGTTCGCGCAGATGTACGAAAGCCTGGACGTGGCGCTGCCATGGTTCACCAACATCGTGCTGCAGATCGGCCTGTTCGTGCGCGACTGGTGGATCCTGCTGCTGGTGGTGCCGGCGGTGCTGGTGCTGCTGCTGGAACGCAAACTGCGCCAGCCCGCGTTCCGCCTGGCACTGGATGGCTGGCTGCTGCAGCGCCGTGGCATCGGCCGCCTGCTGGGCGAACTGGAAACCGCACGCCTGGCGCGTACCCTGGGCACCCTGCTGCGCAACGGCGTGCCGCTGCTGGGCGCGCTGGGCATCGCCCGCAACGTGCTGGGCAACCGCGCGCTGGCCACCGATGTGGACAGCGCCGCAGACGAAGTGAAGAACGGTGCCGGCCTGTCGCTGGCATTGTCGCGCGGCAAGCGCTTCCCGCGCCTGGCCCTGCAGATGATCCAGGTGGGCGAAGAATCCGGCGCGCTGGACACCATGCTGCTGAAGGCGGCCGACACCTTCGAACAGGACAGTGCCCGCCGCATCGATCGCCTGCTGGCGGCCATGGTGCCGGCCATCACCCTGGTGCTGGCCTCGGTGGTCGGCGCGGTGATCGTGGCCGTGCTGGTGCCGCTGTACGACCTGACCAATGCCATCGGTTGATGATGGCCCTTCCCACACTCCCGCTGTTCCGTACCTGAAAGGACCGACCATGATTGCTTCCCGTCGACCGATCCGCCTTTCCTTCACCGGCGCCCGCCACCAGTCGGGCATGAGCCTGCTGGAAATCATCATCGTCATCGTGCTGATCGGCGCGGTGCTGACCCTGGTCGCCAGCCGCGTGCTGGGCGGCGCCGACCGCGGCAAGGCCAACATCGCCAAGGCGCAGGTGCAGACCGTGGCATCGAAGATCGACAACTACCAGCTCGATACCGGCAAGCTGCCGGGCACGCTGGAAGACCTGATCAACGCCCCGGCCGGCACCGGTGGCTGGCTGGGCCCGTACGCCAAGGCGGCCGATCTGAACGACCCGTGGGGGCATGCGCTGGAATACCGCGCACCGGGTGAAGGCCAGCCCTACGATCTGATCAGCCTGGGCAAGGATGGCAAGCAGGGCGGCAGCAGCGTCGATGCCGATATCCGCTACGAGCCGTAAGCCTGCATGATCCGCATCCTGCCGCGCCGGTTGCCCCGCCCGCGCCTGCACGGCAGGCGTGCAGCGGGCCTGTCGCTGCTGGAAATGCTGCTGGTGATCGCGCTGATCGCCGCCATCGGCCTGATCACCGCCGCGGGCCTGTCGCGCGGCTTTGCCGGCATGCAGCTGCGCAGCGCCGGCAAGGACATCGCCAACCAGCTGCGCATGGTGCGCGCCCAGGCCATCGCGCGGGGCGAACCGCAGCGGTTCGTTATCGAACCGGCGCAGCACCGCTGGACCGGCGCCAACCAGCGCCAGGGCACGCTGCCGGAAACGCTGCAGGTGCAGTTCGAAGGCGCCGCTCAGTTGTCCACGGGGCCGGGACAGGGCGTGATCGAGTTCCATCCGGACGGCGGCGCCAGCGGTGGCCGCATCCGCCTGCAGCGCGACAGCGCCGAATGGCGCATCGACGTGGGCTGGCTGACCGGCGAAGTACGCTCCGGCCCGTGGCAGGCGCAATGAAGCGGCGCGCGCGTGGCTTCACCCTGCTGGAAGTGATCGTGGCCTTCGCCCTGCTGGGCCTGGCGCTGACCTTGCTGCTGGGCAGCCTGTCAGGCGGCGCGCGGCAGGTGAAGGACGCCGAGCTGCGCACCCGTGCGGTGCTGCATGCGCAATCGCTGCTGGCCGCCGCCGGGGTGGAGGAACCGCTGCAGGCCGGGCGCCAGCAGGGCGAGTGGGAGCAGGGGCGCTTCCATTGGGAACTGCAGGTGCAGCCCTGGGTGGAGCCGCGCGCGGGCAACGTGCCGGTCGCCGATTCCCCTGGCGCGCCGTGGCTGGCCGAACTGCAGTTGCAGGTGCGCTGGGGCGATGGCGCGCGCGAACAATTGCGTTGGCGCAGTCTGCGCCTGCTGCCGCCGGACCTGGAGCGTGCACGGTGAAACGGCAGGCGCGCGGCTTCACCCTGGTGGAAGTGATGCTGGCCACCGTGCTGCTGGCAGGTGGCCTGGCGCTGGCCTTTGCCAGCGTGCGTTCGGCCATGGCGGTCAGCCAACGTGGTGAACAGATCGCCGCCGACAGCGAGCGCATGCGCGCGGTGCAGGGGCTGCTGCGGCGGCAGTTGAGTGCAGCGCTGCGCAGTCCGATGGAAGTACCGGACCCCACCCGCGAGCCGGTGTACTTCAGTGGCGATGAAAGCGGCATGCAGTTCGTGGCCGATCTGCCGGGTTACCTGGGCCGCGGCGGCCCCTACCTGCACGCGCTGCAGGTGGAGGGGCAGGCCGGCGAGCGCCGCCTGTTGCTGGGCCTGGTGCTGCTGCAGGAAGGCGAACAGCTGCCGGAAACCCCGCCGCGTGCGCCGGAAGTGCTGGCCGAGCACCTGCGTGATGTGCAGCTGCGCTACCGCGGCGTGGATGCCGCCAGCGGCCAGATGACCGACTGGTTGCCACGCTGGGACGATACCCGCCGCCTGCCGTTGCTGGTGGAAGTGCAGGTGCGACCCGCGCGCGGCCCGGCCTGGCCGCCGCTGGTGGTTGCCCTGCGTGCCGGTGGTGCCGCCGGAGGCATCCGATGAGGACCAGGCGCGGGGCCGCGCTGGTGCTGGTGCTGTGGCTGATCGCACTGATGACCGCGCTGGTGGGCGCATTCGCGCTGACCGCCCGGGTCGAGCACCTGCAGCAGCGGGTGCTGGATGACGACGGGCGCGGCCAGGAACGTGCGCGTGCCGGCCTGGAATATGCGCTGATGCGACTGCGCGCCGATCCGCAGCGCCCGGCCTGGCAGGCCGACGGCCGCACCTACCGGTGGCAGTTCGACGATGCCCGCGTGGATATCCGCGTGGTGGACGAGAACGGCAAGATCAATCTGAATGTCGCCGACGCTGCGCTGCTCACCGCCTTCCTGAAGGCATTGGGCGAAAGTCCCGACGAGGCGCAGCGGCTGGCCGGGGCCATCATCGACTGGCGCGACGAGGACAGCCTGCAGCAGCCCGGCGGTGGCGCCGAAGCGCCCGACTACGCAGCGGCCGGCCTGCCGTATGGCCCGCGCAACAAGCGCTTTGAAACCCTGGGCGAGCTGCAGCGGGTGCTGGGCATGCGCGCGGCGCTGTACCAGGCCATGCTGCCGCACATCACCCTGTACAGCCGCATGGCGCGGCCCGATCCGCGCTTCGCCACCGCCCCGGTGCTGGCGGCGCTGGGGCTGGACGCCGAGCAGGTATTGGCGCAACGGGCCCAGCAGGAGCGTGACGAAGATTCAGGTGCGGGCACGTCAACCCTTGCCAGCGGCAGCGGCACCTATAGTATCGAGTGCCGCGCCATCGACGGCAGTGGACGCCAGTCGGTTCTGAAGGCGGTGGTACGCAACGGCTCGGGCGGAGTGCCCGGCCAGACCTACACAGTGCTTCGCTGGGAGCAGGGAATGGCAGCAAGATGACAGCATGGCAGGACAGCGTGCGGCAGGTGCAGGGCCGGATCGGCCCTGGCGTCGGCCATTTCCTGCGCTGGTGGCGGCAATCGTTGCTGGCCTGGGTGCCGGCACGCTGGCAGTGGGCGCTGGGCTGGTCGCAGGCGCGTCTGCTGCTGCAGCGCGACGGCGACCAGGTGCAGGTCTGGCGTGATGGCAGCGCCGGCCCCGAACGCGTGGTGCGCCTGCCGTGGCCGCTGGCGCCGGCCGATCTGGACCGCGTGCTGGAACCGCGCCTGCGGCGCCTGCCGCGCGTCTGGCTGCTGCCGGTGGCACAGGTCCTGCGCCGCAGCCTGCGCCTGCCCAGCGCCGCCGCCGATCGCCTGCACGCCGTGGTGGGCTATGAAATCGACCGGCAGACACCCTTCGAGGCCAGCCAGGTCAGCTACGACGTGCGCGCCCTGGGCACGGCCGGCGATGGCCTGCTGCAGGTCGAGCTGGTCGCCTGGCCGCTGCGCCAGCTGGACACCTGGCGCAGCCAGGCCGGTGACTGGGCCGATGCCCTGGCCGGCGTGGATGCCATCGACGAACACGGCCACACGCTGCAGGTGAACCTGCTGCCGCCGGCGCAGCGCCAGCGCCGCGTGGATCCCAGCCGGCGCTGGAACCTGGTGTTGGCGGCCGCGGCGTTGCTGATGCTGGTGCTGGCCGCACTGCAGTTGCTGGACAACCGGCGCGACGCCGCCGACGCCCTGCGCGAACAGGTCGAGCGCAGCGCCCGCAGTGCCCGCGGCGTGGCCAGTGAACGCAGCCAGCTGCAGGCGCTGATCGACGGCGCCGCCTTCCTGGAAAAGCAGCGCAGCCAGCGTGCCACCACGGTGGAACTGTGGACCGAGCTGACCCGGCGCCTGCCCGACGGCACCTATCTGGAAAAACTGGCGATCGAAAACAACAGCCTGCAGTTGATCGGGCTCAGTGGGCAGGCATCGCAACTGGTCGCGCTGCTGCAGGATGCGCCGCAGTGGCGCAAGGTGAACCTGACCGGCGTGCTGCAGGCCGACGGCGCCAGCAGTGGCCGCGACCGCTTCACCCTGACCGCCGAACTGCAGCCGTTGCCGGCCGCCGCCGCCGCCCCCGCTGCACGCAAGGAGGCGGCCGATGCCGATGCCCAACCCGCGCCGTGACCGCTGGCTGGCGCTGGCCCTGCTGCTGGCCGTGCTGGGCGTGGCCTACCTGCTGCTGGTGCACCCCTGGTTCACCCAGCCGCTGCTGGCCATCAACGAAGACGTGGCCGCGCTGCGCGAACGCCAGCAACGCGTGCAGGCGCAGCTGCAGCAGCAGCCGCAGATCGAACAACGCTTGAAGGAAACCCGCCAGGTGCTGGAACAGCGGCCCGGCTTCCTGCGCGAAGCCACCGCCGAAGC
Source organism: Stenotrophomonas sp. SAU14A_NAIMI4_8 (assembly GCF_003086695.1). NCBI lineage: Bacteria > Pseudomonadati > Pseudomonadota > Gammaproteobacteria > Lysobacterales > Lysobacteraceae > Stenotrophomonas > Stenotrophomonas sp. SAU14A_NAIMI4_8. The sequence continues at coordinate 715,063 of NZ_CP025999.1, forward strand.
GGCTGCCGCCGCGCTGGGCGCACGGCTGCAGGATGCGGTGGCCATGGCCAGCCCCGGCAATCGCAGCTGCACGATCAGCAACCGCACGCCGCTGACCGACAACCGACGCGATGCCGAATTCGTGCGCGTGGCCATGCAGGTGCGGCTGCGCTGTGGCGTGGCCGAGCTGGCCACCGTGCTGCACAGCCTGGAAACCGGCAGCCCGCGTCTGTTCGTGGACAACCTGAACCTGATCGCGCAGCGCTTCCAGCAGTCGGCCAATGAATCCGGCCTGGGCCTGGATGTGTCCTTCGAGCTGGCCGGTTACCTGTTGCCCGGCGCGGCGGCCGACAGCGCGGCACCGGCGGTTGCCAACGCTGCGGGCGTTGCACCGGAAGCGGCCGCTCCGGCTGAGCCGGCTGCGGATGCCGCGGCCGATGCCGCCGCCGATTCCGATGCAGGGGAGGGCGCCGAATGAAACTCGATGCGCTTCCGCTGCGCATGGGGCTGCTGCTGGCCGTGGCCGGCTGGGCAGGCGCGCTGTGGCTGGCCACCGGCTTCGGCCTGGGCAGCCGCCTGCCAGCAGGCCCGGACGATGCCGACCGTGCCGCAGCATTGCCCTCGCTGCCGCCACTGGCGCCCGAACGCATGGCTGCGGCCGACAGTTACAGCGCCATCAGCGAACGCCCGTTGTTCGCCGAAGACCGGCGCCCGCGCCCGTATCTGCTGGGCGGCAGCGAACCGGCCGCCAGCGCGGCCCTGCGCCTGACCGGTGTGCTGCTGACCGACAATTTCAGCATGGCCACCTTCACCACCGAACAGAACCGCTCACTGCGCCTGCGCCTGAACGGCGAGGCCGTGGACGGCTGGCAGCTGGTCGCGCTGGAACCGCGCCAGGCCACGGTCATCGGCCCGTCGGGCAACCAGGTGCTGGAACTGGCCACCTTCAACGGGCAGGGCGGCGAACCGCCGACCGTGCTGCGCGGGGCCAATGGCGCGGTGCCGCCGGCAGGCGTGGTGGTGCCGCCACCGCCACCCAGCCCGGCCAGCGGCAGCAACAGCAGCGCCCAGCGCCCGGTCGACCTTGCGGCCTCTGCGACTGCCGGTCCGGCGGCGCAGAGCACGCCTGCCCCCAACACCAATGCCAACGGTCCCAGCGAAGCGCAGATGCAGGCCATCCGCGAACGCATACAGGCCCGTCGCCGTCAGCTGCAGCAGCAACAACAGCAGCAGCAACAACCGTCGCCGCCCACGGGCGATGGCACCAACCGATAGAGTGAATGCATGAACCTGCGTTTCCTTTCTTCCTCGTTCCTCCTTGCGCTGCTGGTCGGCTGCACCACGGTGTCCGGCCCGCACGTGCAGCGCAACGGCAACCCGCAACCCACGCCGCCGGCCGGCCAGGCCGCCGCCGATGCGCAGGTGGCCGAAGGTGATGGCCAGAGCGGCGCGCCGCAGGCGGTCATCCGTCGTGGCAGCGGCACCATGATCAACCGCGAGGCCGCGCGCGCACCGTCGCCGGCGCTGAATACCGCCAGCAGCGGCAGTGCCACCTTCAATTTCGAGGGTGAATCGGTACACGCGGTGGTCAAGGCCATCCTGGGTGACATGCTGGGCCAGAACTACGTGATCGCACCGGGCGTGCAGGGCACGGTCACCCTGGCCACGCCCAAGCCGGTGTCGCCGGCACAGGCACTGAACCTGCTGGAGATGGTGCTGGGCTGGAACAACGCGCGCATGGTCTACAGCGGCGGCCGCTACAACATCGTCGCCGCCGACCAGGCCCTGGCCGGCACCGTCGCGCCCAGTACCGCACCGGCCTCCAGTGCCCGTGGCTTCGAGGTGCGGGTGGTGCCGCTGCAGTTCATCTCCGCCAGCGAAATGAAGAAGGTGCTGGAGCCGTACGCGCGGCCCAACGCCATCGTCAATGTCGATACCGGGCGCAACGTGATCACCCTGGGCGGCACCCGTGCCGAACTGGAAAACTATCTGCACACCGTCGAGATCTTCGACGTGGACTGGCTGTCGGGCATGTCGGTGGGCGTGTTCCCGATCCAGTCCGGCAAGGCCGAACAGGTGGCTGCCGATCTGGAGAAAGTCTTCGGCGAAGACAGCAAGACCCCCAGCGCCGGCATGTTCCGTTTCCTGCCGCTGGAGAACGCCAACGCCGTGCTGGTCATCACCCCGCAGGCGCGCTACCTGGACCAGATCCAGCAGTGGCTGGACCGCATCGACACCGCCGGTGGCAGCGCCCGCCTGTTCTCCTACGAACTGCGTTACATCAAGGCGCGTGACCTGGCCCAGCGCCTGTCCGAGGCGTTTGCCAGCAGCAACAACCGCAACAATCGCGGCAGTGCCACCACCCTGGCCCCGGGTGCGCAGCCGATGCAGCTGGACAGCACTGGCCAGACCGACACCCGCACCGACAGCAGCACGCTGGGCAGCACGGGTTCCAGCAGCAGCGGCATGGCCAGCACCATGAACCTGCCGCAGCGCCAGGAAGGCAACATCAGCGTCAGCCTGGACGTGGAAGGCGATACCGTTGGCGTGTCGGCGGTGGAAGAAACCAATGCGCTGCTGGTACGCGCCACCCCGCAGGCCTGGCGGTCGATCCGCGAAGTGATCGAGAAGCTGGACGTCATGCCGCTGCAGGTGCATATCGAAGCGCAGGTGGCCGAAGTCTCGCTGCAGGGCGAATTGAGCTACGGCGTGAACTGGTACTTCGAGAATGCCGTGCAGGGCCAGACCTTCCCCGGCGCCACCGGCGATGCCACCCTGCCCAGCGCCCTGGGCCGCAACGTGTGGGGCACCTTCGCCGGCGCGATCACCGGCAGTGAAGGGCTGGGCTGGACCTTCCTGGGCAAGAATGCCGCCGCCGTGGTCAGCGCGCTGGACAAGGTCACCGACCTGCGCCTGCTGCAGACCCCGTCGATCTTCGTGCGCAACAACGCCGAAGCCACCTTGAACGTGGGCGACAAGGTGCCGATCAGCACGGTGTCGGTGAACACCGGCGTGGGCACCGACAACACCTACAGCCAGGTGCAGTACATCGACACCGGCGTGATCCTGAAGGTGCGCCCGCGGGTAACGCGCGATGGCACGGTGTTCATGGACATCGTGCAGGAAGTGAGCAGCGCCGGCGAAGTGGCGGCCAACTGCGATCCGACCCGCACCCAGTGCAACCCGCGCATTTCCACCCGCAAGCTGTCCACCGAAGCGGCCATCCAGAGTGGTGACACGATCATGCTGGCCGGCCTGATCACCGATTCGGGCACCGATGGCCACAACGGCATTCCTGGCCTGAGCCGGATTCCGGTGGTGGGCGCGCTGTTTGGCAGCAAGACGCGCAACAGCCGACGTTCCGAAGTGATCGTGCTGCTGACCCCCACGATCGTGCGCAACGGCCAGGAAGCGCGCGCGCTGACCGACGAATACAGCAGCCGCTTCCGCGCCATGGAGCCGATCGCCCCCGGCGCCCGCAAGAAGTAAGGCCGGCAGGGCTTGCAGCCCTGCACCTGCCTCAAGGCCACGGCAACGGCAACGGCAAAGGCGGGCATTCCGTGGGGGGCGGGCCGGTGTCGGAGTGCGGGGACGCCGCAAGTACGTCCTTGTAGGCTTGGCAGCCGCATCCATGCGGCTGACACCCCGCCCTCCGACACCGCCCCACCTCTGACAGTTCTCCTCTGCTGTTGGTAGGTGTCGACCTTGGTCGACACATCTGTCAGATATCCAAAACCATCTGGGTCAGAGCCCGTTGCGCAGCAACGGGATCCGACCCCGAGCTGTTCCAACAGATCGCTGGAAACTGTCGAAGGCGGGGTGGGTCCGGTTGCGGGGGTGTCCGCGGCATGGATGCCGCGGCCAAGCCTACAGGGACGTACTTGCGGCGTCCCCCGCAACCGGACCCACCCCGCCAACCCACGGATCGCCCGCTGTTGCTGTTGCTCCGGCTCTGGCTTCTGCGGGTGCCGGGTGCAACCCGGCCAGTGCTACCCTTCGCCCAACGACAACCACGGAGGCGGGATGGGGGCGATCGTGTTGTTGCCGCTGGGCGTGGACGATGCCGTACTGGACCGCTGCCTGGCCGCGCTGGATGCCGGTACCGCACCCGGTACCGCCGTCTGGTTGGCCGACGATGCACAGGCCGGGCCGCGTGCGCAGGCCGTGGTCGAACACTGGCTGGCGCATACACCGCTGCAGGCCGAATACACCCGCCGCGCGCGACCGCTGGGCGAAGTGGCCCACCTGGATGAAATGCTGCGTGCCTGCGAAGGGCTGGATGTGGCCGTGCTCGCACCCGACTGCGTGCCAGCGCCCGGTTGGCTGCAACAGCTGCAGGCCTGCTTCGCCCGCGATGCCGCCATTGCCACCGCCACACCCTGGTGCAACGCCGGCGAAACCGCCGCCTGGCCGCGGCTGGGCGAGATCAATCCGGAGCCTGCTGACCCGGCCCTGCTGGCCCATACCTGCGCCGCGTTGCCCAGCCTGCACCCCGAACTGCCCTCGGCGGTAACCCATGCGGTGCTGGTGCGCGGCAACGCGCGCCGCCGCGCGGGTGGCCTGGACGTGGACAGCTACCTGGGCTGGAACGCCGCGCTGGTCGACCTGAGCCTGCGCATGGCCGGTCTGGGCTGGCGCAACGTGCTGTGCGAGAACGCCTTCGTCAGCCGCGCCGGTGAAGCCCCCAGCCGCGAAGGCGACCTGGAAGCGCTGGCCGCGCGCTGGCCCGGCTGGATGCCGCGGCTGGCCGATTTCCTGATGCACGACCCGCTGCACGGGTTGCGCCAGGATCTGCAACAGCAGCTGCAGCAGGCGATAATGCCGCGCGGGCAGGGCGACCTGTTCGCGCAGCCATCGCCGCCGGAGTCGCCCGCTTGAAGTCCGCCATCGCCGCCATCGTTGTGACCTACCAGAGCGGCAGCACCATCGATGCCTGCCTGTCGCGGCTGCGCCAGTCGCAGGACGTGGCCGAAATCCGCGTCATCGACAACGGCTCGCTGGACGACACGCTGGACATCATCCAGCGCCATGCCAGCCACGATGCGCGCGTGCGCTTCATCGGCAATCCGGACAACCCCGGCTTCGCCGCGGCCAACAACCAGGGCGTGGCCGATTCGCACAGCCCCTGGCTGGCCTTCATCAACCCGGACCTGATGGTCGAGCCCGATACCCTGGCCGCGCTGCGCGCGCGCGCCGAAGGCCTGGGGGATGCGCTGCTGGGGGTGGAACAGGTGGACGAGCAGGGCCAGGCCGACGATGCCGTGCGCCGCCGCGATCCGGATTTCCTGGCCATGCTGCGCTCGCCGGGCCGTGGTGGCCGGCTGGCCATCCCGCGTGATCCGCAGCAGACGCTGCAGGTGGTGCCGGCCCTGTCCGGCGCGCTGCTGCTGATGCCGCGCACCCTGTTCGACCGCATCGGTGGCTGGGATGCGGGGTACCGCCTGCATGCCGAAGACCTGGACCTGTGCCGCCGCGTGCGCGATGCCGGCGGGGTAGTGGCCATCGCCAACGATCTGCAGGTCACCCACGTGCGTGGGGTCTCCAGCCGCTCGCGGCCGTTCTTCGTGGAATGGCACAAGCATCGCGGCCTGTGGCGCTACTTCAGCAAGTTCGAGGCGAAGCAGCGCTCGTGGCCGGTGCGCGGGCTGGTATGGGGCGCGATCTGGGCGCATGCGCTGCTGCTGGTACCCCGGTTGCTGCGCAAGGCGCTCTGACCGCCGGGTAGGAGCGGGGCATTCGCCCGATTACGGGAACGCGATTCACCTGATCGGGCGCATAATGGCGCCATGGCCATCATCCAGTCCCTGCTCGACACCGACCTGTACAAGTTCACCATGATGCAGGCGGTGCTGCACCAGTACCCCAGCGCCCAGGTGCAGTACCGGTTCAAGTGCCGCAACCCCGGTATCGACCTGGCGCGCTACATCGAACAGATCGATGAGGAAATCGATCATCTGTGCAGCCTGCGCTTCACCGATGCCGAGCTGGACTACATGCGCGGCCTGCGCTTCGTGAAGCCGGACTTCGCCGATTTCCTCGGCCTGTTCCACCTGGACCGCAAGTACATCCGCCTGCGTCCGTCGCAGACCGTACCCGGCGAGATCGACCTGGACATCACCGGGCCGTGGCTGCACACCATCCTGTTTGAAGTGCCGCTGCTGGCGATCATCAACGAAGTCTGGTTCCGCAACACCACCACAGCCGATTTCGCCGAAGGCGAGCGCCGCCTGCAGGCCAAGGCCGCGCTGCTGCGCGATACCCCCGGTTTCGAACAGTGCCGCATTGCCGACTATGGCAGCCGCCGGCGTTATTCGCGCGACTGGCATGCACGCCTGCTGCCGCTGCTGCGCGATGCGCTGGGCCCGCAGCTGGTGGGCACCAGCAACGTGCATTTCGCCCGCCTGTACGGCATGACGCCGCACGGCACCATGGCCCACGAATACCTGCAGGCCTTCCAGGCACTGGGGCCGCGCCTGCGCGATTCGCAGGTGGCGGCGCTGGAATCGTGGGCGCGCGAGTACCGCGGCGACCTGGGCATTGCACTGTCCGACGTGGTCGGGCTGGATGCCTTCCTGCGCGACTTCGACATGTACTTCTGCAAGCTGTTCGACGGCGTGCGCCACGATTCGGGCGACCCGTTCGACTGGGGCGACCGCATGCTGGCGCACTTCCAGCAACGCCGCGTGGATGCCCGCAGCAAGGTCCTGGTGTTCAGCGATGGCCTGGACATCACCAAGGTCATGCGCCTGTACGATTACTTCCGTGGCCGCTGCCAGGTGGCCTTCGGCGTGGGTACGCACCTGACCAACGATCTGGGCCCGACCCCGCTCAACATCGTCATCAAGATGGTCCGCTGCAACGGCCAGCCGGTGGCCAAGCTCAGCGATTCGCCGGGCAAGAGCATGTGCGACGACCCTGGCTACCTGGCTTACCTGCGCCAGGTGTTCGAGCTTCCCCCCGCAGAACCGGCGTAAGGCAACAGCGCGTGCCTTCGGGTGCGCGCGTCAGGTTGATGTGTTGACTGTGTGTTGATGCCGCAAGCGTGAAGATCGACGGTATCATGCCGTCCTTGCCACGCAATTGTGACGTGCGTCATCAATTGCACCGTTTCCGCTGCAGTTCTTTCCTGCCTGTTCGCCCATGAACCTACAGATCGTTGTCGAAAGGATGCCGGCATGACGCCGCCGCGGCTCGCCGTTGCGGACGTCGCGGCCGAGTTCGTGGAGATGCGCCCGGGCGGCGTGTACTGGGCCGTGGCCGCCGGCAGTGCGCCGGCCGATCTGCTCGGGGCGGGAACGTTGGCGGCTGCGGCCGACCTGGACGAAGCGCTGCTGGTGACCCTGGGGCGTACCGTCGAACCGCTGCTGGCCTTGTTGCAGCCCGACCAGGGGCCGGCACGCGTGCGCCTGTTCCAGCGCTCGCATCCGGGCATGCAGCAGGCCCTGCGCAGCCTGCCAGGCGATCTGCCGCGCGCCTCGTCGGCGGCCACCGCGCTCAGCATCGTGCAGTTCCCGGTGGCGGCGCTGGATGGCTGGGACGATGCGCGTCTGGCGCGCTGGTGCCAGCAACTGCAGCAGTGGGCGCAGCGCGCCGGCCAAGTGCTGCTGCTGTTGTGCCACGGCGAAGTGGCCACCCTGGCGCCGCGCCTGCTGCCGTTGAACCGCAGCTGCGCGGGCGTGGCCCAGTTGCACCCGCACCGGGGCGCACTGCAGCTGCTGCTGCACTACTGGGCCAACAGCCATGGCGTGGTGGCTCAGCGGGCATTCGCGGTGGAAGCGGTGGGCAACCAGTTGCAGCGGATCGCCGATGACCAGACCGACGCGGTGAGCGTGGCCGGCGATGGCGGCAGCGACTGTGATCTGTTCCTGGCCCAGGCCGATGTGCTGGAAGGCGCACCGCCGTTGTCGTCGGCGTGGAAGCTGTACGACGGCTGGGCGGGGTTGATGCCTGCCGCGCTGCGCGCCAACGAAGCCACCGTGGTGCTGGCCATCAATGAAAACGCGCAGGTGGATGCACTGGCGCGTCTGCTGCACCGCCTGCGCCGCGAGCGCGGCGATGCGCTGAAGCTGGTGGTGCGCGAGCTGCAGCCCTGCCTGCGCTATGCCGACGAACGCCTGCTGCTGCAGTGTGGCGGCAGCCTGGTGGTGCCGGCGCACACGCCGCTGCCGCGCCTGCTGACCCTGCTCGATGCCGTGCAGCGCCAGCGCTGGCAGGGGCAACTGGCCGATGACCCGGAACCGCTGATCCGCTCGCACCGGCCGCCGCCGATCAGTGGCCTGGTCAGCGTTGCCCGCTTCCGCCAGATTGCCGGCGAGCGCATCGATCTGGATGGCAGTGCCGTGGAAAGTGCGGTGCTGGCGCTGCAGCCGGTGGCCGGCCTGCGCGCCGAACAGACCCTGCAGCAGCTGCGCATCCGTCGCCAGGGCGACGTGGTCTGCGTGTACCGCGGCCAGGTGCGCCTGTTCCTGTTCGGCTGTCGCCGCGATGCCATCGAGCAGGCGCTGTCCAATCTATTCCGACTGCCGTGGCGCGAACTGTTCGACGGCTACCAGCGCCTGGCCGAGTACGACCTGGCCTCGATGAATGCCACCGGCAGCGACCCCGAGACCGAACCGTTGCCGCCCCCTGACACCACGCCCGAGGCGGCGCCGGTGCAGGTGGCGACGTTTGCTGAACCGAAGCCACTGCGGCTGGGAGAGGATGCATGACCACCGACCAGCAGCTGTGGACGTTGATCGTTGCCTGCGCGGTACTGATGATTCCCTTTGGCGCCATGCTGGGCGCGCTCTGGCGCATGGCACGCCGCGCCGTGCAGCGCCTGCTGCCGCCGCGCCAGCTGCGCCGCGTGGGCGTGCGCCAGCGTGCACCGCGGAGGCCTGCATGAGCCCACAGCCGTTGCCCGCTTCGCCCTTCGCCTGGGCCGACCTGCGCGGTTGGAACCTGTATTTCCTGTCCAAGGTGGCGCTGGCTTGGATGGGCGCGCTGAACCTGAAGCTGCTGCCCAACCTGCTGTTCCTGGCCGCGCTGCTGGTGCCGCTGCGCTGGCGCTGGGCGCGCATCGCGCGCACGGTGGTGGCGGTGCCGGTGGGCGTGGCCCTGTATTACCAGGACACCTGGTGGCCGCCGTTCCAGCGCCTGCTGGCGCAGCCGGGCGTGCTCGATTTTTCCGCTGACTACTGGCTGGAACTGGCGCAGCGTTTCATCAACTGGCAGATGGTGGCGGTGCTGTCGCTGCTGGTGGTGGGCTACGTGCTGCTGAAACCATGGCTGCGGGTGACCACGCTGAGCGTGCTGGGCATGCTCGGCATGGCCGTGCTGGCCCTGCCATTGCCGGCGGGCTGGGGTTGGGGGCAGGGGCAGGCCGTGGCGGCCACCGGCACCGGCGGCGCAGCCACGCGCGCGCTGGCACCGGCCAGCAACGATACGCTCAACGCCTGGCTGGCCAGCTTCTACCAGCAGCAGGCCACGCTGGAGACCACGTTCCCGGCGCCGGCCAGCGGTGCACCGTTCGACGTCATCATCCTCAACATCTGCTCGCTGGCCTGGAGCGATCTGGATGAAGTTGGCCTGCGCCAGAACAACCTGCTGGACCACATGGACGTGGTGTTCGACGATTTCAATTCGGCCACCGCCTACAGCGGCCCGGCGGCGATCCGCCTGCTGCGCGCCAGCTGCGGCCAGACCTCGCATACCGCGCTGTTCGACCCGGTGCCGGCCGAATGCCAGTTGTTCTCCAACCTGCAGCGGCTGGGCTTCCAGAGCGAACTGGCGATGAACCACGACGGCCACTTCGATGATTTCATCGGTGAACTGTCGCGCTACGGTGGCCTGCAGGCCAAGCCGATGGATATCAGCGGCTTCCCGCGCGCGCTGGTGGCGTTCGACAAGTCGCCGCTGCGCCGCGATGGCGACGTGCTGATGGGCTGGCTGAAACAGCGCCAGGCCGAATCCAGCCCGCAGGTGGCCCTGTTCTACAACACCATCTCGCTGCACGACGGCAACCGCATCGTCGGCGCCGATGGCCGTGCCGCCGCCGCCGATTACAAGGCGCGCGCGAACATGGTGCTGGGCGACATGGCCGGTTTCGTCGATGCGGTGGAAAAGAGCGGGCGCCGCGCGATGATCGTGGTCGTGCCCGAGCACGGCGCAGCGCTGCACGGCGATCGCATGCAGATTCCGGGCATGCGCGAGATTCCCAGCCCGTCCATCACCCATGTGCCGGTGGGGGTGAAGCTGGTCGGCATGGGCGCACCGGCCGCCGGTGGCCCGCGCCACGTGCCCGAACCCAGCAGTTTCCTCGCCATTTCCGAACTGGTGTCGCGCGTGTACGCGTTGAATGCGCAGTCGCCGCCGGCTGATCGGGACTGGAACAGCCTGCTGCAGGGCCTGCCGCAGACCCCCTCGGTTTCGGAAAACGAAGGCGCCAAGGTCATCGATTACGACGGCAAGCCGTGGCTGCAGCTGCAGGGCAGCCAGACCTGGAGCCCCTACCCGGAGGACAAGCGCTGATGGCCGACATCCTGGCGGTGCCTGCCACCCTGTCGGTGGAAGAGGACGACATCGACCTGCTGCGCCGCAGCCTGGCGATGCCGGACATGCGGTACGTGGATTTTTCCGCGAACAACGAACGCGCCCAGGCACTGGCGCGCTGGCCGCTGCTGGCCGAGCTGGAGCGCCTGCCATGACGTTGACCCTGTCACTGCAGGGCGTGCGCGGCGGCACCGGGGTGACCACGGTGCTGGCGGCACTGGGCCAGGCCCTGTATGCGCAGGGCCAGCGTGTACTGCTGGTGGAAATGAGTCCGGACCAGATGCTGGGCCTGCACCTGGGCCTGGCCGCCGGCGAGCGCGCCGGCTGGGCCCGCGCCCAGCTGGACGGCGCCGACTGGCGCGCGGCGGCATTTGCCTGCGCGCCCGGGCTGGCCGTGCTGCCCTATGGCCAGGTCGATGCCAGCGAAGCCCTGCAGCTGGAGCACGCGTTGGCGGCAGCGCCGCAGACCTGGGCCGAGCGCCTGCCCACGCTGTCGGCACAGTTCGACTGCGTGCTGTTCGATCTGCCGCAGCGCCTGCCCGCGCATGTGGCGGCCATCAATTCCTACGGTGGGTGCCGCCTGCCGTTGCGGCTGGCCTGCGTGGACCCGGCCAGCCACGTGCAGCTGCACCGCCAGCGCGAGGATGACCGGCGCCTGCTGGTGAACCGCTACGACCCGGCCGTGCAGGTGCAGCGCGACCTGATGCAGCTGTGGCTGCACAGCTATGGCGCCGGCCTGCTGCCGCAGCCGCTGCACGAGGATGCGCAGGTGCCGGCGGCGCTGGCCAGCAAGCAGCCGTTGGGCCAGCACGCAGCCGATTCGCTGGCCGCCGCCGATGTGCAGGGGCTGGCCCTGTGGTGCCTGGCGGAAGCGGCGCGCCTGCAACGGGCGGAGGCTGGCCGGCGATGATGAGCCAGCGGGTCTATTACCTGGACTGGGGGCGGCTGCGCCACCGCGTGCATGCGGCCTGGCCGACCCGCGCGGTGCTGTGGCTGCTGCAGGCCCTGGGCTGGGCGCTGCTGCGCCTGGAAGGACCCGCCTGGCAGGGCCTGGCACCGCGGCTGCGTGCCGCGTTCCCGCAGCTGCAGGGCGACCGCCGCTGGCGCCCGGGTGATCCGATCCGTCTGCTGGTGCAGGCGCTGTGGCTGTCGGTGGTGCGCCTGGTGCCGCGCCGATCGCTGCGCCGGCAGCGGCTGGCGCGCGCACGCCAGCAGCGCATCGCCGAACTGCGCGGCGCGGCCGGTCGCGGCCACGTGCGCTACCTGCGCACCATGCGCGATGCCCCCAAGGATGTGTGGAACAGCCGGTTCATGGCCTGGGCCGGCGAGCGCGTGCGCGCCCTGTCGCCGCGCGCGCGGCGCTGGGCGACGGCCGCCATCGGTGTTGCCACCCTGGGCCTGGCGCTGCTGTGCGTCACCCAGCCCTTCAGCTACCTGGCGCAGTTCGTGTTCGTGCTGCTGCTGTGGGCCATCGCCTTGCTGGTGCGGCGCATGCAGGGGCGCTACGCCACCCTGGTGCTGGTGGTGCTGTCGATCACCGTGTCCTGCCGTTACCTGTGGTGGCGCTACACCGCCACGTTGAACTGGAACAGCACCTTCGACCTGGTCTGTGGCCTGATCCTGCTGGCCGCCGAAACCTATTCCTGGCTGGTGCTGATGCTGGGCTACGTGCAGGTGGCCTGGCCCCTGCGACGGCGCCCGGCGCCGCTGCCGGCCGACGTGCGGCAGTGGCCCACCGTCGATGTGCTCATTCCCACCTACAACGAAGACCTGTCGCTGGTGCGGCATACGGTCTACGCCGCCATGGGCCTGGACTGGCCGGCCGACAAGCTGCGCATCCATATCCTGGACGACGGTAAGCGCGAGGAATTCCGCGCATTTGCCGAACAGACCGGGGTGAACTACATCACCCGCACCGACAATCGCCACGCCAAGGCCGGCAACCTGAACCATGCGCTGACCCTGATCGACGGTGAGCTGGTGGCCATCTTCGACTGCGACCACCTGCCGGTGCGTTCGTTCCTGCAGGTCACCTGCGGCTGGTTCGGTCGCGACCCGAAACTGGCGCTGGTGCAGACCCCGCACCACTTCTTCTCGGCCGACCCGTTCGAACGCAACCTGCAGGTGTTCCGCAGCGATCCCAACGAAGGCGAGCTGTTCTACGGCCTGGTGCAGGACGGCAACGACCTGTGGAACGCCGCCTTCTTCTGCGGCTCGTGCGCGGTCATCCGCCGCGAGGCGATCGATGCCATTGGCGGCTTCGCCACCGAAACCGTCACCGAAGATGCGCACACCGCGCTGCGGCTGCACCGCAATGGCTGGAACTCGGCCTACCTGCGCATTCCGCAGGCGGCGGGCCTGGCCACCGACAGCCTGGGCGCGCACGTGAACCAGCGCATCCGCTGGGCACGCGGCATGGTGCAGATCTTCCGCATCGACAATCCGCTGATCGGCAAGGGCCTGAGCCTGTTCCAGCGGTTCTGCTATGCCAACGCCATGCTGCACTTCCTGGCCGGCATTCCGCGCCTGGTGTTCCTGACCGCGCCGCTGGCGTTCCTGCTGCTGCACGTCTACATCATCTATGCGCCGGCACTGGCCATCCTGCTGTTCGTGGTGCCGCACATGGCCCATGCCAGCCTGACCAACGCGCGCATCCAGGGCAAATACCGCCGCCCGTTCTGGGGCGAGGTGTACGAGACCGTGCTGGCCTGGTACATCGCGCGGCCCACCACGGTGGCCTTGTTCAGCCCCGGCCGCGGCAAGTTCAACGTGACCGACAAGGGCGGCACCCAGGATGGTGACCGCTTCGACTGGCGCGTGGCACGGCCGTACCTGGTGCTGGCGCTGCTGAACGTGGCCGGCCTGTGCTTCGCGGTCTGGCGCTTCATGCACGGCCCGGCCGATGAGCGCGGCACGGTGATCGTCAGTTCGCTGTGGGTGCTGTACAACCTGCTGATCATCGGCGGTGCGCTGGCGGTGGCCGCCGAAGTGCAGCAGGTGCGGCGCACCCACCGCGTCACCACGCACCTGCCGATGGCCCTGCAGGTACCCGATGGGCGCCGCCTGCGCGGCGTGCTGCAGGACTATTCCAACGACGGCGTGGGCGTGGAGCTGGGCAACGACCCCGGCCTGGCCGAAGGCGCGCGGGTACACGTGCTGTTGGGCCGTGGCCGCCGTGAGTTTGCGTTCCCCGCACGCGTGCAGCGCACCATGGGCCACCGCCTGGGCCTGCTGCTGCAGTTCGACAGCGAACGCCAGCGCGTGGAATTCGCCCAGTGCACCTTCGCCCGTGCCGATGCCTGGCTTGACTGGCATGCCGGCTACCAGCCCAAGAGCCTGCCGCGCAGCCTGTGGAGCGTGCTGGTGCTGGGCTGGCGGGGTTACCGGCGGATGGGCGATTTCGCCCCGTTCGACCTCGACCGGCCCGTGCACTGGAGCCGGCGCCTGCTGCGCTGGATGGCCAGTTTCGCTCCGCAACGTCCGCTTCCCTCCCACCCGGCTGACCCAGCCGCTGACCCAGGGCTTCGTCCATGAGCATTTCCTCTCCTCTGCGCTGGCTGCTGCTGCCGCTGCTGGCCCTGCCGGTTGCTTCGGGCAACAGTGCCCCCGCGCCGGCCCGCCTGCCCGCGACCACCGGGTCCACGCCTGACACCGCACCGGCGCAGGTGGCCGTACCCACGCCGGTGAATGCCGCCGTGGTGCCCGCGCCGCGGCCGGAACCGGCGCAGGCCGAAACCTGGGCGGGCAGCGCCTGGCCGTGGCAGCGCGAAAGCACGTTTGCCGAGCTGGGCCGCCGCCAGGATGTGCTGCTGTCGGGCGTGCGCAACACCACCACACTGGAATTCCAGGTGCGCCGCGATCGCCTGGCACGCGAAGCCGAGCTGGACCTGAGCTTCACCCCGTCGCCGTCGCTGCTGCCGACGCTGTCGCACCTGCGGGTGTATCTGAATGACGCGATGATGGGCGTGGTGCCGATCAGCAACGACCAGCTGGGGCGCCCGGTGCAGGCCAAGCTGCCGCTGGACGCGCGGCTGATCGCCGATTTCAACCAGGTGCGGCTGGAGTTCGTCGGCCACTACACCGATATCTGCGAAGAGCCCACGCACAGCTCGCTGTGGGTGAATGTATCGAGCAACAGCACGCTGCGCCTGGGCGGCCAGCCGCTGGCCATGCAGGACGATCTGGCCAACTTCCCGCTGCCGTTCTTCGACCCGCGCGACACCGCGCGGCTGGAACTGCCGGTGGTCTACGGCACCGCGCCGACCCTGGCGCAGCAGCGTGTCGGCGCCATCATGGCGTCCTACTTCGGCAGCCTGGCCGGCTGGTGGCGGCAGGCGCGCTTCCCGGTCAGCTTCGGTGCGCTGCCGGACAAGGGCCATGCCGTGGTGCTGGCAGTGAACGGCAAGTTCCCGCCGGTGATCGCCAACCACGCGCCGGTGCAGGGGCCGGTGGTGGAACTGATGGCGCTGCCGGACGATCCGCAGCGCAAGCTGCTGCTGGTGCTGGGCCGCAACGACGAGGATCTGCAGAAGGCCGTGGCGGCGATGGCGGCGGGCAACGTGCTGTTCCGCGGCAAGCGGGTGGCGATCGACCAGATCAAGCCACTGGCCCCGCGCAAGCCGTACGACGCGCCCAACTGGGTGCGCACCGACCGTGCCGTGCGCCTGGGTGAACTGCTGGATTACCCGCAGCAGCTGCATGCCAACGGCGTGGCTCCGCAGCCGATCACGGTCAACCTCAACCTGCCGCCGGATCTGTTCATCTGGCGCAACCAGGGCATTCCGCTGAACCTGCGCTACCGCTACACGCCGCCGTTCGGCAGCGACGAATCGCGGTTGGGCGTGGCCATCAACGATCAGTTCATTTCCAGCTTCCCGCTGGTGCGCCGCAACGGCAAGCAGGGCCTGGAAGAAATCCGCCTGCCGGTACTGGCCGGTGACGCCGGTGCCGACGCGGGGCGCCTGCTGATTCCGTCGTTGAAGCTGGGCGACCGCAACCAGCTGCGCTTCGATTTCAACTTCGCCAGCGTGATGGGCAGCGCCCAGCGTGACCATTGCCAGACCGTGCTGCCGCCGAACCTGCAGGCGGCGATTGAAGAAGATTCGACCATCGATTTCTCCGGCTTCCACCACTACATGGGCCTGCCGGACCTGTCCGCGTTCGCACTCAGCGGTTTCCCGTTCACCCGCATGGCCGATCTGTCTGAAACGGTGGTGCTGGTGCCGGCGCAGACCAGCGAAGCGCAGGCGACCCTGCTGCTGAACCTGGTGGGCGGGCTGGGCGTGCAGACCGGTTACCCCGCCTACGGGCTGCGCCTGTCCAACGATTGGAAGCAGGCCAGCACGTTGGATGCGGACCTGTTGATGCTGGGCGCACTGCCCGATGAGCTGCGCGGCAGCGACCAGCTTTCGCTGCTGATCGACGCCCAGCGCACGCGCCTGTTGAACGGCCAGTCGCCGTCGCCGCAGCAGGCGATGGAACAGGCCCGCCGTGGCAGCCGCCAGGGCGACCCGGCGGTGACCGAAGTGGCGGTGACCGCCGATGCACCGTTCGCCGCCATCGTCGGCCTGCAGTCGCCCCACCACGCGCAGCGCAGCATCGTCTCGCTGGCGGCCAGTGGCGCGGCCGACTACGGCCTGCTGGACGAGGCGCTCAGTGACACCGGCAAGCGCCAGGCCATCGCCGGTTCGGTGGCGATCCTGCGCACCTCCGGCATCCACAGCCAGTTCGTGGGCGAGCACTACTACGTCGGCTCGCTGCCGTGGTGGTTGCTGCTCTGGTACCACCTGGCCGACCACCCGGCGTTGCTGGCGGTGCTGGCCACGGTGGTGGTGCTGATGGTCGCCTTCCTGCTGTGGCGCACGCTGCGCTGGGTGGCTGCCAAGCGGTTGGGCCCGGACCACTGATGGCACGGGCGCGGCATCCGCTGGTCGCCGCCTCCGGCCTGGTCCTGCTGGGCCTGGCCGGCGTTGGCGCGTGCCAGGCGCAGGCGCTGCCGGCCACGCCGGGCGGCACGGTGGCCGAGCAGCGGCAATGGCTGTTGGAACAGGTGCGCATCGGCGAAGCCAGCGGCCGCCAGGGCCTGATCGAAGATGCACTGGCGCGGCTGCGCATGCTGGCCCCGGATGACCGCAGCACGCTGTTGGCGATCCTGGAAGTGCAGCTGTCGCAGCAGAAGATGGCCGACGCCGATGCCACCCTGCAGCGCCTGCGCCAGCTGGGGGCGGGCAGCCGCGAACTGGTCGCCGGCGAGCGCCTGTGGCGGGCCTACCGCGGCGATCTGCAGCAGGACCTGCAGCAGGCGCGGTTGTTCGCCGCCGGTGGCCGCAGCGACGAAGCACTGGTGATCTATCGCCGCCTGTTCAATGACGATCCGCCCGGGCTGCAGTTGGGCCTGGAGTACTGGCGCCTGCGTGGCGCGCAGGCCGATGGCCGCGCGCTGGCGATCCGCGAGCTGAGCGCGCTGGATCGCAGTTACCCCGGCAACACCGCGCTGCTGCAGACGTTGTCGCAGCTGTTGTTCGCCGCCGGCCGCGATGCCGAAGCGCTGGCCGCGCTCGAGCGCATGGGGCGCAACCCCGAAGCGCGCACGCTGGCCGCCGACGCCGAATGGGACTTCCTGCAGGACCAGCCGGCCGATGATGCCAACGTACGCCGGCTGCAGGCCTTCATCACCCGCAATCCGAATTTCAATGACATCGCGCTGGTGCGCGAGCGCTATGCCGACCAGCACAAGCGGGTGAGCGACCCGGCCTGGCGTGCCGGCCTGCGCGGCCAGCAGTTGCTGGATCGCGAGCGCAATGCCGAGGCCGAGCGGGCCTTCCTGCAGGCCTTGCGTGGCTATCCGCGCGAAGCCGATTTCCTGGGCGGCCTGGGCATGGCGGTAATGCGGCAGGGGCGCCGCGAACAGGCTATCAGCTATTTCCAGCGTGCGGTGCAGGCCACGCCGGCCGGTGACAGCACCGACAAGTGGACCGACCTGCTGGCCAGTACGCGTTACTGGCTGCTGCTGGACCAGGCCGAAGCGGCACTGGCCAGTGGCAACGTGGACCAGGCGCAGGCGCTGTACGAGCGTGCGCGCCGCCAGCAACCCGGTGAGATCAATGCACAGCTGGGGCTGGTGGACGTGGCCGTGGCCCGTGGCGACGACGCCGGCGCCGAACGCCTGCTGCTGGCCGCGCAGCGCCGCGCCCCGCGCGATGCCAATGTGATCCGCAAGCTGGTGCAGTTGTACGGGCGCACCGATCCGCAGCGGCTGGAAAGCTTCATTCATTCGCTGCCGGCCGCGCAGCAGAAGCTGTATGCCGAAGATCTGCGGCAACTGCAGATCAGCCGGCTGCGCGAGCGCCGCGAACAGGCGCTGGCCGCCGGCGATGCCGTCACTGCAATAAGCCTGGGCCAGCAGTTGCGCCAGGAACTGCCCGGCGATGCGTGGCTGGCCTATGCATTGGGCAATGAACTGCGCAGCGCCGGTCGCGACGACGACGCCGATGCGGTGGTGGCCGACATGGCCGCGCGCAATGACAGCAGCGAAGCGCGCTATGCGCAGGCCTTGTACCTGTCCGGCAGCGACCGCCTGCCGCAGGCGCTGGCGGTGCTGGACAGCGTGCCGCGCGAGCGCTGGGACGATGACATGCATGCGCTGTCGCAGCGCCTGCAGCGGCAGCAACTGGTGGAACACCTGTGGGAGCTGCGCGCGCAGGGCCGCGAGCCGGAAGCCATCGCATTGCTGCAGCAGCAACCCCCCAGCGCCGACAACGACCTGCTGCTGGCCGAATGGGCGCGCCTGCGCGGCGATGCGGCACAGGCACTGCATTACTACCAGCAGGTGCTGGCCGCGCAACCGGACAACGTGGATGCCCAGTTGGGCCAGGTGCAGGCGTGGATCGCGCAGGGCGATCTGCCGCGTGCGCGCCAGCAGATGCACGACGCGCCACCGCAGGTGGCCGACGATGCACTGGGCCAGCAGCGGCAGTTGGCCGGCATCTGGACCGATCTGCATGAAAATGCGCGCGCGCTGCAGATCCTGCGCGGGCTGCTGGCGCGCAAGACCGAAGCCGATGCGCAGTCCTGGCGCGATGCGGCGCGGCTGGTGCGCGCCGATGATCCCGAGCAAGCGCTGGACATGTACGCCCAGGCGATGGCCGACAACGGCCTGCTGGCCCCGGCGCAGGCCGCGCCGCGCGACAACCGCGCGCTCACCCTGGCCAGCCGCCAGACCGAGGGCGATGATTGGCTGCGCAGCAGCCTGCGCAGCGATGTGGACACGCTGTACCAGCAGCAGAACCCGACGCTGACAGTGATGCAGGATTCCGGCCGCCGCAGCGACGGCACGCCGGGCCTGTCACGGCTCTCGCGTGACACCCGCATCGCCCATCTGGATGCACCGTTTGCCGGTGGCCTGGGTTGGGCGCGCATCGAGCAGGTGCACTTCGATGCGGGCCGGTTCCAGACTGGCGACGATGGCACCTTCGACGAAGATTTTGGCAGTTGCGATCTGGATCTGCTGCAGGCCGATGGCACGGCGCTGCGCGCGCCAGGTTGCAGCCGCTACGTGCACCAGCGGCGCAATTCCGGTGCCGGTTTCGCGGTGGGCTGGCGCACGCTGGACGACCGCTGGAACATCGACCTGGGCCACACCCCGTCCAACTACGTGGTGGGCAACTGGTTGGGTGGAGTCACCTTGAACGGTGACCTGGGCCGGCTGGGCTGGGGCGCCACGGTGTCGCGCCGGCCGATGACCAATTCACTGCTGTCCCAGGCCGGCGCGGTGGATCCGCGCAGTGGCATTGCCTGGGGCGGGGTCACCGCCAATGGCGTGACCTTCAGCCTGGGCTACGACGAAGGTGGCCGCAACGGCATCTGGTCGAACTGGAGCTGGCACCGCCTGACCGGCCGCAACGTGGAAGACAACACCCGCGCGCGGGCGATGGCCGGGTGGTACCACAAGCTGATCCAGCGGCCGGACATGCGCCTGGACGTGGGCACCACGGCCATGTATTGGCGTTACCAGAAAGACCTGGGCGGTTATTCGCTGGGGCAGGGCGGTTACTACAGCCCGCAGCGCTACGCCTCGCTCAGCCTGCCCGCCAGCTTCGCCTGGCGCAGCGACAACTGGTCGCTGCGCGTAGATGCGTCCTTCAGCGTGTCCAGTGCGCGCACCGCGTCCATCAGCCGCTATCCCGAACAGGCCCTGATCGAGCGGGTGATCGCCCAGCTGGAGCCGCAGTACGGCCCGCTCACGCTCGACCCGGATGGCCTGTACACCAGCAGTGGTCGCAGCAGCGGTACCGGCTCGCGCCTGTACGCGGCGGTGGAACGGCGCCTGGGCGACCACTTCGTACTGGGCGCGGCCGGTACGCTGCAGCGCAGCCGCGATTTCTCGCCGAACACCTTCCAGCTCTATCTGCGCTATACGCTGGAGCCGTGGCAGGGCAACCTGCCGTTGCCGGTGTCCCCGCTGGTGCCCTATGGCGAATTCCGCTGATCCGCAGCGCCGCCGCCTGCTGCAGGTGGCCGCGACCCTGCCGCTGCTCGCCCACGTGGGCGCGCAGGCACAGACCGCGCCGCGCTGGCCGGCCTGGCAGGTGCTGCAGGCCAGCAGCCTGAGCCGCGACGGGCGCATGATCGACCGCAGCCAGGACGACCAGCGCACCACGTCCGAAGGGCAGTCCTATGCACTGTTCTTTGCCCTGGTGGACAACGACCAGGCCTTGTTCGACCGGGTGCTGGGCTGGACCCAGGACAACCTGGCCGGCGGTGACATGGGCGCGCGCCTGCCGGCCTGGCTGTGGGGGCGCGATGGCAAGGGCGCTTGGCGCGTGCTGGACGACAACCCCGCCTCCGATTCCGATGTGTGGCTGGCCTACGCGCTGCTGGAAGGCGCGCGGTTGTGGCGGCGCCCGGCATTGCAGGTGATCGCCGCCGGCATGCTGGCGCAGGTCCGTGCGCGCGAAATCGTCGAACTGGACGGGCTGGGGCCGATGCTGCTGCCGGGCCCGCAGGGGTTCATCGAAGACGATGCCACGCGGGTCAATCCCAGCTATCTGCCGTTGCCGCTGCTGCGGCGCTTCGCCGCCGTGGATAAGCAGGGCCCGTGGCAGGCGCTGGCCCGCAACACGGTGGCCTTGCTGCAGCAGACCAGCCCGCACGGCTTTGCGCCGGATTGGGCGGCCTGGCGCAAGGGCGCGTTCGTGGTGGACCCGGTGAAGGGCGCGGTGGGCGGCTACGATGCCATCCGCTGTTACGCCTGGGCAGGCATGACCGCCGCGCGCGACCCGCTGTTCCGACCGCAGCTGCAGGTGCTGTCTGGCCCGCTGCAGCGCCTGCGCAGCGGCGGCGCGATGTGGGAAAAGGTGGATACCCGCAGCGGGCAAGGGCAGGGCGAAGGCAACTACGGGTTCCGTGCCGCGCTGCTGCCGTATCTGCAGGCGCAGGGCGAAACGCAGCAGGTGCAGGCGTTGATGGCCAGCCTGCCAACGGCGGAACAGCAACGCAGCGCCGAGCCTGCCTATTACACGCAGATGCTTACCCTGTTCGGCCGCGGCTGGATGGAAGGGCGCTGGCGCTTCGCCGCCGACGGCCGCATGCAGCCGCGTTGGTAGTGGTTCAAACGCGGGGTCAGAGCCCTTTGCGCTGCAAAGGGATCTGACCCCAGCCGCAATCGACGGGGTCGGATCCCGTTGCGCAGCAACGGGCTCTGACCCCAACTACAGCCGACGGGGTCGGATCCCGTTGCGCAGCAACGGGCTCTGACCCCATTCAACGGTCATTCCAACGCGTAGCGCAGCACGAACAGCACCGCCACCAGCCACACCGCCGGGTGCACCTCGCGCCAGCGCCCGGTACCGGCCTTCAGCGCGGCATAGGCAATGAAACCAAAGGCCAGGCCATTGGCGATGGAGTAGGTAAACGGCATGGCCAGCGCACACAACGCCGCCGGCACCGATTCGGTCAGATCGCTCCAGTCCACTTCCACCAGCTCGCGCAGCATCAGCCCGGCCACGAACAGCAGGGCGGGTGCGGTGGCATAGCCGGGTACCATCGCCGCCAACGGCGAGAACAGCAGCGCGGCCAGGAACAGCGCCGACACCACCAGCGCGGTCAGGCCGGTGCGGCCGCCCACCTGCACGCCCGAGGCGCTTTCGGCGAAGGCGGTGGTGCTGCTGGTGCCCAGCAGCGAGCCCGCCACGATTGCCGTGCTGTCGGCCAGCAACGCGCGGCCGAAGCGCTTCTGCGCGCCCGGCAGCTTCAGCAGGCCCGCACGCCCGACCACGCCGTACAGCGTGCCGGTGGCATCGAACACTTCCACCAGCACGAACACCAGCACCACCTGCAGCAGCACCGCGATCGGGGCGCCGCCGTCATGGTGCAGCAGGCCGGGAAGATCCAGCTGCAGGAAGGTGGGGGCCAGGCTGGGCGGCAAAGACACCAGCCCCTTGAACTGCACATCGCCCAGCGCCCACGCCACGGCGGTCACCGCCAGGATGCCGATCAGGATCGCACCGCGCACGCGGCGTGCTTCCAGGATCGCAATCAACAGGAAGCCGCCCAGAGCCAGCAACGGCGGCGCGGTGTTCAGCGGGCCCAGTGCAACCAGGGTGTCTTCGTTGGCAATGATCACGCCCGATTTCTGCAGCGCGATGATCGCCAGGAACAGACCGATGCCGGCCACGATGGCCGAGCGCAGCGACGACGGAATGCCGGCCACCAGCCAAGCGCGCACGCCGGTCAGCGACAACACCAGGAACACCAGCCCGGAAATGAACACCGCTGCCAGCGCCTGCTGCCACGGCAGGCCGGCGGCACCGACCACGGTGAAGGCAAAGAACGCGTTCAGGCCCATGCCCGGCGCCATGCCCACCGGGAAGTTGGCGGCCAGCGCCATCACTGCCGAACCCAGCGCCGCCGCCAGGCAGGTGGCAACGAACACCGCGCCGGCATCCATGCCCGTGGTTCCCAGGATTTCCGGGTTGACGAAGACGATGTAGGACATCGTCAGGAAGGTGGTGACACCGGCCAGCAGCTCGGTGCGCACGGTGGTGCCGTGCTGCTGCAGCTGGAACAGGCGTTCGAACAGGGACATGGGGGTTCTCACAACAATTGGGTGTCACCACCAACGGTGGTGACCTACCAGAATGCAGAAAGGCCGCGCGAGCGCGGCCTTTCCGGTTGCCTTACTTCAGCGCCTTGAAGCGCAGGCGCTTCGGCGCGGCGTCGTCGCCCATGCGGCGGCGCTTGTCTTCTTCGTACTCGCGGTAGTTGCCCTGGAAGAACTCCACGTGCGAATCGCCTTCGAACGCCAGGATGTGCGTGGCGATGCGATCCAGGAACCAGCGGTCATGCGAAATGACGAAGGTGTTGCCCGGGAATTCCAGCAGCGCATCTTCCAGCGCACGCAGGGTTTCGATGTCCAGGTCGTTGGACGGTTCGTCGAGCAGCAGCACGTTGCCACCCTGCAGCAGGGTCTTGGCCATGTGCAGGCGGCCACGCTCACCACCGGACAGCGAACCGACCATCTTCTGCTGGTCCTGGCCCTTGAAGTTGAAGCGGCCGATGTAGGCGCGCGACTGGATCTCGATGCCGTTGATGTTGAGGATGTCCAGGCCGCCAGCGATTTCCTGGAAGACGTTGTGGTTGCCTTCCAGCGCGTCGCGGCTCTGGTCCACGTAGGACAGCTTCACGGTCGGGCCGACCACGATCTCGCCCGAATCCGGCTTTTCCTGGCCGGTGATCATCTTGAACAGGGTCGACTTACCGGCACCGTTGGGGCCGATGATGCCGACGATGGCGCCGGCCGGCACCAGGAAGCTCAGGTCGTCGAACAGCAGGCGGTCGCCGAACTTCTTGGAGACGTTCTTGAACTCCATCACCGCATTGCCCAGGCGCTCGCCCGGCGGGATGAAGATTTCATTGGTCTCGTTGCGCTTCTGGTAATCGACCGACTGCAGCTCTTCCAGGCGGGCCAGACGGGCCTTGCCCTTGGTGCGGCCGCCCTTGGCATTCTGGCGCGACCACTCCAGTTCCTTCTGGATCGCCTTCTGGCGAGCCTTTTCCTGGTTGTCTTCCTGCTTCAGGCGCTCATCCTTCTGGGTCAGCCAGTCGGTGTAGTTGCCCTTCCACGGAATGCCGCGGCCGCGGTCCAGTTCCAGGATCCACTCGGCGGCGTTGTCCAGGAAGTAGCGATCATGGGTGACGGCCACCACGGTGCCGGTGTAGCGCGCCAGGAACTGTTCCAGCCATTCCACCGACTCGGCGTCCAGGTGGTTGGTCGGTTCGTCGAGCAGCAGCATGTCCGGCTTCTGCAGCAGCAGGCGGCACAGCGCCACGCGGCGCTTTTCACCACCGGACAGCTTGCCCACGATGGCATCCCACGGCGGCAGGCGCAGCGCATCGGCGGCCACGTCCAGCTGGTTTTCCAGGGTGTGCGCGTCGCCGGCGGCCAGGATCGCCTCCAGGCGCTCCTGTTCCTTGGCCAATGCGTCGAAGTCGGCGCCTTCCTCGGCGTAGGCGGCGTACACCGCTTCCAGCGCGGCCTGGGCCTGCAGCACTTCGCCCACGCCTTCCTCCACCGCTTCACGCACGGTCTTGGTCGGGTCCAGTTCCGGTTCCTGCGCCAGGTAGCCGACCTTGATGCCCGGCTGCGGGCGGGCTTCGCCCTCGAAATCGGTGTCCACGCCGGCCATGATCTTCAGCACGGTGGACTTGCCGGCGCCGTTCAGGCCCAGCAGGCCGATCTTCGCGCCCGGGAAGAAGGACAGCGAGATGTCCTTGATGATCTGCCGCTTGGGCGGGACCACCTTGGACACGCGGTTCATGGTGTAGATGTATTGCGAGGACATGAGGTCTCCGTAGGGGCGCGGCCCTGCACCCGTCCGTCAGCGGGAAGATCCCGGACGACAGCGGGCACAGACTGAAATGGAATACCGCCAATTATAGCCGGAACCGCCTGTTCCCCGCGCCGCCCTTGGCCCCCGGGGCTGGCCGCTGCCTGAATACTGCGTCACATCCTGCGAATCGGAACCGTTTCCAGCCAATATCCGTTCAGACGCAATGCGCAAGATTGGCCTCACCACCCACCCGAGCAGAGGTTTCTCATGCGCATCAACCGAATCATGGCCGGAGCCGTGGCCTCTGTTCTGGCCCTTGGCGCGGTCGCCCCGGCGTTTGCCGACAACGACCACCGTGACCGCCGCGAGTGGCGCGAAGACCGCCGCGACGACCGTCGCGAGTACCGCCGCGACGTCCGCGAGGCCCGTCGCGACTACGAACGTGATCGCCGCGATGCCCGCCGCGACTGGAACCGCGACCACGACCGCCGCTATTACCACCCGGCGCCGCCGCCGCGCGTGGTCTACCGCCCCGGCTATGGCCCGGGCCCGGGCTACGGTTGGCAGCGTGGGCACCGCTACCGCGATTACTACCGTGGCCCGATCTACGTGGTGAACGATTACCCGCGTTACCACCTGCGTCGCCCGCCGTACGGCCACCACTGGATCCGCGACGACCGCGGCAACATGCTGCTGGTGGCCGTGGCCACCGGCATCATCGCCGACTACATCATCAACAACCGCTGATGCAGCAACGGGGTCGGAGCCCTTCCCTGCGGGAAGGAGTCCGACCCCACCAGCCAGGGGTCGGATCCCTTCCGCAAGGAAGGGCTCAGACCCCACCATCACGGGGTCGGACCCTTTTCCAGCGGAAAAGGCTCCGACCCCTTTCAGTACTTAGAACGCCACCGACAGATCCAGCTGTGCGCCGACATCGCGCTGGCCATCACCGCGCTGCCCCTGCATCTGCAGCGACAGGCGGCTGTTGTCGGTCGGGCTGACCGCCACGCCCAGCTGGGCCAGCGCACTGCGGCGGGCCAGCGGTGCGGCGGCAATGCCGAAGTCCTGCGTACCTTCCACGAAGCGCGCCGCGACCTGCGGCAGGCGATCACCGCCGGCCACCTGCCAGCCCACGCGTGCGGTCAGTGCCGCACGGTCACGCTGGCCACCGCTGATGTCCCAGTCCGCGCGCAGCGCAGCCAGGCCGGTGCGGTAGCGGGCGGTTTCACCATCCAGCTGCAGCGCGCTGTGGCCGCCGTGTTCCTGGCTGCCGTCGCTGCGCAGGCGCACCTGTGCCAGCTCCAGTTCCGGGGTCAGCTGCAGGCGCGGCCCACCGAAGGTCCAGCCAGCACGCAGGAAGGCGGTGGTGCCGGTGGCGTCTTCGCGCGCGGCCAGGCCTTCGGACAGCGTGCTGCCCACCTGCGCGGTGCGGGTGCTGTCGGTGCGGTAGTCGGCGCGGCTGACGCCAGCACGCAGGCTCAGGCCCTGCCAGCGGTACTGGCCGTACACGCCGTACTCGGTGCTGTCGGTCTCGGCGCGTGCATCGCGCTGGGCCAGGCGGCTGACCAGCTGCTGCTGGCCTGCGGCCACGCCCAGTTCCAGTGCATCGCCGGACATCCAGCCGGCACCGGCCATCAGCCCGTGCTGCGAGCTGCGCAGCCCGGCGTTCTGTGCGCTGGCATCGGTGCGCCGCTGGCTGCTGCTGCCGGCCACCCACGCACGCACGCCCGGGGCGATCTGCCCGGCCATCGCCGCACCATCCAGATGGCGGTCAATGCCATCGTGCAGAAAGCGGTTCTGCAGCAGGGCGCCACGGTTGGCCGCATGGATCTCGCCGGACAGGCTGTCGAACGCCGGCACCACGTCGGCCACGTCCAGGCGCACCACTGCGTCGTAGACCGCGTTGCCATCGCCCAGCGCTTCCACCGCGCCGGCCACGGCCTTCTGGTTGTCATTCACCACAACGTCCGGGAAGGCCAGTTCGATGTCCGGCATCGCGATGTCGTTGCGGGCCAGGGTCAGGTAGACGTTGCTGGCGTCGTAGTCCAGGGTCGGGCTCAGGAAGGCGAGGGTGGTGGAGACACCCGAGAACGTGCCCTGCACGCCCTGTGCGGCGCTCAGGATCGTGTAGCGGGTGCGCGGCGACCACTCGCCATTGCTGGCCAGGGCCAGCGTGTTGCCGCCCTGCAGGGTGGCGGTGCCACCGACCAGTACGCGGTCACTGCCGCCGTCGGCGCCCACATCCAGCAGGTAGCGCGAGCCGTTTTCCATCAGCAGGTTGCCGGTCATCGACAGCAGGTCGTAGCTGCCGGTGGCGCCGGTCACGCCCGGGGCCAGGCTGGCATTGCTGCGGATGATCACGTTGCCCAGTTCACCGGTACCGGTCAGTTCGGTGCCGGCGGCCATGTCGACCAGGCCACCGATGCTGCCGCGCACTTCCATGGCACCGGCCTGCACGCGGGTGGTGCCGGTAAAGCCACTGCTGTCGCCCAGCAGGGTCAGCAGGCCCGCGTCCAGCTTGACCACATCGCCGGCGCCGGACAGCACATTGGCGAACACGGTATGGCCGTTGCGCTGCAGCTTCAGCGTCGCGCCCGAGGCCACGTCCACCGAACCGCGGATCGCGCCGTTGCCGGCCAGCACCAGCGTGCCCTGTTCCACCAGGGTGCCGCCGTTGTAGCGGTTGTCGGCGTAGCTGGTCAGGGTGCCGCTGCCGATCTTGCGCAGCGTGCCGGCACCGGTCAGGGTGCCGCTGAACAGTGCATCGACCTGGTCGGTGTCCAGCGTGGCAATGCCGTTCAACTGCATGTCCACGTTGCTGGTGAAGGCGGTGTTGGTGAAGTGCAGGGTGCCGTCGTCGATGAGCACGCTGGCGCTGCCGCCGCCACGGTAGATCTGCCCGCCGGCAAGGTTCAGCGTGCCCTGCGGGCCAATGGTGAGCGAACCGCTGCTGCCGCTGGCGCCGCCCAGGCCCAGCACGCCGGCAACGTTCAGTACCGCACCGTCGCTCACCTGCACCGCGCCGGTGCCGAAGTTGCCAATGGTCAGGCGGCCGATGCTGGCCGAACTGCCTGCGTCGGCCAGGCGGAAGGTGCCGTCGCCCAGCGTGTTTTCGCCCACGCCCACATCGCCGGCGGTCAGCTGCGCGCCGTCCAGCACGTTCAGTTCGGCCACGCCGTTCTGGCCCACGGCAATGTAGCCGGTGCTGGCGTGCGTGCCGGCGCCGCGCAGTTCCAGCACGGCATCGGAAACGCCGGGGGTGTGGCGCTGCTGGGCCAGCTGGGTGCTGCCCAGCACGGTCAGCGTCGCGCCGTCTTCAACCACCATGCGGCCGGTGCCGGTGAAGCCGATCAACAGGTCGCTGTTGTTCAACCAGCTGGAACCGCTACCGGTTACCAGTGCTTCGCCGTGGGCCACGGCGGCGTAGCTGCCCAGGCGCGCCACGCCGGTCTCGAAGCTGCCGCCGGCGCGCACGTTCACCGTGCCCGCGCCCTGTGCGCCCACGTGGATCAGATCGGTCGCGAAGCGCGAACCGGCATCGGCCACGGTCAGTACGCCGGTGCTGCCCAGTTCAGAGGCCACCCAGGTGCCCTGCGCATTGTCCACTTCACCACCGGCCAGCACGTCCAGCGTGCCGTTGCCGAAGTGGCCCACGCCAATGCTGTTGTTGCCGATCCACTTCGATCCGGCACCGGTCACGGTCACCTTGCCGGTGGAGCCGGGCTGGGTGGCGATGAAGATGGCCGTGCTCTCCAGGATGCCGCCATCGTGGATCAGCAGTTCGCCGCTGCCGGCGTGGCCGACGTCGATCCGCCACGACACAGCGTTGGGTACATCCACCACGACCGGGATCGGGCTGTCGATGTACGCGTAGTTTTCAACGGTCAGCTGCGGGGTGCCGTTGGTCCAGCCGCCCGGCGCGAACCAGGTGCCGTCCAGTACCGAAGGATCGCGCTCGGTGATGACCGTGGCCTGCGCGGCCGCCTGGCCGCTCATGGCCAGACCCACGGCCAGCGCCAGCAGCGAGGCGCCGGCTGCACGGCGGCGGGTGGAAGCAGTGGTGCGACGAACAGCCAGCGTCATTGCCGGCGAAGCCTGGTACGAATGGATCACGCGTGATTTCCCCTGTTTGGACAGGGCGTATCGGCCGCAGATCGGCAGGCTTTAGGTTGCTTAACAAAAAATCATGAAATAGCAAGGAAGCCGGTCACGCTTCCTTGAATTGGGTGGTTGGGCCGCGCGGAGCCCCCGGCGCCCGTCGGCACGCAGCAGGGCCAGCACATCATGCCATGTACGCCGCGCCAAGCCCCGTTGGCCGCGGTCGCCGCCGCCCCCCGGCGCGCTTACAATTACGGGCCCGCTGTCCCCCTACTGCCTGGAGTGACCGATGTTCCCGCGTGACGTCCGCATCGAAACCTACGATCCCGAACTGGCCAAGGCCATCGCCGCCGAAACCCAGCGCCAGGAAGACCACGTCGAGCTGATCGCCAGCGAGAACTACACCAGCCCGGCGGTGATGGAAGCCCAGGGCAGCCAGCTGACCAACAAGTACGCCGAAGGCTACCCGGGCAAGCGCTACTACGGTGGCTGCGAATACGTGGATATCGCCGAGCAGCTGGCGATCGACCGCCTGAAGCAGCTGTTCGGCGCCGACTATGCCAACGTGCAGCCGCACAGCGGCTCGCAGGCCAACCAGGCCGTGTACTTCGCCCTGCTGCAGCCGGGTGACACCATCCTGGGCATGAGCCTGGCCCACGGCGGCCACCTGACCCACGGTGCCAAGGTCAATGCCTCGGGCAAGCTGTTCAATGCCGTGCAGTACGGCGTGAACGACCAGGGCCTGATCGACTACGACGAAGTCGAGCGCCTGGCCCTGGAGCACAAGCCGAAGATGGTCGTGGCCGGTTTCTCGGCCTACTCGCAGGTGATCGACTGGGCGCGCTTCCGCGCCATCGCCGACAAGGTCGGTGCCTACCTGTTCGTGGACATGGCCCACGTGGCCGGCCTGGTCGCCGCCGGCGTGTACCCCAGCCCGCTGGAACACGCGCACGTGGTCACCTCCACCACCCACAAGACCCTGCGCGGCCCGCGCGGCGGCATCATCGTGGCCAAGGGTGCTGACGAAGACCTGGTCAAGAAGCTGCAGTCGATCGTGTTCCCGGGCATCCAGGGCGGTCCGCTGATGCACGTCATCGCCGGCAAGGCCGTGGCCTTCAAGGAAGCGCTGGAGCCGGGCTTCAAGGCCTACCAGCAGCAGGTGGTGAAGAACGCCCAGGCGATGGCCACCACGCTCATCGCGCGTGGCTACAAGATCGTTTCCGGCGGTACCCAGAACCACCTGATGCTGGTGGACATGATCGGCAAGGACGTGTCCGGCAAGGACGCGGAAGCCGCGCTGGGCAAGGCCCACATCACCGTCAACAAGAACTCGGTGCCGAACGACCCGCGTTCGCCGTTCGTGACCTCGGGCCTGCGCCTGGGCACCCCGGCGGTCACCACCCGCGGGTATGTCGAACAGGACTGCGTGGACCTGGCCAACTGGATCGCCGACGTGCTCGACGCCCCGGCCGATGAAGCCGTCATCGCCCGCGTGCGCGATGCCGTCAGCGCGCAGTGCCGCAAGTACCCGGTCTACGGCTGATTGCCGCAGGGAAGGGCCGGGGTCGGATCCCTTTCCGAAGAAAAGGGCTCTGACCCCACCAGCCGACCCCGGGGTCGGATCCCTTCCCGCATGGGAAGGGCTCTGACCCCGCCAGCAGGAACCCCGCGCATGGACGAGCGCCGTCTCAAACACATCTACATCGCCCTGGCGGTGTTGTTCGGCCTGCCCAGCCTGCTGCTGGGCGCGGTCGGCGCCTTCATCGCCGCCATGATGGGCGTGTTCGCCTTCATCCGCGTCGACGCAGACAGCCTGCGCTTCGGCAGCGGCCTGCTGCTGTGGGGGCTGGCCGGCCTGTCGGGCCTGCTGGCCTGGGTGATGCTCAGTACATTCTGGCTGCGCGAAGGCTTCGCCGGCCTGCGCGCGGCCTGGTCGGGCTGGTGGTGGCAGCTGGCCCTGGGCATGCTGGCCACGCTGCCGATGCTGGTGCTGGCACTGACTTATTTCTCCGAACTGGGCCTGACAGTACTGAACGGTCTGTTCGCCGGGCCCTCGCTGCTGGTGCCCGCCACCGTGCTGTTCTGGCTGCGCTGGCTGGGGCCGGTATCGTCCGGTGCGCAGGGCCGCGAGCATGGATGAGCGCACGCATCGGCGCATCTACATTGCACATGGCCTGCTGTTCGGGCTGCCCGCGCTGCTGGCCGGCGGCCTGGTGGCCGGCTTCGGGGTCTATACCTTCCTCACCCGCAGCGCCTTCATGCGCGACGACGAGGGCGCCGTGCTGTTCCTGTGGTCGGCCGCTGGCCTGGCGGGGCTGGTCGGCTGGCTATGGCTGAGCGTGTGCTACCTGCGGCAGGGCCGCGCGGCCTTGCGGCACACCCGCGCGCTGCCGTGGATCGGGCTGGCGCTGGGCGGGTTGGCGGCGCTGGGGGTGGTGGGCTACATCGGTTTCGCCTGGGCCACCGGCAGCCCGTGGCAGGTGCTGGGCTACCTGGTCCTCGGGCCGCCAATGCTGGTTCCCGCAGCCCATCTGCTATGGCTGCGGCATGCCCCGAACACGGTGTGACGTGGACAACTATTTGCCGCCCAAGGGCTTCTCAGGTACCGTTGCGACGCTGCCATGACCGTGGCAGCTCGTTCGTCCCCTGAGCCAGGCGTTCCATGCATTGCCCCTTCTGCCAACATGCCGATACCCGGGTCATCGACTCGCGCGTCTCTGAAGACGGCGCGACGATCCGTCGTCGGCGTGAGTGCGAAGCCTGCAACGAACGCTTCAGCACGCTGGAAACCGTCGAACTGAAGCTGCCGGCCATCGTCAAAAGCGACGGCACGCGCGAGGCGTTCGACCAGCGCAAGGTGCGCGCCGGCTTCGACCGCGCGCTGCAGAAGCGCGCGGTGCCGGAAGAGAAGATCGAAGCGGCGGTGCGCGCGGTGGTGCATCAGCTGCGTATCAGCGGCGAACGTGAAGTGCCCTCGATCAAGGTGGGCGAGTTCGTGATGAACGAACTGCGCAAGCTCGATCATGTCGGCTATGTGCGGTTTGCTTCGGTGTACCGCAGTTTCGAAGACGTGGCCGATTTCCGCGAGGAGATCGAGAAGCTGGAACGCGACCTGCCGTCCAGCACCGAACAGCTGCAGCTGCTGGGCGATGTGATCGCCCTGACCAAGAAGAAGAAGGGCTGACCGCCACCGCCATGGTAGGTGCCAACCTTGGTTGGCACGGAGGCGCCCATCCACGCATGGCGTGGATCTACCAACATCGCCGGTAGCGCCGGGCCATGCCCGGCGGGATCGACGGCGTTACCATGGCGCCATGACCACCCCGTTCTCCGCCCTCGACCACCTGCACATGGCCAACGCACTGCGCCTGGCCGAGCGTGCCGCCTACACCACCCGCCCCAATCCGATGGTCGGCTGCGTCATCGCCCACGGCGAGCGCGTGGTCGGGCAAGGCTGGCACCAGCGTGCCGGCGGCCCGCATGCCGAGGTGTTCGCGCTGCGCGAAGCGGGCGACGAGGCGCGTGGCGCTACCGCCTACGTCACCCTGGAACCCTGCGCACACTACGGCCGCACGCCACCGTGTGCGCTTGCGCTGATCGAAGCGGGTGTATCCCGCGTGGTCGCCGCGATGCGCGATCCGTTCCCGCAGGTCGATGGCGGTGGCTTCGATCTGCTGCGTGCGGCCGGCATTGAAGTCGCCGAAGGTCTGATGGCCGCGCAGGCGCGCGAATTGAACAAGGGCTTCCTGTCGCGGGTGGAACGCAACCGGCCGTGGCTGCGGGTCAAGCTGGCCGCCAGCCTGGATGGTCGCACCGCGATGGCCGATGGAACGTCGCAGTGGATCACTGGCGCGGCGGCACGCGAAGACGTGCAGCACTGGCGCGCACGCGCAGGCGCCATCCTGACCGGCGCCGACACCGTGCTGGCCGACGACCCGATGCTGACCGTGCGCCTGGCCGACACCGAGGTGCTGCCGCCGCTGCGCGTGGTGCTCGACGCGCGCCTGCGCTCGCTGGAATGCAGCCGCGTGCGCGAGGGTGGGGCGCCGACGCTGTACCTGCACGATGCGGCGGTGAGCGCACCGGATGCAGCCGATGCCGAGTTCGCCAGTGTGCCCAGCGTGGATGGGCGGTTGGATCTGGGCGCCGTGCTGGCGCTGCTGGCCGAGCGCGGCATCAACGAAGTGCATACCGAAGCTGGTGCCACCCTGGCCGGTGCGCTGCTGCGCGGCGGCTGGGTGGATGAGCTGCTGCTGTACCAGGCGCCAACGCTGCTGGGTGACAACGGTCGACCGCTGCTTGCTGGCCTGGGCATCGACGCGATGGAGCAGCAGCGTCGCTTGCGCGTGGTCGATCAGCGCCAGGTGGGCCAGGACCTGCGGTTGCTGCTGCGCGCGTGACACTCCGGTGGGCGCCCATCCACGCATGGCGTGGATCTACTCGTCTTCCAGCAGCGCCATCGGCACCGTCGATTGCAGTACCTGTGTGAGCGACACACAGCGCCCGAGCAGCTGCAGCCAACGGCCGTCATTATTCGGGCAGCAGCAGACGCTCCACCCACACGTGCAGCGGGGGCAGATCCTGCGGTATCCAAGGATCGCTGTCGCTGTTGCGTGCCAGGATCACCTGATGGGTCTGTGCGCGGCTGGGCGCGTGCTGCAGGCGGGTGATGGCCGCGCGCACATCCGACAGCGCGTCGTGCTCGCTATCTGCACGGGCCGGCGCAGCATCGCCCTGCGCGGCCAGATCGGGCATCTGGCAGGCGTAATCAACAATGGCAATCTGCAGGCCGTCGTTGTCCCGGCGCTCGCTGCCCGTGCTGCGGCATTGGGTCTGCCGCAGTGCCAGCGCGATCTGTCGTGACAGCTCGCGGCCCAACCGGGTGCGCGCGTCGTCAGTCGGCGCATCGCCCAGCACCACCCGGTCCACTGCATCTTCCCAGCGTTCGCTGCGCAGCGGCGCGCCGGTCAGCTCCGAGACCTGCGCGGCGGCATCTGCATCGCCCTCCAGCATGAAGCGCGCGAACAGGTCAAAGCTCTGTTCCGCCGTGGGAAGCGCGGGCTGAGCGGACGCAGAAAACGCCATGAACAACAGGGCAAGTGGCAGGCGTGGCAACGGGCGACTCCTTGACGGGCAAAGATCGGGCGCGGCATCAGTCCGCGTCGTCGGGCAGGTGTTCGTTCCATTCGAAGAATGAAAGGAAGACAGCGGCCACCGTGGCGATCAGCGGCCCAGGGTTGGCCATGCGGCAGCCGCGGCCGCAACGAGGGCCAGCAGCGCGGTGGCCGCCAGCCCCCCTCGGCTCAGCGCCAGCACGTCACGCGCATTCGTCGGTCCACATCATTTCGGCCACCGGGCGCAGTGCCTTGCATTCCTGCGTCATTGCCTCGGCCGACTGCACCTGCGCCTTTGCCTTCAGTTCCTCGGCCATGGCATCCACGCCGCTGATCTGGTCCGGGGCGATCTTCGCCACGCAGCTGCGGTGCTGCTGCAGCAGCAGGTCGCAGCCCGGAACGCCGGTCACCTTCGGTGCATCGGCAGCGGCGGCGTCCTGCATCCATTCGTCGAACGGTGCCAGCGCGCCCACCACCGGGCCGATCAGATCGTCGAAGTTGGCGCTGTACCAGAACGCGCCGTCCTTGGCGGTGTACAGCTTCAGGCTGCCGGTGATCGGTTGGCGCGGGCCGCTCTGCAGGGCCTGGGTGTAGGCCTGGGTGAAGCGGATGCGCGTGGCCGGGGTGCCTTCGGCAAGGCTTTCGGCGAACAGCGGGCGCACGCCGGACAGATCCACCGCCTGGCAGCGGAACTGCACCGTGGCGATCTTCTGGTCATCCACGTATTCGTTGTCTTCCACCTGGCTGCCGGTGGCGCGGCACTGCGAACCCTGCAGGGCCTTGGCGTACATCGCCTCGGCGGCGGCCGGGTCGGCCTTGGCGCCAGCGCCAGCCAGCACCACCTGCCACGGTTCGGCCAGCGCCTTGGCCAGCGCACCGGCCGGCGGGCTCAGCGCGTCTTCGCCGTTGAAGGCCGGCTTCAGTGCTTCGTTCAAGCGTGCGGTGGCGGCCGTGTCATCTTCCAGCAGGGCGCGCGCGTACAGGTCGAAGGTCTGTTCGGGGGTCAGCGCGGCCGGGGCGGCGCCGGCCAGCAACGGGGCGCCGATCAGCGCGGTGGCCAGCAGGGTGCGAAGGGGGGTCTTCATGACGGATTTCCTGTTCCAGAGGCGCGCAAGCCTAGCCCATCCGCATGAAAAAAAACGGGCCCCTTGCGGGGCCCGTTCGATTACACGACGAGGATCGAGCAATCAGAAGCTGGCGCGCACGCCGGCGGAGAACTGGGTGACGTCGCGGTAACCGGCCACTTCGCCCACCAGACCCCAGGTCTTGGTGAAGTTGATCTGACCGCCGACCGAGCCGACCCAGGTGCCTTCGAATTCATTGCCACCGTCCATGTAACCGGCCTTGATCCAGGCTTCGGTCATGCGCGACGGCTTGCCACGCAGGCCCATGGTGGCGCGCACCAGGTTGGTGTGGTCCTTGCTGGTCAGGCGGCCGAAGTCCACGTCCTTCACGGTCAGCTCGGCCTGCTGGCGCACCCAGGCGATGTCGGCGGTGTAATCCACGCGGTCGCTGAAGGGCATGTGGTAGCCGATGCCCAGCTCGGGCTGGTTCAGTTCCAGCTTGAAGGTGCCGTAGGTGTAGTCGTAGGACTTACTGGCGTAGTTCCAGGCGCCGAACACGTGCACCTGCTCGGCCAGCGCGATCGAACCGCGCAGGTAGCCGCCGTCGATCTTCGGATCGTTCAGGTCGTCGTCGCTGGTCTTGAACTGGGTCCAGCCACCTTCAACGTAGGTGTAGCTCAGGGCTTCGGCCTTGGCCGACAGCGGGGCAACGGCCAGCAGGGCGGCCACGATCAGAATCTTGCGCATGGAAGTTCCTGTAAGAATTTCAGTCCATTGGCGGGATACCGTCGTGGCAGCCCGTGGCGACGTCATGTCGTCCGAACCGGGAGTTTAATGAAAAATTTACAGATTGCGAGCGACGCCCGTCACAGCTGGGGGCGGTGGGCGGGGTCAGATCCGTTTCCGAAGGAAAACGGCTCTGACCCCCGGGGAGGAATAGGCCAATGGGGTCAGAGCCCTTTCCGCTGGAAAGGGATCCGACCCCAGGGGAACCCCGTTCAGTCTGGGCTGGTACACTAGGCGGGCCGGTTCGCCGGTACACAAACGTCTTCAGGGCGGGGTGCGATTCCCCACCGGCGGTAGGTGCGCAAGCACGAGCCCGCGAGCGCCCCGGCCCACGGCCGGGGGTCAGCAGATCCGGTCCAATGCCGGAGCCGACGGTATAGTCCGGATGAAAGAAGACGGTGCCACAGGGCCTTCGCGGCCCTGCGCCCGCCTGTTTGCCTTGCGGCGTTTTTCGCTCACTTTCCGCGGAGAACGTTACTTGTTTACTGGAATCATCGAAGGCGTCGGCCGCCTGGCCGCACGCGAAGCCATCGGCGGCGATGTCCGCTTCACCTTCAACGTCGGCAGCCTGCCGTTCGACCACGTGCAGATGGGCGAGAGCATCGCCATCAACGGCGTGTGCCTTACCGTCATCGCGTTCGACGCCAGCAGCTTCCAGGCCGATGCGTCCACCGAGACCCTGGGCCTGACCACGCTGGGCCAGCTGGCCGAAGGCGCGGTCATCAACCTGGAACGCGCCATGCGCCCGACCGACCGCCTCGGCGGCCATCTGGTCAGCGGCCACGTCGATGGCCTGGGCCAGGTGCTGTCCATCCACGAAGATGCCCGTGCCCAGCGCTGGCGCTTTGCCGCGCCGGCGGCGCTGCGCCGCTATATCGCCAAGAAGGGCTCGATCTGCGTGGACGGGGTCAGCCTGACCGTCAATGAAGTGGACGATGAAGGCTTTGAAGTCGCGCTGATCCCGCACACCGTGGCCAATACCGCGTTCTCCGCCACCGGCGTGGGCAGCGCGATCAATCTGGAAATCGACCTGGTCGCTCGGTATGTCGAGCGGCTGTTGGGTGAAGGAGCCCGCGCATGAACTTCGCCCCCATCCCCGAGATCCTGGAAGACATCCGCCAGGGCCGCATGGTCGTCATCGTCGATGACGAGGACCGCGAAAACGAAGGCGACCTGATCATGGCCGCCGAGCTGGTCAAGCCGTCGGACATCAACTTCATGGTCACCCACGGCCGTGGCCTGGTGTGCCTGCCGCTGACCCGCACGCGCGCGGCCGATCTGGGCCTGGCGCCGATGGTGCAGTCCAATACCGCGCAGTTCCAGACCAACTTCACCGTCAGCATCGAAGCCGCCGAAGGGGTGACCACCGGCATTTCCGCCCATGACCGCGCCCACACCATCCGCACCGCGGTGAAGCCCAACGCGAAGCCGGCCGACCTGCACCAGCCGGGCCACATCTTCCCGCTGATCGCCCAGCCCGGTGGCGTGCTGACCCGCGCCGGCCACACCGAAGCGGGCGTGGACCTGGCCATGCTGGCCGGGCTGGAACCGGCCGGCGTGCTGGTGGAAATCCTCAACCCCGACGGCAGCATGGCGCGCCGCCCGGAATTGGAAGTGTTCGCCCGCGAGCACGGCCTGAAGATGGGCTCCATCGCCGATCTGATTGCCTACCGCCTGGCCACCGAGAAGACCGTCGAGCGCGTGGACGAGCGCGACATCGACACCGAATTCGGCCCGTTCAAGCTGGTCACCTACCGCGACCGCATTGCCCACGACCTGCATTTCGCCCTGGTGCGTGGCACCCCGGCGGCCGATACCCCCACCCTGGTGCGGGTGCAGGTGGAAAACCCGCTGGCCGACCTGCTGCACTGGCGCCGCGACGATTTCGGCGTGGCTGCCACCGATGCGCTGCGTGCCATTGCCGCAGAAGGCGCCGGCGTGATGGTGGTGCTGTCGGCCCCGCGCGACGGCGAAGCCCTGCTGGCCCGCCTGCGCCAGCAGCCGGCGCCGGTGGTGCCGGGCAAGGACAAGGACGTGGGCCAGTGGCGCCGCAACGGTGCCGGCGCGCAGATCCTGTCCGAGCTGGGCCTGGGCAAGCTGCGCGTGCTGGGTACCCCCCGCCGCCAGGTCGGCCTGGCCGGGTACGGCCTGGAAGTGGTGGAGACGGTGACCCTATAACGGTCGCCCAATGGGGTCGGAGCCCGCTGCGCGGGATCCGACCCCGGTAGCGCCGGGCCATGCCCGGCGGATGCCAGGCCCACCGCCAACCACGGCCGGGGGCCATCCACGCTAGAATTACCCCCTTATCGAACCCCCAAGCCGCATATGAGCCACTACGAAGGCGATCTTCGCACCCCTGAAACGGCGCGCTTTGCCATCCTGGCCAGCCGCTGGAACGCCCGCATCACCGATGCGCTGGTCGCTGGCGCCCGCCAGAGCCTGGCCGGCAATGGCATCACCGAAGCCAGCATCGACGTGATCCGCGTGCCGGGTGCCTGGGAACTGCCGCTGGTGGCCGCGCGCCTGGCCGCCGCCCACGAACACGCCGCCATCCTCACCCTGGGCTGCGTGATCCGCGGTGACACCCGCCACTACGAACACGTGGCCGACCGTTGTGCCGAAGGCCTGATGCGCGTGCAGCTGGACTTCGGCGTGCCGGTGCTGAACGGCGTGCTGGCGGTGGAACGCGTTGAAGACGCCGAGGCCCGCGCAGGCGGCAGCCACGGCAACAAGGGCGAGGAAGTCGCACTCGCCGCACTGGAAATGGTCAATCTGCTGGAGCAACTGCCATGAACAAGAACACCCAGGGCAAGCCCTCCGGTAAACCCGTCCGCCGCGATGGCATCGACCCGGTGCTGCGCTCGCGCGCCCGTCGTCGCGCCGTGCAGGCGCTCTACGCATGGCAGATCTCCGGTGGCAACGGCCAGTCGCTGATCGCCCAGTTCGCCCACGAGCAGGCGCGCGAAATCGCCGATCTGGCGTATTTCGAAGCGCTGGTACACGGCGTGCTGGACAACCGTCGTGACATCGACGAAGCCCTGGCCCCGTACCTGGACCGTGGCATCGAAGAAGTGGACGCCATCGAACGCGCCGTGCTGCGCCTGGCCGGCTACGAACTGCGCTACCGCCTGGATGTGCCGTACCGCGTGGTCATCAATGAAGCCATCGAATCGGCCAAGCGCTTCGGTTCCGAGCACGGCCACACCTACGTCAACGGCGTGCTGGATCGTGCCGCCGTGGAATGGCGCAAAGTCGAATCGGGTCACTGATCCGGTTCCGCTTCTGGCGGATGCCCTGACACCGCCTCTGGTGGGTGCCCTCACGCCGCCTCTGGTAGGTGCCAACCTTGGTTGGCACTGATGCCTGATATCGCCATTACCCCTCGGGAGCACGCCATGTCCCTGGCCGAATTCGCCCTCATCGACCGCATCCGCGCCCGCACCGTCGAGCGCGACGACATCGTGCTGGGCATCGGCGATGACGCCGCGCTGCTGCAGCCGCGTGCCAATGAGCAGCTGGTGGTCACCGCCGATATGCTCAACAGCGGCGTGCATTTCCCGGTGGAAACCCCGGTCTTCGATATCGGCTGGAAGACGCTGGCGGTCAATCTTTCCGATCTGGCCGCGATGGGCGCGCGCCCGGCGTGGTGCACGCTGGCGCTGTCGTTGCCGGAGGCCACCGAAGACTGGATCGAGGCTTTCGCCGATGGCTTCTTCGCACTGGCCGACCAGCACGACATCGCGCTGATCGGTGGCGACACCACGCGCGGCCCGCTGTCGCTGTCGGTGACCGCGATGGGCCAGGTCGGTCGTGGCCAGGCGCTGCGCCGCGACCGCGCGCAGGTGGGCGACGACATATGGGTCAGCGGCACGCTGGGCGATGCCGCTGGCGCGCTGCGCCTGTGGCAGCAGGGCGCATTGAACGTGGCCACCGCCACGCTGCTGGCGGACTACGAGAGCCTGCGCCTGCGCCTGCTGCGGCCGACGCCGCGGGTGACCCTGGGCCTGCGCCTGCGCGCGTTCGCGCATGCGGCGGTGGATGTGTCCGACGGCCTGCTGGCCGATCTGGGACACATCGCCACGCGCAGCGCAGTGGCCGTGCATGTCGATGCCGATCTGTTGCCGGTTTCGAATGCACTGCGTGAGTTGCTGGGCCGCGACGGTGCGCGTGACTGTGCACTGCGCGGGGGGGATGACTACGAACTGTGCTTCACCGCCGCCGCCAGCCAGCGCGATGCGCTGCATTACCTGGCTGAATCGCTGGACCTGCCGCTGACCCGCATCGGACGTATTGCCGAAGGGCAGGGCGTGCACGTGGATGGTGAAGCCGCCGACGGCGGTTACCAGCATTTCGCGTAACTGAAGACGCCGGGCATGGCCCGGCGCTACCTTGCTGCTGTGGTAGGTGCCAACCTTGGTTGGCACGTCTGTGTCGACCAAGGTCGACACCTACCAGAGCGCGGTCGCGACAAACAAAAACGGCGGGTATTGCCCGGCGCAATTGCTTAAACGTGCGGAATCGGCTTGCCGAACCGATTGTCACCCGGTGTGCTGGGCAGCACCAGGAACACCAGCAGCACCAGGCTCGCAAACGGTACGAAACCCAGCAGCAGCCACCAGCCCGAGCGATCAGTATCGTGCAGGCGACGCACGGATGCGGCCAGGCAGGGCAGCACGAAGACCAGCGCCATCATCAGGCTCAAGCCGGTCGAAACCAGTGCAAGGCTCTGCGAACCCGTGTAGCCGGCGATGAAGCTCAGGATGTACGACGGAATCGAAACGATCACGATGAACAACTGGAACCACCAGAACTCACTGCGGCTGGCGCGGCCGTTGAACTGCGTGTAGCGCTTCAACGGGATCATCATCTTGTGCATCTACTTCTCTCTTTGGGGTGTTGGAAAAGGGTGTCGTCGGCGGGGTCAGATTCCTTTGCCAACGGCAAAGGAATCTGACCCCGGTCGCCACGGCACTCAGGGGTAGTCGGCCATCAGCACGGCTTCGCCGACAATCGCGCCGGCCACCAGCGTGTCGGCGGTGCGGGCATAGCGCGCGCTCAGCGGAATCGGATTGCTGCCAGTCACTGACATGCCATAAGCCCAAGGCATGCCCAGCTGCACGGGCAAGCCGTTGCGCAGCAGTTCAATCTGCACGCCTGCGGCATCGCTGCCGGGCGCGGCGGCCAGCAGGCTGCCGCTGCTGCCGGGTGCATGCGCATCGGTCAGGGTCAGCTCCACCGGCACGTTGTCGTGGCTGCAGGCCATGTTCACCACGAAGTCCTTGTCGCCGGCCGAACTTTCGGCACCGGCCAGTGCATTGGCGCGTACATCGTCCAGCGTCAGCGTGGCCCCCTGCACCGTGCAGTCGCGTATCACCGAGACATCAAATCCCAGTTCCAGCGTGCCCGTGCCGACCAGTGCGGGATTGCTGCGCGGACGGATACGCAGCTGTGAGATGCGCGAGATCGGTTCGCTCTGCACGTTGCGACGCCCGGAGATCGAAAGCTCGGTCATAAGCTTCACCCGCGACGAAGCAGGGACGGTCAACACCAGGCTTTGCCCACTCATGGTGAATGCCATGCCGTTGGCAATGCCGCCGCGCTCCTCCTACACGCCCAGCAGAACCAGCGGTGATGTATCAGACACCTGGAACTTGCCGAAGGTCAGTCCGCGGTACTCCACCGTGCCCAGCAGCGTCATCGGGGTATCGAACTCCACCTCGAACTCCAGCGGCGCCGTGTTCGGGCAGCCACTGAACTCGACACCGGCCGCGCCAAAGGAGTAATCGAACGATTCACGCTCGTTCAACACCACCGGATACATCGTGCTGGCATAGCCATCGGTCACGGTAGTGCAGGCCCAGGTGGCGCCCGCTTCAAACAGGAAGAACGCCGCGACCAGGCCCAGCAACAGCGCCCAGCGGCATCGGTGCAGAAGGCTCATCGGCCTACCACCGCCTGCTGCTCTCGCGGCGCGCCGTAGTCGTCCAACCAGGTGAAGGTCACCGACGTCGGTATCGCCGCACCCTGCGGCAGCGCGAAGCGCGCGCTCTGTCGCGGCGCGATCATGTCCACGTCCACGCG
The DNA here is from genome assembly GCF_003086695.1 of Stenotrophomonas sp. SAU14A_NAIMI4_8. Taxonomy (NCBI): domain Bacteria; kingdom Pseudomonadati; phylum Pseudomonadota; class Gammaproteobacteria; order Lysobacterales; family Lysobacteraceae; genus Stenotrophomonas; species Stenotrophomonas sp. SAU14A_NAIMI4_8. The sequence goes on from NZ_CP025999.1 coordinate 756,544, forward strand.
TTGCCCATCGGCCAGCGTCAGTGTGCTCAGCGTCACGTGGTAGGCGCTGGGGTTATGCACCTGCAACGCATGTGCGTCGCCGCGCCATTGCAACTGTGCGGCAGCATCGCGCGCGCTGCCGGGCAGGCCGGCGGGGCGATGGAACAGCTTCACCCGCGTGCGCACGGCGAACTGCAGCAGGTTCTTGTCAGCGGCATTGGCCGGCTTGGGCGGAATGTCCAACAAATTGAAATAGAACACCGATTCGCGATCAGTCGGCAGCGGTGCCTCCGACGGGCGCGGTGCGTAGGTGATGCGATAGGCCTGGCCCTGCTTGGACTGCAGCAGGCGCGGCTCGGCCGGGGTCAGCCGGAAGGGCGTGCGCACATCTTCCGGGCGCGACTGCGCGTTGCCGTCGTCAATCCAGACCTGGGTCATGGCCGGCAGCTCGCCCACGTTGCTGGCGCGTACGGTGGTGTCGCGGCCCTTGCCGGCGTCGTACACGATACGCGTACCCTGCAGCGTGACCGCCGCGGTAGCAGGCAGCGCAACGGCCATCGCCAGCAACGCGCACAGCCACGTCGATGCGTGGTGCTTCATGGGGAAACCTCTTGAAGAAGGTGGCCGCCTGGCGCGTCCGTGCGCCGGGCAGCCAAGGACTTACTTGTAGATCACTACGAAATCGCCAGAGGCATTCGCGGTGCCCTGGGTGGCGTTCTGGCCCGGCGAGGCGTACCACGCGCTGTAGTCCAGCTGGCCGCTGCCGCCGGCGGCGATGGTGACCCACTGGGTCGGGTCATCACCGATCTTCTGGTGGTTGCCGGCGCCGTCGTACAGGGCCACGCCCACGTTGGTGGCGCCGGACGCGGCGGTCAGTGCCAGGTTGCCGGTGCTGCCATCGGGGGTGCCACCGAAGCGCACGCCCACATCCTGTTCGGCACCCGAGCCGGTGCAATCCAGCGCAATGGTGAAGTTCTTCTGGCCCGCACGGGTGTTGGCGTTGACCGAGGCCAGATCGACCTGGCCCATCGGTACGGTGATGGTGCCGCCGGGGGCGCCGACCGAGCAGGTCGATGCCATCAGTTCACCGGTGATTTCCAGCGGTTCGGCGTGCACGGCCGGCACAGCGGCGGCGAGCAGGGACAGGGACAGCAGGCGCAGTTTCAAGGACATGCGGAGTTCTCAACGAAGGGAAGGAGGGTGCATTGGCCAATCAACAACAGCCAGCGGTGCGCAGTCTCCGCGCTTGTTATCGCCGGGTGAATGCAACAACTTGCAAATGCAGCCGCCGGCTCGCGATCTGCACATCGTTGCGTAGGCACAGGTGCCATCGCTGCGCACACTGTGGCTTCCTCCCTTACCGGGCAGAACACCCGATGCTCCATTTCACTGCCCGCCGCCGCAGGTGGCCGCTGGCCTGTTCACTGGTGTTGCCGATGGCTTTGCTTGCGTGCCAGGCCTATGCCTGCCAGCGCTTCAGCCCGCAGGACCGTGCTGAAGATGCCATTCTGACCATGCCGAATCTGGACATGCCGGATCGCTACTTCACCGGGCGCGGCGAGACCATCCAGGACGCGTTTGACTGCCCGGCCGGGCAGAGCGCGATCCTGGTGGACATGTCGCTTTCGGGCCTGACGTATGAGCGCGATCTGGTCTGGGAAGGAAGTACCTATCCCGCCTATAGCCTGGGTGAGCGCTCGCCGTTGGTCATCTTCACCCAGGCGACGTTCAGTGGCGCAAACGGCAGCAGCATTGCGCTGCACAACGGTCGCATCAACCGCAATCCCGGCCTCGTGCTGGCTACACCAGGGCGCTTGGACCACTTCGTGCAGATGCGCGTGTTCTTTCGCGGTGGCGCCATGCGCAGCGTGCCTTACACCGCGCTGGGCACCATCGAAGCCTGGTCGGAGAACGACCCGACCAATCGCTTTCGCCACAGCTTCGGTATAGAGGTGACGCTTCCCGCCGTAACCTGCACGCTGGCCGATGCCAGCCATGGGCTGGACGACGTCAGCGCCGATGACCTGGCAGCGATGGATAGTTCGGCCAAGGAGTCTGGCTTTGAGGTGTCGATGACCTGCCCGATGGACAATGTTGATGTCGAACTGTCCGTGGCAGACGCCAATGACCCTGGCAGCCGTGACGGCCTGCTGGCGCCCGCGCCGGGCGCGACGGCCGAGGGGGTTCGCGTGCAGCTGCTGCGCGAAGGCGTGCCGGTGCAGTTCGGCCAGCGGTGGCGGTACGGATGGTCGAGCAAGGGCGCGCAGCGCATTCCCTTCCGTGCTCGCTATCGACGTACACCTGATCCGTTGGCGCCCGGTGTGGTCAAGGGCGAAGCGGTGATGACCGCCGACTATCGCTGATCGGTCGTCCTGCAACGCCAATCCGTCCTGCAGACGGAATCGGCCACGCGATCTGCAACAAGTTGAATGTCATTGGCAGGCGGGCTTGCCTAGGCTGACCTCCCCCCACGTCGTCGCCGCCTGTACAGGCGTTCAATCTGTTCATGTTGATCCAGACTTCTGCCGCCTCACTGCGGGCCAGTGCCGGCCCTCCGGTTGCGCCCGTTGCCCTCGTGCGTGCCATCGGTGCGGTGATGCTCGCGGGCACGCCCGCGCTCTCCACGGCCTCGACGGCAACCGAATTCAGCGAAGGCTTCCTGCTCGGCGGCGAAGCCATCGACATGACGCGGTACGCCAACGGCAATCCACTGCCCGCCGGCGACTACGCGGTGGATGTCCACGTCAACGGCCAGTTCCTGCGCAGCCAGGACATCGCCTTCGCCATCGACCAGGACCCGCATGTGGCGGTGCCGTGCATTCCGGTGTCGCTGGTGCGCCTGCTGCCGTTGAAGCCGGAGTACCTGCAGATGCTGCCCGGCGATGCAGCGGCCTGTGTCGATCTGGCCGCGCACGTGGATGGCGCGCGCGTGGCCTTCGACAGCGGTACGCTGGAATTGTCGATCAGCCTGCCACAGGCGGCGCAGGCCAGCACCGCGCGCGGCTACGTGGCGCCGGAACTGCGTGATGATGGCATCACCGCCGCGTTCGTGAACTACAGCGGCAACCACTACCGCAGCCAGGGGCGCGACAGTTCCTATATGGGCCTCAATGCAGGCCTCAACGCCGGCGCCTGGCGCTTGCGCCATCGATCTTCTTTTACCCACAGCGAGCGCGGTTCGAACTACAACGTCATCAGCAGCCACGTGCAGCGCGACATTCCGGCCTGGAACAGCCAGCTGCTGCTGGGCCAAGGCAATACCGGCGGCGAACTGTTCGACAGCGCGGCCTTCACCGGTGTGCGCGTGGCCAGCGATGACCGCATGCTGCCCGATTCGCTGCGTGGCTACGCGCCCAAGGTGCAGGGTATCGCCGAAGGCAACGCGCGAGTGACGATTCGCCAGAATGGCAACATCATCCACGAAAGTAACGTGGCGCCTGGTCCGTTCTCGATCGAGGATCTGTACCCCACCAGCTTCGGCGGCGATCTGGAGGTCACGGTCACCGAGGCCGATGGCCGCGAGCAACGCTTCAACGTGAACTTCTCCGCGGTGCCGCAGGCGCTGCGTGCCGGCGCCTCACGCTTTGCATTCACTGCCGGCGAACTGCGCGATAACCAGCGCAGCCTGCAGCCGTTGCGTTTTGCAGAGGGCACCTACGCACGTGGCATCAGCAATGGCCTTACCCTTCTGAGCGGTGCGCAGGTCGGACAGCACTACCAATCGCTGTTGTCGGGCGCGGCCATCAACACCCGCCTCGGCGCCTTCGGCGTGGACGTCACTCACTCGCGCGCCAATCTGGCGGCGGGTCAGCGCATGTCCGGCAACAGCTTTCGGGTGAACTACCAGCGCTATGTACAGGCCACCGGCACCAACTTCGGCTTGGCCGCCTACCGCTACAGCACGCGCGGCTTCCTCAGCCTGAGTGACACCGCGCGGGTGCTCGGCGGCGGCGCGGTGGACGAATGGGGTTACGGATTCCGTGCACGCGAGCGCTACCAGCTGAACTTCTCGCAGAAGCTGGGCCAGCGCACCACACTGCACCTCAGTGGCGGTCAGGTGGCCTACTGGGACAGCAGCCGCAGCCGCAACGACCTGCAACTGAGCGTGCAGACCAGCACCCGACGGGTGAACTACGGGCTGTCGGCCCTGCGCTACCAGCAGGGCGATGGACGCCAGGACACCCGCTATGCCTTCACCCTGAGCGTGCCGCTGGGCCGCAGCCACCATGCGCCGCGCTTGAGCACGCAGCTCAGCCATGCCGGCAGTGGCGACCAGACACAGGCCACGCTGACCGGCAACCTGGGTGAGTCGCGCGCGCTCAGTTACACGCTGTCCACCACCCAAGGCAGTGGCCAGGGCAGCCACAGTGCGTACGCCGCATGGCAGGGCGGGCGCGGCCACGTCGATGCCGGCTACAACCGTTTGGGCGACTACAGCAGCCTGTCGGTGGGCGCATCGGGCAGCGTGGCGCTGCATGGCGGTGGCATCAACCTGGGCGCACCGGTGGGCGATGGCTTCGCGCTGGTGCAGGCACCGGGCGCGCAAGGCGCACGCGTGGGCAGCAGCGCTGGCGTGCGCGTGGCCGGCAATGGCTACGCACTGGTGCCGCACATCAGCCCGTACCGCTGGAACACGCTGGATCTGGACCCGTCCGGTCTGCCGATGGACGTGGAGCTGCTGCAGACCTCGCAGCGCGTCGCGCCGACCGCTGGCGGCATCGTGCGCGTACCGTTCGAGGTGCGCCGTGAGCGCACCCTGTTCATCGACGCCACCGATGCGCTGGGCCAGCCATTGCCATTCGCCGCGCAGGTACACAGCGAAGACGGCCTGCCGTTGGGCGCGGTGGGGCAGGGCGGGGTGATCCAGCTGCGTGGTGCGCAGGATACAGGTGCCTTGATTGTCGATCCCGAAGGTGCGGCGCGCTGCCGTATCGAATACCGCATGCCTGATGTCCCCGATGCCTATGGGCTGTCGTGGAGCGTGGGGGTATGCGTTCCACAGCGTCTGGCGGCCGCCAGCGCTGCCCTCTGAGACCTCAGTCAGGAGAACTCCATGAAAGCTTCCTTGCTTGCTTGTGCCTTCGCGATCACTGCCGGCGTACTGCCTGGCGCTGCCTTCGCCGATTCGGCCACCCTCACCATCAGCGGCCGCGTGCTGCCCGGCACCTGCACACTGGCGGCGCCGCCGATCGCTTTGGATCCCATCAAGGCCGATGAGCTGGTGGTCGGTGACAACGGGCTGAAAGCCAGCGCGTTGAACTTCACCGGCTGTGTGGGTGTAAGCAAGGCGGTGCTGTCGTTCAGTGGTACTGCGGCCGATGGCGATGCGCAGCGCTGGAAGAACACCGCCAGCACCGACCCCGCAACGGGCGTGAGCGTGGCGCTGCTGGCCGGTGCCAGTGGCAACACGTATCTGAAGAACGGCGATGCCGGTATTGAAGTGCCGGTCACCGGCGCCACCGCCAGCTACCCGCTGCGTGCTGGCTACTACGCCGCCGCGTTGACGGGCCTGCAGGCCGGCGAAGTGCGCACCGAGATCACCGTCACCGCCGACTACGAATAACGCACCGCCGCCGCCCCCCTGTAGAGTCGAGCTTGCTCGACTGTCTTTCGCGATATCAGTCGAGCAAGCTCGACTCTACAACGCGGCGTGCAACTGCACGTCCACATACTCGGCCAACCCCCGGCACGCCAGCAGCAGCCCTTCGCGCGCACCATCGCCCATCTGCTGGCCCACCTCGCCATCCACGCGCACGCGTTCGGTGGCGTGCAACAGTTCCAGCAGGAACGTCAGTCCACCGGTAGCGCGATCAATGCGTGCCAGCGCCAGCCGCTGCCCCGGCGTGCAGCCCCGCCCCGGCCATGGTCGGCCATCGGCTGCATCGCCCTGGCGGATCTGCTGCAGGCAGGCCTGCAGGTTGACCACACCGGGTGCGGGGCCTTCCTGCAGGCAGGTAAAGGTGTTTTCCAGCGTCGTGGCCAGGTCTTCGGGCAGACGGGTGGCGGCCTCGCCCAAGGTGGCGAACAGGTGCGGATACTTCGATGCGGTCATGGCGGCGTCCTTTTGTACGAAGCAAGGGGCCGCCCCTGCAATAGTGCAAGGGCGGCGGACGGTGCGTGGCTCCAATACCGGGGACAGCTTGTTCCGGTGGGCACAGGGGCCCTCCACGCACCGCCCGCCAAAGACGCACAGACGGATTGCCAGCCGACGCCGCTGAACAAGATAAAGCGACGCCGACTGGCAAGCGTAAACAACAAGCTGTCCTACGGGATTGGAGTCCCGTGCCACCCGTTGTCGGTGGCACCTCATCATGCGCATGAAAGCGCCGCGCCACCCATCAGAAAAGTTTGAAAGTCGAAAACGCACGAATCGCCGGACGTCCTTCGGAGCTTCGTCAGCGACTGGTCGATTGTGTCACCATGCGCCGCTGCCGTTCGCGGTACCCGTAGAGTCGAGCTTGCTCGACTGTCTTTCGCGATATCAGTCGAGCAAGCTCGACTCTACAACGCGGCGTGCAACTGCACGTCCACATATTCGGCCAACCCCCGGCACGCCAGCAGCAGTCCCTCGCGCGCACCATCGCCCATCTGTTGGCCCACCTCGCCATCCACGCGCACGCGTTCGGTGGCGTGCAAAAGTTCCAGCAGGAACGTCAGTCCACCGGTAGCGCGATCAATGCGTGGCAGCGCCAGGCGCTGCCCCGGTGTGCAGCCCCGCCCCGGCCACGGTCGGCCATCTGCTGAATCCCCCTTGCGGATCTGCTGCAGGCAGGCCTGCAGATTGACCACACCGGGTGCCGGGCCTTCCTGCAGGCAGGTAAAGGTGTTTTCCAGCGTCGTGGCCAGGTCTTCGGGCAGGCGCGTAGCGGCTTCGCCCAGCGTGGCGAACAGGTGCTGATACTTCGATGCGGTCATGGCGGCGTCCTTTTGTACGAAGCAAGGGGCCGCCCCTGCAGTAGTGCAAGGGCGGCGGACGGTGCGTGGTTCCAATACCGGAGGTTGATGCGAAACGCCGGCGGGCACGGGGCCCCCACGCACCGCCCGCCATGGACATGCGGACGGATTGCCTGCCGACGCCGCTGAACAGGAAAAGCGGCGCCGACAGGCAAGCGTAAACAACGCATCAACCTAACGGGATTGGAAGCCCGTGCCACCCGTTGTCGATGGCACCTCATCATGCGCATGAAAGCGCCGCGCTACCCATCAGAAAAGTTTGAAAGTCGAAACCACGCGAATCGATCCGCTCTGTCGCGTATCGCGCCGGATTGTGGTCATAAGCGTCATAGCGCGCCGCGACGGAGGGTGTTGGGCTCGATCACATCGGCATATGCACTTCGGGCGTGTGTTCAGCACACTTCGCAACAAATTGCATGGTCCACGCTCGCCAACGACGGCACCATGCAAGCCCTTTCTTCCTTCCCTTGGAGCCAAGATGGGCAGTGCCCCCTACCTTGCGCGCGCACTGGTGTTGGTCGCACTGGCCTCGTCCGCCTTTGCCGTGCATGCGGTGTGTGTTCCGGATACTCCCAGCGTGACGTACGCGCAGACCGTGCCCGTGCGCTTCGTGCAGGAACCTGACGTGTTGCTGTACGAGGCCGGCAGTTCCACGATCACCCTGCGCTGCGATGCGGGCGAAGAACTCATCGTGGCACCTCGGCTGATGGGCTTGAGGTATGTGCGCGACATCGACGGCTGGCCGGCATTTGAGACGAGCCCGGATTCTCCGTTGGTGCAGCTGCTGATTGATGCCCTGCCATTGGACGGGAGCGAAGGCATGGAGCCTTGGCCGATCGATCCGCTGAATGATTCCACGTACTCGATCGGAAGCGGCACGGGCGGTTCGGAATTCAGGTTCAGGCTGCACTTCTTTTCCCGCGGTGGCCCAATGCGCCCGCAGCTGCAACGCGCGCTGGGCTCGGTGCAGGTACAGGGCAGCGGGGGGATGGGTGAGTTCCACTTCGAGATCGGCTATGAATTCCAGGGCACCACCTGTGCGTTGATGGATGCCAGTCCGGTGCTTGATCCGATCCGTGCCGATGTACTGGATGCCACCGGCACCGGTGGCGAGAAGGATTTCACCGTGCAGATGGACTGTGGTGTGCCGGGTCGTCCGGTGTCGCTCGAGATCCATGACGCCAGTGATCGCAGCAACAGCAGTGACATCCTGGCGCCCGCAGCGGGCACCAGCGCGCAGGGTGTGGGCCTGCAGGTGCTGTACAACGGCCTGACGCTGCCGATGGGCCGGGTCTGGGCGCATACCGATTCCACTGGGGCCAGCGAACGCATTCCGTTCACCGCGCGCTATATCCGCCTGCCCAGCGAGCCGCTGTTGGCGGGGGAGATTGTTGGGCAGGCGGTGCTGGTGGCGAACTATTACTGAACGGTCATTGGTCGTTTCTGTAGCAACCCAGCAGCTGTCGCCGTTGCCGCTTGTTCGCCCTGCCATCGATTTCGATGATGGATGGCATGTCCACATCCCCAGCCGTCCACAATCCCTTGATCGATGGCCTGCGCGCACTGGCCGTGCTCGCCGTCGTCGTTTTCCACATAGACGCTGCTTGGTTACCCGGTGGCTTCACCGGCGTGGACATGTTCTTCGTCATTTCCGGCTTCGTGATCAGCCAGGCATTGGCGTCGCGTGCAGCGCAGCCAGCAGGCGTTCTGCTGCTGGACTTCTATCGGCGCCGGGTGCTGCGGCTGTTGCCAGGGCTGCTGGTGATGTTGATGGCCACGTTCATCCTGTCGGCCCTGCTCATTCCGCGTGCGTGGCGCAACGAGCAGTTCGACCAGACCGGATGGGCCGCGCTGCTTGGCCTCAGTAACGTGGTGCTGTCCGGCCAGCAGGACAGCTACTTCTCACCCGGCGCCGAGCTCAATCCGTTCCTGCATACCTGGACACTGGGCGTGGAAGAGCAGTTCTATCTGATCTTCCCGCTGCTGTTCCTGGTTTGGCTGCGCGGCCGCGAGCACTGGTGGCGGGCACGGGCGTTGTTGCCGGTACTCACCCTGCTGTCGTTGTTGTGGGCGGGGTGGCAGGCACAGGCTGCACCGACCGCGGCGTTCTACCTGCTGCCGTCGCGGTTCTGGGAACTGGCGGCCGGTGCGCTGCTGTACCAGTGGATGCAAACGCGCGCGGGTGGTCGGCATGCGAACGTTGTGGCGGCCGCAGGTCTGGCATTGCTGGTGGTCGGCGTCTGGATCGCCCCGCATCTGCCGATGCCGGTGCCAGGTGTGCTGGCCACTGTGGTCGGCACGCTGCTGCTGTTGGCCGGTGTTTCCCGGCAGGCAGGTGGCGATATCGCCCGGGGCTTGGGCTGGACGCCGTTGGTGTACCTGGGGCGTCTGTCGTACGCGCTGTATCTGTGGCACTGGCCGCTGCTTGTGCTGCTGCGCTGGACCTATGGGCTGCAGGGCGCGGCATTGTGGCTGTACCCACTTCTGCTGCTGGTGGTGTCGGCCGCGTCCTATCACCTGGTTGAACAGCCGCTGCGGCACGCCGGGCCCTTGCTGCGCTGGGCGCCGATGAAGACCCTGGCATCGGCGGTGCTGCTGGTAGCGCTGTGTGGCGTGGGCGCTTGGGCCAGCGTGGAGTACCACGAGCGGATCTCGCTCAGTGTGACCCGTGACAGCCATGCCTGGCAGGCGCGCCGCTACCCGGCCTGGCGGCCGCTGGAGGCGGTTGCGGCGCCGAGCCTTGAGGGACGACGCCTCTTTGTGGCCGGCGATTCGCACGCGGCCGCCTATCGCACCATGACCAGCATGGTGGCGCGGCAGACCGGCATGGAAGTGCATCAGAGCGACCAGGGCGGCTGCAGCTTCGTGAACCTGCAGCGGGCCAGCCCGGCCGACTGCCAGAGCTTCATCGAGCAGGCGCTTTCGCAGATCGAAAGCGAGGCGCGACCGGGTGACATCGTGCTGCTGGCGGCGCTGCGTATGCCCGAGCTGCGTGGTTTCGATTGGGCGCAGCAAGATGACCAGAAGGTCTACCGGAACCTGCTGGCCCGACAGACAACGGCCGACGCCCAGGCTGCACACGAAGAAGCCGAACGCGTGCTGCAGCGGTTGCAGGTGCTCGGTGTGCAGGTGGTGATCGACGCGCCATTGCCGCTGTTCAAGGCAGGCGCCTACCGCTGCTCGGATTGGTTCAATCGCATGAATCCTGCATGTACCGGTGGCCTGCAGATGGTCCGCGCCGATCTGGAAATGCTGCGCGCGCCGCAGATGGCATTGCTGGCCGAACTGGCCGCGCGCTATCCCGCATTGACCGTGTGGGACCCGCTGCCGCTGCTCTGCGGGCCCGACGTATGCTCAGCAGTGGAAGAAGGCCAGCCCCTCTTCTTCGACAACGACCACCTGAGCGGGCACGGCAACCGCGTGCTGCTGCCGCACTTCCGCCAGCTGCTGATCGACACCGTAGAGTCGAGCTTGCTCGACTGATCTTCTGTAGAGCCGACCCATGCTCGGCTGCTCTTGCATAGATGATGGGGTCAGAGCCCATCGCCGTTGCGATGGGATCCGACCCCGATCAATCACGCATCACGCCGGCGGCAACACCTTGCCCGGGTTGAGAATCCCATCCGGATCCAGCGCGGCCTTGATCGCGCGCATGGTTGCCAAGGTGGCCGGGCTGAACGCCTGCGCCATGAAATCGCGCTTGGCCAATCCGATGCCATGCTCGCCGGACAACGTGCCACCCAGTGCCAGCGTCAGTTCGAAGATCTTCGGCAGCGCGGCGTGTGCGCGTGCGTTCTCGTCGGCATCATCGGGGTGATAGAGGATGTTGACGTGCAGGTTGCCGTTGCCGGCATGACCGAAGGTGACGATGGTCAGCGTGTACTCGCGTGCCAATGCCTGCACCCCGGCCACCAGGTCCGGAATGCGCGACACCGGCACCACCACGTCTTCATTGATCTTGCCCGGTGCGACGGTGCGCAGCGCCGGCGACAACGCCTTGCGTGCCGCCCAGAGCTGGTCACGCGCGCGGCCTTCCATCGCTACGTCCAGTTCGATCATGCTGTCGCCCTCGGCCGCGGTGGCCAGCGCCTGCAGCAGGTAGGGCAGGGTGTCGTGGTCACCATCGGCTTCAACCAGCAGCATCGCGCCGGCTTCCGGCACCTCGGCGCCGTTCAAGCGCAACAACTCCAGGCTGCGTGCATCCACGAATTCCAGACGCGTGGGCACCACCGGTTGCGACATCAGTCGCGATACGGCTGCGGCGGCCGCATCAGCATCGCGGTACAGCACGCGCAGGCCGGCCTGGCTGACCGGCAGCGGGGTCAGTTTCAAGGTGGCTTCCACGATCAGGGCCAGGGTGCCTTCGCTGCCCACCAGCAGGTGGGTGAGGTCGTAGCCGGTGGAATCCTTGGTGTAGGCACCGCCGCAGCGGATCACCTCGCCGGTACCGGTGACCGCCACCAGGCCGAGCACGTTGTCTCGGCTGGTGCCGTACTTCACCGCGCGCGGGCCACCGGCATTGCAGGCCAGGTTGCCGCCCACGCTGCAGATCTCCGCGCTGGACGGGTCCGGTGCCCAGAACAGGCCATGCGGCGCAAGCGCCTGCTGCAGGGTGCCGTTCAATACGCCGGGCTGCACCACGGCGCAGCGGTCGCCCGCGCGGATCTCGACGATGCGGTCCATGCGGGTGAACGACAGCACGATGCTGCCCGGCAGCGGCACCGCCGCACCCGTGGTGCCGGTGCCGGCGCCGCGCGCGACCAGTGCCACGCCATGCGCACGGCACACGCGCACCAGCGCCTGCACCTGTTCGATATCGGCTGGCAGCGCAACGGCCGCCGGGCGCTGCCGGCGCCAGGAATTGTCCTGCGCGTTCGTTTCCAGCGCGTTGTCATCCATGCGCCAGCCCTCCGCGCCCAGCAGGACGGACAGTTCGGCAACCAGGGCGGCGGGCAGGGCAGTACTCATGACGGTTCTCGCGGGACAGCAGGGGCGGGTTGAATCAACTTCCAGGCAATAACAGCACCGGCCAGCGGCAGCCACACCCAGCACAGTTCCGATAGCAGCGTGGCCACGCCACGTGCGCTGAAGAACTGCGGCGCGAAGGGCGATACGCGGATCGGCCGCCACGGTGCGAAGAAGCGCTGTTCGCTCCACGGCCAGGCCAAGGCAACGCCCAGGCCGCCGGAGGTCATGGCGTCGAGCAGGGGATGGCTGGCCGCGCAGACGAAGACGAATACCGCCGCCTGTACGGTGGACGCCACCGTTGGCCCTCGCTGGGTAGGTGCCAACCTTGGTTGGCACAGGAGGCACCACAACGCTGCCAACATCGCCAGCACGCCGGCAAACAGCAGCGAATGACTGGCCCCGCGATGCCCGAACGCATCGGCATAGGGAATGTGCAGCACGAACGCCAGCACATCGGCATCGGGCAGCATCGCCGCCACCACGCCGGCGGCCAGCAGCCACGCTGGAATGCGGCCGCGATCAGCGGCGCACCACAAAGCCAGCGGCACGGCGGCGTGGGTGATGATCGAAGGCATCAGCAGTCGTCCAAGCGGAAGGCATCGCGCAGCCAAGACAGCTGCGGCGGTTCACCCGTAGCTTCCACCACATCAAAGCGGCAAGGCGCGTTGGCCAGGGCAGGGTGTTCCTGCAGGTAGAGCTGCGCGGCATGGGCCAGGCGCCGGCACTTGCGCGCGTCGATTGAAGCAGCACCGCCACCGAAGTCCGAACGTGCGCGGTAGCGCACTTCCACGAACACCACGGTGCCGGCGTCTTCCATCACCAGGTCCAGTTCGCCGCCGCGGTAGCGCACGTTGCGCGCGCGCGGCTGCAGGCCGGCCTGTTGCAGGTGCTGCTCGGCGGCGGCTTCCACCGCCGAGCCCCGTTGCAGATGCTCAGCGACCACCGGCGATCGGCATCGGGCGGCCACCACTGAAGGTGGACCACGCCGGCTGGCGTAGGATGTTGCCGTTGCTGTCCAGGTACAGCGTGCCGGTGGCGCCATCCAGGCCACCTTCGTTGGACAGCTTTTCCAGGTAGGCGCTGATCTTCCAGGCATCGGCGCCGAAGGCGAACAGGCGGCTGGCCGCACCGCGCGCGCTGGGCAGGGTCTGCGCCACCTGGGCGGCCGACGGCAGGCCGGACACGCTGCGCACGTTCCAGGCTTCGTTCGGGTAAATGATGCCGTCCAGCGCCACGTCTTCTTCCACCTTGCCGCTGCCGGTGGTCAGCTGCGAGGTGCCCACGCGGGTGGCGCCACCGGCACCGGCCAGGGCCAGCTGCGGGGCCAGCAGGCGGGCCTGCGGCGCACGCACGGCCAGGAACACGGCATCGACCTGGCCCGCGTTGCGGACCTGCGCGCCCACGTCGCCCACCGCGTCGCTGATGCTGACGGTGGCGGCAACCGTGCCACCGCGCTGGGCAAAGCGCTGCGCGAAGGCGGCGGCGGCGCGGCGGCCGGTGTCGTCACTGCTGTTGATCACCAGCGCCTTGCTGCGCTCGCGGCCACGCAGGTATTCGGCAGCCACGATGCCATCGTCTTCCGGGGCCAGCGAGAAACCGGCGCTGCCGGCCGGCGGTGCGTCCTTGCCACGGTTCAGGCCCAGCACCGGCACCGGCAGCTGCGCGCGGCCGTACACCGCGTCCACCTCGTCGCGGCCCAGCGGGCCAACCACGAAGTCGACGCCTGAGGCGACCGCCTTGTCATAGGCGGCCAGGGCGCCGGCCGGGGTGCCGGCGGTATCGAAGAAGTTGATCTCCGGGCGGCGCCGGCTTTCGCCGTAGTACGCCGCCAGCAGGCCATCACGCACCGGCTGTGCAGCGGTGGCCAGGCGGCCGCTGAGTGGCAGCAGCACGGCCATCTTCGCCGGCGGGCGGTAGCCATCGCTCATGGCCGGCGGGCGCTTGCTGGTGTCGAACTGGGCCGCGCCGTCGCGGTCGAACGGGCGCGGCAGCGGCAGGCCGCGCGCAATCAGGGCGCGGCCGGCGAAGTTGTACAGCGGGTCGTTGGCCGGCAGCGCGGCGGCGCGGCTGCGCAGGGTGGCATCGTCCAGCGTGCCCAGCAGGCCGGCGATCGCAGCCTGGTTCTCGTTGCGGGCGGTGCCGGTCAGGCCGGCATGGGCGCGGGCACGCTCGGTCGCGGCGGCGAAGCTGTCACCGCTGGCCTGCAGGGCGCTGGCGCGGGCCAGGTACCACCGGGTGCGCAGGCTGGGGTGCACGTTGTCGCCGTGCTCCTTCAGCAGGGCCAGGGCCTGCGCCGGCTGCTTGTCGGCCAGTGCCAGCTCTGCGCTGGCCAGCTGGAAGCGCTGCAGGCTGGCACCGCTCAGCTGGCGGGCGGTCAGCTGGCCCAGCAGGCTGCGCGCGCGGGCGCTGTCACCGGCCAGATGCCAGGCCCAGGCCGCGTCGGCCAGGGTATTGCTGCGGGCCGTGCCGCGCAGGGTCGCGGCCTGCGCTTCCAGCTGCAGGGCGGCGTCGCGCGGCTTGCCCTGTTCAATCAGCGCCAGCGCCTGGCTCTGGGCCGGCGATTCAGGGGCGCTGGTCAGGCTGGTGGTGGCACAACCGGCCAGCAGCATCAGCGAGAGCGACAGGGCGGAGATCCGTGCGGCGGGCTTGTTCATGATCGGGTCCATGCGATGAGGGCAGCGGCCTTGGCCAGGTACACGCTACGATTCTACCCTTGCCCCGTGAGTACCGCTGAAATGAGTGTGCCAACCCTGTACGTCGTCGCCACGCCGATCGGCAACCTGGCCGATCTGAGCCCGCGCGCGCAGGAGGTGCTGCGCTCGGTGGCGGCCATCTGTGCCGAAGACACCCGCCGCAGCGGTCAGCTGCTGTCCCATTTCGGCATCCAGCAGCCACTGGTGGCCCTGCACGAACACAATGAAGAGGCCCTGGCGCAGCGCCTGGTGTCGCGGCTGCAGGCCGGCGAATCGCTGGCACTGGTCAGCGATGCCGGCACCCCGCTGGTCAGCGACCCGGGCTTCCGTCTGGTGCGCGCGGCCCGCGCGGCCGGTATCAAGGTCAGCCCCATTCCGGGCGCCTGCGCCGCCATTGCCGCGCTGAGCGTGGCCGGCCTGCCCAGCGACCGCTTCAGTTTCGAGGGCTTCCTGCCGGCCAAGGCCAGCGGCCGCCGCGACCGCCTGCAGGCGCTGGCCGGTGAAGTGCGCACGATGGTGTTCTATGAATCCTCGCACCGCATTGCCGAATCGCTGGCCGACATGGCCGCGATCTTCGGCGGCGACCGCCCGGCGGTGCTGGCGCGTGAGCTGACCAAGCTGTTCGAGACCGTGCTCGATGGCGATCTGGCCAGCCTGCTGGCGCGGGTGGAAGCCGACGACAACCAGCGCAAGGGTGAGTTCGTGGTGATGGTGCAGGGCGCCGGCGACGACGAAGAAGCCAAGCTGGCCGAGGGCCGCCGGGTCTACGCCAAGCTGAGCGAGCACCTGCCGCCGTCCACCGCCGCCAAGCTGGCCGCCGAGCTGACCGGCGCCCCGCGCAAGGCGTTGTACGGCAGCTGAGCCATGGCCGCAGCCACGCATGGCGTGGCTCTACTGCGAACAGGGTCGGATTCCCGAAGGGGCTCCGACCCCACCCGCGTTATGCCTTGAGGGTGCGGACATATGCGCTGATGTCCCTCACAACGGCATCCAGAGGCTCGGCCTGAAGGCGGTTCCTGCGCAGGAATGCGGTCCACTGCGCCTGCTTCTGGGGATCGCCGGCGAACGTTTCTGACAGGCCGAAGGGCAGCGCCGGCGACCAGCGTGTTCCCCGTCGTTCAAACGTCGCGTTTATCGCCGCCACCAGTGCGGGCTTCGCCATCTGACCCTCGCGCGTGAGCGCCAGCAGGTCGAAGTAATCCTTCATCCTGCTGTTGGCGATGCCCAGCACGGTGATGGCTTGCAGCTTTTCGGCGAAGACGGCCTCCCGTGGGTAGACCCGCAATCGCGGTGATGGGAATTCATCGAGCAGTACCGGGTAGTCGCACTCCGGTGGCGGCTGGGGAACGGCATCCCCGAATCCCACGTCCCATTGCACATGACAGCGGGCATTACCCAGTTGAGCGCAGAGCCTCATGCGCAATCCCTGGTAGTGGGAGCCTTCGCGTATCGCGTCGATGGCCACCGAGGCCATGTCGAACTGCAAGCCATCGTCCAGCTCGATCGCACATAGATCGTGCACGATGCGCATGAGCTGCTGCGGGTCAGCCGCTCCATGCCCCAGGAAGTCGGCGTCGCGGGTCGGTCGATGGGGAGCGTCGAACCAGATCGCAAAGAGCATCGCGCCCTTCAGCAGGAACTGTTGCTGGTAGTGGGACATCGACAACCGGTACAGCAGGCGCTCTACCGCGAAGCGATCGAGGACGAACTGGAAATCTTCGTCGCGCTCGCGGGCGCGGTCACGCAACCGCTGCCGTAGGGAGCGGATGCGGTCTGACGAGGGCGTGGAGGTCATGCCAGTGCTTCAAGGTACGGGCGCATCAGTCTGGCAACGCGGCACAGACGTGCATACAACCACAGCTCATCCGCCGTGGTCGCGCCCTCGCGCAATGCATCCCGCAGCGCTTCGATGGCAACGTCCATCCCCACCAGATTCCGGTACTTGAAGCAGTCGGCAACGGTTTTGGCCACGCAGGTCGTGCGCATGGACCGAGGGCCGGCCGGCACAGGCTCCAGCCCCGCCTCCAGTGTCTTTTCCGACATGCGGACAACACGTAGCGGCGGCCAGTCGATACGGGGAGCACGATCCTTGTTGCCAATGGCGATCCAGACCTCGAACGGGTTCTGGGTGGTCAGGCCGTGCTGGCGCAAGGCACTCAGCAGGCACAGCCGCGGCGAAGCCGAGCGCGCTGCGACAACCTGCAGCCCGTCTTGCCCGTCCACCGGATCCTGGTCCGGCAGGACATAGACGCCTCGGGACAGTCGCTGCAGGTCGCCAGCAGCGACCAGACGTGACAATTGCGCGCGGGCAACTCCAGCGCGCACCAGGTCGCGCGAGCGTGCCGCGCCCGTTCGCTGGATCAATGCCTTGGCAAGGGCAAGCGGGTCCGTCATGCGCCGAGTGTTCCATAGTGCAGGTGATAAGTGAATAAATACCGACAATATGAAACGGCGCTACGATTCCGTGTTCCGGGGGCAGGCCGGTAGCGCTGCGAACGGGGTCGGATCCCCGAAGGGGCTCCGACCCGTCCCCTTCAAGGAGGAATGAGGATGTTGGCAATTGCACTGCCCCTGCTGCTGGCCTTGGCCGGCACAAACGCGCCCATCAGCGAAGCGGACCTGGGCCCGGAATACGTCGGCTACGCGCTGTTCGATCCGGGGCTGGTGGAATTCAAGCGGCTGCAGTCGGCCGGCTATTACGGCAGATACCTGACCTACCGTATGGCACGCGACGCGCTGGAGAACTACGACGCGTGTCTGCAGGGCGACGCCGGCAACCGCATGCAGATCGAGGCGGCCTACCAGCAGTTGGTGGACGGCCAGCAGCGCCATGTCAGTGCGGCGCAGTGGCGCGAGCTGCAGCAGGCCCTGCGCGCGGCGCGCACGCGGGTGCCTGAGCGTACGCCATGGCAATGCGCCGGGTTCGTGGACAACGCGCCCTATTTCGATGCGGGGCTGGACGATGCCCTGCTGGGCGCCGCCGAGCTGGCGCGGGAGAAGGCCGGGGAAGGGGAGACGCGCAGCGATGCGCTGCGTCCGGTCCTCGGCGTTCAGATGGGTGGGCCGGCCTTGATCGAGTCCGAGCCTGGCCCAGGCCCGGCCCGCCGGGCGGGCCTGCGCATGGGCGATGAAGTGTTGGCGGTGGCAGGCACCCGGGTGAAAACCGTGTTCGGTGTCGGCCAGGCGTTGAAATCCCATGCGCCGGGCGACCGTGTGGACGTGCGCGTGCGGCGTACGGAGTGGAACGGTTCGCAGCCACAGGTGCGCGAACTGACGGTGGTGGTTGAGTTGGAGTCGCGTGCAGCGGTGATGGCGCAGGAAAAGGACCGGTAGATCCACGCCACGCGTGGAGGAATGTGTTGCATGCCGCGATCAACCCGGCAGGAAGGCCGCGCGTAAGCTAGAATGTGCGCTGGCGGAGTCGGCCAGACAGTCGCGTCATCCCTTCGGGGGTGCCGAGGAAAGTCCGGGCTCCATAGGGCAAGGTGCCAGGTAACGCCTGGGCGGCGCAAGCCGACGGAAAGTGCAACAGAAAGATACCGCCTACGTCTTCTTCGGAAGGCCGGTAAGGGTGAAATGGTGCGGTAAGAGCGCACCGCGAGTCTGGTAACAGGCCGGCACGGCAAACCCCACCTGGAGCAAGACCAAATAGGGATCCTTTGGCGCGGCCCGCGTTGGATCCGGGTAGGTTGCTTGAGCGTTGCGGTGACGTAACGCCTAGAGGAATGACTGTCCACGACAGAACCCGGCTTATCGGCCGGCTCCGCCTCCTTTTTCGAGTGGCCCATCCACGCATGGCGTGGATCTACCGGGAACGCGGCCCATCCACGCATGGCGTGGATCTACCAGGCACGCCCACGCGTGGAGCCGCTCGTGCGTAGAGTCGAGCTTGCTCGACTGCATTGCGCCACGTGAGGACAGTCGAGCAAGCTCGACTCTACCTAGAACGCGGCGTGGCTTTCGCCCAGGAACGCGCCCTGTGCGCCGAAGCGGCGCTCGTGCATCTGGCCGCGGCCGTCGTGGTCGATCAGCAGCACGGTGCTGGCGCGGGTGCCGTAGTCGTCACCGCGGATGAAGGCGGGGCTGAGCCAGCGCTCGCGCTCCAGGCCGATGCCGGTGTCGGGCAGGTCGCTGTCGGCCGGGCGGTGTTCGTCGGCCAGGGCATTCCAGAGTGGGGTCAGAGCCCTTTCGCCTTGCGAAAGGGATCCGACCCCTTCTTCTTCCAGCCAGGCCGAGAGCGCGGCCATCAGCCGGCGGGTCTTCGGCCACGGTGCGTCCAGGGCGCCGTTGGACATGCCGTGCACGCCCGCATCCAGCGTCTGCCGTTCGGCCGGGTGGTTGCCCAGATATTCCAGGGTCTGGCCATCGGCCAGCAGCAGGTTGAACGGGGCGTAGGCGCCGGCGACGGCGGCCAGGCGGTCCATGTGCGCGCCGGCGGGATCGCGCCCGCGCAGGAAGTCGGCCACCAAGGCGCCGCGCGACGGCCCACTCTGTGCGGCCAGCGGGTCACGCACGTTGGTGACCACCGCCATCCGGCCCGCGGTGCCCACCCCGGCCCAGCCACCACCCGAGCGCAGGTCGCGCCCGCCGATGATCGCCGGTTCGTTTTCCCAGGGGGCCAGCGCCGCCGTGGGGCGGGCGTGGAACTCATCGCGGTTGCCGACCATCACCAACCGCCAGCGCGGGTGCTGAAGCCAGCCAAGAGCAAGCAGGCACATGGCGTCATTGTGCCCGGTTTGCGCAGTGTGGCGCCGCTTTCAGCGCGAACTGGATGAATGCGCGGCCGATGTTTCACGCCCTCTACACGCCCCTGAACTTCGGTTCAATCTCAAAAATTGAGACGGATCAGCAACTTGTGGATAAGCCTTGAACAATTCTCTAAACATTGCTGCAAGCCATTGATGCGGCAGGCGATTTCCCTGCTGAAAAGTTGTTGACAACCCTTGGCCCGCTGCTAAGGTGGGCATCAGAGGGAAATCCGGGTGTTTTGTGGGTTTTCGTGGTTCAATGTTTCACCGGGCGAAGGATAGGTGCACGCGTCGTGTTCCAGGGCGAGACGGCCATCACAGTTGACGACAAAGGACGCATGGCGGTTCCCACCGCCTACCGCGACCTGGTCGCGCGTGCCAGCAACAACCGTCTTGTCCTGACCTACAACCCGTTCGAAGCCGGCTGCCTGTGGCTGTATGCAGAGTCGGAATGGGAACGGGTCCGCGACGATGTGATGTCCAAGCCCAACACCCAGCGCGTCGTGCGCCTGTTGCAGCAGAAGCTGGTCGGCTCGGCCGCCCACCTCGAGCTGGACGGCAACGGTCGTATCAGCATTCCCGCCAGCCACCGCGGTGCGGTGGGCATTGAAAAGAAGGCGGTATTGCTCGGTATGGGCGACAAGTTTGAATTGTGGAGCGAGCAGGCGCATCGGGCCCTGATCCAGCAGACATTGTCTGACGAGGATCTGGGTGATGGGCTTCTCGACCTGAAGTTGTGAGCCGGGGTGCCCGGATGCGCCCAGAAGCGCAGACCGGTCACCTTCCGGTGTCGCAGTCGCCGGCGGTGCACCTGCCGGTCCTGTACACCCAGGTCATCGAAGGCCTGAGGGTGATCGAAAACGGACGTTATCTGGATGGCACGTTCGGTCGTGGCGGTCATGCACGTGGCGTGCTTACCCAGCTCGGTCCCGAGGGGCGCCTGCTGGTCATGGACAAGGATCCGGAAGCCATTGCCGTTGCCGAGCGCGATTTCGCGCCGGACCCGCGCGTGTCCATCTTCCGTGGCAGCTTCGCCCAGCTGCTGCAGTGGAACGAGACGGCCGAAGGCCTGGACGGCGTGCTGTTCGACCTGGGTGTGTCCTCGCCGCAGCTGGACGTGGCCGAACGCGGCTTCAGCTTCGGCAAGGACGGTCCGCTGGACATGCGCATGGACCCGGACAGCGGTGAAAGCGCCGCGCAGTGGATCAATCGCGTGGAAGATCGCGAGATCGCCGACGTGCTGTGGACCTACGGCGAAGAGCGGCAGAGCCGCCGCATCGCCCGTGCCATCGTGGCCCGCCGCGAGAAGCAGCCGTTCACCCGCACCGCCGAACTGGCCGAGCTGATCGCCTCGGTGATGCCGCGTGGGAAAGACAAGATCCACCCGGCCACGCGCAGCTTCCAGGCCATCCGCATCCACATCAACCGCGAGCTGGCCGATCTGGAAGCCGGGCTCGACGCGGCCGTGGAACGGCTCAAGCCCGGTGGTCGCCTGGCGGTGATCAGCTTCCATTCGCTGGAAGACCGCATCGTCAAGCAGTACATGAACCGCCTGGCCAAGGCGCCGCCGGCCAACCGCCGACTGCCCGAAGCAGAAGTGTTCGTGCCGACCCTGGATCTGATCGGCGGCGCCATCAAGGCCACCGACGAAGAACTGGCCGCCAACCCGCGTGCCCGCAGCGCCGTGCTGCGCGTGGCGCAGAAGCGGGAGGCCGATGCATGAGCCGGCTGCTGCTGATCATCCTGTTGGCCTGCACCGTGGCCTCGGCGATCGGCGTCGTGTTCGTGCGTCACCGTCACCGGCAGACGTTCATCGAGCTGTCGCGCGCCGAGCGTACGCGCGATGACATCAATCTGGAATTCGGCCGCCTGCAGCTGGAACAGGCCACCCTGGCCGAGGCCAACCGGGTGGACCGCATCGCGCGCGAAAAGCTGGGCATGAAGTTCCCTGAAGCCGCCGACGTGGTGGTGGTGCGCCCATGAGCAAGACCGGCCGCAACCGCCCGCGCAACGCCTTCAACCTGCGCCAGCGCCTGCGCTGGGTCGCCCTGGCGCTTGGCCTGTGTTCGGTCTCGCTGGTCGGCCGCGCCGCCTACGTGCAGATCGTCAACGCCGATTTCTACCAGCGCCAGGGCGAAGCGCGTTACCTGCGCGAGCTGCCGATCAAGACCTCGCGCGGCATGATCACCGACCGCAACGGCGAGCCGCTGGCGGTGTCCACCCCGGTCGCCTCGATCTGGGTGAACCCGCAGGACCTGCTGCGCTCGCCCGAGCGCATTCCCGAGCTGGCCCAGGCCGTGGGCATGTCGGTGGACGAACTGAGCAGCCGTCTGTCGCAGAAGTCGGACAAGGAATTCATGTACCTGCGCCGCCGGATCAATCCGGACGAGGCAGAGAAGGTGGTGGCGCTGAAGATTCCGGGCGTGGCCGCGCAGCGCGAATTCCGCCGCTTTTACCCGCAGGGTGAGGCGATGGCGCACGTGCTGGGCTTCACCAACATCGACGACCGCGGCCAGGAAGGGCTGGAGCTGGCCTTCGACGAATGGCTGCGTGGCAAGGCCGGCGCCAAGCGGGTGATCCGCAACCGCAAGGGCGAAACGGTGGAAAGCGATCTGCTGCGCGCCGCCGAGCCGGGCAAGGACCTGACCCTCAGCATCGATCGCCGCATCCAGTACCTGGCATTCAAGGAACTGCGCAACGCACTGGTGGCCAACAAGGCCGCCGGCGGTTCGATGGTGATCATGGATGTGGCCACCGGCGAGATCCTGGCCATGGTCAACCTGCCCACCTACAACCCGAATTCGCTGAACGGTGCGGTGCCGGACACGCGTCGCAACCGCGCCGTGACCGACCTGGTCGAGCCGGGCTCGACGATGAAGCCGCTGACCATTGCCACGGCCCTGCAGGCCGGGGTGGTGACCAAGGACACCATCATCGACACCAACCCGGGCTACATGACCCTGGGTCGATTCACCATCCGCGACGTGCCGCGCAACAACGGCGTGCTCAACGTGACCGGCGTGATCACCCGCAGTTCGAACGTGGGCGCTGCCAAGGTTGCGGCCAAGCTGCCCGACCAGACCTTCTACGATTCGATCCGCAGCTTCGGTTACGGTTCGGTGCCGCACAGTGGTTTCCCCGGTGAATCCGGTGGCGTGGTGCTGCGCCCGGCGCGCTGGTCGGGTACGTCCAAGACCACCATGTCCTACGGCTATGGCCTGAATGTCACTCCGCTGCAGATCGCCACGGCTTATTCGGCCCTGGCCAACGGCGGCAAGCTGATCGCACCGACCTTCGTGAAGGGCCAGCGCAACGAAGGCAAGCAGATCATCGATCCGGCCGTGGCCAAGGAAGTGGTGGCCATGATGGAAACCGTGGTGACCCAGGGCGGCGCCAAGCAGGCGGCGGTGCTGGGCTACCACGTGGCCGGCAAGACCGGTACGGCGCGCAAGGCCGGCCCGGGTGGCTATGAGCGTGGCCACTACAACTCGCTGTTCGCCGGCGTGGTGCCGGCCACCAACCCGCGCTTTGCCACCGTCATCGTCATCAACGACCCGCAGGGCGGCAAGTTCTATGGCGGTCTGGTCTCGGCGCCGGTGTACCACAACGTGATGGAAGGCACCCTGCGGCTGATGGATGTGCCGCTGGACGACCTGCAGTCGTGGCTGGCCGCCCAGCAGTCCGGAAAGATGGGCCATTCGGCGTCCATCCTGCCGGCACCGCCGGCTGAAACCGCGTTGCCGGCCGACGCCGCCGCCGAATTCGACGCCGCGCTGCCCAGCGCGCAGAACCATGTGCCGGCCCCGCCCGCGGGAGGCACGCAATGAGCCCTTCGATGTTGCTTTCGCAGTTGCTTCCCGACGTTGCCCTGGCGGGCAATGATCCCGTTCTGACCGGCCTGGTGCTGGACAGCCGTGCCGTGCGCCCCGGCAATGCCTTCGTGGCGATTGCCGGTTTCGGCGCGCATGGCCTCGGCTTCGTCGAGCAGGCGCGTGCCGCCGGTGCCAGCGCCATCCTGTTTGAACCGCCGGCCCCGGCCGAACTGCCTGCGCCGGCCGACGCCATCGCAGTGCCCGGCCTGCGCGCCCGCCTGGGCGCGATGGCCGACCAGTTCCATGGCGCGCCGTCGCGCGCGATGACCATGGTGGGCGTGACCGGCACCAACGGTAAGACCTCCACCGTGCAGCTGCTGGCCCAGGCCTGGCACCTGCTCGGCACGCCCAGTGGAAGTATCGGCACCCTGGGTGCCGGTCTTTATGGTGCGGTGGAACCGACCGGCTTCACCACCCCGCTGGTGCTGCAGATGCATGCGCTGCTGGCGCAGCTGCGCGCCGACGGTGCGCAGGCCGTGGCGATGGAAGTGAGCTCGCATGCGCTCGACCAGGGTCGCGTGGATGCCGTGCACTACGACGTGGCGGTGTTCACCAACCTCACCCGCGACCATCTGGATTACCACGGCGACATGGCCAGCTACGGCGCGGCCAAGGCACGTCTGTTCCATCGCCCCGGCCTGAAGGCCGCGGTGGTGAACCTGGACGATGCGTTCGGTCGCCAGCTGTTCGCGGGTCTGCCGGCCGGCGTGCAGCCCATCGGCCTGAGTTCGCGTGGCGCCGAGGGCGCCCGCGTGCGTGCCGAAGCCCTGCAGCTGGATGGCCGTGGCATCGGCTTTGAACTGGTGATCGACGGCGCGCGCGCTGCAGTGCAGTCGCCGCTGCTGGGTCGCTTCAACGTGGACAACCTGCTGGCCGTGGCCGGCAGCCTGCATGCACTGGGCCAGCCGCTGCAGCGCATCGCCGCCGTGCTGTCGGCGCTGAAGCCGATCCGCGGCCGCATGAACCGTCTGGGCGGCGAAAACGGCCTGCCCACCGTGGTGGTGGATTACGCACACACGCCTGATGCGCTGGAACAGGCGCTGGACAGCCTGCACGGCCACCTGCAGGGCACGCTGTACTGCGTGTTCGGCTGCGGTGGCGAGCGCGATACCGGCAAGCGCCCGCAGATGGCGGCCATTGCCGAGCGCCTGGCCAACCAGGTCATCGTGACCGACGACAACCCGCGTGGCGAAGACGGCGATGCGATCGTGGCCGATATCCTGGCCGGCTTCACCGACGCCTCCGCCGTGACCGTGCAGCGCAGCCGCGCGAGGGCGATCGGCCTGGCGGTGAAGCGCGCCGGTGCGGGCGACATCATCCTGATCGCCGGCAAGGGCCACGAGCCCTACCAGGAAGTGAAGGGCGTGCGCCACGACTTCGATGATACCGAAGTGTCGGCGGCCGCGCTGGCCGCCAAGGCCGGTGTGCTCGCAGGGGAGGGCGCGGCATGAAGCGCACCCTGCTTTCGCTGATCGCACATTGGGCCGGTGGCGAGATCCACGGCGACGACGTGGCCATCGACGCGGTCAGCAATGACACCCGCAGCCTGGGCGCGGGCAGCCTGTACGTGGCCCTGCGCGGCGAGCGTTTCGACGGCCATGACTTCGCCGCCGACGCACACGCGCGCGGCGCCAGTGCGCTGCTGGTCGAGCGCCTGCTGCCGCTGGACGTGCCGCAGGTGCTGGTGGCCGACAGCGAACTGGCCCTGGCCAGGATCGCCGCCGGCATGCAGCGCGACCGTGGCACCGAGGTGTTCGCGATCACCGGCAGCAACGGCAAGACCAGCGTGAAGAGCCTGCTGCTGTCGATCCTGCAGCAGGTGGCCGCTCACGCCCATAAGGTGGTGTACGCCAACCCCGGCAACCGCAACAACGAGATCGGCCTGCCGCTGGCGGTGATCGATGCACCGGAAGATGCCGACTACGCCGTTTACGAGATGGGTGCCGGCAAGCCGGGCGACATCGCCTACCTGACCGACATCGCCCGCCCGCGCTACGCGCTGGTGAACAACATCGCACCGGCGCACCTGGAACGCATGGGCAGCCTGCTCGGCGTTGCGCTCACCAAGGGCGCGATCTACGCGGCGCTGCCGGCCGATGGCGTGGCGGTGATCAACGTGGACGATGCCTACGGCCGCTGGTTCGAACAGCATTTCATCGGTACCCCGGCCCGTTGCCGGGTGCTGCGCTATGGCCTGGAACACAGCGCCGACGTCACCGCGCGCGATATCCGCGCCGGTGCGCAGGGCAGCCAGTTCACCCTGGTGTCGCCGCAGGGCGAGGTGGGCGTGGTGCTGGGTCTGCCCGGCCGCCACAACATCAGCAATGCGCTGGCCGCTGCCAGCCTGGCGCTGGGTGCAGGCATCGGTCTGGAGCTGGTGGCCGCCGGCCTGGCCGCCGCGCAGCCGGTGCCGGGCCGCCAGATCGCCCACACCCTGCACAGCGGTGCGGTGCTGGTCGATGACAGCTACAACGCCAACCCCGGTTCGCTGGCCGCGGCCATCGATGCCCTGGCCGCGGCGCCGGAAGAGGGTTGGCTGGTGTTGGGTGACATGCGCGAGCTGGGCCCCGATGCCGAGGCCCTGCACGCGCAGGCCGGCCTGCGCGCCCGCGCGGCCGGCCTGAAGCGTCTGTATGCGCTGGGCCCGCTCAGCGCCGCCGCCGCGGTTGCCTTCGGTGAAGGTGGCCGCCATTTCGCCACCCATGATGCGCTGTCGAAGGCGCTGCAGGACGAGTTGCACGCTGGTGTGCGCTGCCTGGTCAAGGGTTCCCGTGGCAGTGCCATGGACCTGATCGTCAAAGCGCTGCTGGCGCAAGGAGAGGAATCCCCGCATGTTGTATGAACTGGCTCGATGGTTGCAGCAGTTGGAGAGCCTGTTCGGGCTGTTCAACTACCAGACCTTCCGCGCGATCCTGGCCGCGCTGACGGCGCTGTTCCTGTCGCTGTGGCTTGGCCCGGCGGTGATCCGCCGGCTGGCCCAGTTCAAGGGCGGCCAGCCGATCCGCACCGACGGCCCGCAGACCCACTTCTCCAAGGCCGGCACGCCCACCATGGGCGGTTCGCTGATCCTGCTCACCGTCACCCTGTCGGTGCTGATGTGGGCCGACCTGCGCAACCGCTACGTGTGGCTGGTGCTGGCGGTCATGCTGTGCTTCGGTGCCATCGGCTGGTACGACGACTGGATCAAGATCGTGCGCCGCGACCCGAACGGCCTGAAGTCGCGCTGGAAGTACCTGCTGCAGTCGATCTTCGGTCTGGCCGCGGGCATCTTCCTGTTCCAGACCGCCGATGTGCCGGCGGCGCTGACCTTCTACATCCCGATGTTCAAGTCGGTGGCGCTGCCGCTGGCCGGCATCGGCTTCGTGGCCATCGCCTACTTCTGGATCGTCGGCTTCTCCAACGCGGTGAACCTGACCGACGGGCTGGACGGCCTGGCGATCATGCCCACCGTGCTGGTGGCCTGCGCGCTGGGCGTGTTCGCCTATGCGTCGGGCAACGTGGTGTTCGCCAACTACCTGCAGATTCCGCAGATTCCCGGCGCCGGTGAGCTGGTCATCATCTGCGCGGCCATTGCCGGCGCGGGCCTGGGCTTCCTGTGGTTCAACACCTATCCGGCCATGGTCTTCATGGGCGATATCGGCGCGCTGTCGCTGGGCGCGGTGCTGGGCACGATCGCAGTGATCACCCGCCAGGAACTGGTGCTGGTGATCATGGGCGGCGTGTTCGTCATCGAAACGCTGTCGGTGATGATCCAGGTCGCCTCGTTCAAGCTGACCGGCAAGCGCGTGTTCCGCATGGCGCCCATCCACCACCACTTCGAACTGAAGGGCTGGCCCGAGCCGCGCGTGATCGTGCGCTTCTGGATCATCTCGGTGGTGCTGGTGCTGATCGGCCTGGCCACGTTGAAGGTGCGCTGAGCATGAACGACCTGTCCCGCCAGGCAACCCGCCTTGAAGCCATCGAAGGCAGCTACGACAAGTGGCTGCTGGGCGCGATCATCGCGCTCACCGGCGTGGGCGTGGTGATGGTGGCATCCAGTTCGATCGCGCTGATGAGCAGCCCGTTCTACTACCTCAACCGCCACCTGATCTTCCTGGCCGTGGGCATCGTGCTGGCGGTCATCGCCGCGCGCACCGAACTGAAGTCGATCGAGCAGTACAACCAGGTGCTGCTGCTGGGCTGCTTCGCGCTGCTGCTGGTGGTGTTCATTCCCGGCCTGGGCAGCAGCGTGAACGGCGCCCGCCGCTGGATCAACCTGGGTATTTCCAAGTTCCAGACCGTGGAAGCGGTGAAGGTGCTCTACATCGTCTGGCTGTCCAGCTACCTGGTGCGCTTCCGCGATGAAGTGAACGCGACCTGGCCGGCCATGTTGAAGCCGCTGGGCGTGGCCGGTGCACTGGTGGTGCTGCTGCTGCTGCAGCCCGACTTCGGTTCGTCCACCCTGCTGCTGGCCATCACCGCCGGCATGCTGGTGCTGGGCGGGGTGAATATGCCGCGCATGTCGATGCCGGTGGTGATCGGTCTGGTGGGCATGAGCGCGCTGGCCATCATCGAGCCGTACCGCATGCGCCGCATCACCTCGTTCCTGGACCCGTGGGCCGACCAGCAGGGCGACGGCTACCAGCTGTCCAACGCGCTGATGGCGGTGGGCCGCGGTGAGTGGACCGGCGTGGGCCTGGGCAATTCGGTGCAGAAGCTGTACTACCTGCCCGAAGCGCATACCGACTTCATCTTCTCGGTCACCGCCGAGGAATTCGGCTTCCTGGGCACCTGCGTGATCATCGCCCTGTACGCGCTGCTGGTGGGCCGTACCTTCTGGCTGGGCATGCGCTGCGTGGAAATGAAGCGCCACTTCTCCGGCTACATCGCCTTCGGCATTGGTCTGTGGATCAGCATGCAGACCTTCGTTTCGATCGGCGTGAACCTGGGCATCCTGCCGACCAAGGGCCTGACCCTGCCGCTGATCTCGTCCGGCGGTTCGTCGGTGCTGATGACCTGCGTGGCGATGGGTCTACTGCTGCGCGTGTCCTATGAATTGAAGCGCGCCGAGCGCCGCCAGGCCGTGCGCATCGGCGCGGCCGACGAAGGCATGCCGGTGGCAGCGGCCAGCGCGCCGGCAGCCCCGGTTGCACCGGCAGCGGCGGCTTCGGTGGCCAACGCTGCGGCCAGCACGGCGGCCGCGGCAGCGCCTTCGGCCGCCGCGCGTGGCACCAGCCGCCTGCAGTCGCGCATTGAACCGACCTTCGGGAGGCTGTCATGAGTGCCGCCCCGACCACCACCGCCAGCAACCGCCCGGTGATGATTTTGGCCGGCGGTACCGGCGGCCACATCTTCCCCGGCCTGGCCGTGGCCCGCGTGCTGCGCGAACGTGGCGTGCCGGTCACCTGGATGGGCGCCGACGGCGCGATGGAAACCCGCCTGGTGCCGCAGCACGGCATCCACATCGATACGCTGGCCATCACCGGGCTGCGTGGCAAGGGCAAGCTGGCCCTGCTGGCCGCCCCGTGGCGGCTGATGCGCGCGCTGCGCGCGGCCGGCATGATCATCCGCCAGCGCCAGCCGCGTGCCGTGGTTGCCTTCGGTGGTTTCGCGTCCGGACCCGGTGGCATGGCCACGCGCCTGCATGGCCTGCCGCTGATCGTGCACGAACAGAACCGTGCGCCAGGCCTGACCAACCGCATCCTGTCGCGCTATGCGCGCCGCCTGCTGACCGGCTTCCCCGGCACCTTCGCCAAGGGCGAAGAGTTCGTCGGCAACCCGGTGCGCGCGGAAATCGCCGCCATCGCACCGCCGGAACAGCGCTTCGCCGACCGCCACGGTCCGCTGCGCGTACTGGTGGTCGGTGGCAGCCAGGGCGCACGTGCGCTGAACACCGGCGTGCCGCAGGCCATTGCCGCGCTGGGCGCCGGCGTGCCGGTGCAGGTGCGCCACCAGAGCGGCGAGAAGATGCACGCCGAAGCGGTCGAGGCGTATGCCAAGGCCGGTGTGCAGGCTGAGATCACGCCCTTTATCGCCGACATGGCCGACGCCTTCGCCTGGGCCGACCTGGTGGTGTGCCGTTCCGGCGCGTCCACCCTGGCCGAGCTGTGCGCGGTGGGCGTGGGCAGCGTGCTGGTGCCATTCCCCGCCGCCGTTGATGACCACCAGACCCGCAACGCGGAGTACCTGGTGGAGCGCAACGCAGCCGTGTTGCTGAAGCAGGACGGAACGCTGGCCGACGGCATTGCCGCACTGCTGCGCGAACTGTCCGAAAATCCCGCCCGCCGCATGCAGATGGCGCAAGCCGCGCGTGCCCTGGCCAAGGTCGATGCCGCCGAGCGCATCGCCGATATCATTCTTGAGGAAGCAGTATGAAGAAGGCCTGCCATAGCGCCTGCCACGCGCGAGGCCGCGCATGATCCGCCGCCTGCATGACACCAACGATCTGGTGCGCGCGTTCCCGCGCGTGCATTTCGTCGGCATCGGCGGCACCGGCATGAGCGGCATCGCCGAAGTGATGCTGACGCTGGGCTACGAAGTGTCCGGTTCGGACAACGCCGACAACGCGGCCACCCGCCGCCTGGCCGGTCTGGGTGCGCGCATCATGCGCGGCCATTCGGCGGCCAACGTGCTGGGCACCGACTGCGTGGTGGTGTCCAGCGCCATCCGCGAAGACAACCCCGAGCTGATGGAAGCGCGCAGCCAGCGCATTCCGATCATGCCGCGCGCGGCGATGCTGGCCGAGCTGATGCGCTTCCGCCGCGGTATCGCCGTGGCCGGCACCCATGGCAAGACCACCACCACCAGCCTGACCGCGGCGGTGCTGAGCGAAGGCGGCCTGGACCCGACGTTCGTGATCGGTGGCCAGCTGCTGGCCGCCGGTGCCAACGCCAAGCTGGGCGGTGGCCAGTGGCTGGTGGCCGAGGCCGACGAAAGCGATGGCAGCTTCCTGCGCCTGAACCCGCTGATGTCGATCATCACGAACATCGATGCCGACCACCTGGAAAACTACGGCAACGATTTTGCCCGCGTGCAGGCCGCGTTCGCCGAGTTCCTGCAGCGCCTGCCGTTCTATGGCCTGGCCGTGCTGTGCATCGACGACCCGGAAGTGGCCGCGCTGGCCGCCAAGACCCCGCGCCACGTGATGAGCTACGGCATGAGCCCGCAGGCCGACGTGCGTGCGGAAAACGTGGTGCAGGAAGGTTCGCGCATGCGCTTCACCCTGCGCCTGCCGCAGGGCACCAGCCAGGAAGTGGTGCTGGCCCTGCCGGGCAAGCACAACGTGCTGAACGCCTTGGCCGCTGCGGCGGTGGGCTGGCAGCTGGGCGTGGCGCCGGACGCGATCGCGCGTGCGCTGGAAAGCTTTGCCGGCGTCGGCCGTCGCTTCAACGATCTGGGCGAAGTGACCACCGCCAGCGGCGCCAAGGTGCGCATCATCGACGATTACGGCCATCACCCCAGCGAGCTGGAAGCGGTGTTCGCCGCGGCGCGCGGCGGCTGGACCGACAAGCGCCTGGTGGTGGCGTTCCAGCCGCACCGTTACAGCCGTACCCGCGACCAGTTCGACAAGTTCGCCGCCGTCCTGTCCAGCGTGGATGCGCTGGTGCTGAGCGAGGTCTACCCGGCCGGTGAGGAACCGATCGCCGGTGCCGATTCGCACGCGCTGGCCCGCGCCATCCGTGCGCGCGGCCGCAGCGAGCCGGTGGTGGTGGGCAAGGCCGCCGAGCTGGCCAGCGTGCTGCCGGACGTGCTGCAGGACGGTGACCTGCTGCTGATGATGGGCGCCGGCGACATTGGCGCCGTGGCCAGCCAGATCGCGGTGGAAGGTTTCAAGGCGGAGGGCCAGGCGTGAGCACGTTGACCTTCCCGCCGCTGCGCAGCACCGACCCGGCCGTGTTCGGTCGCGTGGCCGTGCTGCTGGGCGGCACGTCCAGTGAACGCGAGGTCTCGCTCGATTCCGGCCGCAACGTGCTGGAAGCGCTGCAGGCGCGCGGCGTCGATGCGTTCGCCGTCGACGGCATTCCGGCGCTGGCCAAGGCGCTGGCCGCCGGAGGTATCGACCGGGTGTTCAACATCCTGCACGGCCACAACGGTGGCGGTGAGGACGGCATCGTGCAGGGCCTGATGGATGCCTTCGGCGTGCCGTACACCGGCTCCAACGTGCTGGGTTCGGCACTGAGCATGGACAAGATCCGCACCAAGCAGGTGTGGCTGTCGCTGGGCCTGCCCACCCCGCAGTACCGCAAGGTGACTGCGGAGAACGTGCATGCGAACGCGGCCGAGCTGGGCCTGCCGGTGGTGGTCAAGCCGGCCAACGAAGGTTCCAGCGTGGGCATCAGCCGGGTGACCGACGACGCCGGTCTGGACGAAGCAGTGGCCCTGGCCGCGCGCTACGACGGCCAGCTGCTGATGGAACAGATGGTGCTGGGCGACGAACTGACCGTGGCCATCCTGGGCGATGTGGCGCTGCCGTCGATCCGCATCGTGCCCAAGGGCCAGTGGTACGACTACAACGCCAAGTACATTGCTGAAGACACCCAGTACCTGTGCCCGGGCCTGGACGGCGCCGACGAGGAAGAGATCGGCCGCATCGCGCTGGCCGCCTTCCGCGCGGCGGGCTGCCGTGGCTGGGGCCGGGTGGACGTGATGCGTGACCGCGCCAGCGGCCGCTTCTTCCTGCTGGAAGTGAACACCGCCCCGGGCATGACCAGTCATTCGCTGGTGCCCAAGGCTGCCGCCCAGGCCGGCATCGGTTTCGAGGAACTGGTGTGGCGCGTGCTGGAACAGACCCTGGAGGCATCGCACGCATGAACGCGGTGCTGCGCATCTTCGTCTGGCTGTTGGCGCTGTCGGTGGTAGCACTGCCGGTGGTGGCCGTGGTCAACGGCTGGGTCGGCGCCGAGCGCTGGCCGCTGGCGAAGCTGCGCGTGCACGGTGAGTTCAAGCGTGTGCCGCCGGAACAGCTGCAGCAGGTACTGCTGCCGTATGCACACGCCGGTTTCTTCGCGGTGAAGCTGCAGGACGCGCAGGACGCACTGGAAAAGCTGCCCTGGGTGGAAAGCGCGCGCGTGCGCAAGCAGTGGCCGGATGTGCTGGAAGTGACCCTGGTTGAGCACAAGCCGTTCGCCCGCTGGGGCAACGACCGCCTGCTGTCCGAGCAGGGCAAGCTGTTCCCCACGCCGAAGAAGCTGGCCGACCTGCAGCTGCCCGAGCTGGATGGCCCGGACAGCCAGACCGAAGAAGTAGTGAAGCTCTACAACGATTCGCGCGCGTTGTTTGCCCCGGCCGGCGTGGATGTGCGCCGGCTGAGCATGGACGCGCGCGGCAGCTGGTCGCTGCTGCTGAGCAATGGCACCGAAGTGGTTGTGGGCCGCGACGATGCCCGCTCGCGCCTGCAGCGCTTCGTGCGCGTGCTGCCGCAGCTGGCCAACCAGGCCG
This sequence comes from Stenotrophomonas sp. SAU14A_NAIMI4_8, assembly GCF_003086695.1. Lineage (NCBI taxonomy): Bacteria > Pseudomonadati > Pseudomonadota > Gammaproteobacteria > Lysobacterales > Lysobacteraceae > Stenotrophomonas > Stenotrophomonas sp. SAU14A_NAIMI4_8. The sequence goes on from NZ_CP025999.1 coordinate 789,175, forward strand.
CACCGATTGAACGGGCGGACCTCCGCTATACCAATGGTTTCACGTTGAGCTGGGGCACCCCGCCCCCGGCCGACGCGCCGGCCACCCCGGCACGAAGGACGCAGGAAAGGACATGAATCGCAAGGGTGACAAATCGCTGATCGTCGGCCTGGATATCGGCACCTCCAAGGTGGTGGCGCTGGTGGGCGAGTATTCGCCGGGCAACCCGATCGAAGTGATCGGCATCGGCTCGCATGAGTCGCGCGGCCTTAAGCGCGGCGTGGTGGTGGACATCGAATCGACCGTGCAGTCGATCCAGCGTGCGGTGGAAGAGGCCGAGCTGATGGCCGGCTGCGAGATCCGTTCGGTCTACGCCTCCATTTCCGGCAACCACGTGCAGTGCAAGAATTCGCCGGGCATCGTGCCGATCCGCGACGGTGAAGTGACCTGGGGCGACCTGGATCGCGTGCTGGATGCGGCCAAGGCCGTGGCCATCCCGGCCGACCAGAAGATCCTGCACGCCATTCCGCGCGAATACGTGCTGGATGATTCGCAGGAAGGCATCCGCAACCCGGTGGGCATGACCGGCGTGCGCCTGGAGGTGCATGCGCACCTGGTGGTGTGCGCGCAGTCGGCTGCGGCCAACATCAGCAAGTGCGTGCAGCGCTGCGGCCTGCAGGTGGACGACCTTGTACTGTCCTCGCTGGCGTCCAGCGTGGCGGTGCTGACCGCCGACGAAAAGGAGCTGGGCGTGGTGCTGGTGGACATGGGCGCGGGCACCACCGATATCGCGGTGTTCGTGCAGGGTGCGATCTGCCACACCGCATCGTTGCCGATCGCCGGCGACCACGTGACCAACGACATCGCGCACATGCTGCGCACGCCCACCCCGGAAGCCGAGCAGATCAAGGTGCGCTACGCCTGCGCCCTGGCCCAGCTGGCCACCGCCGAGGAAAGCATCCAGGTGCCGTCGGTGGGCGACCGCCCGCCGCGCCGCATGCCTCGCCATTCGCTGGCGCAGGCGGTGCAGGGCCGTTACGAGGAAATCTTCGAGATGGTGCAGGCCGAACTGCGCCGCTCCGGCTTCGAGGAACTGGTGCGTGCCGGCCTGGTACTGACCGGTGGTGCATCGAAGATGGAAGGCGTGGTCGAACTGGCCGAGGAAATGCTGCAGATGCCGGTACGCGTGGGCATTCCGCAGCACGTGACCGGGCTGGGCGAAGTGGTGGGCAACCCGGTGCATGCCACCGGTGTGGGCCTGCTGCTGATGGGCAGCCAGAACGAACACCCGCGTCGCCCGTCGCTGCCCACCGGCCGCGCCGGCAGCATGTTCAAGAAATTGAAGACCTGGTTCCGCGGCGAGTTCTGACGCGCAACCTGCAACACCCGGGCTTGCCCGGTCGCAACACCCGCAACACCTGCAGTACCGCTTCAAGGCAACACACAACCCACACAGCCGCAACGGCAACATGACGCGCAAAGGCAGGAGGCCTGAACGCCCATGCCACCGAAAGCGGATACAACGAGGACACGGACATGGCGCATTTTGAACTGATCGAAAAGATGGCACCCAATGCGGTGATCAAGGTGGTTGGCGTGGGCGGCGGCGGCGGCAATGCCGTGGCGCACATGGTCAACTCGGCAGTGGATGGCGTGGAATTCATCACCGCCAACACCGACTCGCAGGCCATCAAGAATTGCGGTGCCAAGCTGCAGCTGCAGCTGGGTACCAACGTCACCAAGGGCCTGGGCGCAGGCGCGAATCCGGAAGTGGGCCGCCAGGCCGCACTGGAAGACCGCGAGCGCATCATGGACGCCCTGCAGGGTGCGGACATGGTGTTCATCACCGCCGGCATGGGCGGCGGCACCGGCACCGGTGCGGCACCGGTGGTGGCCCAGCTGGCCAAGGAAATGGGCATCCTGACCGTGGCCGTGGTCACCAAGCCGTTCCCGTTCGAAGGCCGTCGCCGCATGCAGGTGGCGCTGAAGGGCATCGAGGAACTGAGCCAGCACTGCGACTCGCTGATCACCATTCCCAACGAGAAGCTGATCACCGTGCTGGGCCGCAACGCCACCATGATCCAGGCGTTCCGCGCTGCCAACGACGTGCTGCAGGGCGCCGTGCAGGGCATCGCCGATCTGATCGTGCGCCCGGGCCTGATCAACGTCGACTTCGCCGACGTGCGCACCGTCATGTCCGAAATGGGCCTGGCGATGATGGGTACCGGCACCGCCCGTGGCGATGACCGCGCCCAGGCCGCCGCTGAATCTGCCATCCAGAACCCGCTGCTGGACGATGTGAACCTGGCCGGTGCCAATGGCATCCTGGTCAACATCACCGCCGGCGCCGACTTCACCATGGCCGAGTTCGACGAGATCGGCCGCACCATCGATGGCTTCGCTTCCGAAGACGCCACCGTGGTGGTCGGCACCGTGCTGGACCCGGACATGCAGGACGAAGTGCGCGTGACCGTGGTGGCCACCGGCCTGAACCGTGTCTCGGCCAGCAAGAGCCAGCGCCCGGGCGAGCGTGCACCGATCAAGCTGGTGCGCAACGCCACCACCGGCCAGCCGGAATTCGGCGACTTCGACAACGGCGGCGATGCAGTGTCCAAGGCCGTGGGCGGCATGGGCCTGGGCCTGCGCCGCGCCAGCAGCGACAGCGTGGCTGCGTCCACCCCGTCGGCACCGAGCAATTCGTCGCCGGCGGCGGCAGAACTGCCCAACGATTACCTGGACATCCCGGCGTTCCTGCGCCGCCAGGCGGACTGAGCGGGGTAGCCCGGGGCTTGTCCCCCCCGGGTTGCGCCACCATGTCCTGAAATGCAGGCGCCGGGCCAGGATGGGCCCGGCCGCCTTGCTTCGCGCGTCCCACCGGCGTCTACACGGCGTTTCAGCCGGGGTATGGGACCCTGCGTGTTAATCTAGTGTGTCACTTCCGGTCTGCCCCCCATGATCCAGCAACGCACTCTCAAGAACACGATCCGCGCCACCGGCGTTGGCCTGCACAGCGGTGACAAGGTCTACATGACCCTGCGCCCGGCACCGGTCAACCATGGCATCGTGTTCCGTCGCGTCGATCTGGACCCGGTGGTGGAAGTGCCCGCCAAGGCCGAACTGGTCACCGAAGTGACCCTGTGCACCGGCCTGACCTGCAACGACGCCAAGATCCAGACTGTCGAACACCTGATGTCGGCCCTGGCCGGCCTGGGTGTGGACAACATCATCGTCGAACTGTCCTCGCCGGAACTGCCGATCATGGACGGCTCGTCCGGCCCGTTCGTGTTCCTGCTGCAGTCGGCCGGCATCGTGGAACAGAACGCGCCCAAGCGCTTCATCCGCGTGCTGAAGACCGTGGAAGTGACCGAGGGCGACAAGGTGGCCCGCTTCACCCCGTACGAGGGCTACAAGCTGGGCTTCACCATCCAGTTCGACCACCCGATGATTCCGGCCAAGCAGTCGCGCCAGGAAATCGAGTTCTCCACGCAGGCCTACACCAAGGAAATCTCCCGCGCGCGCACCTTCGGTTTCATGCGCGACCTGGAATACATGCGCGAGCGCAACCTGGGTCTGGGCGGTTCGATGGACAACGCCATCGTGCTGGACGAGTTCCGCGTGTTGAACGAAGACGGCCTGCGCTACGCCGACGAATTCGTGCGCCACAAGATTCTTGACGCCATTGGCGATCTTTATCTGGCCGGTGGCCAGGTGCTGGGGGCCTACGAGGGCTTCAAGTCGGGTCATGCGCTCAACAACAAGCTGGTGCGGGCGCTCATGGCCGATGCCACCGCCTGGGAGTGGGTGACCTACGAATCGCCCAGCGTGGAAGACCCGGTGGTGTATGCCATGCCGGCGTACGCGTAACAGACCAAGTTGTTGAATTGAAAAGAAATGACGCCGCCACTCAGGGCGGCGTTGTCGTTTCCGTGGCTACTGACGGCCGGCTCCGTGAAGCGTGACGTGAATGCGCTCACCGGGTCACGGTTTTGTGAACCTGGCCGATCGAAAGCCTGAATTTAACGTTTTTTTAACAACAATCTAACGACTCGACCACGGGGTGCCGCTAGGATGCGACCCGGCCCCCGAAAATGTTTCACGCTGCGGTGACACGCGCGACGGGGAGCGGAGCCGGATGCTCCGCTGCCATCAGGACCCTTTTCCCGTTTTACCGGGGACATCCTGCAAGGCTGCCAAGGCGTCGCGTAGCCCTTTGTGCGTGGCGGCTGAAACTGCGTGGGGGCCATTCCGGTTGTCGTGCGCTGGGGAGCGCGAGGGAGTGGGAGACGCAGTCTTGATGGTCACCTTGGTGGCCTTCAGCCCGATGGACCGGGCCGCGTCGAGCAACTGGGCTTCGGCAAGCCGCAACTTGGCATGCCAGACCGGGGATTCGACGAGAAAAACGAGGTGTTCGCCGTCCACATTGGCCAACCGGCAACGGTTGCGCAGCGGGGGCGGCAGTTGGGGGCGCAACTGACGGTCCAGCGCGTCGAGCCACAAGGCACGCCGCAGTGGGTTCCCGCTTTTGTCCGCCATCACTGCATCCAGGGCCGGTTTCGGCTTGGACGCAGGGCGAACGCTGGATTTCGGCTCAGACATGAAAACTCACTGATGGCATTCAAAAAGATCGTAATCAAAACGCGTGAACGTCAGGCCAAATCGCCGCTCACGCGTCTGCGGTTCTACTTCGAGGACCGCCCCCGCGCCCTGCTGGGCAGCGTGCTGGGGGTAGGCTGCATTATCGGCCTTGCCGGCGGCTTCGGCGCCAGCGCGCTGAACGACTCGCGCCTGCAGGCCAAGGTCGACCGCCAGGAGGCCGAGCTGGCCAAGGTCCAGCGCGATGCGCAGACCCAGGTCAACGCACTGGCCGCGCGCATGGGCGAGCTGCAGGCCCAGGCTACCCGGCTGAACGCGCTGGGCGAACGGCTGACCCAGATGGGCAAGCTGGAAGACGGCGAATTCGACTTCAACGAGACCCCCGGCCTGGGTGACGGCGATGCCGGCGGCCCGACCGCGGACATCCCGGTGAAGGACGTCAACGCCGACTTACAGGTGCTGGAGCAGCGCTTCGCTGCTTCAGGCCGCCAGTTGTCGGTGATGGAATCGCTGATGTTCGACCACCAGCTGCAGCAGAACGCCGTGCCCTCGCGCATGCCGATCCGCAACACCTACATCACCTCCAATTTCGGTACCCGCGCCGACCCGTTCGGTCGCGGTGCCGCCACCCACAAGGGCATGGACTTCCACGCCCGCGTTGGTGACCCGGTGATGTCGGTGGCCGATGGCGTGGTCAGCTTCTCCGGGGTGAAGGGCGGCTACGGCAACGTGGTCGACGTGGACCATGGCAACGGCTACGTGACCCGCTATGCGCACAATTCGCGCCTGGTGGTGAAGGTGGGCGACCTGGTGCGCGCCGGCCAGGAAGTGGCCAAGGCCGGTTCCACCGGCCGCTCGACCGGTGCCCACGTGCACTTCGAAGTCTGGGAAAACGGCAACGTAGTCAACCCGCGCAAGTTCCTGGGTGACGGCGGCAACACGCCGGTGGGCCGTATCACCCGCGGTTGAGCCACGGGTCGGATCCCTTCCGCGCCGCGGAAGGGCTCTGACCCGATCCGGATGAGGGCTGGGGTCAGAGCCCTCTCGCCGTGGCGAAAGGGATCCGACCCCGTATCCCGCACGGGGTCGGATCCTTTCCGCAGCGCGGAAGGGCTCTGACCCCATCGCCGAAGGGTTGAAACCCCTGCCGCCCGTCCCAAGCTACAATGGGTGTTGCCATCGACAGGGCGCCAGGCGCCCTGTTTCGTTTGCGGCGGACGGATCCCCAGGGGGACGACCGGGCCGCTGTGTCCATCCAACCCGGTTCCTTCAATGATCAACAGCCTGCTTACCCGCGTATTTGGCAGTCGTAACGAACGACAGCTGCGCCAGCTCAACCGCATCGTCGCCAAGATCAATGCGCTGGAGCCGGAGATCGAGAAGCTTTCCGACGAGCAGCTGCAGGCCAAGACGCCGGAGTTCAAGCAGCGCATCGCCGGCGGTGAAGCCCTGGACAAGGTGCTGCCCGAAGCCTTCGCGGTCTGCCGCGAAGCCGGACGCCGCGTGCTGGGCATGCGCCACTACGACGTGCAGCTGATCGGCGGCATGGTGCTTCACCTGGGCAAGATCGCAGAAATGCGCACCGGTGAAGGCAAGACCCTGGTGGCGACCCTGCCGGTGTACCTGAACGCGCTGGAAGGCAAGGGCGTGCACGTGGTCACGGTGAACGACTACCTGGCCCGCCGCGACGCCGCGCAGATGGGCAAGCTGTACAACTGGCTGGGCCTGAGCGTGGGCGTGGTGTACCCGGGCATGCCGCACAGCGACAAGCGCGAAGCCTACGCCGCCGACATCACCTACGGCACCAACAACGAATTCGGTTTCGACTACCTGCGCGACAACATGGCGCTGTCCAAGGCCGACCGCTACCAGCGCGGCCTGCACTACGCCATCGTCGACGAAGTCGACTCCATCCTGATCGACGAAGCGCGTACCCCGCTGATCATCTCCGGCCCGGCCGACGATTCCCCGGAGCTGTACATCCGGGTGAACCGCATCGTGCCGAACCTGGTGAAGCAGGAAGCCGAAGACGGCGAAGGCGACTTCTGGGTCGACGAAAAGGGCAAGCAGGTGCACCTGTCCGAAGCGGGCATGGAGCACGCCGAACAGCTGCTGGTCGACGCCGGTATCCTCGACGGCCAGACCGAAGGCCTGTACGCGGCGCAGAACCTGACCGTGGTCCACCACCTGAACGCCGCACTGCGCGCGCACGCCATCTACCAGCGTGACGTGGACTACATCGTGCGCGACGGCGAAGTGGTCATCGTCGATGAGTTCACTGGTCGTACCCTGTCCGGCCGCCGCTGGTCCGACGGCCTGCACCAGGCCGTGGAAGCAAAGGAAGGCGTGCCGGTACAGCGCGAGAACCAGACGCTGGCCAGCATCACCTTCCAGAACCTGTTCCGCATGTACAAGAAGCTGTCCGGCATGACCGGTACGGCCGATACCGAAGCATTCGAATTCCAGAGCATATACGGCCTGGAAGTGGTGGTCATTCCGACCAACCGCCCGACCATCCGCAAGGACAGCCCGGACCAGGTGTTTCTGAACCGCAAGGGCAAGTTCAATGCGGTGCTGGCCGACATCGAAGAGTGCGCCAAGCGCGGCCAGCCGGTGCTGGTGGGTACCACCTCGATCGAAACCTCGGAAATGCTGTCCGAGCACCTGCGCAAGGCCGGTGTGAAGCACGAAGTGCTCAACGCCAAGCAGCATGACCGCGAAGCGACCATCGTTGCCAACGCCGGTCGCCCGGCCGCCGTGACCATCGCCACCAACATGGCCGGCCGTGGTACCGACATCGTGCTGGGCGGTTCGCTGGAAGCGGAAATCCACGAGCTGGGCGAAGACGCGACCGACGAGCAGAAGGCCGCGATCAAGGCCGAATGGCAGAAGCGCCACGATGCAGTGAAGGCCGCTGGCGGCCTGCACATCGTCGGTACCGAACGCCATGAATCGCGCCGTATCGACAACCAGCTGCGTGGTCGTTCCGGCCGCCAGGGTGACCCGGGTTCGTCCCGCTTCTACCTGTCGCTGGAAGACAACCTGATGCGCATCTTCGCCTCTGACTGGGTGCAGAAGGCCATGCGCATGATGGGCATGAAGGAAGACGACGTCATCGAGGACCGCCTGGTCAGCCGCCAGATCGAGAAGGCGCAGCGCAAGGTGGAAGCGCACAACTTCGACATCCGCAAGAACCTGCTGGACTTCGACGACGTCAACAACGACCAGCGCAAGGTGATCTATTCCCAGCGCGATGAACTGCTGGACGCCGAATCGGTCAAGGACAACGTCGATGGCATCCGCGACGATGTGATCTTCGACGTGGTGGCGCGCTTCGTGCCGCCGAACTCGATCGACGAACAGTGGGACCTGCGCGGCCTGGAAGCCACCCTGGAATCGGATTTCGGCCTGCAGATGTCGTTGGTCGACATGGTCAAGTCGCACGAAGAACTGGACGCCGAAGCCATTGCCGCCAAGGTGCTGGAGCGCGTGAACCAGCACTTCGCCGAGAAGGAAGCCGGCGTGGGCGAAGAGACCATGCGTGCGCTGGAAAAGCACGTGATGCTGACCGTGCTGGACCAGAGCTGGAAGGAACACCTGGCCCGCATGGACTACCTGCGCCAAGGCATCTACCTGCGCGGCTACGCACAGAAGCAGCCCAAGCAGGAATACAAGAAGGAAGCCTTCGAGCTGTTCTCGGACATGCTGGAAAACGTGAAGCGCGAAGTGGTGACCCTGCTGGCCCGCGTGCGTATCCGCAGCGACGAGGAAGTGCAGGCACTGGAAGCGGCAGAACGCCAGCAGGCGCAGGCGCGCCTGAGCCAGTCGCAGTTCCAGCACCAGGATGCCGGCGGCTACAGCGCCGACGAAGAAGCCGCCCAGGTGCAGGCCGCCCAGCAGGGCGTGGCGCAGCGCCAGCGCGACGAACCGAAGGTCGGCCGCAACGATCCGTGCCCGTGCGGCAGCGGCAAGAAGTTCAAGCACTGCCACGGTCAGCTGAGCTGAGCTGAGTAAACCGAGCTGAGTCGCAAAAGCCCCGCAAATGCGGGGCTTTTTTTGTTCTGGCAGATGCGTCTTGTGAACCATTTCCCATAACGAGAGTTTTCAGATTTATCTGACCCATGTGTCGGGGCAACCCCCACACCAAAGTCAGACCCGCGCCATGGGCAGGTCCCGTTCGCGCCCGTATGTTGCACGGGCTCTGCGGTGGGACTGCAGAACCTGCCCGCGGAGCTGCGTCGATGTCGCCCCCGCGACACCGCGCATCCCTGATCGACAAACACATGGAGCTTCATGAACAGGATCTATCGCCAGGTGTTCAACCACACCACCGGCCAGATGCAGGTTGCATCTGAACTCACCACGTCACATTCGCCGGGCCGCGCCAGCGTCGGCCACGTCCACCGTTCGTCGTCGCTGCGCAGCGCGCTGCTGCTGGCGCTGGGCCTGGCCGCGCTGCCCGCGCAGTCGGCGCTGGCCGCCGTGCACGATTTCACCGACAACGAGACCGTGTCCGACAGCGCCACCTACGCCGATGGCTTCCGCATCGGTGTGAATTCGCCGATCACCATCGACCTGGTGTCAGGCGCGGTGCTGACCGCCAATGGCCCGGTTTCGCTGGGTACGGCGATTGGCGGCGTCGGCACCCTGAACGTGACCGGGCTCGGCAGCAGCGTCGTGCTGACCAACACGTTCGACGACATGCGCGTGGGTGATGCGGGCCAGGGCGTGCTGAACCTGACCGGCGGCGGCACCGTTACCGTGGCCCGCAACGTGGTGCTGGGCAATGTGTCCGGCGGCGAGGGTGCAGCGCTGGTCAGCGGCGTGGGTTCCAAGCTCACCGCACGCCAGATCGATATCGGCAAGGCCGGTAGCGGCAGTCTGGTGATCAGCGACGGCGGCGTGGTCGACACCACCGCGGTCAACAGTTCCACCCTGCTGCAGGGCATGCGCATCGGCGCGGACGAAGGCAGCACCGGTTCGGTCACCGTCGACACCGGTGGTGTACTGAACATCGCCAACAACCACCTGATCGTCGGCCAGCGCGGCCAGGGCGAGCTGAACGTTGCCAGCGGCGGCACGGTCAACGTTGGCCAGACCCTGGCTGTGGGCGCCGCCAGCGGCGCCACCGGCACGGTCAACGTGACCGACGGCGCCCTGGTGGCCCAGGGCATCCTGCTCGGCCAGAGTGCCGGCTCGAGCGGTACGATGCGCGTGTCTGGCGCCGGCACCGTGCTGACCGACACCTTCGAACTGGCCGATCGCGGCAATGCGCTGCTGCGCGTGGAAAACGGTGGCGTGCTGCGTGCCACCACCTCGCTGATCGCCGAAACGCCGGACGGTTCGTCGGGTGACCGGGGCCAGGTCGGCCGCATTGAAGTCAGCGGTGCCGGTTCGGCCATCGAATCGGCGCGCGTGGATGCCACGGCCAGCCTGTTGATCGACAACGGCGGCGCGATCCGTTCGAACGTGGCCAACATCAAGAACTCGTTCGGTGCCGGTACCGGCGCCAGCCGTGCCAAGGCCACCCTGACCGGTGCCGACAGCCAGTGGATCAACACCGGTGTGATGGAAGTCACCACCGACCTGCAGGTGCTCGACGGCGCCCGCATCAGCACCGACACCCTCAGTGTGTCCGGTGGCTCGGACTTCCCGAAGGGCACCGCCGCGCTCTACCCCGAACAGGTCCTGGTCAGCGGCGAGGGCTCGTCCATCACCGCTGCCAACGGCATCTCCGTTGGCCGCACCACCTTCGATCCGCTCGGCGTGCTGGTGGTGAACAACGGCGCCAAGCTCAGCGCCGGCACCGGCTATACCCTGGACAACAGCGGCTACCTGGTCATCGGTGGCGGCCTGCAGGACTGGACCGCTGCCGACGGCCCGACCTGGGCAGCGGCCGAAGCGGCCGGTGAACTGGACGGTTCGCTGATCACCATGAACAACGGCCAGGGCGGCCTGCTGTTCAACCACACCGGTGATATCACCCTGTCCAACACCATCGCCAGCTCGTCTGGGTCGATGACCTACGGTGGCCTGCACCAGCTGGCCGGCAGCACCACGCTGGACGGTGACCTGACCGCCTTCGGCGGCGACATCAACGTCAGCGGCGGCACCCTGGTCATCAACTCCGATACCTATACCGGCCAGGGCTACACGGGCAGCAGCCAGGCGGTCACGCAGGACATCACCGTGACCGGCGGCACCCTGGTGCTGAACGGCGCGTCTGGGTTCCAGCAGGAAATCAACTACGGCTCGGGCCTGGGCAGCGCGATCATCCGCAGCTCGACCGCCAATATCCGCGACGGCGGCGTGCTGGCCGGCAACGCTACCGTGGGCCAGACCTTCGTGCGCAACGGCGCAGTGCTGTCGCCGGGCCAGAACGGTGTGGGCGCCATCACCATCGATGGTGACCTGTACTTCAACAACATGGCCGTCACCCCGGAGCAGGTCGCCGGCAAGGCGTTCTACGACGTGGACGTGCTGGGCAACGGCCAGGCCGACCTGCTGACGGTGGCCGGCAAGGCCTACCTGGGCAAGGTCAACTATGCCGGTCAACACGGTGCCACCGGCGTGCGTATCACCGCGCTGGACCCGGCCACCAGCTACCAGAATGGCCAGAGCTACACGATCCTGAGTGCGGCCGGCGGCATTGAAGGCCAGTTCGATGACGTGATCTCGCGTTCGGCCTTCCTCGACCCCAGCCTGGTGCAGACCGGCAACGACGTGCGTCTGCTGATCGCGGTGAAGAGTGACGAGACGGGCCCGGGTCCGGGCCCTGGCCCCGATCCGGGTCCGGGTCCGAACCCGAATCCGGGCACGCCGGGTACCCCGGGCGAGGGCGGTGGCGTGACCCCGCCGGCCGTGTTCGGTGCCGTTGCCGCCACCGGCAACCACCTGGCCATTGCCGGCGCGCTGGATACCCTGCAGCAGTCCGGGCAGGCGCTGGCGCTGTACAACCAGCTGCTGATGCTGGACGCCGACGAAGCGCGGCTGGCTTTCGATCACCTGTCCGGCGAGATCCACGCCAGCAACCGTGCACTGCTGCTGGACGATCGCTTCCTGCGTGAAGGCATCTCCCAGCGCCTGCGCACCGACCCGACGATCAAGGCGCAGGGCGGTGGCTTCTGGCTGTCCGGCGGTGGCGCCGCCAATCGCCAGGACGGCGACCACGGCAGCGCCCGCAGCCGCCAGCACCGCGAAGGCCTGATGGCCGGCCTGGACTGGACCTTCGGTGAAGCCTGGACCGTGGGCCTGGCTGCCGGTGCCGAAACGCTGCGCCAGCAGGTGGACGCGCGCAGCAGCAAGGCCGATGTCGATGCCGTGCACGGTGGCCTGTACGCCTCCTACCGCATGGGCGAAGCCTGGTTCACCGCCGGTGCCAGCTATGCCGACTACGACCTGGATACCGATCGCACGTCCATCGTGGGTGGCATGCAGCAGCGCCTGCGCGCCGGCTACAGCGCCGATGCCGTGTCCGGCTTCGCCGAAGGCGGCTGGGACATGGACCTGGACCGCCTGGTACTGACCCCGTACGTGGCCGTGGCCTACACCCGCCTGTCCACCGATGCCGCGCAGGAAACCGGCGGCAGCACCGCGCTGGTGATCGATGCCAGCAAGGACGAGGTGTGGACCGCGACCGCCGGCCTGCGTGCCAGTTGGGACATCAGCGCTGGCCAGGACGACGGCGCCCGCCTGGTGGCCGGCCTGGCCTGGCAGAACGCGGCCGGCGATGTGCGCAGCAGCTCGCGCCAGCGCTTTGCGGTGGGCAGCAGCACCTTCAGCATCGATGGCGTGCCGCTGGCCCGCAACGTCGGCATCGCCGAGCTGGGCGTGTCGGTGAACATCGGCGACAACAGCCGTCTGTCGCTGGGCGCACAGGGCCGCGCCGGTGGCGGCCAGCACGAGCTGGGCGCGCAGATGACCTGGAACGTGCAGTTCTGATCACGCGTACTGCGTGGATGTAGACCGGGGGCCCCGCAAGGGGCCCCTTTTTTTTGGTTCTTCAGCCAACTCCGGAGCGCGCTTCTTGTGAGCGTCTGCTCACAACGAAATTTTTCAGACTTGCCCGACTCACGTGGCGGGGCAACCCTCACAGGAAAGTCGGACCCCTGCCATGTGCATGCATCGACGTCGCCCGTAAGTTGCTGGAGCCCCGCGGCGGGGCTGCAGAACCTGCCGGCGGAGCTGCGCCGATGTCGCCCCCGCGGCATCGCGTATCCCTGATCCACATCCACATGGAGCTTCATGAACAGGATCTATCGCCTGGTGTTCAACCGCACCACCGGCCAGATGCAGGTCGCATCTGAACTTGCCGTTTCGCATGCGCCCGGTCGCGCCAGCGTCGGCCACACCCACCGCCCCGCATCGCTGCGCACTGCGCTGCTGCTGGCACTCGGCCTGGCCGTGCTGCCCGCGCAGTCGGCACTGGCGGCCGCGTACGAGTTCACCGCCGACGACACGGTGAGTGATCCGCGCAGCTACGTCGACGGCTTCCGCGTCGGCCCAGACGGCACCGTGGTGGTCAACGTAGTCGATGGCGGCAGCCTGGCGACCAACGGATTTGCTTCTCTGGGCACGCTGGCCGGTGGCGTCGGCACGTTGAACGTGTCCGGTACCGGCCGCGTCAGCCTGACCAGCGTGTTTGACGACATGCGCGTAGGCGATGCCGGCAGGGGGGCGCTGAACGTCAGCAACGGCGGCACCGTCGCGGTGAGGCGCAACGTGCTGCTGGGCACCCTGGCCGGCAGCCACGGTGCGGTGCGGGTCGACGGTGCAGGTTCAACGTTCACCGCACGCCAGTTCGAGGTCGGCAACTTCGGCAGCGGTGAACTGGTGATCAGCAACGGCGGCGTGGTGGAAACCATCACCGCGCCTGTTCGGCTGTGGTACGGCATGCGCATCGGCGCGTCATCAGGCAGCACCGGTTCGGTCACGGTCGACACCGGTGGCGTACTGAACATCACCGACAACCATCTGTTCGTTGGCCAGCGCGGCAACGGCGAGCTGAACATTGCCAGCGGTGGCACGGTCAACGTTGGCCAGACCCTGGCGGTGGGCATAGACGACGGTGTCACTGGCACGGTCAGGGTGACCGATGGCGGCGTCCTGGTGGCCAAGGAAATCGTGCTCGCCCAGAATACCGACACGACCGGTACCCTGCTGGTGTCCACGGCCAGCAGCGTGCAGGCCGATACGGTCGAACTGGCGCACTACGGCCACGCGCTGCTGCGGGTGGAGAACGGTGGCGTGCTGCATGCGACCACCTCGCTGATCGCCGAAGGGCCGAACCTGCTCTTCGGCGACGAGGGGCAGGTTGGGCGCATTGAAGTGAGTGGCGCGGGTTCGGCCATTGAGTCGGCGCGCGTGGAGGCCACGGCCAGTCTGCGGGTCGACAACGGCGGCGCGATCCGTTCGGACGTGGCCAAACTCCAGAATTCGTACGGTGCCAGTGCCGACGGCAGCCGGACCAAGGCCACCCTGACCGGCGCCGGCAGCCAGTGGGTCAACAGCGGCGCCATGCAGGTCACCACCGACCTGCAGGTGCTCGATGGCGCCCAGATCACCACCGATACGCTCACCGTGACCGGTGGCGCGCAATGGCCCAAGCACGACATCGAGCCGTACCCCGAACAGGTCCTGGTCAGTGGTGCCGGTTCGTCCATCAGCGCTGCCAGCGGAATCACGATCGGCAGGGGCACGTTCGATCCGCTCGGCGTGCTGGTGGTGAACAACGGTGCCACGCTCAGTGCCGGCACCGGCTATACGCTGGACCACAACGGCTACCTGGTCATCGGTGGCGGCCTGCAGGACTGGACCAGGGCGGGCGGCCCGGTGTGGGCAGCGGCCGAAGCGGCCGGTGAACTGGACGGTTCGCCGATCACCATGAACAACGGCCAGGGCGGCCTGCTGTTCAACCACACCGGTGACATCACCCTGTCCAACACCATCGCTAGCTCCTCTGCGTCGATGACCTACGGTGGCCTGCACCAGCTGGCCGGCAGCACCACGCTGGACGGTGACCTGACCGCCTTTGGCGGCGACATCAACGTCAGCGGCGGCACTCTGGTCATCAATTCCGATACCTATACCGGCCAGGGCTACACCGGCAGCAGCCAGGCGCTGCCGCAGGGCATCACCGTGACCGGCGGCACCCTGGTGCTGAACGGTGCGTCGGGCTTCCAGCAGGAGATCAGCTACGGCGCGGGCTTCGGCAGCGCGATCATCCGCAGCTCGACCGCCATCGTCCTCGACGGCGGCGTGCTGGCCGGCAACGCCACCGTGGGCCAGACCGTCGTGCGCAACGGCGCGGTGCTGTCTCCGGGCCACAACGGTGTGGGCACCATCACCATCGATGGTGACCTGTACTTCAACAACATGGCTGCCACCGCCGAGGAGGTCGCCGACAAGGCGTTCTACGACGTGGACGTGCTGGGCAACGGCCAGGCCGACCTGCTGACGGTGACCGGCAAGGCCTACCTGGGCCACGTCGCTCATTCCGGTGAACATGGTGCCACCGGCGTGCGCATCACCGCGCTGGACCCGGCCACCAGCTACCAGAAGGGCCAGAGCTATACGATCCTGAGTGCGGCCGGCGGCATTGAAGGCCAGTTCGATGACGTGATCTCGCGTTCGGCCTTCCTCGACCCCAACCTGGTGCAGACCCGCAACGACGTGCGTCTGTTGATCGGAGTCAAGAGTGACGGGCAGGGCCCGGACCCCGGTTCGGAGGATGGCGGCGTGACCCCGCCGGCCGTATTCGGCGCCGTGGCCACCACTGGCAACCACCAGGCCATTGCCGGCGCGCTGGATACCCTGCAGCAGTCCGGGCAGGCGCTGGCGCTGTACAACCAGCTGCTGATGCTCGACGCCGACGAAGCGCGGCTGGCCTTCGATCACCTGTCCGGCGAGATCCACGCCAGCAACCGTGCACTGCTGCTGGACGATCGCTTCCTGCGTGAAGGCATCTCCCAGCGCCTGCGCACCGACCCGACGATCAAGGCGCAGGGCGGTGGCTTCTGGCTGTCCGGCGGTGGCGCCGCCAATCGCCAGGACGGCGACCACGGCAGCGCCCGCAGCCGCCAGCACCGCGAAGGCCTGATGGCCGGCCTGGACTGGACCTTCGGTGAAGCCTGGACCGTGGGTCTGGCTGCCGGTGCCGAAACGCTGCGCCAGCAGGTGGACGCGCGCAGCAGCAAGGCCGATGTCGATGCCGTGCACGGTGGCCTGTACGCCTCCTACCGCATGGGCGAAGCCTGGTTCACCGCCGGCGCCAGCTATGCCGACTACGACGTGGATACCGATCGCACGTCCATCGTGGGTGGCATGCAGCAGCGCCTGCGTGCCGGCTACAGCGCCGATGCCGTGTCCGGCTTCGCCGAAGGTGGCTGGGACATGGACCTGGACCGCCTGGTACTGACCCCGTACGTGGCCGTGGCCTATACCCGCCTGTCCACCGATGCGGCGCAGGAAACCGGCGGCAGCACCGCGCTGGTGATCGATGCCAGCAAGGACGAGGTGTGGACCGCGACCGCCGGCCTGCGTGCCAGTTGGGACATCAGCGCTGGCCAGGACGACGGCGCCCGCCTGGTGGCCGGCCTGGCCTGGCAGAACGCGGCCGGCGATGTGCGCAGCAGCTCGCGCCAGCGCTTTGCGGTGGGCAGCAGCACCTTCAGCATCGATGGCGTGCCGCTGGCCCGCAACGTCGGCATCGCCGAGCTGGGCGTGGCGGTGAACACCGGCGCACACAGCCGTCTGTCGCTGGGCGCGCAGGGCCGTCTGGGCAGCGGTCAGCGTGAGCTGGGCGCACGGATGACCTGGAACGTGCAGTTCTGATCACGCGTACTGCGTGGATGTAGTCCGGGGGCCCCGCACGGGGCCCCCCTTTCAGGGTTGCGCTGGGCGCCGCCGATTGGGCATGCTCTGGCCATGCCTCCCCCGAAACGATCGATTCATGTGGTGGCCGCAGTCATCACCGACGCCCGCGGCCGCGTGCTGCTGAACCGCCGCACCGAGAACCGCGACATGGCCGGGCTGTGGGAATTCCCCGGCGGCAAGCGCGAACCGGGTGAAACCTCCGACCAGGCGCTGGTGCGCGAACTGCGCGAAGAACTGGGCATCGAGGCCGACATCGGCGACTGGCTGATGGATGTGCCGCAGCATTACCCCGACAAGCACCTGACCCTGGAAGTGCGCCATGTGCGCAGCTGGAGGGGCAGCCCGCGCGGGCGCGAAGGCCAGGCCATCACCTGGGTAGCCCAGGACAAGCTGGGCCGCTATTCGATGCCGCCGGCAGATCTGCCAGTGGTTGCTGCGCTGCGCCAGCCCGACCAGTACCTGATCACCCCGGCGCCGGCTGACGATGACGCGCTGGCAGAGCAGTGGCAGCAGCGGCTGCAGCAGGCGGTTGCCGCCGGCCACCAGCGCATCCAGTTGCGCCTGCCACCGCAGCACCCGCAGCGCCGACTGCTGATCGAAAGCGCCATCGGCTTCCTCCGTCGCGGTGGACCGCAGTGGCTGGTCAACCGCGATATCGAACTGGCCGCGGCGCTGGGAGTCGGGGTGCATCTGGGCAGTGAGCAGGTGCTGGCGCTGGCCGAGCGGCCCTTGCCGGCCGACCAGCTGGTGGCCGCCTCGTGCCACGACCTGGCCCAGCTGCAGGCTGCGCAGCGGCTGGGCTGTGACTTCGCAGTGCTGGGACCGGTGCAGGCCACTGCCAGCCATCCCGGTGCCACGCCGCTGGGCTGGGAAGGATTCGCTGCGCTGCGTGCGCAGGTGTCGTTGCCGATCTACGCGTTGGGCGGGATGGAACCGCACCACGTGGCCGACGCCCGCCGCCACGGTGCACAGGGCATCGCCGCGATCCGCGGCCTGTGGCCCACCTGAGGGGGCGCCTGAGGGGTCGGATCCGCGCTGCGCGCGGCTCTGCCCCCAAAGGTTGCCAGAGGTTGAGGCAGGGTCAGAGCCGCGCTGCGCGCGGATCCGACCCCACCCGTGGATGCGATCTCAAAGGGTGATCCAGAAACACCCGTACTGCCGCCGCAACCCCACCACCGTGGCCGCGCGCGTAGCGCTGCCAGGCAGCGTCTGCTCCAGCCGCAGCCCCACCGGGTGCCGGCGCACAGGCGTCTCTGCGCTCTCAGGGTCGGATCCCTGCACCGCAGGGCTCTGACCCTCATCCACCACCTGCTGCGGGTACACCGGCACCACATCCACAAGCGGGCGCCGCACGACGGATTCCAGCTGCCCCAGGATGCGCTGCGCTGCTGCATCGGATACCGCACCCCACAGATACAGCGACGACAGCCGATTCACATCACCGGTCGCCACGGCGGTCTGCACCGCCTGCACCAGCTCGCTCAGCCGGCGCGGGCACTGCGCACCCAGTGTGTCGCGCTGCGCGGTGGCACCGGCGGGAGCGGGCGGCGGCTGCCGCGACCGCGCGCCCAGGCTGTCGCAGGGACGATCGGTGTACACGCTCTGACCCTGCGCATCGACGCAGCGGTTCAAGCGCGTGGCCTGCGCGTGGGCCAGCATCGGCAGACTGGCCAGCACGACAGCCAGCACGGCGGGAATTGCGAGATTCATGGCCCCAGCGTAACGCCGATGCCGACAAAGTTGTGCGTAATCAGCCCTGCAGCAGCTTCAGCACCGACACCGTTGGCTTGGCCAGGTTCAGGGTGTAGAAGTGCAGGCCCGGCGCGCCACCGTCCACCAGGCGCTGGCACAGCCCGGCGACCACTTCGGCACCGAACGCCCGCACCGATTCCGCATCGTCGCCGTAGGCCTGCATCTTGCGGCTGATCCAGCGCGGGATTTCGGCGCCGCACTGTTCGGAAAAGCGGCGAAGCTGGCTGAAGTTGGCGATGGGCATGATGCCCGGCACGATCGGCACGGTCACGCCCAGCTTGCGCACGGCATCCACGAAGTGGAAATACGCATCGGCGTTGAAAAAGTACTGGGTGATGGCGGCATCGGCGCCGGCATCGATCTTGGCCTTGAAGTGCCGCAGGTCGGCCAACGCATCCGACGCCTGTGGGTGGGTTTCCGGGTAGGCGCCCACTTCAATGTGGAAGGCATCGCCGTGTTCGGCACGGATGAAGGCGATCAGTTCAGCGGCATAGCGCATGTCGCCGGGGAATCCCATGCCCGAGGGCAGGTCGCCACGCAGCGCGACCAGCCGGCGGCAGCCGATGGCGCGGTACAGCTTCAGCAGTTCGCGGATCTCCTGGCGGGTGCCGCCCACGCAGGACAGGTGCGGTGCCGCGTCGAAGCCATGGTGCTGGTTGAGGTGGCGCACCGTTTCGGAGGTGTAGCTGAGCGTGGAGCCACCGGCGCCGAAGGTGCAGGACACATAGTCGGGCGCGTAGGCCTTCAGCCGGGCGGCGGCACGGTCCAGCTGGCCACGCTGCTCATCGGTCTTGGGCGGGTAGAACTCGAAGCTGATGGCAGTCATGGCACGGGCGATGGCGGCGGGTGCGGTTGAGTATATCGCTCCATCAAGATGGATGCGAAGTTGCAGGGTGTGAAGAACTGGCCCGTCGCGCGCGACCGTTCACCCGGCTGCCGGGCCGTTGCTCCTGAATCGCAACCGCGAATCCCGCTCCGCCGCCACGCTGCTGCCGTGGCAATTTTGCCCGATGAAGGAGCAGTGCAATGAAGAGCCTGTTGGCACGGCTGGTGATGACGGGCGTGGCGATGACGGTGCTGGGGCCCGGGCTGGCGCATGCCGCCACCCCGGCCAGTGGCACCGTCCAGGTCGAGGTCGTCGGCACCGGCCGTCCGCTGCTGATGATTCCCGGCCTGAACAGCAGTGCGCAGGTCTGGCGCGAGACCTGTCTGGCGCTGAAGGACGTGCAGTGCCATCTGCTGCAGCTGCCGGGCTTTGCCGGCGCGGCGCCCGCTGATCCGCTGCCGGACGACTTCCTGTCGGCCATGCGTGATCAGGTGCTGGCCTATGTGCACGACCATAAGCTGCACCGTCCGGCAGTGATCGGCCACAGCCTGGGCGGCGTGCTGACCCTGGCCATGGCCGTGCAGGAACCGGATGCGCTGGGGACGTTGATCATCGTGGACGCGGTGCCGTTCTACGCTGGCATGCAGAACCCGCAGGCCACTGCGCAGAGCGTGCGGGCGCTGGCCGGGCAGATGCGCACGTCCATGCTGGCGGCGGACGCGGCCAGCTACCGGGCACAGGCCGAGGCGGCACTGGCGCCGCTGACCAACGTCGCCGCGCGATTGCCGGAACTGCAGCGCTGGGGCCGCGACAGCGACCGTGCCAGCACGGCGGGTGCGATGTATTCGCTGCTGGTGCATGACCTGCGGCAGGACGTGGCGGGCATCCGTTCGCCCACCCTGGTCCTCGGTGCGTGGGCGTCGTACCAGGCATTCGGTGCCACCGAAGCGTCGGCGCGCACGATCTTCCAGACGCAGTACGCGGCACTGCCAGATGTGCGCATCGAAATGAGTGCCAGCGGCCACCATTTCCTGATGTGGGATGATCCGCAGTGGCTGCAGGCGCAGGTGCAGGCGTTCCTGGACAGCCACCGCTGATGCTTGCTGCCTTGGGTTTCCACCATGCCTGATCCCACCTCCACACTGCGCTTCTGGCTGATCAACGGCATCGGCTGGATGCTGTTCGGCCTGCTCAGTCTGGCCATGAGCGGGGCCTTCGGCGCGGGCGCCAGCAGTGGCGGCACGTTGATCAGCGTGGGCCTGGCCATTGCGCTGTGCGCCGTCAGCGGCGCCGTGCGTGCGCTGGCGGTGGCGCGCCACTGGTGGCAGCTGGAGGTCGGCGCGCTGGCCGTGCGCCTGGCGCTGGCAGTGTTGCTGGGCGCGGCCCTGGCGCAGCTGCTGCTGACGGCCGTGCTGCAGCCGGCACTGGCGCTGGGATGGGTGGATTTCGCCGGCCGGCCGGCCGATTTCCGCCCACTCGCGCGCGTGCTCTACTGGCTCAATACCGTGCTGGTACTGGGCCTGTGGACGGCGGCATGGGCCGGCCTGCACAGCCTGCGCCGTGCGCGCCACGCCGAGCTGGCCCGCCTGCGCGCCGAGGCCGAACGCAGTGCGCTGGAGCGCGACGCGCTGCGTGCGCGGCTCAATCCGCATTTCGTGTTCAATGCACTGAACAACCTGCGGGCGCTGATCCTGGAAGACCCCGACCGCGCGCGCGACATGGTCACCCGGCTGTCGCGCACGTTGCGCCAAGCGTTGGCACACAACCGCAGCGAGCAGGTCACCCTGTCCGAGGAGCTGGCCGTGGTTGATGACTATCTGGCCATTGAAAGCATTCACTTCGAGCAGCGCCTGCAGGTGCAACGCCACATCAATGCCGACGCTCTGCAGGCACAGCTGCCTGCGATGGCGCTGCAGCTGCTGGTGGAAAACGCGATCAAGCACGGCATCGCCCAGCGCCCGGGCGGTGGCGAGGTGCGGATTCATGCCGCGCTGGACCATGACGTGCTGCGCCTGCAGGTGGACAACCCACGGCCCAGCGGCAGCGACGATATCCATGGTCATGGCATCGGCCTGGCCTATCTGCGCGCGCAGCTTGGCAGCCAGGGGCGCTTCACCCTGCAGCCGGTGGGCCAGGGTATGCAGGCCGTGCTGGAGATTCCGCAATGAGTGGCATGCTGCGTGTATTGATTGTCGATGATGCGCGGTTGGCGCGGCAGGAACTGCGCACGCTGTTGTCGGCCTGGCCGTGGGTGCAGTGCGTGGGCGAGGCCGATGACGTGCCGGCGGCACGCGAGGCGATCGCCACGCTGGCACCGGACCTGGTGCTGCTGGATGTGCAGATGCCCTCCGGCAGCGGCTTCGACGTGCTCGACGGGCTGGAGCGCGTGCCGGCAGTGGTGTTCGTCACCGCATACGACACCTACGCGGTGCGCGCCTTCCAGGCCAACGCGCTGGATTACCTGGTCAAGCCGGTCGAGGCGCCGCGACTGCTGGAAGCATTGCAGCGGGCACGCCAGCGCGAGGACATGCAGGCCGAATTGCCGGCGGCGCGTGGCACGCTGGGTGCGCATGACCAGGTGTTCGTGCGCGACGGCGAGCGTTGCTGGTTCGTGGCGGTCAGCGAGATCCGCCGCCTTGTTGTGGATGGCAACTACACCCGCCTGTGGTTCCGCGGCGAGAACGCTCTGCTCAGTCGCAGCCTGAGTGCGCTGGAAGCACGGCTGCCACCCGACATGTTCTTCCGTGCCAACCGCAACACGCTGGTGAACCTGCGCCGCATCCGCGCGGTGACACCCAGCGTGGGTGATGGTTACGACCTGGCACTGGATGATGGCAGCGAAGTGGAAGTATCACGGCGGCAGGCGCGGGAACTGCGGGAGCGGATGGCGCTGTAAGCGGAAGCTCCGACACGCACTCATAACTCTGCACTGACTGGACTGGTGAGGAAGCCCCAGAGCAGCCTCGCCATCACCGCCGGAGAACGTGCCTGCGTGCGCGCATGGTCCAGCAGCGCATCCAGGCGCGGGCGGTCGTAAAGATGGCCTGCGAGCAGCACCGCATGGATGCGGCGGGTATTGCGGATGTCCTGCAGGGGATTGCCGTCGAGCAGCACCAGGTCGGCGGCTTTGCCTACCGCCACACTGCCGTGCACGGACTGAAGTTCCAAGTGACGCGCGGCCTGCAGTGTGGCCGCGCGCAACACATCGGCCTGGCCCAGGCCGGCCTGCTGCAGCCATTGCAGTTCATCGTGGTAGCGGAATCCTCCCAGGCCAGTGTCGGTGCCGACCAGTACCTGCACGCCAGCGCGATGGGCGGCGCCGGTCAACGCAAGGCCATGGCGGAAGTAGGCCTGCAGTGCGGCATCGCCACGGCGGCCGGGATAACGTGCGGCAGTAGCCTGAAGATCATCGCGCCAGGCCCAGCGCGACAATGGATCCAGATAGGCCAGACGAGGGTCGTTGATGAAGGCCGGATCACGGGCGCGCGCATCTTCCTCGCGGGTGACATGGGTGGGCACGAACACGGCACCACTGGCGTGTATCAGCGCGAACGCTTCCTCGCAGACTGCGGACTGGTGACCTGCGACCATCTGCTCGGCCAGCGCCGTTGGATCCTCACCATCGAGCTTGCCTTCGCGCCATTGCGTGGCATTGGCGAAGCAGTGGCGGGCAAATACATGCGCATGTTCGAAGCTTCGCTGGCCGGCCTGCAGCGCATCCTGCAACTGGACCGCCTTGGGCAGGTGGCCGACCAGCGGACGCTGCAGGCGCTGTGCCTCGACAGCCAGCTGTTGGTAGGTATCCGCGCGCAACCGGTTATAGACCTTCAGTGCATCGATGCCGCGGGCATCGTATTCGCGTGCGCGGCGCACCGCTTCATCGGCCCGCATCGCGGGGTCTTCGAAGTAGAAGCTGGCCACCTGCACGAAGCGGGGCGCGACCTGCTGCCCTGCAATGGCCTGGGCGGTCCAGCGGCGCTTGTCGGCCACGCAGGCGATCAATGGATCAGTGCGCTGCGGGCAATCCATCATGTCGCGTGTGCCGGTGATGCCGTTGGCCACCATCAGTGGGAATTGAAGCTGGGGCGACAACTGCAAGGCGTGGGTATGCATGTCCCAGAATCCCGGCGACAACCAACGGCCGCCGGCATCAAGCACCGGTAGCGCGGGATCCGTGGTCGCATCGCCAATGGCAGCGATGCGGCCTTCGCGTACCGTCACCGTGGTGGGCTCGCTGGCCTGTCCGTTCACCACGTCCAGCACCCGCACATTCACGATCACACGGCTGTTGCCGGCTTCAGGCTTCGGCGGCGCCTGCAGTGGCCAGAACAATGCGGCGGCGAACAGCAAGGGAGGCGTTGCCAGGCTGGCGGTGAATACCAAGGCCAATCGCTTCCAGCGGCGGCGAGGGGAGGAGGACAATGCGCGTGCTGCTTCCATGAGCCGGCGATCCTTGCAGGAGGTCACCGGCAGGGTGCGACAATGGCGGCCCTGGCGCCAGTGACCTTCGGTTCGCGGCCCCTCGGCCGGGCCGCGGAGGTTACTCTGTGCTGGACCTTCTGCTGCCACCACACCATGTCCATCGTCCTCACCGAATTCGCCCGTCCCCGCCTGTTCCCGCGCGTGCCGCGTGGCAACACCATCCAGGACGTCAGCGCCGAGCAGTTCCAGGCGCACCTGAACGCGCACGCGCCGTTCAAGGTGCTGGATGGCTATGCGCCGTTCTGCAAACTGTTCGTCTACGAGAACTGGACCAGCACGCGCTGCCTGACCGTGCCGGTCACTGATGCCAACCGGCACCTGCTGCGCAGCGGCTATGAAGCGCGCAACCGCGAGGAGCTGCCGGTACTGGTGCGCTGGTTCGAGGGCGTGGAATCGCCGCGCGCGAACTACCTGGTGGTGATCCTGTACAGCGCCGAGCAGCTGGCGAAGGAAGGCTCGCCGATCGAAGCCGACTGGGGCATCGTCGGCTGCATCTACACCGCCGAACCAGAAGAGGTGCCGATGGCCCCGATCACCATGATGCGCAATGCGCTGGGCGTGGAGGAGGGCGGTTCCGGCGTGCCGCTGGACCGCGAGGCGTACCGGCGTTCGGTGGAATTCTGGGAAAACAACGCCAACTGGCGGCCGTAGGGGGATGCCTGCCGCAAGGTGAACGTGGCAAGGACGGCGGGGGCGCTACCATGTCGTCGGTTGAACGCATGGAGCACAACATGGAACACAACAGGATGGTTCGCACATGGATGCCGATTGCGCTGTGCGTTTTGGCGCTATTGGCAGCCTGTGACGGTTCGGCGGCACGATACGAGGCAGGGGCGGCCTGCGGCGGCTTGTCCGAGGTGACCGCGATTCGCGATGCCGGCGTTGACGCGCTGCGGTCCCAGGCGGAAGCAGGGCGGTGCACCATCCATGCCGACGCCGCTGACGCAGCCGCGCTGGCACGCCAGCAGGCAATGTTGCAGGCGGTGTCGGTCATCGCCTGCGGCGCGCCGGCCATCTCCGTGGGTGAAACATCACCGGTGCGCTTGGCGCTGCAGCTGCCCGCGCGCTGCCCGTTGTCATCCAGCACGCCGTTGATTTCCACAGGCAGGGGCTGGCACAAACGTCAGCCGGTTTCGATACCGTTCTATCCCCCTGCCGCCATTCGCGAGCAGCAGGAGGGGCGCGTCGAGCTGACGCTTCTACTGGATGCGCAGGGCAAGCCGCAGGCGATCATCGTGGCCCGGTCCACGGGTTACCCGCTGTTGGATGAGGCCGCGCTCAAGCATGCCCGTGCATGGCGCTATGAATACGAGGCACCGGGAAAACCCGCTTCCATGAGCCTGGTGCGCGATACGGTTGACTTCAAACTCAACTGATCCGTTCAGGGCTGGGCGGCGGTCTTCCACTCCCACCACGGGTAGTGATACTCGCGATCGATGGCCTGCCAGTGCTGGCCGCAGTGGGTGCAGGCGACGCTGTGGCAGTCGCCCCAGCCATCCTCCGCAGCGCCCAGCGACAGCAGCTGCATCTGCCCGTGTTCGATCAGGCGACGAGGGTCGAAGAACGGATAGCCGGGGTTGAGTGCACACAGGCAGCCGGCGCCCGCCTGCCAGTAACGCAGCCGCTGCAGCGCCGCCTTCAGGTGCGCCTGGTTGCTGACCAGCATGCCGCCCAGCGCAATGCCCGCGCTGCGCTGCTCGATCAACGCCGCATGCGGTGCCAGCGCATCCAGCGACGCGGCATCGAACAGGCGGGCGAGCGTACGCGCGGCGTCGGTGATGCGTTCGCCGTCGCCTGACAACAGGTCCTGCAGCAGCGCCTGCGCCTGGGCATGGTCGAGAGCGGGTGCTGGCGAGGCAGACCAGGGCCAGCGCATCAGCGCGCCCTGCCGATGGCGGCGAAGTGTCCGCCGGTGAGCTGCAGCAGATCGCGCGGTGCCAGTTCCACTTCCAGGCCTCGACGGCCGGCGCTGACGTGCAGCGTGTGCAGCGGTTCCGCACTGGCATCGAGGAAGGTACGCAGGCGCTTCTTCTGCCCCAGCGGGCTGATGCCACCGACCAGATAGCCGGTCGCGCGCTGTGCGGCATCGGCAGTGGCCATTTCGCACTTCTTGCAGCCCGCGGCTTCGGCCAGCGCCTTCAGGTCCAGCTGGCCGGCCACCGGCACGATGGCCACCAGCAGCTCGTGGGTTTCGGTGCTGGCCAGCAGGGTCTTGAACACCTGCGCCGGGTCCAGGCCGAGCTTTTCCACGGCTTCGCTGCCATAGGAGGCGGCGTGGGCATCGTGCACGTAGCTGCGCACGGTGTGGGCGATCTTCTCGCGCTTGAGCAGATTGATGGCGGGGGTCATGCGTGCATCGTAGCGCGCAGGCGCGGGCCTGCCTTGACCGAGGCTACTGGTGGGCCCCTGCGATAATGCGCGCTGCACACCGTCTGGAATCTCATCATGCGCGCACCGCACCTGCTTCATGGCCTGACCCTGGATAGCGAGCCGTGCGCGGGGCCCTACCCACCGCAGGGATTCTGGCCGATCGCCGAAGGTGCGCTGGGCAACGGTGATCAGTTCGGTCTGTACTGGCCACTGGGTCGCGAGGCTGAGTCGCCCGTGGTCTGCGAAATGTTCCATGACGAAGGGCGCATGGTCTTCCGCCATTCCTCGCTGGATGTCTTCGCGCAGTGGCTGGATGCCGGTGGCGCGGAGGAAGAGGACGATGGGGGCGGGGCGCCGCATGGGCACGCGGCTCCGGATGCGGAATCGCCATTGCCCTTGATCGAGCGCGCGCAGCTGCATGTGCAGGCCGCTGAGCCGGCCCAGGCAATCGGGCTGCTGGAAGATGCCTGCAGCCGCTTTCCGGAACTGCAGCGCGCGTGGGCGATGCTTGCAGGGCAGCAGATGCGCCTGGGCCGGCATGCGGAGGCCGTGGCAGCGGCACGTGCCGCCACTTTGGCGAACTGGGCGTTCGGCATTCCCGAGCCCGGTGTGCTGCGTATCCTGCGTGCAGCCGATGCAGGTGGCGATCCTGTGCTGGTGATGGCCCAGCAGATGGGATTCGGCTTCGGTGGCGCCAAGACCAACCCGGACTATGCGCTGATGCAGGCGTGCATTGATCAGTGCTGGCAGGCGGGCGACACGCTGGCGGCACTGCGTGTGAGCCAGAACCGCTGCTACGTGTTGAGCAGCGAGACTGTTTCCTTCCAGCAGCGCGAAGGCTTCGACCTGGAGGCCTGGCGGCACGACTTCGCCGAACGGTGCCAGACTGCGCTGCACGATGACCGGCAGCGCATGTAGATCCAGACCATGGGGTCGGAGCCCTTTCCGCTGGGAAGGTATCCGACCCTGTTACGCGGAATCAGCGCGACATCGACTGCTGGGTCTGCATCTGTTCCTGGGTCTGCCGCTGCGACAGTTCGTTGTCCAGTGCCTGGCTCTGCCGCGTGCTGTCCTGCAGGTTCTGGTTCACCGCCTGCGACAGGTCGACGTAGGTGCGGTGCATGGCGGGATCGCCGAGCTGGCCCTGCACCGCGAACACGCCCTGGTTGTCCGGTCGCGCCAGCACGGTGTCGACTTGGCTCATGCCGGCCACCTTGGACTCGTAAGCCACCTGGCCAGCAGCGTTCTCGAGCTGGTTGCGGTCATTGAACAGCGGCGACAGACCGCCCTGGCGGCGCTGGTCTTCCAGCGCTTCCAGCTTTTCCACGACCTGCTGGTAACGCGGGTTGTCGGCGTGGCCCGGGCTGGCCATGGTCGGTTCGGCCGCTGCGCGTTCCTGTTCGGCCGCCTGCGCGTGCTGCTGGGTGGCTGCATCCAGCGCGCCCAGCGTGTCGCCGCCCGCCTTGCCGTCGACAGTGAGCTGGTGGTCGCGCTGGAACTGCTTGACCGCTTCCAGGGTGCCGGGGCCGAAATCGCCATCGGCCACCAGCGGCTTGCCGTCCTTGCCCAGGTAGCCCAGATCCGACAGCTTCTGCTGCATGGCCTGCACCTCATCGCCCTTGCTGCCGTTGACCAGCACGCCGTTGCCGGCAGGCGTTCCGGGCGAACCGTGCGAGGGGGCATGGGTGGGAGTGATGCCGATCTGGGTCATGGCCCGGTCGAAGCGCTCATCGCGGCTGGCCACGGCGCCCGGCGCCTGGATGCCGTACTTGGTGGCATCGACGAAGTTCTGCACGTCGCCGCGGGTCGGCGGATTGCCGGCCTGGATGGTGCCGCCCTGCAGCTTTTCCGCGTTGCCGGCCAGATAGTTGATGAACTGCGGGCCCATGCTGCCGAACTGGTTGTCGTAGTCGGCCATGGCCAGCTGCAGTTCCGGGTTGGCCGCGATGGCATCGGCGGCGGCCGGGTTGGTGGCACGCACCTTGGCGATGGCGTCGTCGACGCGCTCGATGGCGCTGTCCAGCTTGGCGTTGGTGAGCTCGTCCATCTTCGCCTGCGGAATGGCCTGCAGCTTGGCGTCGAGCGCCGCCAGCTGCTGGGTGCTCAGCCCGCCCTGCTGCGACAGCAGTTCGATGTCACCGGCGGTGAAGCCGTTGTCGCGCAGGAAGCGCCGGGCCTGCGGGTTGCCGCCGACGTCGAACTGCACCAGCCCGAACGAGTAGGTGCTGGCGCCCTTCTGCGCGTATGCGAAGTGGTCCAGGTGGCGGGTGTTGCCGCCCAGCTCGGTGTTGAGGAACAGCGTGGACAGCTGTTCGCGGGTAAGCGTGGAATCCGTTGCCATGGTCATGGTCCTTCAAAGAGGGAAAAAGAGCCGGGCGCGCCCGGCGGATCTCAGCCGGCGCAGTGCTGCTGGGTGAAGCCGAGCAGCTGGCGGGTGGCCTGGGTGCCGTAGGCGGCCGGTGCCGGCTCCAGCGCGAACTGGCCCACCATCTGGTTGCTGCACAGCTGCACGTTGCGCTTGCCGGCGGTGGTTTCCTGGGTGCAGTTGGCCGCCAGCAGGGCGTTGGGGCCGCCGCCCATGTTGGTGGCGGCGCTGCAGCCCAGCAGGCGGCCTTCCTGGCCGTTTTCGCCCAGCAGCGTATTGAAGGCTGCCAGCTGGCTGTTGGGGTCGCGCAGGACCAGCGTGTCCACGCACTGCTTCTGGCCGTCGGGCGTTTCGCAGGCGTCCTGGTCGACCAGGCCGTCACGGGTGGCGGTCAGCACCTGGATGCGGTCGGCGAACACCTGCTGCAGGCACTGTGCGTCGCCGCACAGGTCGCGCGTGTGCTGGACCCAGCGCTGCTGCTCGGCCTGCAGCCTGGTCTGGCCCGCACTGTCCAGGGTGGCCTGTGCGGTGGCCAGGGCCTTGCCCAGGTCCGCGTCCAGGGCGGTCAGGGCCGGATCCTTGCAGATCAGGGTCTGCGCCGGCGATGCGCCATCGGCACAGGCGGTACTGCCTGCAGGGGCCGCAGCCGGGGCGGTGGCGCCCTTGCCATCGGCACCGGCCGCTTCGCTGGCCGTTGCCGGGGCGGTGGCCTGGGCGTCGCTGGACGGTGGGGTGCAGGCGGCCAGCAGGGCCACCCAGCACAGGGTCATCAGGGGCTTCAGGGCCCGGGTCATACGTTCACTGCTGCGCTGCATGTCGATCCTTTGATGTCTGCGTCCTGGCGCATGACCTGCGGGCGGCAGGCATGGGGCGAACCATGGAACGGGGGGCGCCGTGGCGTCCGCACGGAGCGGGCTGGGCACTGGAACACCTGCGGCGGGGGCCGCAGGGGGGGAAAGCGTAGCAAGCGACTTCGTAGGGCTCTGTGACAGGGCGCGCGGAACGCAGAACGGGCGCCCAAAGGCGCCCGTTCTGTGTGCGTCGTTGGGGGTCAGAGCCCTTTCCTGCGGAAAGGGATCCGACCCCGCAGCAGTAGATCCACGCCATGCGTGGATGGGGTCATTGGCGGTCGACCGGAAAAACAAAACGGGCGCCCAAAGGCGCCCGTTCTGTGTGCATCGTTGGGGGTCAGAGCCCTTTCCTGCGGAAAGGGATCCGACCCCGCAGCAGTAGATCCACGCCATGCGTGGATGGGGTCATTGGCGGTCGACCGGAAAAACAGAGCGGGCGCCCAAAGGCGCCCGTTCTGTGTGCGTCGTTGGGGGTCAGAGCCCTTTCCTGCGGAAAGGGATCCGACCCCGCAGCAGTAGATCCACGCCATGCGTGGATGGGGTCATTGGCGGTCGACCGGAAAAACAGAGCGGGCGCCCAAAGGCGCCCGTTCTGTGTGCGTCGTTGGGGGTCAGAGCCCTTTCCTGCGGAAAGGGATCCGACCCCGCAGCAGTAGATCCACGCCATGCGTGGATGGGGTCATTGGCGATCGACCGGAAAAACAAAACGGGCGCCCAAAGGCGCCCGTTCTGTGTGCGTCGTTGGGGGTCAGAGCCCTTTCCTGCGGAAAGGGATCCGACCCCGCAGCAGTAGATCCACGCCATGCGTGGATGGGGTCATTGGCGGTCGACCGGAAAAACAGAGCGGGCGCCCAAAGGCGCCCGTTCTGTGTGCGTCGTTGGGGGTCAGAGCCCTTTCCTGCGGAAAGGGATCCGACCCCGGCATGATCAGTAGCGGTAGTGGTCCGGCTTGAACGGGCCCTGCACCGGCACGCCGATGTAGTCGGCCTGTTCCTGGGTCAGGGTGGTCAGCTTCACACCGATCTTTTCCAGGTGCAGGCGGGCCACTTCTTCGTCCAGGTGCTTGGGCAGCAGGTAGACCTTCTTCTCGTAGCTGTCCTTGTTGGCCCACAGGTCGATCTGGGCCAGGGTCTGGTTGGCGAACGAGTTGGACATGACGAAGCTCGGGTGGCCGGTGGCGCAGCCCAGGTTCACCAGGCGGCCTTCGGCCAGCAGGAAGATCGCATTGCCAGCACTTCCGTCAGATGCCGGGAAGATGTACTTGTCCACCTGCGGCTTGATGTTCACGTGCTTCACGCCCGGGAACGCCACCAGCGCATCGACCTGGATCTCGTTGTCGAAGTGGCCGATGTTGCAGACGATGGCCTGGTCCTTCATCGCGCTCAGGTGCTCGATGCGGATGATGTCCTTGTTGCCGGTGGTGGTGACGTACAGGTCGGCACGGCCCAGGGTCGATTCGATGGTGTTGACTTCGTAGCCTTCCATCGCCGCCTGCAGGGCGCAGATCGGGTCGATCTCGGTGACGATCACGCGCGCACCGTAGGCACGCAGCGAGGCGGCGCAGCCCTTGCCCACGTCGCCGTAGCCGCAGACCACGGCGACCTTGCCGGCCAGCATCACGTCCATCGCGCGCTTCAGGCCGTCGGCCAGCGATTCACGGCAGCCGTACAGGTTGTCGAACTTGCTCTTGGTGACCGAGTCGTTGACGTTGATCGCCGGGATCAGCAGGGTGCCGGCCTGGGCCAGCTGGTACAGGCGGTGCACGCCGGTGGTGGTCTCTTCGGAGACGCCCTTCCAGTCCTTCACCACGCGGCCCCAGTAACCCGGGCGCTCGGTGGCAACGCGCTTGAGCAGGTTCTTGATGACCTGTTCTTCGTGCGAGGACGAAGCGGTGTTGACCCAGTCGCTGCCGTTTTCCAGCTCGTAGCCCTTGTGGATCAGCAGGGTCACGTCACCGCCGTCGTCCACCACCAGTTCCGGGCCGGTCAGGGTGCCGTCGGCCAGGGTGAAGGTCAGCGCGTCCAGGGTGCAGTCCCAGTACTCTTCCAGGGTTTCGCCCTTCCAGGCGAACACCGGGGTGCCGGTGGCGGCGATGGCCGCGGCGGCGTGGTCCTGGGTGGAGAAGATGTTGCACGAAGCCCAGCGCACGTCGGCGCCGATGTCCTTCAGGGTTTCGATCAGCACCGCGGTCTGGATGGTCATGTGCAGCGAACCGGTCACGCGCACGCCCTTCAGCGGCAGGCTGGTGGCGTGCTTGCGGCGGATCGACATCAGGCCCGGCATTTCATGCTCGGCGATGTCCAGTTCCTTGCGGCCCCAGTCGGCCAGGGTGATGTCGCGGATCTTGTAGTCGCCTTCGGTGGAGAAGGACTTGGCAACAGCGTTCATGCAGTAGCTCCGGTTGTGGACGAGCAGATGCTCGTATCTAGCCGGGCGCCGTTGTTACAAAGCCACCTTACCGAGCCTGGCCGGGCCTCATGGGTTCCGGTCGCAGCGCCCCTCGGCAGGGGAGAACGCCCAGTATATCGCGGCCCCCAACCATCGGCAGATGGGGGCCGTGCCGCTGCCTGTTAAGGTCGGGGTCTTCACGCACCGAAACAGGAAGAACGATGAGCAAGCACGCGCGCCGCCAGCGGCGCTGGACCGGTCTGGTCCTGTCGATGGCCCTGCTGGCCGTAGCGCCGCTGGCCTGGTCGGCCGGTACCGCGCCGGCCGCTGCCGCCCAGGCCGCCACCGGCTACGAACTGCCGTCGGCCGCGCTGCAGGCGGTGGTGGACGCGCCGCGTGCGCCCACGCTGTCCCTGTCGCCGCGCCGCGACGTGGCCGCGTTGATGCAGATGCCGTCGCTGCCGTCGATCCAGGTGGTGGCGCAGCCGGAGCTGAAGCTGGCCGGCGTGCGCATCAACCCGCGCACCTTCTCCGACAGCCGTTTCAGCTTCGGCCAGAAGCTGTGGCTGATGAACGTGGCCGATGGCAAGGAGCGGCAGATCAGTGGCCTGCCGGCGCAGTTGTCGATTGCCGGCCTGTCCTGGTCGCCCGACCAGAAGTGGCTGGCCTTCAACCAGGTGGACGCGGCCAGCGGTGCCAACGAACTGTGGCTGGTGGACGTGGCCGCTGGCAGCGCCCGCCGCCTGCAGGCCGGTCTGAACACGGTGTTTGGCGAGGGCTACCAGTGGCTGCCTGACAGCCGTGGGCTGATCGTCATGACCCGCGTGGCAGGCGCAGGTGATCCGCCGCCGGCCGATGGCGTGCCCACCGGCCCGGCCGTGCAGCAGACCGGCAAGAGCAGCGGCGTGGTGTCCATCCGCACCTACCAGGACCTGCTGAAGAACGAGGCCGACGCGCGCCTGTTCGATTACTACGCCAAGGCCCAGCCGATGCAGGTCGGCCTGGACGGGCGGACCCGCGCGCTGGGTGCGGCGGGCATCTATCTGGACTTCAGCGTATCGCCTGACGGCAACTACCTGCTCAGCCAGCGCGTGCAGCGTCCGTATTCCTATGTGGTGCCGGTAGGCAGCTTCCCGCGCCGCATCGAAGTGCTGGACCGCAACGGTCAGCTGGCCCACACCGTGGCCGTGCGGCCGCTGGTGGAAGGCCTGCCGACCGGCAACGATGCCGAAGTGACCGGCGTGCGTGACATCAGCTGGCGCGCCGACGCCGGCGCTACCCTGGTCTGGGCCGAGGCGCAGGACGGCGGCGATCCGAACCGCGAAGCGAAGGTGCGCGATGCGGTGTTCATGCAGGCCGCCCCGTTCGAGAAGCCGCCGGTGACCCTGGCCCAGCTGGGCAGCCGTTTCGCCGGCATCACCTGGGGCCGCGGCGACCTGGCCCTGCTCAATGAGTCGTGGTGGAAGACCCGCAACAGCAAGACCTGGCGCATCGCCCCGGACGATGCCGCGCAGGCGCCGCAGCTGCTCTGGGACCGCGATGCGCAGGACCGCTACAACGATCCGGGCCGTGCCGGCGTGGTACGCGATGTGAACGGTCGCGCGCGCCTGCAGACCACTGCTGACGGTCGCAGCATCTTCCTGTACGGGCAGGGCGCTTCGCCGGAAGGTGACCGTCCGTTCGTGGACCGCTTCGATATCGAAAGCCGCCAGGCCACGCGCCTGTTCCATTCGCAGGCGCCGGCCTATTCGTTGCCGGTTGCACTGCTGGACCAGGAAGGCACGTCGCTGCTGCTGACCCGCGAAAGCCCCGACGAGCCGGCCAACTACCAGGTGCAGTCGCTGGCCGATGCCAGTGCCGCGCCGCGCGCGCTGACCCACTTCGCCCACCCACTGCCGCAGCTGAAGGGCGTGCAGAAGGAGCAGATCCGCTACAAGCGTGCCGACGGCGTGGACCTGACCGCCACGCTGCTGCTGCCGCCGGGCTACGACCCCAAGCGCGATGGCCCGCGCCCGCTGCTGATGTGGGCCTACCCGGGTGAGTTCAAGAGTGCCGCCGCGGCCAGCCAGGTGACCGATTCGCCGTACCGCTTCAACGCGGTCAGCTACTGGGGCCCGCAGGCGTTCCTGGCCAAGGGCTACGTGGTGCTGGCCAGCCCGACCATGCCGATCATCGGCGAGGGCGACAAGGAACCCAACGACACCTACATCGAACAGCTGGTGGCCAATGCGCAGGCCGCGGTGGACGAGGTGGTGCGCCGTGGCGTGACCGATCGTGACCACATCGCCATCGGTGGCCATTCCTACGGTGCGTTCATGACCGCCAACCTGCTGGCGCACACGCGCCTGTTCAAGGCCGGCATCGCCCGCAGCGGCGCCTACAACCGCACGCTCACCCCGTTTGGTTTCCAGGCCGAGGAACGCAACTACTGGCAGGCGCAGGACGTCTACCAGAAGATGTCGCCGTTCAACTACGCCGGTGACATCAAGGATCCGATCCTGTTCATCCACGGCGTGGACGACAACAACTCCGGCACGTTCCCGATCCAGAGCGAGCGCATGTTCGCGGCGGTGAAGGGTCTGGGTGGCACGGCGCGGCTGGTGATGCTGCCCAACGAATCGCATGCCTACCGCGCACGCGAATCGATCATGACCATGCTGGCCGAAAGCGAGCGCTGGCTGGAACAGACCCTGGGCCCGGTGCCGCAGGGCAAGGCGAAGAAGAAGCGCTGAGGCGTGTGGGACGGCGGCCCCTGCAACGGGGGCCGCCGCGGGTAGAGTCGACCGTTGGTCGACTATCGCGCGCAGCGCGGGATTTCGGCAGTCGACCAACGGTCGACGCTACCCCGTCGGTATTTCCGCGCCGGACGATACGTGCAGATGAAACCATTTTCGCGCCGCAGCAACGGCGGCGAACTGGGGTAGGCTTGGCGACGGATCATGCCCAGAGGTTCGTGCGTCGCCGATGAACGAGTACCGCAGCAGCATCGAATTCGCTTCCCCCGATCTTCCGCTTCGCGATGATGTGCGCCGGCTGGGCGCACTGGTTGGCGATCTGCTGGTGGAACAAGTCTCCGCCGCGTTCCTCGATGATGTGGAGGATGTGCGCACCCGCGCGATCGCCCGCCGCGAGAACCAGGCGCCGCTGGCCGAACTGGCGCAGGGCCTGGCCGGGCGCACGCCGCAGCAGGCCGAAACCATGGTGCGTGCGTTCAGTACCTACTTCCAGGTAGTGAACATTGCCGAGCGCGTGCACCGTATCCGCCGCCGTCGTGACTACCAGCGTGCTGGTACCGCCGCGCCGCAGCCCGACGGCCTGCAGGACGCGCTGCAGCACCTGAAGACGCAGGGCGTGAGCCTGGACGAACTGGCGCAGTGGTTGCCGCGCATCGACATCGAACCGGTGTTCACCGCCCATCCCACCGAAGCGGTACGCCGTGCGCTGCTGGAAAAAGAACAGTTGATGGTGGCCAGCCTGGTGGACAACCTGGATGGCCAGCGCACGCCCGGTGAAGCCGCCGCCGACGCAGCGCGCTTCCGCATGGCGCTGACCGCTTCGTGGCAGACCACCGATTCTTCGCCGGTGCGGCCCACCGTGGATGACGAACGCGAACACGTGGGTTTCTACCTGGTGCAGGTGCTGTACCGGGTGATTCCGGTGCTGTACGAATCGCTGCAGCAGGCGCTGCGCGACACCTATGGGCAGGAACTGCCGCTGCCGCGCCTGCTGCGCTTCGGCACCTGGGTGGGCGGCGACATGGACGGCAATCCCAACGTGGATGCCGGCACCATCCGCAACACGCTGGATGCGCAGCGGCAGGCGGTGCTGGGCCGTTACCAGAAGGAACTGCTGCAGCTGGCCAGCCTGCTCAGCCAGTCCACCGAGCGGGTGGGGGTGAGCGAGGCGCTGCAGGCGCGCGTGGCGCAGTACCAGCAGCAGTTGCCGCAGGTGCAGTCGCGGCCACGCCATGCCGACATGCCCTACCGCCTGCTCAACGACCGCATGCGTGCACGCCTGCAGGCCACGCTGGACGATGGCGAAGGTGCCTATGCCGGCCCGGATGAACTGATCGACGATCTGCAGCTGATCCTGGACAGCCTGCGTGCCAACCGCGGCGAGCATGCCGGGGGCTTTGCGGTGCAGCGACTGCTGTGGCGGGTGAAGACCTTTGGCTTCCATCTGGCGCGGCTGGACGTGCGCCAGGAATCGAGCGTGCATGCGCGCGCGCTGGCGGCGGTGCTGGGCGGTGAGGAGGCATGGCAGGCGCTGGACGCGCTGGGCCGGGCACGGTTGCTGGGCCCGCACGCCAGCGGCGAAACACCGTTGCCGGCCGGCAGCGATGAAGGCAACGCGCGCCTGGATGCCGTGTTCGCGGCGCTGGCCGATGCCCGCGCACGCCACGGTGCCGATGCCTTGGGCAGCTACATCATTTCCATGGCGCATGACCGCAGCGACGTGCTGGCGGTGTTGGCGTTGGCGCGGCGCGGCGGCCTGGTCGATGACGAAGGCGCGGTGCCACTGGATATCGCTCCGCTGTTCGAAACCGTGGACGATCTGAAGCGCGGCACCGCCACCCTGCGTGACCTGCTGGCCGACCCGGTGTACCGCGCACACCTGCGCGCACGGGGCGATGTGCAGATGGTGATGCTGGGCTATTCGGACAGCAGCAAGGATGGCGGCATCGCGGCATCGCGCTGGGGCCTGCAGCGTGCCCAGGTGGAACTGCTGGAAGTGGCCGCCGAACACTCCATTGGGCTGACCTTCTTCCACGGTCGTGGCGGCTCGATCAGCCGCGGCGGTGGCAAGACGACCCATGCGGTGGATGCTTCCCCGCGTGGCAGCATCGATGGCCGCCTGCGGGTGACCGAGCAGGGCGAGGTGATCCACCGCAAGTACGGCATCCGCGCGCTGGCCTTGCGCTCGCTGGAGCAGTCCACCGGCGCGGTGCTGCGCGCCAGCCTGCGCCCGCGCGCGGCCGAGCCGCGCGAAGACGACTGGCGGCCGGTGATGGACCAGGTGGCCGCCGCCAGCAGTGAGGTCTATCGGGCATTCGTGGGCCAACCGCAGTTCATGGACTACTTCCGCTCCGCCACGCCGATCGATGTGATCGAGCGGATGACGCTGGGCTCGCGGCCTTCGCGGCGGCTCGGCCAGGATGCGGCGCTGGGCAACCTGCGGGCGATTCCCTGGGTGTTCGCCTGGAGCCAGGCGCGGGCGGTCATTCCCGGCTGGTACGGGGTGGGCAGTGGCCTGCAGGCCGCGGTGGATGCCGGCCATGAGCAGACGCTGCGGGACATGGCGCGCGACTGGCCGTTCTTCCGCACCTTCCTGGATGACATCGCCATGGTGTTGTCCAAGGGCGATATCACCATTGCCGAGCAGTTCTCGCTGCTGTCCGGCGATCTGCACGGGCGGTTCTTCCCGCAGGTGCAGCGCGAGCTTGAACTGACCCGGCACTGGCTGCTGGCGCTGCTGGGCCAGAAGACGCTGCTGGACCACGATGCGCGGCTGGCGCTGTCGATCCGCCTGCGCAATCCTTATGTGGACCCGATCAGCGTGCTGCAGGTGGACCTGCTGCAGCGCTGGCGGGCCAGCGGGCGCGAGGATGACGATCTGCTGCGCGCGCTGGTGGCGTGCGTGAACGGCGTTTCGCAGGGCGTGCAGAACACCGGTT
Organism: Stenotrophomonas sp. SAU14A_NAIMI4_8; assembly: GCF_003086695.1. Classification (NCBI taxonomy): domain Bacteria; kingdom Pseudomonadati; phylum Pseudomonadota; class Gammaproteobacteria; order Lysobacterales; family Lysobacteraceae; genus Stenotrophomonas; species Stenotrophomonas sp. SAU14A_NAIMI4_8. The sequence goes on from NZ_CP025999.1 coordinate 826,329, forward strand.
GATCGTCTGCATCCGCCGGGTGTGGCCCGGCGCTACCTGCCTTGGTAGGTGCGGGGCTTGCCCCGCACACCTTCAATCCTCCGGAGAGGGTGGGTTGGAGGCCAGCAGTTCCAGGTGCCGCTGTTCCATTTCCTGGCGCAGCTGGCGGCGGATGAGCGCAGCGGCGTGGCGGCGGCGCTCGTCGCTGTTCTCCAGCTGCAGCGGCGGCACGGCGGTCGGCTTGCCGGCCTCGTCCACGGCCACCATGGTGAAGAAGCAGCTGTTGGCGTGGCGCACGCTGCGCTTGAGGATGTCCTCGGCCACCACCTTCACCCCGATTTCCATCGACGAGGTGCCGGTGTAGTTCACCGAGGCCAGGAAGGTGACCAGTTCACCCACCGCGATGGGCTGGCGGAACATCACCTGGTCCACCGACAGGGTAACCACGTAGCTGCCGGCGTAGCGGCTGGCGCAGGCGTAGGCCACCTGGTCGAGCAGGCGCAGGATCGCACCGCCATGCACCTTGCCGGAAAAATTGGCCATGTCCGGCGACATCAGCACGGTCATGGACAGCTGGTGGGATTTGAGTTCGGTCGACATGGCCTGATTGTATCGGGCATGGACCGCGTAGCGTCGAGCTTGCTCGACTGCCGTTGCCAGGAGCAAAGCAGAAGGGCCGCTTGCGCGGCCCTTCTGCAAGGTCAGCCGACTAACAGTCGGCTCTACCCGTCGGCTCTACCCGTCGGCTCTAGCCGCCGGCTTTACTTCAGCTTGGCGTCGGCGCGCAGGGCGGCGGCGCGGTCGGTCTTCTCCCAGGAGAAGGCCGTGGCGTTGACGGTTTCGCCTTCGCCGTTGAGGTAGCTGAACTCCTTCGGCTTGCGGCCGAAGTGGCCGTAGGCCGCGGTCTGCTGGTACATCGGGTGGATCAGGTCCAGCATCTTGATGATGCCGTACGGGCGCAGGTCGAAGTGCTTGCGGATCAGCTTCTCGATCTTGTCGTCGCTGATCTTGCCGGTGCCGAAGGTGGTGACCGAGATCGAGGTCGGCTCAGCCACGCCGATGGCGTAGGAGACCTGCACTTCGCAACGGTCGGCCAGGCCGGCGGCAACCACGTTCTTGGCAACGTAGCGGGCCGCGTAGGCAGCCGAACGGTCGACCTTGGACGGATCCTTGCCGGAGAACGCGCCACCACCGTGACGGGCCCAGCCGCCGTAGGTGTCGACGATGATCTTGCGGCCGGTCAGGCCGCAGTCGCCCACCGGGCCGCCGATCTCGAACTTGCCGGTCGGGTTGATGTGGAACTTGGTGCCCTTGTGCAGCCACTTGGCCGGCAGCACCGGCTTGATGATCTCTTCGCGGACGGCCTCGATCAGGTCCTTCTGCTTGATGCCCGGGGCATGCTGGGTCGACAGCACGACCGCATCGATGGCCGAGACTTCGCCGTTTTCATAGCGCAGGGTGACCTGGCTCTTGGCATCCGGGCGCAGCCACGACAGCGGCGAGTTGCGCTTCTTGCGGATCTTGGCCTGCTGTTCCACCAGGCGGTGCGACAGGTGGATCGCCGCCGGCATGTAGCTGTCGGTTTCGTTGGTGGCGTAGCCGAACATCAGGCCCTGGTCGCCAGCGCCCATTTCTTCGGGCTTCTTGCGGTCCACGCCCTGGGCGATGTGCGGCGACTGCTTGCCGATCAGGTTCAGCACGCCGCAGGTGGCGCCGTCGAAGCCGACGTCCGAGCTGTCATAGCCGATGTCCGTGATGACCTTGCGGGTCAGCGCTTCCAGGTCGATCCATGCGCTGGTGGTGATTTCACCGGCGACGATGGCAACACCGGTCTTGACCATGGTTTCGCAGGCCACGCGGGCGCGCTGGTCCTGGGTCAGGATCGCGTCCAGCACCGCATCGGAGATCTGGTCGGCAACCTTGTCCGGATGGCCTTCGGAGACCGACTCGGAGGTGAAGAGATAGCTGGACATCAGGCGGTATATCCCTTGATTCGGATGGAAAGATGGGCGCGCATGATACACGGGGTGCGCCGCCTGTGCATTGTGAACCCAGACAGGTTGCCGGTGGTTAAGGCGGTGTGCCCATCTTCACGGGTCCTGCGGGGCGCAAGTACCTGATGTTGCAGGGGCAGTGTTCCATTGGCGTGACCATTGGCAGGCCGGCGGGGCGGGGGGATGCGCGGGGCGGGACGGTCATTTTTCTGCCGCCAAACCGCCATCTGCCTGCCTTGGCCGGGGCGCAGGCTCTGCGCCAATCCGGCCGCCGGGCACCCGCGAGCACGCCATGCAGGAACTGCAGCAGCGCCTCCAGCAACGCTTCCCCGAATGGTTCCATGGCCGCCGGGGGCAGCTTGCCCGGCCCCTGCTGCGCGGTATCGGTCGCTGGTCGCGGCTGGACCGCATCGAGGCCTTCCTGCAGCGCAGCGAGGGCCTGCGCGGTTTCGATTTCGTCGCCGCCAGCCTGGATTTCCTGGGCAGCCCGTACCAGCTGGAAGCCGGCGCACTGGATCGCATTCCGGCGCAGGGGCGGCTGCTGATCGTGGCCAACCATCCGTCCGGGGCGCTGGACGCGCTGGCCCTGCTGGATGCGGTGGGCCGGGTGCGGCGCGATGTCCGCATCGTGGCCAACGACCTGCTGGGCGCGCTGGCGCCGCTGCAGGAGCTGCTGCTGCCGGTGCGCATGCTGGGCGGCAAGGTGCAGCGCGCCAGCCTGCAGGCGGTGGAACAGGCGCTGGCCGCCGAACAGTGCGTGATCGTGTTCCCCGCCGGTGAAGTGTCGCGGCTGTCGGTGCATGGCATCCGCGATGGGCGCTGGCAGCGTGGCTTCGTCCGTTTCGCCCGCGCATCGTCGGCGCCGGTGCTGCCGGTGCGGGTGCAGGCGCGCAATTCACTGCTGTTCTACAGCGCCTCGGCCTTGTTCAAGCCGGCCGGCACCGCCTTGCTGGCGCGCGAGATGTTCGCCCGCCGCGGGCGCCCGTTGCGGCTGCAGATCGGCCAGCCGATGCAGCTCGCCCACGGTGATGCCAGCGCCCAGCTGCTGGCGGTGCGGCGCGCGCTGTATGCACTGCGCTGCAGCGACGCGGCCGCGCCGGCGCAGGAACCGCTGGCCGCACCGCTGCCGCCGGCCGAGGTGGCCCGGGCTGTGGCGACGGCCCAGCTGCTGGGCCAGACCGGTGACGGCAAGCAGATCCTGCTGGCGCGCTGCGCAGCGGGTTGCCCGCTGCTGCTGGAACTGGGGCGCCTGCGCGAACTGACCTTCCGCCGCGTGGGCGAGGGCACCGGTCGCGCGCGCGATCTGGACGCGTTCGATCTGGACTACCAGCACATCGTGATCTGGGATGCGGTGGCGCAGCGCATCGCCGGTGCCTACCGCATCATGCGCGGCGCCCAGGCGCTGGCCCGTCGCGGCCTGGGCGGCCTCTACAGCGCTTCGCTGTTCCGTTATTCCGACGATGCGATTCCGCGCATCGCCGAAGGGCTGGAACTGGGACGCAGCTTCGTGGTGCCCGAGTACTGGGGCAGCCGCAGCCTGGATTATCTGTGGCAGGGCATCGGTGCCTACCTGCAGTGCCAGCCGGGCATCCGCTACCTGTTCGGCGCGGTGTCCATCAGTGCGGCACTGCCGCGCGATGCGCGTGAGCAGCTGGTGGCCTACTACCAGCGTTACCACGGTGGCGCGCAGGGCCTGGTCGAATCGCATCGCCCGTTCCAGTATTTCGCCGCGCCGCCCAGCTACGGTGAACTGGACGCTGCCGGTGCCTTCGAGGTGCTGAAGGCCAACCTGGCCGCACTGGGAACGGTGGTGCCAACGTTGTACCGGCAATACACCGAGCTGTGCGAACCCGGTGGTGCCCGCTTCCTGGCCTTCGGTGTCGATCCGGATTTCAGCGATTCCATCGACGGCTTGATCGAGGTGGACCTGCAGGCGATCCGGCCACACAAGCGCAAGCGCTACCTGCGCGATGCGGGGGCGGTGGCATGAGCGGGGTGGCGCCGCTGCCGCCGCGCCATCGGGCCGTGTTCGTGTCTGACGTGCACCTGGGCTCGCCGCATTGCCACGCCGCAGAACTGGCGGGCTTCCTGGGCCGGTTGCGCTGCGAGCGGCTGTACCTGGTGGGCGACATCATCGACCTGTGGTGGATGGCCCACCGCGGCGCGCGTTGGCGGCAGTCACACAGCGATGTGGTGCAGGCCCTGCACGCGCTGCACAGGGCAGGCACCGACATCATCTACATTCCCGGCAACCACGATGCCTCGCTGCGCCAGGTCTGCGGCATGATGCTGCCGGCCATGCAGGTGCGCCGGCGGGCCATCCACGTGACCGCCGATGGCCGCCGCCTGCTGGTGGTGCACGGTGACGACTACGACGGCGCCACCCACTTCGGCGGCCTGCAGGAGCGCTTCGGTGATTGGCTGTACTACCGCATCCTGACCGGCAACCGCCTGTTCAATGCGGTGCGGCGCCCGCTGGGGCTGCGCTACTGGTCGCTGTCCGAGTTCCTGAAGCGGCGCAGCAGTGCCGCCGAGCGTTACATCCAGCGCTTCGTGCAGGCCGGCCTGGACGATGTGCGCCGGCGGGGGCTGGACGGGATTGTCTGCGGGCACATCCATCGCGCGGCGCTGATCGAACGCGATGGCCTGGTCTATGCCAACGATGGGGACTGGGTGGAAAGCCTGAGCGCGCTGGCCGAAGACCATGACGGCGCCTTGCGCCTGCTCGACCACACCGGCCGGACCCTGGTCGAGTTGCCAGGCGCACGCATCCGACATGCCGCCTGATGCCGCGCGAGGGGTAGAGTCGACTGTCAGTCGACTATCGCGCGCAGCGCGGGATTTTCGCGGTATGACGGAAGAGCAGTCGACTGACAGTCGACTCTACCGTCGTTCCGTCGTTCCGTCGTTTCGCCGTTCCGCCGTACGTCGACCCTGCGCGCGCCTTCGCGCTAGCATCGCGGCATGGACTCATTGACCCAGATCGTACTCGGTGGCGCGGTAGCTGCTGCCATCGCTCCGCCCGGCCATCGCCGCGCGGCCCTGTTGGCTGGCGCGGCGCTGGGCACCCTGCCGGACCTGGACGCGCTCTGGCTTGGTTTCACCGCCAGCGACCCGGTGGCGAACATGGTCGAGCACCGCAGCTTCAGCCACTCGCTGCTGGTGCTGCCCTGGGTGGCCGCCGCGATCTGGTGGCTGTTCAAACGCTTCGGCCATGGGCGCGTGGCGCAGGCGCCAGTACGCTGGTTCTGGGCGATCCAGCTGGCGCTGGTGACCCATCCACTGCTGGATGCGTTCACCGTCTACGGCACGCAGTTGTGGTGGCCGCTGCAGCCGCATCCTGCAATGGGATCCAGTGTGTTCATCATCGACCCGGCCTACACCGTGTGGCTGCTGCTGGGCTGCGTGCTGGCCTGGTTCGGTCGCGCGCGGCCCTGGGCCGGCAAGGTGCTGGGCATGGCGCTGCTGGTCAGCAGCGCCTACCTGGGCTGGGGGCTGGTGGCCAAGGCGCAGGTGGACAAGGCTGCGCAGCAGAGCCTGGCCGCGATGGGCCTAGGCGATGCGCCGCGCTTCTCGGTGCCGATGCCGTTCAACACCCTGCTGTGGCGGGTGGTGGCGATGACGCCCAGTGGTTACGTGGTGGGCGACCGCTCGCTGTGGGCCGACGGTGGGCCGATGCAGTTCGAAGGGCATGCCTCGAACGTGCAGGCGCTGCGCGAGGCCGCGCACCTGCCTGCCGTGCAGCGCCTGCAATGGTTCAATCGCGGCTTCATGCGCGCGCAGGTGGTCGATGGCACCCTGGTGCTGAGCGATCTGCGCATGGGCCTGGAACCGGACTACACCTTCAACTTCGCCGTGGCCCGCCAGGCCGACGGACAGTGGCAGCCGATCGTGCCCGAGCAGCGCCGCACCGATTACAGCAGCCCGCAGGCGCGGGCCGCGATGAAGGGCCGGCTGGCGATGATGTGGCAGCGCATCTGGCACACCCCGTAGATCCACGCCATGCGTGGATGGGTTCTCAATACACCGTGGCGCGGCCCTGCACGAACGAATAGAAGAACACCGCGTTGGGATCGTTCTGCACCAACCGGAACTCGCGGCGCATGCCTTCCACGGTCTCCTCATCCACGGCACCGGCCTGCAGCAGCTGGTCGGCCGCCGACAGCAGCAGCTGTTCCCAGAACGCAATCATGGTCTTGCGGCGCGCCGGTTCGCGGTTGTCCAGGTGGATGGTCTTGATCTCGGTATGCACGTCGCGGAAGCCGCCGGCCAGCAGCAGGTTGCCCAGCTTGGCGCCGACGAACGGGTCGCCGCCGTGGTCGTATTGGAAGTCGTTGAAGGCCATCCAGTAACGCCAGATATGCGGCGAATACGGATCGAGCAGGAACGAGGCATTCATCACTTCGGTGATGTACACCGGCGAACCCGGCGCCAGTACGCGGCGGACTTCGCTCAATACGCGGGCCGGCGAAGGCACGTGCTCCAGCACCCAGCACAGGAAGGCCGAATCGAAGCTGCGGGCCTCGAACGGCAGCTCACCGGCATCGGCCTGCTGCAGGGTGTAGCGGTCGCTGCACCAGGGCGTGCGCGCCAGGTTCTCGCGCGCCGTGGCCAGCTGGGCCTCGCTCAGGTCCACGCCGGTCACGTGCAGGTCGGGGAAACGGCGCAGCAGGATCTCGGTCTGCGCGCCCACGCCGCTGCCCACTTCCAGCAGGCGGCGGGCGCCGCTGTAGTCGATCTGGCCGAAGATGCTTGATTCCAGCAGGCGTGCCTGGGTCATCAGGCGCTGCTGTTCGGTGCCGGAAAAACCGTGCAGATAGGTGGGGGAAGAGATCGGCGGGGTCATGGCGGGCTCGTGTGGCGGTCGAGTTTGCTGGGGAGCGTCGAGCTTGCTCGATGCAGGGTGCGTAGAGTCGAGCTTGCTCGACTGTTTTGAAGATCAGTCGAGCAAGCTCGACTCTACAAGTGCGGTGGTCGAGCAAGCTCGACTCTACCAATGCGGTGGTCGAGCAAGCTCGACGTTGCGAATGGGCTGTGGTCAGGCGGCTGTGGGCATGGCCGGCTCCCCGGCGATCAGGCGGTCGAAGTATTCGGCCGTCAGTGCGATCTGGCTGGCTGGGTCTTCGGCGCGGTTCACCACGGCGCGGAAGGCAGCGTTTTCCGGGCGGTCCTTGGCGTACCAGCCCAGGTGCTTGCGGGCGATGCGCACGCCCTGCGGTTCACCGTAGAACGCGTGCAGTGCATGCAGGTGGCCCAGCAGGATGTCGCGCACTTCGGCCAGCGACGGCGGCGGCAGTTCCTGGCCGGTGGCCAGATAGTGCGCCACTTCGCGGAAGATCCACGGCCGGCCCTGTGCGGAACGGCCGATCATCACCGCGTCCACCCCGGTCTGCTGCAACACCTGCGCCGCCTTCTGCGGCGAATCGATGTCGCCGTTGGCGATGACCGGAATGCGCAGCGCGGCCTTGATCTCGGCAATGGTGCTGTATTCGGCCTGGCCGGTGTAATGCTGGTCGCGGGTGCGGCCATGCACCGCCAGCGCGGCAATGCCACTGTCCTCGGCGATGCGCGCAATCAGCGGGCCATTGCGGTGGTCGCAGTCCCAGCCGGTGCGGATCTTCAGGGTGACCGGCACCGGCACCGCGTTCACCACCGCCTCCAGGATGCGCGCCACCAATGCCTCGTCGCGCATCAGCGCGGAACCGGCCCAGGCGTTGCACACCTTCTTGGCCGGGCAGCCCATGTTGATGTCGATGATCTGCGCGCCGTGGTCGACGTTGTAGCGGGCGGCCTCGGCCAGCTGCTGCGGCTCGGTGCCGGCAATCTGCACACTGATGGGAGCAGGCTCGCCGTCATGGTCCATGCGGTGGATCGATTTGCGCGTGTTCCAGAAGCGCGGGTCGCTGATGGTCATTTCCGAGGCGGCCAGACCCGCACCCAGCCGTTTGCACAGCAGGCGGAACGGCTTGTCGGTGACGCCGGCCATGGGCGCGAGCACGACGTTGGGGGCAATGGTGTACGGGCCGATCTGCATGTGCCCATTGTAGGGCGCGGGCGGGGCGAAGGCCCGCTGCCAGGGGCGCCCATTCAGGCCGATCCGGACCGAGGTCATGCCGCACGGGAATCAGCAGATGCTTGACGGTTGCTTCCACCGCCCCAAGGGCTGGGCCATGGTAGGCGGCTGGGTCAGGCGCTAACGCCCATCCACGCATGGCGTGGATCTACTGCCCCTACAGTCCGATCATGGTGGGCGGCGGGACACAGAAAACCCCGGGCATTCGCACGCCCGGGGTTCTCCTTCACGCATGGCGTGGATTTACACGTCAGCCGGGGTGAAGCGCGGCATGGCCGCGGCGGCGCCTTCCTTTTCGGTGGAACGGCCGGCGAACTGGTTGGCGAAGCGCACGTGGCGCGCGAACGGGGCGTCCGGCACCTGGGCGATCGAAGCGGCCAGTGCGCCGTTGAACGCGTCACCGGCACCGGTGGTGTCGATCGCCTGCACCTGTTCGGCACCCACGCGGTAGTAGGGCTGCGTATCGCCGCGCAGCTGCTCGTCGGCATGCGACACGAACACACCCACCGCACCCAGGGTGACCACCACGGTGCCGTTGCCCACCAGCTTGCGGCACAGCGCATGCAGGCTGGCGCCGTCCAGTGCGGCCACATCGTCGGCGTCCACGCGCTCGCCCACGTGGCGGCCGAGCAGGGCGGCGAACTCGGTCTCGTTCGGGGTGATCACATCGGCCAGCTTCAGCAGGCCGATGCTCGAGGGGGCGTCGGCCGGGGCCGCGTTGAGCACGGTGGTCACACCGGCTTCGCGGGCGGCGGCCAGCGCCGCTTCGATGGTCTGCACCGGCGATTCCAGCTGCACCAGTACCACCTTGGCGCCGGCCAGCAGGGCCTGCTGCTGCTGCAGGAAGTCGGTGCTGAGGGCGGCATTGGCGCCGGGGCCGATCACGATGGTGTTGCGGCCACGGGCATCCACGTAGATACCGGCGGTGCCGGTCGGCTCGGCGCTGGCCTCGGCGATCAGGGCGAAGCCGTCCTGCGCGGCCAGGTCACGGGCCATGGCGCCACCGGCGTCGTCGCCCAGCGCGCACAGGAAGTGCGTGTCGGCACCGGCACGGCTGGCGGCAACCGCCTGGTTGAAGCCCTTGCCACCGGGGCCGGTGCTGTAACGGCCGGCAATGGTCGCACCCGGTGCCGGCAGTGCTTCGCACCGCCACACGTGATCGACATTGAAGGAACCGACGACAACGACACTGCTGCTCATAGGGAATCTTTTCTCAAACAGGGGTTCAGCTGAAATGGGTCAGCACGCCGGCGATGGTGGCCGTCATGAAGGTAGCGATGGTACCGCCCAGCACCGCGCGCAGGCCGAACTTGGCCAGATCGTGGCGACGTTCCGGGGCCAGGCCACCGATGCCACCGATCTGGATGGCGATCGAACTGAAGTTGGCAAAGCCACACAGCGCATAGGTCGCGATCAGGCGGCCTTCGTCGGACAGGCTCACGCCGGCCACCTGGCCGTTCACGATCTGCGACAGCTCGGTGTAGGCCACGAACTCGTTGATCACGACTTTCTGGCCGATCAGCGAGCCCACCGTGGTGGCGTCGGCCCACGGGGTGCCGATCACCCAGGCAATCGGCGCCAGCACGTAGCCGAAGATGGTGGACAGGTTGGTCGGCTTGCCGATGGCGGCAGCCAGGCCGGTCACATCACCGATCCAGGTCAGCGGGGCATTCAGCAGGGCGATCAGGGCGATGAAGGCCAGCAGCATGGCGCCGATGTTCAGGGCCAGCTTCAGGCCATCGCCGGCGCCGGCAGCAGCGGCGTCGATGATGTTGCTGGAGGTCTTCTCCACTTCCATCTTCACCGTACCGCGGGTCAGCGGGGTGCCGGTTTCCGGAATCAGCAGCTTGGCCACCACCAGGGTGGCCGGCGCGGCCATGATGCTGGCGGCCAGCAGGTGCTTGGCGTAGAACGCCTGCTGCACCGGGTCGCCACCGCCCAGCATGCCCACGTAGGCCGCCAGCACGCCGCCGGCGATGTGGGCCATGCCGCCGATCATCATGGTCAGCAGCTCGGACTGGGTCATCTTCGGAATGTACGGGCGCACGGTCAGCGGCGCCTCGGTCTGGCCGATGAAGACGCTGGCGCAGACACTGGTGGTTTCCGCGCCGGACACGCGCATCACCTTGGTGATCGACCATGCCATCACGCGCACGATGCCCTGCATGATGTTCAGGTGGTACATCACGCCCATCAGCGCCGAGAAGAAGATGATGGTCGGCAGCACCTGGAAGGCGAAGATGAAGCCGTAATTCTTGGTGTCCATCAACGAGCCGAAGATGAAGCCCGAGCCTTCGTTGACGAAGCTCAGCACCTTCACGAAGCCCTTGCCCAGGGCGTCGAACACATCACGACCGCCCGGCACCAGGATCACCAGCGCCGCGAACGCGATCTGCAGGGTGATGCCGGTGACGACCAGTTTCCAGTCCACCGCGCGCTTGTTGTTGGAAAACAGCCAGGTGATGCCGATCAGCACCGCCAACCCGAACAGGCCGAAGCCGATCCTGCCCAAACCTTCGACCATGTGGTGACTCCCCTGGGGCGTCGCGAAAAACGGGAAGCCTAGTGCAGGGCAGGGGCCGGAGCAAGGAAAAGCCGCCTGCCGGTTCCCATCGGCACCGAACAAGCCAGCAACGGCAAGGGCTTGGCGGTTGCCGGGACAGGTAGAATGGGGGCTCGATCCCGGCCCGGATGCGGGCCTGCAGCAGGAGATTGTCATGCTCTACCGTCGCCTGGGCTCCACTGGCCTGCCGATTTCCGCCCTGTCCTTCGGCGCCTGGGTGACCTTCGGCGACCAGGTCGCCCGGGACGAGTCGCGCAACCTGGTGGCCGCCGCCTGGGATCATGGCATCAACTTCTTCGACAACGCCGAGGGCTATGCCAACGGCCGCGCCGAGCAGGTGATGGGCGATGTGATTGCCGATCTGCGGCTGCCGCGCGACGGCTACTGCGTGTCCAGCAAGGTGTTCTTCGGCAGTGCCAAGGACCCGCGGCCGACCCAGCGCGGCCTGTCGCGCAAGCATGTGACCGATGCCTGCCACGCCGCGCTCAAGCGCCTGCGGGTGGACTATCTGGACCTTTATTACTGCCACCGCCCGGATCCGGACGCGCCCATCGCCGAAACCGTGCACGCCATGGATACCCTGGTGCGGCAGGGCAAGGTGCTGTACTGGGGCACGTCGGAATGGTCGGCCGCGCAGATCCAGCAGGCGCTGGAAGTGGCCGCGCGGCACAACCTGCAGGGCCCGTCGATGGAGCAGCCGCAGTACAACCTGCTGCACCGCGAGCGGGTGGAAGTGGAATACGCCCCGCTGTATGAAGCGCCGGGCCTGGGCACCACCATCTTCTCGCCGCTGGCGTCGGGGCTGTTGAGCGGCAAGTACGACGATGGCATTCCCGCCGACGCGCGCCTGGGCCGTGACGGCATGGGCTGGCTGCAGGACCTGGTGCTGGGCGACAACGCTGCCGCGCGCCTGGCCCAGGTTCGCCGCTTCAGCCAGGTCGCCCGCGAGCTGGGGCATGCCCCGGCCAGCCTGGCCATTGCCTGGTGCCTGCGCAACCCGAACGTGTCCAGCGTCATCCTCGGCGCCAGCCGGGTGCCGCAGCTGCTGCAGAACCTGCAGGCGCTGGACGTGCTGGCGCAGATGGACGAGGCCGGCTGGGCACGGGTGGAAGCCGCGTTCGTCTGATCGCCCTGGTGGCGCCGGACCCGCGCGCCACGCCTTGCGTAGAGTCGAGCTTGCTCGTCTGCTCCTGCCTTTGCCTTTCGTAGAGTCGAGCTTGCTCGACTGCTCCTGAGCAAGCGCAGTCGAGCAAGCTCGACTCTACCCAATCAATAGCCAATGTCTATTGAAATTAACAATTCAATAGATAATCTCATTGCCCGAATTGAGAATGGTTGTTGATTGTCAACTGAGAATCATTATCATCTATCGCGTCCCTCGCACGAGTCCAGACGCTCATGAATGCTCAACCTGTACTGCTGCGCCCCGAAACGCTGACCCTCCGCGACCGCCCGGTGCGTGCCGTTCCGGCCGAAGAGGTCATCGACAGCGAAGCCCTGCTCAAGGGCCGTCGTGAAATCCTGATCCAGCACGGCGACCGTTTCTATCGGCTGCGCCACACCAGCAACGACAAGCTGATCCTGACCAAGTAACGCGGCCTGGTCGCCCGCACCCCTCCCACCTGCCGGTCCGCTGGCAGGGTGGGCGACCCGTCCGCTCCCGCTCTCTCCCCCTCGGCTGTCCGTGCACGTTCTGCGTGCCGGTGGCCGGGGGTTCCCCCTGTGTGCCCGAAGACCCAAGACCGATGACCCGCCAGACCGCCCTGTCGATCGCCCTGTGGATGGCCCTGCCGCTGTCCGCCCATGCCGCCGCCGAAGCCGATGCCGCGCCCGATGCGCGCGAATTCGACCGCGTGCAGGTCACCGCCACGCGCACCGAACGCGCCGTGAGCGATGTGGCTGCCACGGTGGATGTGATCGACCGCGAACAGATGGACCGCCATCTGGTGCAGGACCTCCAGGACCTGATCCGCTACGAGCCGGGTCTGTCGGCCAGCCGCAGCGCGACCCGCTTTGGTCTGGGCAGCATCCGCATCCGTGGCCTGGACGGCAACCGCGTGCGCATCCAGACCGATGGCATCGCCATGCCGACCAGCTTCAGCATCGGCTCGTTCTCCAACGCCAACCGCAACTTCACCGATCTGGACACGCTCAAACGCGTGGAGATCGTGCGCGGCCCGGCCAGTTCGCTGTATGGCTCCGATGCGCTGGGTGGCGTGGTGGCCTTCGTCACCAAGGACCCCACCGACTACCTGAAGGATGGCAAGGACAGCTACGTTGGCCTGAAGTTCGGCTACGACGGTGAGTGGCAGGGCCTGCTCGGCGGCATCACCACCGCCTTTGGCGGCGACCGCTGGAGCGGCATGGTCAACATCAACCACCGCCAGGGCCAGGAAACCGACAACCAGGGCGACGTGCGCAGCCGCAACAACACCCGTACCGCGGCCAACCCGCAGGATCGCGACGGTCGCAGCGGCCTGGCCAAGCTGGTGTTCGCGCCCAGCGCGGACCAGCGCTTCCGCCTGACCGTGGAAGGCAACGAGGACAGCACCGATACCGATGTGCTGTCGCTGATCGACCGCACCACGACCACCGGCATGAAAGCGCACGACACCCAGGAACGCACCCGCGTGTCCTTCGCCCATGAAATGGATGCGCTGGACAAGGCCTTCGCCGACAGCCTGCACTGGCAGGTCTACAGCCAGCACAGCGAAACCACCCAGGTCACCGACGAAGACCGTGCCAACCGCACCCGTCGCCATCGCGAGTTCAACTTCGACCAGCAGGTGTACGGCCTGCAGGCGCAGTTCAACAAGGCCTTCAGCACCGGCAGCGTGGAACACGCACTGACCTATGGCTTCGAAGGCGCGCGCACCGAGATCCGGCAGAAGCGCGATGGCTATCAGGTGCTGGCCAACGGCCAGGTGACCAGCACGCTGCTGCCCGATGTGTTCCCGGTGCGCGATTTCCCGATCAGCAAGACCACCGAACTGGGCCTGTATGCACAGGATGAGATGCGCATGGCCGGCGGCAAGCTGTCGCTTGTGCCGGGCGTACGCGTGGACCGTTACGAGCTGAAGCCGGACGTGGATTCGATCTTCGCCCAGGATAATCCCGGCGTTGCCGTCACCAAGCTGGAAAAGACCAGCGTCTCGCCCAAGCTGGGCATGGTCTATCGCTTCACCGATGCGTGGTCGCTGTTTGCCGGCTACTCGCGCGGCTTCCGCTCGCCGCCCTACAACGACGTCAACCTGGGCTTCACCAACTTCGCCTTCGGCTACACCGCCATTCCCAACCCGGATCTGAAGCCGGAAACCAGCGATGGCGTGGAACTGGGCCTGCGCTTCCTGTCGCCGGCGGCGTACGTCAGCCTGAGCGGCTACTACAACGACTACAAGGATTTCATCGAGTCGCAGTCGCTGGTGGGCACCAACGCGCAGGGCCTGATGGTGTTCCAGTCGCGCAACATCGCCGATGCGCGCATCTACGGCGCCGAGCTGAAGGCCGGCGTGGATTTCGGCCAGATCAGCCCCGCGCTGCAGGGCTGGGCGCTGCGCAGCGCAGTGGCCTGGTCGCGCGGTGACAACAAGACCGAAGACACCCCGCTGGATTCGGTGGACCCGATGCGCGGCACGGTCGGCCTGATGTACGACACCGATACCTGGGGCGTCGAGCTGGCCGGCACCTTCGTCAAGCGCAAGGACCGGGTCGCCTCGGCCACGGTCTACCGCCCGGCCGGCTACGGCGTGGCCGACCTGATGGCGCACTGGAACTTCGCCCCCGGCGCCACCTTCAACGTGGGCGTGTTCAACCTGGGTGACAAGCGCTACATCGACTGGTCCAACGTTGGCTCGACCCTGTCGGCCAGCAGCAGCGTGCTGGACCGCTATACCAGCCCCGGCCGCACGCTGTCGGCCAGCCTTGCCGTTTCCTGGTGAATCCCATGAGCCGAGCCCTGTCTGCACGTCGTCTGTCGTCGTCCCTGCCGCGGGTGCCGCTGCAGGTCTGGCCCACGCCGGCGCAGCTGGCCGCGCTCGGCACCGTGCTGTGCCTGTACCACGCCGATGGCAGCGAGATCGGCGGCTGGCGCCAGGCGGTTTCGGTGCACGCCTGCCAGGGCGTGGACAGCGAAGGCCTGCGCGAAAGCCTGTGTTTCCTCGATGCCCGCGGCCGCTGCGTGTGGCGCCTGTACCTGCTGCCGGACAGTGATTTCCTGGCCTGGGACCGGCTGGTAGCCGCGTTGCCGTCGGCGCCGCCGCGCGATGCCGATGGCAGCGTGGGCGAACGGCTGTGGCGGCGCCTGGCCGGCCACCTGGGCGGGCAGCGCTGGCGCCTGTGCGCACTGCGCCTGCATGCGGCCGAAGAGGGCCGTACGCTGGCCGCCAGCCTGTCCACGCTGTCCTCGCTGGGGGCGGCCACCGCGCGCCGCATCGCCCGCCTGGAAGGTGCAGAGGGCGAACTGGCCATCGATGACTGCTGCTGTGCCGACGCTGCGCGCCGCCCGGCCCCGCGCGCGCCGGACGATCTGCCGCTGGTGCGCCTGTAAGCGCGCGCCCGCTGCAACGCTCCTGATGGAACGACTACCGGCCACGGATGGCCTTTCCATGAACCGTAGAGCCAAGGACATTCGATGAAGTTGCAGACAGCCAGTGCGATGCTGCTGCTCGCCGCCACCGGCGCAGCCCACGCCCAGCCCTCCGACATCGCCCGCGACCACGCCAGCATCCTGGCCATGCAGGGCGAATACACCGTGGATTTCGCCTTCGACGAAACCGTACTGCTGAAGCCGGGCTACGAACGCGCGCCGGCCATGCGCAGCGGCGGCAACGAAATGGTGGTGGTGGTGGAAGACAGCCCGAAGCGTGTGGTGCTGCAGCACCTGCTGCTGGATGAAAAAAGCGGCCATGTGACCAAGCACTGGCGGCAGGACTGGGTGTACGAGGCGCCGAACCGTTTCGAATTCAGCGCCGAGCAGACCTGGCAGGTGCGTGCCATCCCGGCAGCGCAGAACCAGGGTGCCTGGACCCAGTGCGTGTACGAAGTGAGTGATGCCCCGCGCTACTGCGGCACCGGGCGCTGGAGCTATGACAACAACGTGGCGACCTGGACCAGCGATCTGAGCTGGCGCCCGTTGCCGCGCCGTGAGTACACCAAGCGCAGCGACTACAACGCGCTGGCGGTGATCAACCGCCACACGCTGACCCCGAACGGCTGGACCCACGAGCAGTTCAACACCAAGGTGCAGCGCAACGCCGATGGCAGCCAGGTGGAAATCGCCCGCGAGTTCGGCTTCAACGACTACATCAAGACCACCGATGTCGATTTCACCCCGGCCCGCGATTACTGGAAGGCCACCGCCGGTTACTGGGGCAAGGTGCGCCAGCGCTGGGACGGCTTCCTTGGCCAGGCCCCGGGCGTGCACCTGAAGACCAAGCTGGATGGCATGGCGATGATCATTCCGCTGTTCACCCAGGCCCAGGACATCCAGGACGGGAAGAAGGTGAAGGACGCGCAGATCGACGAGGTCTTCGCCAAGTACGTGGAAAAGGCGCCTCTGTAGCGTCGAGCCCTGCTCGACTGCGTCTCTCCGGCAGCGCATCCACGCGTGGCGTGGATCTACCGGGGCACCGCATCCACGCATGGCGTGGATCTACCTTCGCTTTGGTGGGTGCCGGGCTTGCCCGGCATCGCATCCACGCGTGGCGTGGATCTACCGGGGTTCCGTATCCACGCATGGCGTGGATCCATCGGGCCGCCTGCAGTAGATCCACGCCATGCGTGGATGCGCTTATTCCTTGAACATCAGAAACGCGGCGATCACGATCAGCCCGAACGCGGCCCAGTGGTTCCACTTCAGCGGCTGGTCCAGGTAGAACGCGGAAAACACCGCGAACACCAGCAGGGTGATCACTTCCTGCATGCCCTTCAGCTGCGGCGCCGAATACACCGCGCTGCCGAGCCGGTTGCCCGGCACCTGCAGGCAGTATTCGAAGAAGGCGATGCCCCAGCTGACCATGATGACCAGCATCAGCGGCGCGCTCTTGTACTTCAGGTGCCCGTACCAGGCAAAGGTCATGAACACGTTGCTGGCCACCAGCAACAGCACCGGGTACAGGTAAGCAGTGAACGGCATCGGCGTACGCCCTGGGGGAAAGGCGGCAAGCATACGCAGCGCGGCGTGGACTGCACATCCACGCCGCGCTGTCCGTACTCAGGCCTCGCGCAGGGCCAGCGCCGGCGGGGTGTGCAGGATCCGACGGGTACCCCACCAGCCGGCCAGCAGGCTCAGGCCGATGCCCAGCACGCCGCCCAGCAGCAGGCCCGGCCAGGGCGGCAGCAGCGGCAGTTCGAACACCTTCTGCGAGACCAGCAGGCCGATCGCCGCCGCTGCACCCACGGCCAGCGTGGCGGCCAGGGTGCCCAGCGCACCGAATTCCACCAGCACCGCGCCGCGCAGCTGGCGGCGGGTGGCGCCCAGCGTGCGCAGCACCGCGCTGTCGTAGCGGCGCTCGCCGGCGGTGGCCTGCAGCGCCGCCAGCAGCACCAGCACGCCGGCCAGCAGGCTGAACACCATCACCAGCTGCACCGCCTGCGCGACCCGGTTCATCACATCGCGCACCTGCGAAATCACCGCGTCCACATCCAGCAGGGACAGGTTGGGCTGCGCCCGCACCAGCTCACCCAGACCCGCGGCCTGGCCGGCGGGCAGATGGAAGGCCGACAGCAGGTTGTGCGGGGTATCGCCCACCGCGTTGGGGTTCAGCAGCACGAAGAAGTTCGGCCGGAAGGTGTTCCAGTCGGCCTTGCGGATACTGGTAACGGTGAACTCGCGCTGCTGCTCGCCGACGGCAATGGTGATGCGATCGCCCAGGTGCGCGCCGTAGCGCCGCGCCCAGCCGGTTTCCACCGACGCTTCCGCAGCGCTGCTGCCGGCCTGCCAGAAGCGGCCTTCCAGCAGCGCATTGGCCGGTGGGAAGGTGCTGCGCCAACTGAAGTTCAGCGGGCGGTTCTCGTCGTCGTCCTCGCGCGGGCCATTGTTCGCCCCGTTGCCTTCGGCAGCGGCCTGGTCCACGCGCAGCGGCGGCTTGCCGTTGATCGCGATCAGGCGGCCGGTGGCCATCGGTTCGATGCTGGCATCGTCCGCGCCCAGGCCTCGCAGGGTGGCCAGCACGCTGTCGCGCTGTTCGGGCTGGATGTTGATCAGGAAGTAATTCGGGGTATCGGCCGGCAGGCGCTCGCGCCACTGCTGCAGCAGGCCCGGTCCGGTCACTGCCAGCAACAGCAGCGCGCACAGCGACAGCGACAGGCCTACCAGCTGCATTACCGCCAGCAGGCGGCGCCGGGTCAGTGCGGCCAGGCCCAGCCGCCAGTTGCCATGCAGGCGGTGCTGCAGGCCGCGCAGCACCTGCAGCAGCACAAAGCCGAGCACGCCGGCGGCCAGCGCCAGCGCGGCCAGCCCACCCAGCACCCACAGCGCCAGTTTCAGATCGCCGGTTACCTGCACCGCCAACAGCAGGCTGGCGCCCAGCGCGGCCACATAGGCCAGCAGCGAGGCCGGTGGCAGTGCGGCGAACGAACGGTTCAGCACCCGCATCGGCGGCACCCCACGCAGGCGCAGCAGCGGCGGCAGGCCGAAGCCGAACAGCAGCAACAGGCCGATGCCGGCGCCGGTCAGTGCCGGGGTGGCTTCAGGCAGCGGCAGGCGCTGCGGCACCAGACTGCCCAGCACCTGTACCAGGCCTTCCTGCGCGGCCATGCCCAGCGCGATGCCCACGGCACAGGCCGGCACCGCCAGCATCAGCAACTGCAGGGCCAGGCCCAGCAGGATGTCGCGCTGGCGCGCGCCCAGGCAGCGCAGCACGGCCACCTGGTCGATGCGGCGCAGGGCGAAGCGGTTGGCGGCCAGGGCGGTGGCCACGCCGGCCAGCAGCACCGCCAGCAGCGCGCTCAGGCCCAGGAAACGGCCCGCCAGATCGAAGGCCTGGCGCACCCCGCGCTGGGTGTCATCCACGCTCAGCACGCGCATGCCCTTGGTCTGGGGCAGCAGCCACTGCCGGAACGCGGCAATCTGCGCCGGTTCGCCGGCGAACATCAAGCGGTAGTTGATGCGGCTGCCGGGGCCGAGCAGGCCGGTGCCGTCCACGTCGGCGCGGTTCACCAGCAGGGTAGGGGACAGCGTCAGCAGGTCGCCGCCGGTATCCGGCTCGGCTTCGATGATGCCGGCAATGCGCAGCGTGCCCGCGCCGAATTCCAGATCGTCGCCGGCCTTCAGGCCCAGCGCCTGCAGCAGCCGCGGGTCGGCGTAGGCCTGGCCCTTGGGCGGCATGCCGGCGCGCTCGATCAGCGCCCCGCCCGGGGTGGCACGCACGCGCAGGCTGCCGCGCAGCGGGTAGCCCGCTTCCACCGCCTTGATGCTGGCCATCTGGCTGGCATCGCCCTGGAACAGTACGCTGCCGAAGCCGGCAATGCGGGTATGGGCCAGGCCGCGCCGCTGCGCTTCCTCGGCAAAGGCGGCCGGCGGTTCGTTGCGGCTGCCCACGCCCAGGTCGCCGCCCAGCATTTCGGCGGCACTGCCGGTCAGGGCCAGGTTCACCCGGTTCACCAGGGTGCCCACGGCGGTCATCACCGCCACGCCCAGCACCAGCGCGGCGAACACGGTCAGCAGGTCGCCGGCCAGCGCTTCGCGGCGCAGCGCACGCCAGGCATGGCGCAGCAGGTTCATGCGTGCGCCTCGTGGGCGACGTCCTGCAGGCGGCCGTTGTCGATGCGATGGATGTGCTGGCAGCGTTGCGCCAGGCGCAGATCATGGGTGACCAGCACCAGGGTGGTGCCACTGCTGGCATTGAGTTCGAACAGCAGGTCGCTGATGTGCTGGCCGGTAGCCTGGTCCAGCGAGCCGGTGGGCTCATCGGCGAACAGGATGCGCGGGCGGCTGACGAAGGCGCGGGCCAGGGCCACGCGCTGCTGCTCGCCACCGGACAACTGGCGCGGGTAGTGGCGGGCACGATGGGCCAGGCCCACCGCCTCCAGCACCTGCTGCACGCGGGCCGGGTCTTCGCGGCCGGCCAGTTCCAGCGGCAGGGCCACGTTCTCGGCGGCGGTCAGCGCCGGCAGCAGGTGGAAGCTCTGGAACACGAAGCCGACTTCGCGCGCGCGCAGTTGTGCCCGCGCTTCTTCGTCCAGCGCGCCCAGCTCCTGCCCGGCCAGGGCGATGCGGCCGTGGCTGGGCAGGTCCAGCCCGGCCAGCAGGCCCAGCAGGGTGGTCTTGCCGGAACCGGAGGCGCCGACAATGGCCACGCTGGTGCCTTCATGGACGGTCAGGGTGATGTTGTCCAGTATGTGGACTTCACCCTCCGGGCCCTGCACGGTTTTGCCGACCTGGTCGACGGCGATGGCGACGGGCGCGCTGCGGGGGGACAGGCTGTCGATGAGGAGACTCCAATGCGCGTTACAGGATGGAGCCGGCAAGCCGGCACGATGATGGTGCTGCTGCTAGGGTTGCTGCTGGCGCCCCTGCTGGCCTGTGCCAAAGGTCCGGGCGGCACCGTGCTGGTGCTGGGCGACAGTCTCAGTGCTGCCCACAATATCCCGGCCGATGCCGGCTGGGTCAGCCTGCTGGACAAGCGGGTCAGGCAGCAGTCGAAAACCCCGCCGCGCATCGTCAATGCCAGCATGAGCGGGGAAACCACCGCCGGCGCGCTGACCCGCCTGCCCGGCCTGCTGGCGCGGGAAACGCCCAGCGTGGTGGTGATCGCCCTGGGCGGCAACGATGCCCTGCGCGGGCTGACCCCGCTGCAGGTGCGCGGCAACCTGGAAAAGATGGTGCAGGCCAGCCAGAAGGCCGGGGCCAAGGTGCTGCTGCTGGGCATCGACGTACCGCCCAACTACGGCCCGGGCTACCGCCAGCGTCTGGCCGCGGTCTACCGGGGCCTGGCCGACCAGTACAAGGTGCCGCTGCTGCCGTTCCTGCTGGAAGGCGTGGCCCTGCAGCCGGGGCTGATGCAGGCCGACGGCCTGCACCCCACCGCCCAGGCGCAGCCGAAGGTGCTGGACAACGTGTGGCCGCTGCTCAAACCCCTGCTATGAACCGTTTCCGCGCGTCTTGACGGAACTTCACATCGCGTCCACCGTCGATGGGGCATGTTTCACAAAGCTGAAGACAGAGGGAATCACATGCGTCAGACGAAGGAGACTTCCGGCTTGGTGCTGGTGGTCGAGGACAACCGCAACATCTCCGAGATGATCGGCGAGTACCTGGAAGGCCGTGGCTTCGAGGTGGATTACGCGCAGGATGGCCTGGACGGCTACCGTCTGGCAGCCGAGAACAGCTACGACGTGGTCGTGCTGGACCTGATGCTGCCGCGCCTGGACGGCATCGAGGTATGCCGCCGCCTGCGCAACGATGCACGCAAGTCGACGCCGGTGCTGATGCTGACCGCGCGCGACACCCTGGACGACAAGCTGACCGGCCTGGGCTTTGGTGCAGACGATTACCTGACCAAGCCGTTCGCCATCCAGGAACTGGAAGCCCGGTTGCGCGCGCTGATCCGCCGCGAGCGCCGCCAGGTGGGTTCGGAAGTGCTGAAGGTGGCCGACCTGGTGCTCGACCCGGTCAGCATGCGCGCCACCCGCGCCGGTACCGAACTGCAGCTTTCGCCGATCGGTCTTCGCCTGCTGACCATCCTGATGCGCGAATCGCCGCGCGTGGTCACCCGCCAGGAAATCGAGCGTGAGATCTGGGGCAATGGGCTGCCCGATTCGGACACCCTGCGCAGCCACCTGTACAACCTGCGCAAGATCATCGACAAGCCGTTCGACCGCCCGCTGCTGCACACCGTGCAGAGCGCCGGTTACCGCATCGCCGATATCGCCCAGCCGATGGCCTGATCGGTGCTGGCGCAGGCACAGACCCGCCCCGGCCCTGGCCGGGGCCCGGGGCAGCGGGCGGGTAGCCTGTTTCCAGTGTGGTCACCGTCCGTGCACGACCGTGGCACGTGGCGCTGCCTATAATCGCAGCGCTTCGACCGGGACCCCGCAATGCCGCACGGCCTGCCGCGCAAGATCCGCATCGTTTTCATCCTGCAGGCCGTGCTGGCCAGCCTGGGCATCCTGCTGGGTGCCTGGCTGGTGGCGCTGGTGATCAAGCACAGTCTGGTGGGCGCGGCCCTGCGCGAAGAGGCCTCCTACTACTGGACCCTGTACGCGGCCTCGCCGGCACAACCGCCGCCCAACACCCAGAACATCCGCGGTTACCTGCTGGAACGCGGTCAGTCCAGCCTGTCGCTGCCGGCCAACCTGCGCGCGCTGGAGCCGGGCTTCCACGAACTGCCCGGCGATGACCAGCTGGTGCTGGTGGACGCGCGGCCCGAGGGGCGCCTGTACCTGGTGTTCCTGCGTTCGCGCGCGGAAATGCTGGCGTTCTGGTTCGGCATCGTGCCGGTGCTGCTGACCCTGCTGGCCGTGTACGGCGCCAGCTGGGTGACCTACCGCGCCTCCAAACGCCTGGTCTCGCCGGTCAACTGGCTGGCCCGGCGCGTCTCGCGCTGGGACCCGGGGCATCCGGAAGCGGCCGACCTGGAGCCGGACAAGCTGCCGGCGGACATGCAGGGCGAGACGCGGCAGCTGGCCGCGGCACTGCATTCGCTGGCCAGCCGGGTCAGCGACCACGTGGCCCGCGAGCGCAACTTCACTCGTGATGCCAGCCACGAACTGCGCACGCCGCTGACGGTGATCCGCGTGGCCAGTGACATGGCGCTGGCCGATGACGGCCTGGAACCGCGCCTGCGCCGCAGCCTGCAGCGCATCCAGCGCGCCGGGCGTGACATGGAAGCGGTGATCGACGCATTCCTGATCCTGGCCCGTGAGGCCGACATCGAACCGCAGATCGAACTGTTCGATGTGAACGAGGTGGTGCGCTACGAAGTGGACAACGCGCGCGAACTGCTGGGCAACCGCGCGGTCAGCATCGCCCTGCACAGTGCCGAACCGGTGCAGCTGCACGCCCCGCCGCGGGTGCTGCAGGTGGTGGTCAGCAACCTGGTGCGCAATGCCTGCAACTACACCGACGAAGGGCGCATCGACGTGGACGTGCTGGACGACCGGGTGGTGGTGCGCGATACCGGCATCGGCATGTCCGAAGAGGCGCTGGCGCGGGCATTCGAGCCGTTCTACCGCGCCGAACCGGACCGCCCGCAGGGCACCGGCCTGGGCCTGTCGATCGTGCGCCGCCTGTGTGATCGCTTCGGCTGGAAGGTCAGCCTGGCCAGTGAGCCGGGCAAGGGCACCGAAGCGACGGTCATCTTCCGCTGACGCTGCGCCGGGGTCGGATCCCGTTGCCGCGCAACGGGCGCTGACCCCACGCCCGATCCCGGTAGATCCACGCCATGCGTGGATGGGAGGGCGGCAGCGCCGGGCCATGCCCGGCGTCCGCAATGGCTCAGTTGCAGTTGACCTTCGGTGCCAGCGCCTTGGTCCAGATCGCGTACCCGGCCGGGGTCATGTGCAGCATGTCCTCGCGGAACAGCTTCGCATCGGGCTGGCCATCGGCACCCAGCATGGGGGTGTAGATGTCGGTGTAGCCGGTGTTGGGCAGCTTCGCCAGCGCGGCCTTGATCTGCGCGTTGGCTTCGTTGATCGCCGGCAGCAGGTGCGCACGCGACGGGCTGGGCTTGATCGACAGGTATTCCACCTTCGTCTTCGGCAGGTCGCGGTGCACGCGCTGCACGAAGGCCACCACGTCGTCGCGCACCTGGCTGGCGCTGCGGCCGCTGTTCAGATCATTGTCGCCGGCATAGAAGAACACCTTGCACGGCGCATAGGGCACCACGATGCGGTCGGCGTACCAGGTGCTGTCGCGCACTTCCGAACCGCCGAAGCCGCGATTGAACACCGGCTGGGTGGGGAAGTCGCGGGCCAGGGTGTCCCACATGCGGATGGACGAGCTGCCGATGAACTCGATGCCACCGCGCGGCGGCGGCGAGGTGCGGTCGGTCTGGGCGAAGGCGGCCATGTCGCCGGCCCAGGCCACGTTGGACACCTGGTCGGGCACGGACGGCGATGCCGGCGGGCTGAGCGCCTGCGCCAGCGGTGCGGCAGTCAGCAGGCCCAGCATCAGCAGGCAGGTACGGCGACGGGTCATCGGGCTCTCCAGCGCAACAATAAGGACGTTCATCATAGGAGCTGGGCCGGCAGGCCGCTTGTCCCTGTCAGGTGGCGCACGGCCGGGGCCGGGGTGCCACGGCGGCCCTTGTGGCAAAATGGGCGCCATCTGCCCCTCCCTGTGCCTTCATGATCTCCTGCCGTGCGTCTGAGCGGTCGCTGCGCCGCGCTCCTGTTGCTGGACCCCTCGCCCGTGGCTGACAACTTCGGCCACATGCCCCGCGGCCCGCGCCGCATCTTCCAGGCCGCCCGTTGGTCCTGGCAGGGCCTGCGCGCCGCCTGGCTGCACGAATCCTCGTTCCGCCTGGAGGTCTACCTGCTGGTACTGCTGGCGCCGTTGGCGCTGTGGCTGGGCCAGACCCCGGTGGAGCGCGCGCTGCTGATCGGCTCGATGCTGCTGGTGCTGGCCATGGAGCTGGCCAATTCGGCCATCGAAGCGGTGATCGAGCGCTATGGCGCGGAGATCCACGAGCTGGCCGGCCGCGCCAAGGACATGGGCTCGGCGGCGGTGTTCGTGCTGATGATGAACGTACTGCTGTGCTGGGCCCTGGTCGTGGTGCCGCACCTGCTGGCCGGCACCTACGGCTGAACCTCCCATTCCCCACTGCCTTGAAGAGTTTCCATGTCCTTTGAGTTCCTCGCCGACCCCAATGCCTGGGTGACCCTGTTCACTCTGAGCGCGCTGGAAATCGTGCTCGGCATCGACAACCTGGTGTTCATCTCCATCGCCGTCAGCAAGCTGCCGGAAGAGCGCCGCCCGTTCGCCCGCAAGCTCGGCATCGCCGTGGCCTGCATCACCCGCATCCTGCTGCTGGTGTCGCTGGCCTACCTGGCGCACATGTCGGCCAACCTGTTCAACGTGGCCGGCATGGGCATTTCCATCCGCGACCTGGTGCTGATCGTCGGTGGCCTGTTCCTGATCATCAAGGGCTACCTGGAGATCAAGGAACTGATCACCGGTGGCGACGATGAAAACCCTGCCACCAGCAAGGCTTCGGGCGTGTTCGGCATGGTCATCCTGCAGATCGCGATCATCGACATCGTGTTCTCGCTGGACTCGGTCATCACCGCGGTCGGCATTGCCGACCACATTCCGGTGATGGTGGCCGCGATCCTGCTGTCGGTCATGGTGATGCTGCTGGCCGCCAACCCGCTGGGCCGCTTCATCGACGCCAATCCGACCGTGAAGATGCTGGCGCTGGCCTTCATCCTGCTGATCGGTGCGGTGCTGATCCTGGACGGCCTGGACGTGCACGTGCCCAAGCCCTACATCTACGCCGCGATGGGCTTCTCGGTGCTGGTGGAGTGGCTGAACCTGCTGATGCGCCGCCGCGCACGCGAACACCACGTGCCGGGCGCCGGCGACTGGTAAGCACGTTTCCTGGAACCCCCGGCCTGGCCGGGGGTTCTGCGTTCTGGGGGATCTGTGAACCGGGGTCAACACTGTTTCCCCGCCACGGGGCTTAATCCGGCCGGGCAAAGCGCGCACCCTGTGCGCTTCTTTTCACAGGCCTGCCCCACGCAGGAAACGTCCATGAACTCCAGAGCCGCCTTGCTGGCCCTTGCCGTCGGCGCCTTCGCCATCGGCACCACCGAATTCGCGCCCATGGGCCTGCTGCCGGTCATCGCCGACGGCGTGGGCGTGGGCATCCCCACCGCCGGCATGTTGATCACTGCCTACGCGGTGGGCGTGATGCTGGGCGCGCCGGTGATGACCCTGCTGATGGGGCGCTTCGGCAAGCGCACCGCGCTGATGCTGCTGATGTCGATCTTCGTGGTCGGCAACCTGTTGTCGGCGCTGGCGCCGAACTATGGCCTGCTGCTGCTGTCGCGGCTGGTCACCAGCCTCAACCACGGCGCGTTCTTCGGCATCGGCGCGGTGGTGGCCGCCAGCCTGGTGCCGAAGGACAAGCAGGCCGCGGCTGTGGCCACCATGTTCATGGGCCTGACCATCGCCAACATCGGCGGCGTGCCGCTGGCCACCTGGGCCGGGCAGCAGCTGGGCTGGCGCCTGTCCTTTGCCGGTACGGCGGTGCTGGGCGTGGTGGCGATCACCGCGCTGGGCTTGGCCCTGCCGGCTTCGGCACCGGGCCCGCGCCCGGACGTGCGCCGTGAACTGAAGGCGATCATGCAGCCGCAGGTGCTGCTGGCGATGGCCACCACGGTGCTGGGCGCCGGTGCGATGTTCACCCTGTACACCTATGTAGCGCCGGTGCTGACCGAGCTGACCGGTGCCTCCAACGCGTTCATCGCGGTGTCGCTGGCGCTGGTGGGCATCGGCTTCACCGTGGGCAATGGCATTGGCGGGCGCCTGGCCGACTGGTCGCTGGATGGCGCCACGCGCATCCTGCTGGCGGTGCTGGCCCTGTTGATGCTGGTGCTGCCGCTGGCATTCATGAGCCACGCCACCGCTGCGGTGGGGCTGCTGCTGTTCGGTGCGGCCACCTTCGCCATCGTCCCGCCGCTGCAGATACGGGTGATGCAGGCGGCGACCGAGGCGCCGGGCCTGGCCTCGTCCATCAACGTGGGTGCGTTCAACCTGGGCAATGCGCTGGGTGCCGCGCTGGGCGGGGCGGTGATCAGCCTGGGCCTGGGCTATGCGGCCATTCCGGTGGCCGGTGGTCTGCTGGCCGCTGCTGCGCTGGTGCTGGCGTGGTGGGGGCGGGTACGCGCCCCGGCCGCCGAAGCCTGCTGAGGGGGTGGGTTCCGGCAGGGCCTGCAGCCCTGCACCCGCCGAATCAACGTCAACGTCAAAAGCTGGCATTCCGTGGGATGGCGGGGTGGGTCCGGTCGAGGGGGACGCTGCAAGTACGTCCCTGTAAGCTCGGTCGCCGCATCCATGCGGCTCACGCCCCCTCAACCGGACCCACCCCGCCTTCGACAGTTTCCCGCCGTCTGCCGGAACGGCATCCCGCTTGGGTGCGTGTCGACCTCCCGCTCTGGTAGGTGTCGACCTTGGTCGACACGAATTCCTGGCGGCCGCCACGTTCCCCGGCCGCCGAAGCCTGCTGAGGGGGTGGGTTCCGGCAGGGCTTGCAGCCCTGCACCCGCCGAATCAACGTCAACGTCAAAAGCTGGCATTCCGTGGGATGGCGGGGTGGGTCCGGTCGAGGGGGACGCTGCAAGTACGTCCCTGTAAGCTCGGTCGCCGCATCCATGCGGCTCACGCCCCCTCAACCGGACCCACCCCGCCTTCGACAGTTTCCCGCCGTCTGTCGGAACAGCATCCCGCTTGGGTGCGTGTCGACCTCCCGCTCTGGTAGGTGTCGACCTTGGTCGACACGAATGCCTGAAGCATGGGCTTCTGCTTCTGCTCTTTCTTTTGATCTTCCCGCGGTGCGCAGGAAACCGTACGAGGCCGGGCAGGTGGGCGTGGCGGGGGTATCCGCGCCATGGATGGCGCGGCTAAGCCTCCAAGGACGGATTCACGGCGTCCCCCGCCATGCCCACCCGCCCGGACTACCCCGACGATCGATGAGCACCACCACCGCGGAGGGGGCGGCGCCCGATGGCCGATCTTTCACCGCGTCCGTGGCATGCTCGGCACATCGTCCACCCGGAATCGCCACCATGCGCCTGCTCACCCGTGTCCTGCCCCTGCTGCTGCTGGCCGGCCTGCTCTCCGGCTGCGGCTACAACACCATCCAGCAGAAGGACGAGGCCGTGAAGGCCAGCTGGTCCGAAGTGCTGAACCAGTACAAGCGCCGCGCCGATCTGGTGCCCAACCTGGTGCAGACCGTGAAAGGCTTTGCCAGCCAGGAAGAGCGCGTGCTGACCGAAGTCACCAACGCCCGCTCGCGGGTCGGCCAGATCAACGTCAACGCCGATGACGAAGCCTCGCTCAAGCAGTTCCAGCAGGCGCAGGGCGAGCTGGGCAGTGCGCTGTCGCGGCTGCTGGTGGTCACCGAAAACTATCCGGTGCTGAAGTCAGATGCCAACTTCCGCGACCTGCAGGCGCAGCTGGAAGGCACCGAAAACCGCATCACCGTCGCCCGTGGCCGCTACATCCAGCAGGTGCAGGACTACAACACCTACATCCGCTCGTTCCCGCAGCTGATCACCGCCAAGATCTTCGGCTACCAGCCCAAGCCGAACTTCAGCGTGGAAAACGAGGCGCAGATTTCCAACGCGCCGGCGGTCGATTTCGGCAACGCGCCGCAGCAGCCGCCGGCAGCGCAGCCGGCGAACTGATCCATGCGCCTGCTCACCGCGCTGCTGGCCCTGCTGCTGTGGCTGCCGCTGGCCGCGCAGGCGCAGCAGCTGGCGCCGATTCCGGCGCTGGATTCGCCGGTGGTCGACACCACCGGCACCCTGGATGCCACGCAGAAGCAGGCACTGGTGCAGCAGGCGCTGGCGCTGCAGCAGCGCAAGGGCAGCCAGCTGCAGGTGCTGGTGGTGCCCAGCACCCAGCCCGAGGACATCGCGCAGTACACCACCCGTGTGTTCGATCAATGGCAGATCGGCCGCAAGGGCGTCGATGACGGCGTGCTGCTGGTGGTGGCCAAGGACGATCGGCGGGTGCGCATCGAACCGGGCTATGGGCTGGAGGGCGCCATTCCCGATGCCATTGCCAACCGTGTCATCCAGGAATACCTGGTGCCGCGTTTCCGTGCCGGCGACTACGCCGGCGGCATCACCGAAGCGACCGCGATGCTGGTCAAGCTGATCGATGGCGAGGCCCTGCCAGCGCCGGTCAGCAGCCAGCGCGGCGCTGACAGCGGCGACGGCGGCGATACCTGGGCGCTGGCGCTGTTCATCGGCGTATTTGCCGGCAGCATCCTGCGCGGGGTGTTCTCGCGGGTGCCGCGACCGCTGCGGGGCCTGCTGGGCGGTGGCGGCGCCGCGCTGGCGGCCTTCCTGTTCACCTCCACGCTGCTGGCCAGTGGCCTGGCCGGTATCGTCGGCCTGATCGTGGCCATGCTTTCGGGCCACCCCGGCCGCTTCGCCGGTGGCGGTGGCTGGGGCGGTGGCAGTTGGGGCGGCGGTGGCGGCGGTGGTTTCGGCGGTGGTGGCGGCAGCTGGGGCGGCGGCGGTGGCCGTTCCGGTGGCGGTGGCGCTTCGGGGGGCTGGTGATGATCAGGCGTATCGGGCGGCACCTTTTTTCCCCGTCGCTGCGGCGGGCGTTCCCGCCGGCGGCGCTGCAGGCGATCACCGAGGCCATCGCCAGTGGTGAACAGCGCCACGGCGGCCAGGTCATGTTCGCGGTGGAAGCCGATCTGCCCCTGCACGCGCTGTGGCGGCGGGTGACCCCGCGGCAGGCGGCCGAGCAGGCCTTCGCCCAGCTGCGCACCTGGGATACCGCGCACAATAACGGCGTGCTGATCTACCTGCTGCTGGCCGACCATGCCATCGAGATCGTGGCCGACCGCGGCCTGCACGGCCGGGTCAGCCCGGCGCAATGGCAGCGCATCTGCACCCATCTGCGCGAAGGGCTGCGCGGCAGCGAACCGGTGCAGGCCCTGCGCGATGCCATCGATGAAGTCTCCGGGCTGCTGGCCGGGCACTTTCCGCCCGGTTCGGGGTCCCACGATGACGGGCTGCCCAACACCCCGCAGCTGCTTGGTTGAGCCGCGGCGGCGCTGGCCCGAGAATAGGCGTTCACCTGCAAGGCACCTTCCATGATCTATTTCCACGATATCGACCCCATTGCCCTTTCGCTGGGGCCGATCAAGGTGCACTGGTACGGCATCATGTACCTGCTGGGCTTCACTGCAGCCTGGCTGCTGGGGCGCAAGCGCATCGCGCAGGGGCGCCTGCCGGGCGTCGATGCCAACGGTTTTTCCGACCTGCTGTTCTACGCCATGCTGGGCGTTGTGCTGGGCGGGCGCATCGGCTACATGCTGTTCTATGCACTGGGCGATTTCCTGTCCAACCCGGTGCTGCTGTTCAAGGTATGGGACGGTGGCATGAGCTTCCACGGCGGCCTGCTGGGCGTGGTGGTGGCGTGCTGGTGGTGGTCGCGCAAGCAGCGCCTGCACCTGTTCGACACGATCGATTTCATGGCGCCGCTGGTGCCGATCGGCCTGGCACTGGGGCGGGTGGGCAACTTCATCGGCGCCGAGCTGTGGGGCAAGTACACCGACGGCACCTGGGGCGTGGTGTTCCCTTCGGGCCTGCCGGCACCGCTGAACCAGCTGGATGCGGCCACGCTGAAGGCACAGTTCGCTACCGGTGCGCTGAACCCCTACGCGCGCCATCCCTCGCAGCTGTATGAAGCGGCGCTGGAAGGCGTGGTGATGTTCACCGTGCTGTGGATGGTGTCGGCCAAGCCGCGCCACCGCTACCTGGTGTCGGGCCTGTTCGCACTGATGTACGGCATCTTCCGCTTCGGCCTGGAGTTCGTGCGCATGCCCGACAACGGGGTCTACATCGCTTTCGGCTGGCTGACCAAGGGCCAGCTGCTGAGCCTGCCGCTGGTGGCGCTGGGCCTGGTGCTGCTGGCACTGTCGCGCCGCGCACCGGTGCTGCAGCCGCAGCCGCTGGTGGTGGCGGAGGGCAAGGCATGAAGTCCTACCTGGACCTGCTTTCGCACGTGCTCGAACACGGTGCCGAGAAGAGCGACCGCACCGGCACCGGCACCCGCAGCGTGTTCGGCTGGCAGATGCGCTTCGATCTGAACGAAGGGTTCCCGCTGGTCACCACCAAGAAGCTGCACCTGCGCTCGATCATCCACGAGCTGCTGTGGTTCCTGAAGGGCGACACCAACATCGGCTACCTGAAGGACAACCAGGTCCGCATCTGGGACGAGTGGGCCGACGCCAACGGCGATCTCGGCCCGGTCTACGGCAAGCAGTGGCGCAGCTGGGCCACCGCCGATGGCCGCGAGATCGACCAGATGCAGTGGCTGGTGGACGAGATCAAGCGCAATCCCGATTCGCGCCGGCTGGTGGTCAGTGCCTGGAACGTGGGCGAGCTTTCGCAGATGGCGCTGATGCCATGCCACAACCTGTTCCAGTTCTACGTGGTGGACGGCAAGCTGAGCTGCCAGCTGTACCAGCGCAGCGGCGACATTTTCCTGGGCGTGCCGTTCAACATCGCCAGCTACGCGCTGCTGACCCACATGGTGGCGCAGGCCACGGGTCTGGGCGTGGGCGACTTCGTGCATACCCTGGGCGATGCCCATCTGTATTCGAACCACTACGAGCAGGCCCGTGAACAGCTGTCGCGTGAACCGCGCGCGCTGCCCAAGCTGTGGCTGAACCCCGCGGTGACCGACCTGTTCGGTTTCCAGTTCGACGACATCCGCATTGACGGCTACGACCCGCACCCGGCCATCAAGGCCCCGGTGGCGGTATGAGGCTGCGCAGGTGTGTGCCCCCGCTGCTGCTGCTGGCCGGCGTGCTGTGCACGGGCGCGTACGCGGCACCGGCCGATACGCTGGGCTTGG
This sequence comes from Stenotrophomonas sp. SAU14A_NAIMI4_8, assembly GCF_003086695.1. Taxonomy (NCBI): domain Bacteria; kingdom Pseudomonadati; phylum Pseudomonadota; class Gammaproteobacteria; order Lysobacterales; family Lysobacteraceae; genus Stenotrophomonas; species Stenotrophomonas sp. SAU14A_NAIMI4_8. Next base: position 857,483 of record NZ_CP025999.1, read on the forward strand.
CCGGTGAAGTCAACGCACAGATCGTGCACAGACACATGCGCGAGGAAGCCCACGCGTTTGCCGCGGCATTCAACGGCAGCACGATGATGCCCGAGGACATCCCGGCAGGCTGCAAGGCGCAGATGCGCGAGGCGGTGACCGGCATGTACGCGGCGATGACCGAGCACCTCAAGGCGGGCATCGAAGAGCCGGAGTACCAGCGCGTGCTCGAGCAGCAGCTCGCCAGCGTCTACTCCAGCGACCAGTTGCAGGCGTTTTTGGCGCGGGCTGCCGACACCGACACCGATAGGGCGGCGTTGTCCGCGGAGGTCCTGTCAGGCCCCGGCCTGAAGGACATCGAGGAGGCGCAGATGCAGAAGATCGTCGATGGCATGGATGAGAAGTCCTCGTCCAGCCCGTCGCTGGCTGCGGCGTTGCGGGCCGCCAGCGCCGCCAAGGCGGCCTGCGATCGCCTGCAGACCGATGCCGGTTGAGGAGACCGCAGCGATGAAACTTTCGATGGTCGTAGCGCTGGACCGCAACCGTGGCATCGGACAGGGCAATGCCATGCCTTGGCACCTGCCCGATGACTTCAAGCATTTCAAGGCGCTGACCCTGGGCAAGCCGATCCTGATGGGGCGCAAGACCGCCGAATCGATCGGCCGGGTGCTGCCGGGGCGGACCAACCTGGTGCTGACCCGCAGCGGCCAGGTGCCGTTTGAAGGCATGCGCGCGGTGGCATCGCTGGACGAAGCCAAGGCCATTGCCGAAGGCGAGGGTGCCAGCGAGCTGTGCATCATTGGCGGTGGCGAGATCTTCCACCAGATGCTGGACCAGGCCAGCGACCTGTACCTGACCTGGGTGGACGCCGAGGTGCCGGCCGATACGCATTTCCCCGAGGTCGACCCGGCGGTGTGGCAGGAAACCAGCAGCGAGCCGCACCCGGCCGACGCACGCCACGCCTACGCGTTCCGCTTCGCGCACTACACGCGCCGCTGACCCTGGGTAGAGTCGACCGTTGGTCGACTGCTCGGGGCCGTAGAGTCGAGCTTGCTCGACTGCGGCAAAGCAACGGCAGTCGAGCAAGCTCGACTCTACCAAGGCGTCGGCAACGGCAGTCGAGCAAGCTCGACTCTACCAAGCGGGGTCAGGCCTGCGGCGGTGCGCCGTTGTTGCCACCACCACCACCACCACCACCACCACGACGGCGGCGGCGGCGCGGGCCACGGTTGCCCGGCGCGGCTGGCTGGCCATTGCCGCCTTCCTTGCTCGGCGCAGCGGCCGGCGCACGCGGCTGCGGCGGGCGTGCCGGCGGCCGTGCGTTGGCGACCGGCGCCGGCACGTCACGCCCCGGCACCTGCACCACGCGCAGTTCATCGGTATCCAGCTGCAGGGCAGTCAGCTTGCCGCCCCAGACCGCGCCGGTATCGATGGCGTGCACGCCCTGGGTGATGGTCAGGCCCAGCGCCGACCAGTGGCCGCACACGACCTTCAGGTCGCGCTCGACCCGGCCGGGCACTTCGAACCAGGGGTACAGCCCCTGTTCCTGGGTGCCGGGCGTGCCCTTGTCTTCAATGCCGATGCGACCGCGCGGGGTGCAGTAGCGCATGCGGGTGAGCACGTTGATGATCGCGCGCGAGCGGTCATAGCCGGCCAGGTTCGGTGCCCAGCTGGGCTTGTCGCCGTACATGTTGCGGAACAGCTTGCGATAGCCGGCGCCGTGCAGCTGCACTTCCACTTCGGCGGCATGCTTTTCGGCCATCTGCGTGGTCCACTTCGGCGCCAGGCCGGCGTGCACCATCATCCAGCCCAGCTCGCGGTCCACGTGCACCAGCTTCTGCAGGCGCAGCCACTCCAGCAGCTCGTCGCGGTCTTCGGCCTGCACGATGCGCAGCAGGTCCGGGTTGACCTTGCGCTGCTCTTCCTCGGTGCGCGCACCCACGGCCAGCAGCGAAAGATCATGATTGCCCAGTACCACCACGCTGTGCTCGCGCAGCGAATGCACCAGGCGCAGGGTTTCCAGCGATTGCCCACCGCGGTTCACCAAGTCGCCGCAGAACCACAGGGTGTCCTGCGCCGGGTCGAAGCGGATCTTTTCCAGCAGGCGCTGGGTTACGTCGTAGCAGCCCTGCAGGTCGCCGATCGCCCACACACTCATCGTCCGGCCTCCGTGTCAGTGCAGGGTACGCGGGATGGCCAGCACGAAAGGTGCGACCGGCGCGGCAAATTCAGTGCCATCGTCGGCAACCATGTCGTAGTGGCCCTGCATGGTCCCGTGGTCGGTGCCCAGCATGACACCCGAGGTGTAGTGGAAGTCTTCACCGGGGCGCAGGCGCGGCTGTTCGCCGATCACGCCATCGCCATCGACATGCTCGACGCGACCGTTGGCGTCGGTGATGCGCCAGTGGCGCGCGACCAGGCGCGCGGCCACGCGGCCACGGTTGCGGATGCGGATCGTGTAGGCGAACGCATAGCGGCCGTCTTCCGGCGCGGATTGGTCGTCGAGGAAGCGCGGGGCAACTTCAACGGAGATGGCGTAAACGTCAGCGTCTTCCATACCGGCAGTGTAATCAGGTGGCATTGGCCAAAGCGATGAATTCAGCCACATCCAGCTGTTCGGCACGGGCATCGGGGCGCACGCCGGCAGCGGCGAACTGTTCGGCGGTCACCACCTTGCTCAACGCGTTGCGCAGGGTCTTGCGGCGCTGGCCGAAGGCGGCCTTGACCACCTCGGCAAAGCGCGCGTGATCGTGGATGGCGATCGTGGCCGGGTCGCGCGGCACCAGCCGCACCACGGCCGAATCGACCTTCGGCGGCGGCCGGAACGCGCCCGGCGGCACCACGAACAGCGAGGTGACCTGGCAGTAGGCCTGCAGCATCACGCTCAGGCGGCCATAGACCTTGCTGCCCGGGCCGGCGGCCATGCGGTCGACCACTTCCTTCTGCAGCATGAAGTGCATGTCGCGGATGACCGCGGCATGTTCCAGCGCATGGAACAGGATGGGCGAGGAGATGTTGTAGGGCAGGTTGCCGACCAGGCGGATCGGCTGGCCGGCGGCCAGTTCGGTGAAATCCACGCGCAGCACGTCGCGGTGGACGATGGTCAGCTCGCCCAGCGGTTCGGCGGCCGCGGTGAGCGGCGCGATCAGGTCGCGGTCGAACTCGATCACCGTCAGCTTCGGGTGGACGCGCAGCAGGGGCAGGGTGATCGCGCCCTGGCCAGGGCCGATTTCGACCAGGCGGTCGCCATCCTTGGGGTTGACCGCCATCACGATCTTGTCGATGTAGTGGCGGTCGGCCAGGAAATGCTGGCCAAGCTGCTTCTTGGCCGGGGCGGTGAACACCGGGCCGGAGGGGGAATGCGGGGAATTCATACGCTCAGTGTACGTTGCCGGGCCAATTGCGCACACAGGGCCGTGGCGGCCTGCAGGCTGGACGGGTCGGCAATGCCCCGTCCGGCCAGGTCCAGCGCGGTGCCATGGTCGACCGCCACGCGCGGGTAGGGCAGGCCCAGGGTCAGGTTCACCGCCTGTTCGAAGCCCGAATACTTCAGCACCGGCAGGCCCTGGTCGTGGTACATGGCCAGCACGGTGTCGAACCCGGCCAGTTTGGCCGGCAGGAAGGCGGTGTCGGCCGGCAGCGGCCCGACCAGATCCATGCCCTCTGCGCGCAGGCGCTGCAGTAGCGGGATGATCAGGTCCAGTTCCTCGCGGCCCAGGTGGCCGTCTTCGCCGGCATGCGGGTTCAGGCCCAGCACGGCGATACGCGGGGCAGCCAGACCGAACTCACCGCGCAACGCGGCATGCACCGTGCGCAGGGTGTGTTCCAGGGCGGGCGCGGTGATCGCATCGGCCACCTCGCGCAAGGGCAGGTGGGTGGTGGCCAGCGCAACGCGCACGATGTCGTTGGCCAGCATCATCACCACCTTCACCCCGGCTTGGTCGGCCAGCAGTTCGGTGGTGCCGCTGTAGGCAATGCCGCCTTCGTTGATGACCGCCTTGTGCACCGGGCCGGTGACCACGCCGTGCAGCTCGCCGGACAGGCAGGCCTGGCCGGCACCGAGCAGGGCGCCGATGACGGCGCTGGCGTTGGCCGGGTCGGCCTGGCCGAAGCGGCTGGGCGCGGCATTGGCCACCACACGCAGGCGCAGATCGCCGGGCAGACGCGCGTGCGCATCTTCCGGCAGCAGTTGCAGGGGCAGCTTCAGCGCGGCAGCGGCCGCGCGCAGGGTCTCCGGGTCGGCGAAGGCGAGCAGCCGGCAATCATCGCGCGGCTGCTGTACCAGGCGGACACACAGTTCCGGACCGATCCCGGCGGGCTCGCCCGGTACCAGCGCGAGCTCGGGGCGCATGGGTCAGGACTGCGGCGGGGTGGCGGTGTTTTCCGCCCGGTCGCCGCTGCGGAAGCTGACGTAGGCTTCGCCACGCAGTTCCTGCAGGAAGCGGTTGTATTCCTCTTCCAGCTTGCGGCGGCCGATGGTTTCACGCACCTGGGCACGCTGGTTGTCGCTGGTCACGTCGGTCTGGCGCGTGGCAACGCGCTGCACGATGTGCCAGCCGGCATCGGTACGGAACGGCTGGCTGACGCCGCCATCCTGGATGCCTTCGACCTGCTGGCCGAACGCCGGGCCGAAGGCATCGGCCGGGAACCAGCCCAGATCGCCGCCCTGGCCCTTGCTGTTGCTGTCTTCCGACGATTCCTTGGCCACCTGCTCGAAGTCGGCACCACCGGCCACGCGGGCACGCAGCGTGTCGATCTTGGCCTTGGCGGCGGCATCGGTCTGGTTGCCGTCCACGCGCACCAGGATATGGCGGGCATGGTATTCGGTGACCGTGTGGGCACCGGCGGCGGCGTTGGCATCACGCACTTCCACCAGCTTCAGCAGCTGGAAGCCGCTGGGGCCGCGGATCGGGCCAACCACATCGCCGGCCTTCATCTGCTGCATCATCTGCGCGAATGCCGCCGGGATTTCGTCCAGCGTGCGCCAGCCCAGGTCGCCGCCTTCCAGCGCGTTGGGGCTGTCCGAATAGCGCACGGCGGCGGCGTTGAAGTCCAGCTCGCCCTTGTCCAGCAGGGCCTTCACGCCGTCGGCCTTCTTCTGGCCGGTGGCGATCTGGTCGGCGTTGGCGCCGTCGGGCAGGGCGACCAGGATGTGCGCCAGGTGGTACTGGTTGCCGGCGGTGGCCTGCTGCTTCAGCGCGGCGTCTACTTCACCCTCGCTCACGCTGATGCGGCTCTGCGCGAAGCTCTGGCGCAGGCGCTGCACGGTGATCTCGTCGCGCACCGAGGAACGGAATTCCTCGAAGTCGATGCCGTCATGGGCCAGGCGCTGGCGCAGGCTGTCCAGGTTGGAACCGTTCTGCTGGGCGATGGAGTTCATCGCCTGGTTCAGTTCCTGGTCGCTGACACGGATGCCGCTGCCCTGGGCGCGGGCCACCTGCAGCTTCACCAGCACCAGGCGCTCCAGCACCTGGCGGCTCAGCACGTCGTCCGGCGGCAGCTGGTTTTCGCGGCCCACGTACTGGGCCTTGATGTTGGCGATGGCGCGCTGCAGTTCACTCTGCAGGACCACGTCCTCGTCGACGACCGCAGCAATGCGGTCCAGCGGCTGGGCCTCCTGCGCGATGACCTGCAGGGGGGCGGACACGCTGGACACCGCCAGCAGCGAGGCGAGAAGAACGGGGAAGCGCTTGGTCATGGGATCAGATTCGGATCGTAGTCGTCCCGGGTCACCCCGGTATTGCTGGGCGGCACCAGATAAAGGTCGTCGCGGTTGTACCCGAGGATAGCACGGCGCAGGGTACGGTCCGTGTCCTGGCCCAGCGAGCTCAGGCCCTTCAGCACGAACTCGATCTGGATGGAATTGTTCAGGTCGCCTTCGCGGTTGCGCACGTAACGGCGGGCCACGGCGCGCACGGCCAGGCAGCAGCTGTCCCACTGCACGCCGCCGATGATTTCCAGCGGCGCTTTGTCTTCCAGCGAGTAGTAGTAACGGCCAACCAGGCTCCAGCGCGCATTCAGCGGGTACAGGAACGACAGGTCGGCCTGCTTCAGCAGGTCGGTGCCGTCGGGGTTGATGCGGTGGCGGTAGGTCAGGTTGACCACGCCATCGTTGGACATCAGATAGCGGGCGCGGAAGCTGGCCAGGTCCTCACGCTTGTACTTGGGGTCCCACTGGTAGGTGGCGCTCAGGGTCCAGCGGTCGTTCACCATGTAGTTGGCGTCGGCGATCCAGGCCGACTTGCCCTTTTCAACCGGTGCGCCGCCCGGGGTGGTGGTCACCCGCGATTCGTCGAAGTACTGGATCTGGCCGATGCTGGCCGAGAACCGTTCCTTGCCGGTGGTCTGGTCGATGAAGCGGGTGCCCAGCGCCATGGTCAGCTGGTTGGCATCGTTCTGGCGGTCGGCGCCGGTGTAGCGCGAATCGCGGAACAGCTGGCCCCAGCTGAAGGTGAAGTCACGGGTGTCGAACAGCGGCAGGTCGTCCTGGTTGCGGTACGGCGTGCGCAGGTAGAACAGGCGCGGCTCCAGGGTATGCAGGAACGACTTGCCACCGATGGTGGTTTCGCGGTCGAAGAACAGGCCGGCGTCCAGGCTGGCGATCGGCAGCGAGCGGCTGGGCGAGGTGTTGCCGCGCAGCTGTTCGGCGCTGGCCGTGGCCGGATCGATGCCCTGCGAGGTCAGCACCGTCCTGCGGATGCTGTCGGCCAGGCCACGTTCCAGGTCATAGGCGGTGTAGCGGTAGGCCAGGGTCGGGGTGACATACCAGGCCGCGCCGCTGAACGGGAAGGAGATCGACGGCTTGATGTCCAGGCGCGAACCGCCGTCCATGCGGGTCACGTTGCCGGTGCGCCCATACTCCTGGTCCGCGCCGTACTTCTCATTCACGTCATCGTGGGTGAAGCGCACCGCCTCGGCGTACAGGCTGGTTTCCACCCAAGGCAGCAGCGGCTTGTCCCAGGTGAAGTACAGGCGCGGCTGACGGTTGTAGGCCAGTGCCGATTCGGTCAGGGTGTAGTCGGTCAGCTGCCAGCGGTCGGCCATGATGCCGGCGGTCCAGTCCTTGCCGGTGCCGTACAGGCCGATGGTGCTCTGCAGGTTCGACGCGGTCACCCCGACCAGACGGTTGGAGAAATCCTCCACGTAGCGCTCGTCGCTCACCCAGGCCAGGTTGGCGCGGGCCTGCCAGTGGCTGTCCACGTTGTGGTAGCCACTGAACATCACCCGGCCGCGGTCGCGGTCGCGCAGCTTGTCGTTGGGGATGTAGGCGGTCAGCAGCTCGCCGCGGCCGCCGTTGTAGAGATAGCGGAACTCGTTGTCCAGCATCAGCCCGCGCTCGCTCATGTAGCGCGGCATCAGCGTGTCGTCGTAGTTCGGCGCCAGGTTCAGGTAGATCGGCTGGGTGTAGTCGAAACCATTGCGGCCGGACATGCCCAGCTGCGGGAACAGCAGGCCGGTCTTGCGGCGGTCGTCGATCGGGAACTTGAAGTACGGCGCCCACAGCACCGGCACCTTGCCGATGCGCAGCACCGCGTTGCGGGCGGTACCGAAGCCTTCGTCGTTGTCCACGTCGATCTGCGGGGCGGTCAGCTTCCACACCGGCTGCGAGGGGTCGCAGGTGGTGTAGGTGGAGCGGTGCATCTGGCCCACGGCGCCCTGCAGGTCGACCGATTCGGCCTCGCCGTTGCCACGGCGCGACACCAGCTGGTACTGGATGTCGGTGATCTTGTGGGTGTCGCTTTCCTGGTTGCCCTCGGCGCGCTTGGCCACCATGCGGATCGAGGAATCCTGGTAGCGCACGTTGCCGTCGGCGATGTAGTTGCCGGTGTCGGTATCGAAGCTGAGTTTGTCGGTGCCCACGAACTGGTCGCCGCGGCGCAGGGCCACGTTGCCCTGGTACTGCGGCACGGTGGTGGTGCCCAGCAGCTGGTCGCCTTCGATGTCGGTGGGCTGCTGCTCGCGCTGTGCGCTCGCGGCGGCCGCGTCCTGCCCCGGTACCGGGGTGGGGGCATCGGTGAAGGCGGGAATGACTTCGGTGGCCGGGCACAGGCCCCAGTTGAGCGGCTTGTCATCGGCCATCGCCGGCAGGCAGACAGCGATGCTCAGGGGCAGGGGAAGCAGGCGGAGGGCTCGGCGCACGCGGTTCGGATTCGGGCGAAAACGGACCGTAGATTGCCCCATCCCTTGCATAGGGGCAATGAAGGCGTCCGGCCCAGACCGGTTCGGGTTCATCCTGGGCGCGCCGCAGCGGCCCCCTGCAGCAGGGTCTGCACGTGCGCCACGCTGCATTCGGCCAGCGCCTGCAGGTCGTAGCCGCCTTCCAGCATGGACACCACGCGGCCGGCCCCATGGCGCCGCGCCAGCGCATGCAGTTCGCCGGTGATCCAGGCGAAATCCTCGGTTTCCAGCATCAGGTCCGCCTGCGGGTCGCGCAGGTGGGCATCGAAACCGGCCGAAATCAGCAGCAGCTGCGGGCGGAAGTCGTCGATGGCCGGCAGCATCTCGTCGGCCCAGACGTTGCGGAAGCGGAAGCCACCGCTGCCCGGCGGCAGCAGGATGTTCATCAGGTTGCCGGCGCCACGGTCGCGGCGCAGGCCCGAGTTGGGGAACAGGCCGGCTTGGTGGGTGCTGTAGTACGACACCCGCGCGTCGTGCTGGAAGATGTCCTGGGTGCCGTTGCCGTGGTGCACGTCGAAGTCGACCACGGCAATCCGTTCCAGCCCGTGGCGGTCGCGCGCGTAGGCGGCGGCGATGGCGATGTTGTTGAGCAGGCAGAAGCCCATGGCCGTACTGCTGGTGGCATGGTGGCCCGGCGGCCGCACCGCGCAGAACGCCAGCGGGTCATCGCCCAGCATCACCGCGTCCACCGCGGCCACGCCAGCACCGGCGGCGTGCACGGCGGCGCTGGCCGAACCGGGCGAGGTCCAGGTGTCCATGTCCAGCTGGCGCAGCGGCAGGGTCTGCGGCTGCAGCACGAAGTCGAGCAGGGCGCTGTCGTGGACCCGGCTCAGCTCGCCGAACTTGGCCGGCGGGGCCTGCTGCCAGTCCAGTTGGCCGGGGAAGGCCTGCTGCAGGGCGTCGAGCACCACCTGCAGCCGTTGCGGGCATTCGGGATGGCCCGGGCCCGGGTCGTGCAGCAGGCAGGACGGATGAGTGAAGACCTGCACGGGCTCAGGCCTGCCGGTGCTGTGGTTGCCACAGCGCTTCGCCGTGGCCATCGGCGCGGGCCAGTACCCGTGCCAGCACGAACAGCAGGTCCGACAGGCGGTTGAGGTAGTGCAGGGCTTCGCCGCGCACGGCCTGCGCCCGGGCCAGACTGACCGTTTCGCGCTCGGCGCGGCGCACGATGGTGCGGGCCAGGTGGCAGCGCGCCGCCGCCTCGCCGCCCGCGGGCAGGATGAATTCCTTCAGCATGGGCAGGCCGGCGTTGTAATGGTCCAGCTGCTGTTCCAGCGCGGAAACGTCGGCGGCATGGATGGCTGCATGGCCAGGCACGCACAGCTCGGCGCCCAGATCGAACAGCTGGTGCTGCAGATGCACCACCAGCGCACGCACGTCGTCGGGCAGTGGCACGGCCAGCAGCAGCCCCAGGGCGGCATTGGCTTCGTCCACGGTGCCATAGGCGGCGACCCGCAGATCGTCCTTGGCCACCCGGCTGCCGTCGCCCAGCCCGGTGCTGCCGTCGTCGCCGGTGCGGGTGTAGATGCGCGAAAGCCGATGACCCATGCCGGTGCTCAGTGGTGGATGTCGCGGCGGGCCTGGTGCAGCTTCAGCATCTGCTCCGCGGCCAATTGCAGCGCGGCAGCCAGGGCCACGTAGATGGCGGTGGTGCGCAGGTACGGCCCGAACCACTGGGCGTAGTTCTGTGCCCAGCCGGCCAGGGTCGGTTCGGCCACGTTGCGGCTGGTCCAGTAGAACCCGCCCTGGGCCAGCAGGTGGCACAGCGCCACCGAGACCACCAGCAGCGGCACGCCCTTGGCCAGTACCGACCAGTGTGCGCCGTGGTAGTTGTGGCCCAGCAGCAGGCCGCCGGCCCACAGCGAGAAATACGCCGGCAACAGCAGCCAATAGCCCGGCGACACGCAGTAGTGCTGCCAGAAGTCGAGCCCCGCGCTGCGGATCACGATCCAGTCCACCAGCACGGCGAACACCATCAGCAGCGGGAACGCCCAGCGGGTCCAGCGGGCCAGATAGAAGCCGCCGATGAAGAACACGGCCCACGAGGCATCGGGGATGGCCGCGAAGTGGTTCACCCGGGTCGCCGCCAGCAGCAGCACAAGCACGGACAGGACAAAGGCGCGATGGGCGGTGTCGGACATGGCGAAGACCCGTGGGGCGGATTCAGCTTCCATTCTAGCCCGCCGCGCGGCCCTGCGCAGGCGCGGCGTGTCGGGTCTGGACGGGGCGGCGAGCGCGTATCATGGGCCCATGAGTGAACGACATGACGTGCTGATCGTCGGTGGCGGTCTGGTCGGGGCCAGCCTGGCCATCGCCCTGGACCGGCTGGGCCGCAACGTAGCGCTGCTGGAAGCCAGCCCGGCCGGTGAACTGCCGGCGGTGTTCGACCAGCGCAATCTCAGTTTCGCCGCGGCCACCGTGAACGCACTGAACGCGTTGGGGGTGATGCAGAAGCTGGCGATGCCGCCGGGGCCGATCCGGCGCATCCACGTCAGCCGCGCCGGCGACTTTGGCCGCGTGCAGATGGATGCGGCCGATTACGACCGGCCGTGGTTCGGCCAGGTGGTGGTGGCCCGCGACTTCGGCCAGGCGCTGGAGGCGCGGCTGCAGGAACTGCCGCAGCTGCAGCGCTACCGCCCGATGCGTTTCATCGGCCTGGGTGCGGTGGTCGACGGTTACCGGCAGGTCCATGTGGCTGACGATGCGGGCGAGCGCGTGCTGCTGGCCCGGCTGGTGGTGGGGGCCGATGGCACCGCCAGTGGCGTGCGCGATGCGCTGGGCATTGCGGTGGACCGCCATGATTTCCAGCAGACCCTGTTCGTGGCCCGCGTGCGCAGCCAGCGCGCGCCCGATGGCAGCGCGTGGGAACGTTTCACCGATACCGGCCCGACGGCGCTGCTGCCGCGCGGCGACCGCCACTTCGGCTGCGTGCACGGGGTGGCCCGCGACCAGGCCGAGGCGGTGATGGCGCTGGACGATATGGCCTGGCTGCAACGCCTGCAGCACACGCTGGGCTGGCGCGCCGGGCGCCTGCTGGAATCGGGCCCGCGCAGCGCCTACCCGCTGGTGCAGGTACTGGCGCGCGCGCTGGTGGGCGAACGCGCGGTGCTGCTGGGCAACGCCGCGCAGACCATCCACCCGTTGGGTGCGCAGGGCTTCAACCTGGGCCTGCGCGACGCGCTCACCCTGGCGGAGCTGCTGGAAGCGGCCGATGAAGATGCGGGCAGTGACGCGCTGCTGCGGGCCTATGTGGCTCGGCGCGCGGACGACCGGCAGCAGACGGTGGCGTTTTCCGGTGGCCTGGCGCGGCTGACCAGCAATCCGGCACCGCTGCTGCGCCCGCTGCGCAGCCTGGGCCTGGTGGCGGCACAACGCGCCTCGGTGCAGTCGATGCTGGTAGGCGGTGCCATGGGCTTCCGGGGTGACGTACCGCGCCTGTGCCGTGGGGAGGCTGCATGAGCCGACGCATGCGACTGGATGTAGCCGTGGTGGGCGGCGGCGTTGTCGGCGCCGCGTGTGCACTGGCGCTGGCCGATGCCGGACTGTCGGTCGCCCTGGTCGAAGGCCGTGAGCCGCCGGCCTGGCAGGCCGCGCAACCGGATCTGCGGGTGTTCGCCTTCGCCGCCGACAACGTGCAGCTGCTGCAGCGCCTCGGCGTCTGGCCGGCCATTGCACAGGCGCGTGCCTGGCCCTACCGGCGCATGCAGGTGTGGGATGCGGCCGGCGGCGATGACCTGCTGTTCGACGCAGACCGCTTCGGTCGGCGCGAGCTGGGGTTCATTGTCGAGAACGCGTTGCTGCAGGATCGCCTGTGGGCGGCATTGCCGGCGGCGGGCGTGCAGCTGCATTGCCCGGCGCGGGTCGAAGCGCTGGAACAGGACGACGAAGGCGTACGCCTGCGGCTGGATGATGGGCGTCGGGTGGATGCCGCGCTGGCCGTGGCTGCCGATGGTGCCGATTCCACCCTGCGCCGCTTGGCCGGGATCGAGGTGGAATCGCACGATTATCACCAGCGCGGGGTGGTGGCTTACGTGGACAGCGCGCTGCCCAACCGGGCCACGGCCTGGCAGCGTTTCCTGCCGACCGGTCCGCTGGCCCTGCTGCCGGTGGCCGAGCGCCGCAGTTCGATCGTGTGGACCCTGCCGGAAGACGAGGCGGCACGCGTGCTGGCGCTGGACGACGCCGCGTTCAACCGCGAGCTGACCCGCGCCTTTGCCGGCCGCCTGGGCGAACTGCGCCTGGCCTCGGCGCGCGCGGCGTTCCCGCTGCGCCGGCAGCTGGCCCGCCACTATGTGTCCGGTCGCGTGCTGGCGCTGGGCGATGCGGCGCACGTGGTGCACCCACTGGCGGGGCAGGGGGTGAACCTGGGCCTGCGCGACGTGGCCGCCCTGCAGCAATGGCTGGCGCCCTCGGCCGAGCGCCGTGGCCAGCCGCGCCTGTCGCCGCAGCGGTTGCAGCGCTGGGCGCGGGAACGGCGCAGTGACAACCAGATCGCCGCCTACAGTTTCGATGCGATCAACCGGCTGTTTTCCAACGACGAAATGCACCTGACCCTGGCCCGCGGCCGCGCGCTGGGCTGCGTGGGCAAGTGGCCGCCGGTGGTACAGGCATTCTGGAAGCGCGCCGCCGGCGTCTGAACGGCACGTCGCTCTGGCACCTACCCACCGCGCGGTGCGTTGCCTTGGCACCTACCAACTGCGCGGTACGTTGCCCTGGCACCCACCGACCGCGCGGTACGCCGCTCTGGTAGGTGCCAACCTTGGTTGGCACGTCTGTCAGGCAACGTCGGCCCAGATGGGGCGAAGGTGTTTCCGAGGTTGTGCCAACCAAGGTTGGCACCTACCAACTGCGCGGTGCGTTGCCTTGGCACCCACCGACCGCGCGGTACGCCGCTCTGGTAGGTGCCAACCTTGGTTGGCACGTCTGTCAGGCAACGTCGGCCCAGATGGGGCGAAGGCGTTTCAGAGGTTGTGCCAACCAAGGTTGGCACCTACCAACTGCGCGGTACGTTGCTCTGGCACCCACCCACCGCGCGGTACGCCGCTCTGGTAGGTGCCAACCTTGGTTGGCACGTCTGTCAGGCAACGTCAGCCCAGATGGGGCGAAGGTGTTTGCGAGGTTGTGCCAACCAAGGTTGGCACCTACCGACTGCGCGGTACGTTGCCCTGGCACCCACCGACCGCGCGGTACGCCGCTCTGGTAGGTGCCAACCTTGGTTGGCACGTCTGTCAGGCAACGTCGGCCCAGATGGGGCGAAGGTGTTTCCGAGGTTGTGCCAACCAAGGTTGGCACCTACCGACTGCGCGGTGCGTTGCCTTGGCACCCACCGACCGCGCGGTACGCCGCTCTGGTAGGTGCCAACCTTGGTTGGCACGTCTGTCAGGCAACGTCGGCCCAGATGGGGCGAAGGTGTTTGCGAGGTTGTGCCAACCAAGGTTGGCACCTACCTACCGCGCGGTGTGCGCCTCAGCGCAGCGGCGAGGCCAGCACCGTGATCTCTTCACGGTCGTGGTACAGCTGCTTGGCCCGTACCACCAGCGGCTTGCCCGCCTGTTCCTGGAACAGGTCCAGGCACAACCGCGTCTCGTCCCAGCGCTTCTTCATCGGCAGCTTCAGGTTGAAGATCGCGTGCCGGCACCAGCCTTCGCGGAACCAGGTGGCCATGCGTTCGGCCACGCGGCGCGGCTGTTCGACCATGTCGCAGACCATCCAGTCCAGCGCCTGGTCCGGGTGCCAGTGGAAGCCGTCGGCGCGCAGGTGTTCGACCAGCCCGGTGTCCAGCACGTGCTGGCGCAGCGGGCCATTGTCGATGCTGAGCACATGCACGTGCTGGCGGGTCAGCACCCAGGTCCAGCCGCCGGGGGCGGCACCGAGGTCAGCCGCGCGCATGCCTGGTTTCACCAGCGCCTCGCGCTCGTCCGGTGCCAGCAGGGTCAGCAGTGCCTCGTCCAGCTTCAGCGCCGAACGCGACGGGGCTTCCGGCAGCAGCTTCAGGCGCGGAATGCCCAACGCCCACGGCGCGCTGTCGGCCGGGTCGGCCACGCAGACGAACGCATGGGTGCCATCGACGAAGACCACATGCAGCCGCGGCAGGCGCGGGTTCGGCTTGTCGGTCAGCTTGCCGGCCTTGCGCAGCGCCGGGCGCAACGCATTGCCGAACGCGCGGGCCAGGCCGGACAACGGCTTGCCGGCATCCGAATCGGGGTGTTCCACCCACAGATCGCCGAAGCGCGGCGCATCGGCCAGCACCTCCAGCATCGGGGTGATGCGGTCGCTCGGGTCCAGCTGCGGCAGCTCGGCCAGTACCACCAGCTTCTGCCGCGCGAAGATCAGTTCGCGCCACGGCAGGCGCGGGGCCAGCGCGGCAGCTTCGTCGCACATGAACAGCACGTAGCCGTCATTGCGCTGGGCGCGTGCATAGCCGGCGAAACCAGCCTGGCCGGCGCGGTGCTGCAGTTCGCCGGCCAGCTCGGGCTCGAAGCCCTGCCGGCACAGGCAGAGCAGGCCGATTCCGGTCTCAGTAACGGGTGCCATCGACTTCCCCATAGGCACGCAGCACGCTGCGCGCGGCATCGCGGTTCAGGCCCTGCACCACTTCAATGCCGCGCTTGTTCAGCTCGCCCACCCAGTCGGCCGGCAGCGGGCCTTCGTCGAACGGGGTCAGTTCTTCCACGTCGGCCGAGCTGGCACCGATCAGCAGGCGGTCAATGCCGGCCCACACGGTGGCGCCGTAGCACTGGCAGCACGGCTGCGAGCTGGTGGCCAGGGTGACCGGCGACAGCACCGCGTTCAGGCGCGGGGTCTGCAGGCGCTGCTGGGCCAGCATGTAGGCCATGTTTTCGGCGTGGGCCAACGAGGTGGCGTGCGGCACGACGCGGTTCACGCCGGCGGCGATCACCTTGTCATCGGGGCCGAACACGACGGCGCCGAACGGGCCGCCACTGGCGTGTTCGACATTCAGCCGCGACAGCTCGATCGCCAGTGCGACCTTGGCCTCGTCGCCCGGATAGCGACGATCCAGGTCGATCTGGTCGTGGATCCAGGCGGGAAGGGTCAGGTGGACTTGCGCGTACAGCATCGCGGGGGTGCCTCGTAGGGTGGAAAGGTGGGGCAGGAACAACAGCCGGCGCGCAGTGTAGCCGCAGCGGCATGCAGCGGGGGTGTCGGCGCGGGATCAGGCGTCGGTTTCGGCGTCGGTGTCGGTGCGGATCACCACGTACTGCTTGCGGAACTCCAGCCCGGCCTGCGGCCAGCGCGCCGCGTAGGCGCGCAGCAGGGGCAGGGCGGCGGGGAAGTCATGGCCGTTCACCCGGCAGTCGGCCTCGCACTGGCCGTCGGCATCGCGCGAGGCGAACAGGCGGATGCCGAGGAACTGGCGGGTCTTCAGCAGATCGTTGAACGCCTCCAGGCTCTGGGTGAACAGGCAGCAGGGGCAGGAGCCGTGGTCGTCCTCGCTGCAGGCCGCTGCTTCATCGCGGGGTTCACTGCGGTAGTGGGCCAGCGGCCCCAGCACCACCGCGCGCGCCAGCGCCGTGCCGGTTTCTTCGGCCGGGTAGCGCAGGGTCAGCATCTGCAGTTCCGGCGCATCGTCGGCGCCGATGGCCGCCTGCAGGGTGGCCAGGTCGACCCGCACCCAGTTCTCGAAGCCGGACAGCACTGCATCCTGCTCGCTGTCGCCGGCGGCGTGCTGGTACTCGAACAGACCGTCGGCGAACAGTTCCGGATGGCGTACCTCGATCACCGTGGAGGTCTGCCAGCCGCCATTGTCGCGCGCGTTCGACGCAACGCCATGCGCCACCAGGCGCAGGCCGCTGTCCAGCACCAGCTCGGTGCCGTCGACGGTGCAGGCGATGTCGCGGCCCTGCAGGACCTGCATCAGCAGGGGAAGAAACGGGTTGGCGGTAGCAGTCATGTCAGGCCTGTCAGTGAAAGGGGGGCAGCGGTCACAGCGCATCGCGTTCGGCGCGATAGCGCTGCGCCTGTGCCTGCTGTTGCGGGTCATCGCCATGGTCGCGCAGCCAGGTATCCAGCTCGCGACGGTAATCGGCGCGGAAGGCGGGGTTGCCCGGGCTGAACTGCAGCCTGCGTGCAGCCACCTCCACCCGCTCGCGTGCGCGTGCGCGTGACTGGGCAATCCCATGCGGCGATTCGTTGGTGAGGATCACGATGCTGCGCGGGAAGCCTGGCGCGTACTTCACCACGAAGGGCTGGCCCTGCGCGGGGATGCGGATCGCGTTTTCCAGCGGCCACAGCGAGATCGTGTTGGTATGGAACACCACGTCCACATCCTGGCCATCGGCGGTGTGCACCACTGCCTCGTAACGCCAGATATAGCGGTCGTTGAGGGTGGAACTGGTTTCCTCGGCCTTGACGATCACCGCCTCGCCACGCTCGCCGATCCCGTTCACCCAGGCCGCGTTGACGAACGAACCCAGGAACACGTTCAGCATCGCCAGCGGAAACATGGCGATGAGGTAGAGCGGGGTGCGCCGCCACCACGACAGCAGCCCGGCCAGCGCCATCAGCACCGGCAATGCCAGCAACGGGTGCTGGGACAGGAACCAGAGCAGGGCGGAGGGGGCGGCGGTCATTGTCGCGGGCATGCGGGCGCCGTCCTGGCGCCCGCGCGGTTCCTCAGGCCGACCAGGTGTCGCGCAGGGTCACGCTGCGGTTGAACACCGGCTTGGCCTCGGTGTGGTCGCGGCGGTCGGCGACGAAGTAGCCGGTGCGCTCGAACTGGAACGACTGTTCCGGGGTGGCGCTGGCCGCGGCCGGTTCGACATAGCCGGTGACGGTGCGGCGCGATTCCGGGTTCAGGTAATCGCGGTAGGTCTTGCCTTCCGATTCGTCGTCCGGGTTCGGCACCGAGAACAGACGGTCGTACAGGCGGATTTCCGCCGGCACGCCATGCACGGCGCTGACCCAGTGGATGGTGCCCTTCACCTTGCGGTTGGCGCCTTCCATGCCCGGGCGCGATTCCGGATCCAGCCAGCCGCGCAGCTCGGTGATGGTGCCGTCGGCATCCTTGATCACTTCATCGCAGCGGATGATGCCGGCGCCGCGCAGGCGCACTTCGCCGCCCGGCACCAAGCGCTTCCAGCCCTTGGGCGGCACTTCGGCGAAGTCCTCGCGGTCGATCCACACTTCGCGTGCGAACGGCACCTGGCGGCTGCCGAAGCTCTCGTCCTTCGGGTGGTTGCTGAAGGTCAGCTGTTCTTCGTGGCCCTCGGCCAGGTTGGTCAGCACCAGTTTCACCGGGTCGATCACGGCCATGCGGCGCGCGGCGGCGCTGTCCAGGTCTTCGCGCAGCGCGCCTTCCAGCACGCTGAAGTCAATCATCGAATTCTGCTTGCTGATGCCCACGCGTTCGGCGAACAGGCGCATCGCGGCCGGGGTGTAGCCGCGGCGGCGCAGGCCCTGCAGGGTCGGCATGCGCGGGTCTTCCCAGCCGTCCACCAGCTGTTCGGTCACCAGCGCCATCAGCTTGCGCTTGCTCATCACCGTGTAGTTGATGTTCAGGCGCGAGAATTCGATCTGGCGCGGCTTGGCTGCTTCGCGCGGCAGGCCGGCATCGACCAGCGGCTGGGTCAGCGCATCGTCATGGGCGAAATCGACGTTGTCCACGCACCAGTCGTACAGCGGGCGGTGGTCTTCGAATTCCAGCGTGCACAGCGAATGGGTGATGCCTTCGATGGAATCGCCCAGCGCATGGGCGAAGTCGTACATCGGGTAGATCGGCCACGCGTTGCCGGTGTTCTGGTGCTCGACGTGCTTGATGCGGTACAGGGCCGGATCGCGCAGGTTGATGTTGCCGCTGGCCATGTCGATCTTCGCGCGCACGGTGCGCGCGCCGTCCGGGAATTCACCGGCACGCATGCGGCGGAACAGGTCGAGGTTTTCCTCCACGCTGCGGTCGCGCCACGGCGACGGGCGGCCCGGCTCGGTCAGGGTGCCGCGGTAGGCGCGCACTTCCTCGGCCGACAGATCGCAGACATAGGCCTTGCCCTGTTCGATCAGCTTCTCGGCGGCCAGGTAATAGGTCTGGAAGTAGTCCGAGGCATGGCGCAGCTCGTTCCACTCGAAGCCCAGCCAGCGCACGTCGTCCTGGATGGCGGCCACGTACTCGGGGTCTTCCTTGGCCGGGTTGGTGTCGTCGAAGCGCAGGTTGCACACGCCGCTGAACTCACCGGCCAGGCCGAAGTTCAGGCAGATCGACTTGGCGTGGCCGATGTGCAGGTAGCCGTTCGGCTCGGGCGGGAAGCGGGTCTTGATCGCCTGGTGCTTGCCGCTGGCCAGGTCCTCGCGCACGATCTGGCGGATGAAATCGCGCTTCTCGTGGCTGTCGGCGGGGGTCTCGGGGCTGGCGGGGGTGTGCTCGGACATGAGTCTGGGGCGAAAAAAGGGCAGAAAGACCAACAGTCTAGCGCGTACCGGCCAGGGCTGCCGGGGTTTGCCGCCATGCCCGGCGGGCGCAGCGGCGCGATTCAGGCCCCGGGCGTATGCTGGAACCCTGCCCCGAGGAGCTGCCCCATGCACATCGTGTACAAGGCCGACAACCTGTTCGACGCCCACCTGGTGAAGCACGCGCTGGAAGACGCAGGCATTCCCGCCTTCGTGTTCGGCGAATCGCTGCTGGGCGGCATGGGTGAGCTGCCGCTGTTCGGCGTGCTGCGGGTCGGCATACCCGACGCGGCGCGGCCGCAGGCCGAAGACATCGTGGCCGGGCTGGACTTGGGCCAGGAGCCGGCCGACCCCATTTCCGGTGCAGACGATTGGGCCGGACAGCCGGCGTAGGAGCGCATCATGTTGGGAATTGGCCAGGGCATCCTCGGCATCGGGGCCTTCAAGCAGCGTCTTCCGCGGGCGGAGGAGGCGCTGCCGGGGCGCGACCAGCCGTTGCCGCTGCACAGCAACCAGCACTTCGTGAACAGCCACCCGCTGAAGGACCGCTTCGCCGGCCTGCAGCAGATCCGTTTCGCGCTGGGCTGTTTCTGGGGCGCCGAGCGCAAGTTCTGGAGCGAGCCGGGCGTGTACAGCACCTCGGTGGGCTATGCCGGTGGCATCACCCCGAACCCGACCTACGAAGAGGTCTGTTCGGGTCTTACCGGCCACACCGAAGTGGTGCAGGTGGTGTTCGATCCGGCGGTGGTCAGCCTGGAGCGGCTGCTGCAGCTGTTCTGGGAAAGCCATGACCCGACCCAGGGCATGCGCCAGGGCAACGACACCGGCACCCAGTACCGTTCGGCCATCCACGCCACGAGCGAGGCGCAGTACGCCGCCGCGCTGGCCAGCCGCGAGGCCTACCAGGCACAGCTGGATGCGGCCGGTTACGGGCCGATCACCACCGAGATCGTGTACCCGGCACCGGCGTACTACTACGCCGAGGATTACCACCAGCAGTACCTGGCGAAGAACCCGAACGGCTACTGCGGCATTGGCGGCACCGGCGTGAGCTGCCCGATCGGGCTGGATGTGGAGGCGCCGCGCTGACGCGCGGAGGTCCGCCTGCGGCGGGCAATATCAACATCAACATCAACATCCAAACCGGCTCTGGGTTTTGATCGGTTTGGCAGGGCGGGCACAGATGGCGGGACACGCCGTAAACCCGTCCATGGGGGCTCGGCCACGGCATCCATGCCGTGGACGGTCCCGCCATCTGCGCCCGCCCTGCCTTCGATCATTTCCCGGTGACGGTGGGTAAGAACAGTGGGTTGGTGACGAGCTGATGGAAAAGAAAAAGGACGCGGCCTTCGCCGCGTCCTTTTTCTTTGGTTCTGCATTGCTCTTGTAAAGCCGAGCCATGCTCGGCTGCGAGCAAGCGAAGCGCGCGACCCGCTGTTGCTCTTCCCTCTTTCTTCCGTGGCGGGCGGCCACCGGAAACTGTCAAAGGGCGGGCGGGTTGGGTTCGCGGGACCGCAGGCGCCATGGATGGCGCCTACGAGCCTACACGGATGTACTTGCGGCGTGTCCCGCGAACCCAACCCGCCCGACCCAGCGCGGCTGTTGTCCCAGAGGTCAGTCGAGCAAGCTCGACTCTACCGAGCCGAACAGCCCGCCACGAGGGGCTCAGCCGTTGGCTGGAATCACAGTTCCGAGCGGATGCGCTCGCGCAGCGCCTGCAGGTCTTTGGCGAAGGCGTCGATACCGGTGGCCAGCTTCTCGGTCGCCATCGGATCAGCCGCCAGGTCGGCCGCGAACTTCGCCGCGTCGATCGGGGTCACCGCCACGCCGTCGGCCGCACCGGCCACCAGCTTGCGCGGCAGCTCGCCGTGGTCGGCGTCAAGCTTTTCCAGCAGGTCCGGCGAAATGGTCAGGCGGTCGCAGCCGGCCAGCGCTTCGATCTGTGCGGTGGAACGGAACGAGGCGCCCATCACCACCGTCGGCGAACCACGGCGCTTGAACTCGGCGTACACGCCGCGCACGAACTTCACGCCCGGGTCTTCGTCGATGTTGGCCGGGGTCTGGCCGTTGGCCACGTACCAGTCCAGGATGCGGCCCACGAACGGCGAGATCAGGAACGCGCCGGCCTCGCTGCAGGCCAGCGCCTGGGTCGGGTTGAAGATCAGGGTCAGGTTGCAGTCGATGCCTTCGGTCTGCAGGATGCGCGCCGCTTCCACGCCTTCCCAGGTGGCGGCGATCTTGATCAGGATCTTTTCGCGCGGCACGCCGGCGTCGGCGTACATCTGGATGAACTGGCGGGCCTTGGCCACCGTCGCAGCGGTGTCGTGGGCCTGGTCGGCGTCCACTTCGGTGGACACGCGGCCCGGCACCAGCGTGCTCAGCAGGGCGCCCACGCCGATGGTCAGGCGGTCGGCCACGGCATGCACCACGGCTTCGCGGTCGCCGCTCTGCTGGCGGCCCCAGGCCAGTTCGCGCTCGATCAGTTCGGCATAGACCGGCAGGTCCAGTGCCTTCTTCACCAGGGTCGGGTTGGTGGTGCAATCCACCGGCTGCAGGCGCTTGATCGCGTCGTAGTCACCGGTATCGGCAACGACCACCGACAGTTCGCGCAGCTGGGACAGTTTGGACGTGTTGCTCATTACGGCTCCTGGTGCAGGGAAATCGGATCGCGCGCGGTGCGCAGCGGGTTTCAGGGGCGGTCGTTGTGGACCGCGGTCACGCGCAGCCGCAGCTTGCGGCCGCCGGGGGCGTTCCAGTCGATGCTCTGGCCAACGGCCAGGCCCAGCAGGGCGCTGCCCACCGGGGCCAGCACGGACACCTTGCCCTCGTCGACATTAGCTTCGCGGGGGAAGACCAGGGTCAGCACGTGTTGCTCGCCGGACACCTCATCTTCGCACTCCACGCGCGAATGCATCATCACGATGCCTTCGGGAATCTGATCCGGCGCCAGCACGGTGGCCCGGTTGAGTTCCTGGGAAAGCGCGAGCGCGGCAGGCGTCTGGCTCAGCGCGGGGGAATCGAGCATGGCCTCCAGGCGGTCCATGTCGAAGCTGGAAACGGTGATCGACGGCGGCAGGCCGCTGGCGGTGTTCATGGTGGTGCTCCTTGGTTGAAAGCCATGCAAAAGGCGGCGCTTCGAGCGCCGCCTGGGACTATTGTGGGGACAAATGTGGCCGGAATCGACTCCCGGCCGTGCCGCGGCAGGTTCGACGGGGTTCAGCCGTTCAGCAGCGGCTGCGCCACCACCGGCGCTTCGCCGGCCGGCACGCCCTGGTCGTCCAGGGTGAACAGCGCCTGCGGCAGCTGTTTGAACTGTTCGGCCAGGTCCATCAGGAAGCCATGCATGGCCGAGCTGCGCCGCCAGATCATGGCGATGCGGCGGCTGGGCCGGCCTTCGCCGACGAAATCGATCAGGCGGATGTTGCTCGAGCGCGGTACCGGCGGCTGCACCGACAGGCTGGGCAGCAGGGTGATGCCCACGTCGGCGGCGACCATCTGCCGCAGGGTTTCCAGGCTGGTGGCGCGGAATTCGGATTTCTCGTTGGCGCCGAACAGGCGGCACACTTCCAGTGCCTGGTCGCGCAGGCAATGGCCGTCTTCCAGCAGCAGCAGCTTCTGCGTGGCCAGCTCCTGCACATCCATGTGTTCGCGCCGGGCCAGCGGATGGCGGCCGGAAACGGCCAGCAGGAACGGCTCTTCAAACAGGAATTCGGCATGCAGCTGGTCGTCCACCACCGGCAGTGCCAGCAGCGCCGCGTCCAGCCTGCCATCGCGCAGGCGCTCCAGCAGCACGTCGCTCTTTTCTTCCACCAGCAGCAGTTCCAGCTCCGGGAAGCGGCTGCGGATGCGCGGAATGACGTGCGGCAGCAGGTACGGCCCCAGGGTGGGGAAGATGCCCAGGCGCACGGTGCCGGCTTCCGGGTCGCGGTTGCGCCGCGCCGCTTCCTTCAACTGCTCCACTTCGGACACGATCACCCGCGCCCGCGCGGCCGCTTCCTGGCCGGCAGGGGTCAGCATCACCTTGCGCGGCGCACGTTCCACCAGCGGCAGCCCCAGTTCTTCCTCCAGCTTGCGGATCTGGGTGGACAGCGTGGGCTGGCTGACGAAACAGGAGGCGGCGGCCCGGCCGAAATGCTTGTGATCGGCC
Source organism: Stenotrophomonas sp. SAU14A_NAIMI4_8 (assembly GCF_003086695.1). Classification (NCBI taxonomy): domain Bacteria; kingdom Pseudomonadati; phylum Pseudomonadota; class Gammaproteobacteria; order Lysobacterales; family Lysobacteraceae; genus Stenotrophomonas; species Stenotrophomonas sp. SAU14A_NAIMI4_8. The sequence goes on from NZ_CP025999.1 coordinate 880,188, forward strand.
AGGGCCACCAGGTACTTCAGATCGCGTAGGTTCATCCTTCAGACCCCAGGGAAAACGGACCGGCGGTCGGCATGGTCGACCCAGCAGGCTAACGATGTTCCCGGTGGGCTGGGAACGGTGGATCAGGCCGCTTCGGCCACCGCACCACTGCCGGTGCTCACCGACGTGCGGATCAGGTGGTCGAAGGCGCTGAGAGCCGCAGTGGAACCGGCGCCCATGGCGATGATGATCTGCTTGTAGGGTACCGTGGTGCAATCACCGGCGGCGAACACGCCCGGCACGTTGGTCTGGCCACGGTCGTCGATCACGATCTCGCCGCGCGGCGACAGCGCCACGCTGTCCTTCAGCCATTCGGTGTTGGGCAGCAGGCCGATCTGCACGAAGATGCCTTCCAGCTCGACGCGGTGGGAATCGCCGCCCGCGCGGTCCTTGTAGACCAGGCCGGTCACCTTGCTCCCATCGCCCAGCACTTCGGTGGTCTGCGCGCTGGTCAGCACGGTCACGTTGCCCAGGCTGCGCAGCTTCTTCTGCAGCACTTCGTCGGCACGCAGGCTGGAATCGAACTCCAGCAGCGTCACATGCGACACGATGCCGGCCAGATCGATGGCCGCTTCCACGCCGGAATTGCCGCCGCCGATCACCGCCACGCGCTTGCCCTTGAACAGCGGGCCATCGCAGTGCGGGCAGTAGGCCACGCCCTTGTTGCGGTACTGGTCTTCGCCCGGCACGTTCATCTGCCGCCAGCGCGCGCCGGTGGACAGGATGACCGAACGCGACTTCAGTACTGCGCCATTTTCCAGCTGCACCTGCACCAGGCCGTCTTCACCGGCCGGCACCAGCGCGCTGGCGCGCTGCAGGTTCATGATGTCCACTTCGTACTCGCGCACGTGCTGTTCCAGCGCCGTGGCCAGCTTCGGGCCTTCGGTTTCCTTCACCGAAATGAAGTTCTCGATGGCCATGGTGTCCAGCACCTGGCCACCGAAACGCTCGGCGGCGATGCCGGTACGGATGCCCTTGCGCGCGGCATAGATGGCCGCTGCGGCACCGGCCGGGCCACCGCCCACCACCAGTACGTCGAAGGCGTCCTTGGCGGCGATCTTCTCGGCATCGCGCTTGCCGGCGTTGGTGTCCAGCTTGGCCACGATCTGCTCCAGGGTCATGCGGCCCTGGTCGAACACTTCACCGTTGAGGTAGACGGTGGGCACGGACATGATCTCGCGCTTTTCCACTTCTTCCTGGAACAGCGCGCCGTCGATGGCCACGTGCTGGATGCGCGGGTTCAGCACCGCAGCCAGGTTCAGCGCCTGCACCACGTCCGGGCAGTTCTGGCAGGACAGCGAGAAGTAGGTTTCGAACTTGTATTCGCCTTCCAGGTTCTGCACCTGCTCGATCAGCTCGGCGGTGGCCTTGGACGGATGGCCGCCCACCTGCAGCAGGGCCAGCACCAGCGAGGTGAACTCGTGGCCCATCGGCAGGCCGGCAAAGGTCAGGTGGATGTCCTGGCCCGGGGTGCCCAGGTCGAACGAGGGCACGCGGCCCTGGCCGTCGCGCAGCACCTGCAGCGAAATCTTGTCCGACAGGCTTTCCAGGGTCTGCAGCAGTTCCAGCATTTCCTGCGACTTGGCGCCATCGTCGGCGCGCGCGGTGATCTGGATCGGGCGGGTCACGCGTTCCAGATAGGTCTTCAGCTGCGACTGCAGGTTGGCGTCCAACATGGTTCTCTCCTGGTTTCAGGCAAAGCGTGGGCGTGGCACCGCTGTAGAAGGTAGCGGACCAGCAGGGGGTAGGGGTGAACCCAAGACAGCGACCGTGGAAGGGGCTGGCTGGCCAAGGCTGGCGTGCGTTGGCTGTCTTGGGTTCACCCCCACGCCGGCGTGGGGCCGGCACGGGGATGAGGGGCGCGCGCTGGCGTGGGGCCAGCGCAGGCCGGTAGCGCTTTAGATCTTGCCGACCAGGTCCAGCGACGGGGTCAGGGTCTTCTCGCCTTCCTTCCACTTGGCCGGGCAGACCTGGTTCGGGTTGGCGGCGGTGAACTGGGCGGCCTTCAGCTTGCGCAGGGTCTCGGCCACGTCACGGGCGATCTCGTTGGAGTGGATCTCCTGGGTCTTGATCACGCCTTCCGGGTTGATGATGAAGGTGCCACGCAGCGCGAGGCCTTCTTCTTCAATGTGCACGCCGAAGGCGCGGGTCAGCTTGTGGGTCGGGTCGCCCACCAGCGGGAACTGGGCCTTGCCCACGGCCGGCGAGGTTTCGTGCCAGACCTTGTGCGAGAAGTGGGTATCGGTGGTGACGATGTAGACCTCGGCGCCGGCCTTCTTGAATTCGGCGTAATGGTCAGCTGCGTCTTCGATCTCGGTCGGGCAGTTGAAGGTGAAGGCGGCCGGCATGAAGATCAGGACGGACCACTGGCCCTTCAGGCTGTTGTCGGAAACCTTGATGAACTCGCCGTTGTGGTAGGCATTGGCTTCGAACGACTGGATCGGAGTGTTGATCAGGGACATCGTTTTTCCTCTGGGTGAAGGGGAGTGGGTGAATCGACAGGAGCTAGGTTACCGATTCCGAATCGATAAGAACAATGCATTGATTTCATCTATTTAATAGATGCCATCTATTGCAATTCAATGGGTAGCTTGCTGATTGGACGCTGACGTTCCTGCAACTATCTGTATGGAAAGGAAAATTTACTGAACCGGCGGCGTAGTGCTGATAGCCCGCCCTTATCCCATTCCCGCCAACCTGAACGAACCCCGCTTTTGTAGAGTCGAGCTTGCTCGACTGCTTTTGCTCGACCGCTTTGCCGAAGCAGTCGAGCAAGCTCGACTCTACAATTGCGGCATGTCCTTTGAATCCGAATCCTCGCTGCGCCAGGTCGTGGCCGCGGCCAGCGCCCGCCTTGGCGGCCTCGACGCCCGCCACGAGGCCGAACTGCTGCTGCTGCACGTGCTGGAGCGCCCGCGCAGCTGGCTGTTCGCCCACGCCACCGATCCGCTGCCGGAAGCTGAACAGGCCGCCTTCGAGGCGCTGCTGGCCCGCCGCATGGCTGGCGAGCCGGTGGCCTACCTGACCGGCCGCCGTGGCTTCTGGACCCTGGATCTGGACGTCGACGCCGCTACCCTGATCCCGCGACCGGAAACCGAGCTGCTGGTGGAGCTGGCGCTGGAGCGCCTGCCGCTGGACCGCGCCCTGCAGGTGGCCGACCTCGGCACCGGCAGCGGTGCGATCGCCCTGGCCCTGGCCAGCGAGCGCCCGCAGGCGCAGGTGCTGGCCACCGATGCCAGCCCCGCTGCGCTGGCCGTCGCCGCGCGCAATGCCACGCGCCATGAACTGCGCAACGTGCGCTTCGCCGAAGGTGGGCAGGACTGGTATGCGCCGCTGCGGGGCGCGCGCTTCGACCTGATCGCCAGCAATCCGCCCTATATCGCCAGTGACGATCCGCACCTGCAGCAGGGCGACCTGCGCTTCGAACCGGCCACGGCACTGGCGTCGGGTGTGGATGGCCTGGACGACATCCGCGCCATTGCCGAAGGGGCCTGCGCGCACCTGCAGCCCGGTGGCTGGCTGCTGGTTGAACACGGCTGGGACCAGGGCGCGGCGATCCGCGCGCTGTTCGACGCCGCGGGCCTGGCCGAGGTAAGCACCGCGCAGGACCTTGAACAGCGCGACCGGGTCACCCTGGGGCGGCGACCGGCCTAGAATGGGGGTTCTCCTGCCAGCGGCAGGGCACCACCACGGAGCTGCAAGCATGCGTACGCTGTACCCCGCCATCACCCCCTACGACGTCGGCACCCTGAAGGTCGACGACCGCCACACGCTGTACTTCGAACAGTGCGGCAACCCGGACGGCAAGCCGGTGGTGATGCTGCACGGTGGCCCGGGTGGCGGCTGCAGCGACAAGATGCGCCAGTTCCACGACCCGGCCAAGTACCGCATCATCCTGTTCGACCAGCGCGGCGCTGGCCGTTCCACCCCGCACGCGGACCTGGTCGACAACACCACCTGGGATCTGGTGGCTGATATCGAAAAGCTGCGCGAGCACCTGAAGGTGGATCGCTGGCAGGTGTTCGGCGGCAGCTGGGGGTCGACCCTGGCGCTGGCCTATGCCGAAACCCACCCGCAGCGGGTGACCGAACTGGTGCTGCGCGGCATCTTCATGCTGCGCCGCTGGGAACTGGAATGGTTCTACCAGGAAGGCGCCAACCGCCTGTTCCCCGATGCCTGGGAGCACTACCTGAAGCCGATTCCGGCGGTCGAGCGCCATGACCTGATCTCGGCGTTCCATCGCCGCCTGACCAGCGAAGACGAAACCACCCGGCTGGAAGCGGCCAAGGCGTGGGCGGTGTGGGAAGGCGCGACCAGCTTCCTGCACGTGGACGACGACTTCATCAACAGCCACGAAGATCCGCACTTCGCCCTGGCGTTCGCCCGCATCGAGAACCACTACTTCGTCAACGGCGGCTTCTTCGAGGTGGAAGACCAGCTGCTGCGCGACGCGCACCGCATTGCCGATATTCCCGGCGTGATCGTGCACGGCCGCTACGACGTGGTCTGCCCGCTGGCCAATGCCTGGGACCTGACCAAGGTGTGGCCGAAGGCGAAGCTGGAAATCACCCCGGCGTCGGGTCATTCGGCGTTCGAAGCCGAAAACGTGGACGCGTTGGTGCGCGCCACCGACAGCTTCGCGTAATGCCGAAGGGGTCAGATCCCTTTCCCGCGGAAAGGGCGCTGACCCCGTGCGCAAGCATCCACGCATGGCGTGGATCTACTGTGGGTCGCATCCACGCATGGCGTGGATCTACTGTGGGTCGCATCCACGCATGGCGTGGATCTACCAGTGCCCGGCCAGCAGGGCTTCGGCCAACACCTGCAGCTTCGGTGAGTGCTGCCGCGACGGCGGGTAGATCAGCGACAGGGCGCGGCTGCGGCCTTCGAACGGCTGCAGCACGCGCTGCAGGCGGCCGTCGGCCAGGGCGTGGGCCACGGCGAAATCCATCACCTGCACGATGCCGATGCCGGCGATGGCGGCTTCCACCAGCGGGTCGCCGCTGTCGAACACCATGCGGGTGGCGGGCGCCATTTCGCACAGCTGGCCGTTCTGCATGAACTGCCAGTCCACCACGCGCCCACTGCGCAGATTGCGTACTGCCAGGCAGGCGTGGGCCTGCAGATCGGCCACCTGCAGGGGCGTGCCACAACGGGCCAGATAGGCCGGGCTGGCCACCGTGACCCAGCGCAGCGGTCGCAGCGCGCGCGCCACCATGCGCTGGTCGGCGATCGGGCCGGTGCGCAGGGCCGCATCGAAGCCTTCTTCCACCAGGTCCACCAGCCGGTCGCTGAGCACGGCTTCTACTTGCAGCTGCGGATGCCGTTCCAGCAGTGGCCCCAGCATCGGCACCAGTACCTTGCGCCCGAACATCGAGGGTGCGCTGATCTTCAGCACGCCCGAGGGCATGCACGGGCGATCGGCCAGTTGCCGTTCGGCGTCTTCCAGCCCGCACAGCAGGGGCGTTACCTGCTCCACGAACTGGCGGCCATCCGGGGTCAACGCCACGTTGCGGGTGTTCCGCTGCAGCAGCTTCACCCCCAGTGCGGCCTCCAGCCGCCCAATGGCGCGCGACAGGCCCGACTGACTCAGCCCGAGCTGGCCGGCGGCCACGGTGAAACTGCGCGCTTCGGCCACTTGGACCAGCATGCGCACGGCGTTGAGATCGGTTGACGGTCCATTCATGCGAAAAATCATCGCAGATATCGACGTGGAGGGGTTTATTGATCGTGCTGCATCAATGAGACTGCGCTCCCCCCTTGTTCCAGACCACCGATGCCTCCCCTCAAGTACCCCCGCTGGGCGCTGACCCTGCTTGCCACCGCGCAGCTGATCATCGCCCTGGATGCCACCATCATCTTCGTCGCCCTGCATGACATGGGCCGCGCGCTGCAGATCAACGCGCAGCAGCTGCAGTGGGTGGTCAGCGCCTACACCGTGGCGTTCGGCGGCAGCCTGCTGCTGGGCGGGCGCGCGGCCGACCTGATCGGGCGCCGCCGCTTCTACCGGCTGGGCATGCTGCTGTTCGCGCTGGCCTCGCTGCTGGGCGCGCTGGCACCCAATGCCACGCTGCTGATCATCGCGCGGGCGGCCCAGGGCATCGGCGCCGCGCTGTTGTTCCCGGCCACGCTGGCACTGATCAACACGCTGTATGCCGAAGGCCCGGTGCGCAACCGCGCGCTGGCGATCTGGAGCATGGCCAGCGCGGTCGGTCTGGCGCTGGGCACCCTGCTGGGCGGGGTGCTGACCCAGGCCTTCGGCTGGCCGGCGGTGTTGGCGGTGATCGTGCCGCTGGCCACCGCATGTGCCATCGCCGCCGGTGCGTGGCTGCCGGCCGATGGCCCGCGTGCGCAGGGCCGTTCATTCGACCTGGCTGGCTGCATCACCGTCACCCTGGGCGGCAGCCTGCTGGTGACCACCCTGGTGCAGGGGCCGGAATGGGGCTGGACCGCGCCGGCCACGCTGGGCTGCCTGGTGCTGTCGGCGCTGCTGCTGGTGGCCTTCGTGCAGATCGAGCAGCGCAGCCGCGATCCGCTGATGCAGTTCGCGCTGCTGCGCCTGCCGGGCCTGCGCGCAGCGCTCGGCCTCACCTTCGCTTTCATGAGCAGCTATGGCGTGCAGTACTACTTCATGGCGCTGTACTTCCAGGATGGCTACGGCTGGAGCCCGCTGCAGGCCGGTCTGGCGTTCCTGCCAGCCACGGCGGTGTGCACGCTGGGCATCCAGCTGGCCGAATGGGCGTTGCAGCGCTGGAGTGCACGCAAGGTGCTGGTGCTGGGGCAACTGGCCGGTGCCCTGGGCATCGCCTGGGTGGCGGCCACCCTGCCGCACGGATCGAACTTCTGGCCGCTGCTGCCGGGCGTGGTGGTGTTGAGCATCGGCCAGGGCATGACCTGGACCTCGATGTGGATCGTGGCCGGGCAGGGCGTGCCGGCTGCACAGCAGGGCGTCGCATCTGGCATGGCCGCCACCGCGCAGCAGATCGGCGGCGCGCTGGGCCTGGCGGTGCTGGTGATGGTGGCCAATGCCGGCGCCGGCGCGGCGGGGTCGGCCACTGCGTTGGATGGCCTGGTGCGTGCCGAATATGGTGCCGCGTTGTTCGCCCTGTTCGGTGTGCTGATCGCGCTGGGCCTGCGCCCGGCAGCGGTAGACTCGAACGCCCCTGCCTGCCTGGCCAATGACGCATGATCGAACTGCTGGACCTGGAACAGACGCTGCAGGCCTTCGCGGCCTGCAACGATGACCACGACGTGTACGCATCCTTCGGCTGGGTGCATGCCAGCGAAGGCGATCTGCTGCAGGCGCGCTTCTGGCTGCCGCCCGACGAAGACACCGCCTTCGACGATGACAGCGACGTGCCGGCCGAGGCGCGTGCGCTGGGGCTGACCACCTACCTGGAGCCGGCCACGTTTGCCGACGTGCTGGACGTGCAGAAGCGCCAGCATCCGTTGTCCGGCCTGGCCGACTACGCAGCGGCGCTGGCGTACTACCACGAGTACGACGCCTTCCAGCAGGTCGAGGGCATTGACGAGGCGCTGGGCGAAGCCACGGCCGAAGCGCAGGCGGCGGCGCGCGCGGCCGGTGTGGGCGCGGGCATCTTCGCCTCGTTCGATCTGCAGATGGTGGCCTGTCCGGACGCTCAGCTGAAGGCCGCTGCACAGCGCGTGGCCCGTCTGCACGAGGTGCCGGTGGCCGAGGCGCTGGCACGTTGCCGTGCACTGCCGCTGCTGGTGGGCGAAGCGCTGGACCGCAACCGCGCGCAGGCGATCAAGCAGGACTTCGAGGCGATCGGCGCGACCGTGCAGGTGCGCGGGTTCAAGCCGTTCCCGTGGATGGACGCGCCCCGCCTGCGGTAGCGCCGGGCCATGCCCGGCGAGGCGCAACGCGACGGTGGATTCCGATGCCGCCGGGCATGGCCCGGCGCTACCGTCCTTTGATTACGTGGATGGCGCTCATGCCGCCGCCAACAACGCCGGCTGCAGTGCGCTGAACATCCGCGCCAACCGCTGCGCCCATGCCTGCTGGCCGGCGGCATCGGCAATCAGGTCCTGGCGGATCTCCAGTTCCACATGCACCAAGCCACGGTCTTCGCCGTGCACCGGCACTGCGTAGTCGCTGCTGCGGTTCACCGAATACGGTTCGTTGTCGCCCACCACCAGATCGCCTTCGTTGCGCAGGGCCTGCAGCAGCGCCTGTGCGAAGCGGGTGTCCTGGTGGTACAGCACCCCGGCGTGCCACGGTCGCTGCACGCCGTTCATTACCGGGGTGAAGCTGTGCATCATCACCAGCAGGGTCGGCCGGCCCGCATCGCGGCGTGCGTCCAGTTCGGCATCGATGCGCGCGTGGTAGGGCGCGTGGATCGCGTCGATGCGCTGCTGGCGCTGCGCTGCCGACAGCCCGGCGTTGCCCGGCACCACCGTGTGGTCGCTCACTTCCGGAATCAGCGTGGGCGACGCCAATGGGCGGTTGCAGTCGATCAGCAGGCGCGAATAGGTCTGTTCGATCGCCCAGGCATCAAGCAGCCCGGCCAGTGCACGGGTGGTACCGGCAATGCCGATGTCCCAGCCGATGTGGCGATCCAGTTCGTGCTGCGGCAGGCCCAGCTGTGCCAGGCCGCGCGGTACCTGCTGGCCGGCGTGGTCGGCCAGCAGCAGGTAGGGCGACGCCCCCTGTGCGCGGTGGACGGTGTAGATGGCCGGGTCGTCGGCACCCAGCAGTGCCGGCAGCCCGTGCAGGTCGGCGTCAGCCACGCGGGCGCCCATCCAGGTGGTGTTCGATCATCCACAGCCCCGCCCACAGCTTGGCGTCCAGCGCGTAGCCTTCGCCCATCTTCTGCACCAGCCAGGCCGCCGCGTCGCTGCGCGGGATCTCGTGCACGGTGATGTTCTCGCTGTCATCGCCGCCGCCGCTGCCCACCCGGCGCAGGCCGGTGGCGCGCACGAAGGCGATCTTTTCGCTGCTGGCGCCGGACGAGGTCGGGCCGATCATCAGCACTTCGGCATGGTCGGCGGTCCAGCCGGTTTCTTCCTCCAGCTCGCGCACCGCCGATGCTTCAATCGATTCGCCCGCATCCACGTCGCCGACCAGGCCAGCCGGCATTTCGATGGTCGGGGCCTGCAACGGCACGCGGAACTGTTCGACGAACAGCACCTTGTCCTCGGGAGTGACCGCAATGATGATCGCGGCCAGGCCGCCGGCGTGGGTGCGTTCGCTGTATTCCCAGGTGCCGCGCACCACCATGCGCTGGTACTTGCCTTCGTAGACGACACGCGGTGCTTCAGTGTTGCGCTGGCTCATGCGGGCTCGCTGGGTGTGGGAAGAGGGTCGGCCATGCCGGTGGCGGCGAACAGGCGGCGCCGGGTCAGCGGCCCGAAACGCAGGGTCTGGCACAGGCCATCCAGCAGTTCCGGGTCGGCGGGCTGGCGCAGCAGGCCCAGTGCGCTGCCGTCCAGCGGCGCGTCCAGGGCAATGGTGGTCAGCTGCCGCCACAGCAGGGCGTGCTCGCGCTGTTCGCGCAGGCGCACGGCCATCTGTGCCGCACCGCGCAGGCGCAGGAACGGCACTTCATCGATACGTTCGAACAGCGCATCCATGCTGCCGAAATGGGCCAGCAGCACCGCCGCCGACTTGGCGCCCACGCCGCTGACGCCGGGAATGTTGTCCACGGCATCGCCGCACAGCGCCAGGTAGTCGGCAATCTGGTGCGCGTGCACGCCGTGGCGGGCCTTCACCCCGGCCACGTCCCAGCGCTGGTTGCGCGCGTAGTCCCACTGCTCGTCGTGGTCCAGCAGCAGCTGCGACAGGTCCTTGTCGGCGGAAATGATCACCCCGCGGTGGCTGCCGCGGTGGCGGTGCAGGGCGCTGCCGATCAGGTCGTCGGCCTCGAAATCATGACGGGCCAGCACCGCCAGCCCCAGCGCGGCGCACAGCGCCTTGCAGTGCACGAACTGGCGCTTCAGCGCTTCCGGTGCCGGGTCGCGGTTGGCCTTGTAGGCCGGGTAAAGGCGGTGGCGGAAGCCGCTGTCCAGGGCTTCGTCGAAGGCGATGGCGATATGGCGCGGACGCTCGCGTTCCAGCAGGTCCAGCAGGAAACGGGCAAAGCCGTGCACGGCATTGGTCGGCCAGCCCTGGCTGTCCTGGAACTCGTCCGGCAGCGAGTGCCAGGCGCGGAACACGTAGATGCTGGCATCGACCAGGTACAGCGGCGGCGCGGGCTGGGCGCTCACGGCATTCACGGTGCGGTCCAGTCCTGCAGCAGGGCCGCCGCATCCGGGCGTTCGCGCTCGGGCACGGCCGCCTTGGGCGTGCCGATATGGATGAAGCCGGCAATCCGCTCGCCGTCGGCCAGGCCCAGGTGCGCGTGCACGGCCGGGTCGAAGGCCATCCACGCGGTCAGCCACTGGGCGCCGAAGCCCAGCGCCTGCGCGGCCTGCAGCAGGGCGAAGCAGACGCAGCCGGCGGTCATCAGCTGTTCCTGCTCGGGCACCTTGGCGTCCGGGCGTGGGCTGGCCACCACCACGATCACCAGCGGGGCGTGGCTGAAGCGCTGCCGGTCCTTTTCGAACACGGCATCGCCGGCGTGCGGATCGCGTTCGCGGCTGCGTTCGGCCAGGAAGTCGCCCAGAGTGTGACGCGCATCGCCGGCGATCTTCAGGAAGCGGAACGGCACCCGCTTGCCGTGGTCGGGCACGCGCACCGCCGAGGTCAGCATGCGCAGCAGGGTGGCCGGGTCCGGTCCGGGTTCGCCCAGCTGCCGCGAGGGCACCGAGCGGCGGGCATCCAAGGCGAGCAGGGCAGCGGGGTCGGGCATGGAGTCTGAACCGGTCATCACGGGCACATGATTATAGTCGGGGTGGTTGATGACGCCCGTCGTGTCGCGTCTGCCATTCAAATAACAAACTGTGATGAACGTCATGCCACTGGCGCGGCGCCGAACGCCGCTTCCCCTCGCCTCGCAGGCCCCGCACGGCTTACGATACCCGTCTTGCCGGGCCGCCGGTCGTGAGGTTTGAAGTGAGGACTGTTTCACTGTCCGTGACAGGCTGGCCGGCCTACCATCGGCGTACCGGTGCATGGGGTGCACCGGCCGTCGCGATGTCCATGATGTCAGTCGCAATAGAGAAGGTGGGGAGCCTTCCCGAATGATGAGCGCGCCCACTCCGATGGGATCGCCGGGTCGTGACCCGGCCCAGCTTCAGCTTGCCCGGGACATGGTCCTGCCGGCGCTGTGCCAGGCATTTGCCGCGGCACTGGCCCGCTTCGACGATGCCCTGTTCGACCGTGCCGGCAATGCCGGCGCGTCGCAGCTGCTGTTTCTGGATGCCATGCGTGAACTGCGCCGCCGTCGCGCCGAGATCGAGGCCGCCTATGCCGGCCACCTGCAGCGGGCCTGGGCCGCATTGGCCACGGGCGAACCGCTGTCGGCTGAGGCCACCCTGTCCGGGCCGGCCGAAGAAGGCCTGAGCCTGATTCCCGAACATGTACTGGAATCGCGGCTGGCCGTGCGCAACTTCGCCACGGTGCTGCTGCGCGATTTCAAGCCGGTGCTGGCGCGCCTGGACCGCCGGCTGGGCTGGCTGGTCGGCGCCGGCGAACTGGATGCCGACCGCAATCCGGTCAGCCCCGAGCACCTGGGCGTGGCCATCCACGAGGCGTTCGCGCACTGCGAGCTGGCCCCGGAAGTGCACCTGGTGCTGATCAAGCTGTGCGAGCGCGACCTGCGCGTGCCGGTGGGGCGCATCTACGAAAAGCTGGACGAACAACTGGCTGCCGCCGGGGTGATGCCGCAGATGGGCGCGCCGCGTCGTGTCCCCTCCGCCGCGCCGTCGCGGCCGCCGCCGGGCCTGGATGACCTGGTCGAACAGCGCGCCGCGCCTGGCTTCGACACCGATTTCAGCGACGAGGAACAGGCCGCGCCGGCCTGGGCGCAGCGCTTTGCCGCGCGCTGGTCCGAGCGCCGCGGGCACATGCAGCAGCACCTGGGCATGGAAGAAGGCCCGGCCGGTGAAGGCTACGGTGGCCAGCAGGGCATGCTGCTGGAAGCCCTGCATGAACTGCTGCAGCAGACCCGCCACGTGCGCGAAGACGCAACGTCGGCCGCGCAGGTGGCCGTGGGCCAGCATCGCCCGCTCAGCCAGCGCGAGATGATGTCGGTGCTGTCGCTGCTGCAGGCCACGCCCAGCGCCACGCTGCGGGCGGCCATCGGCGAAGACGGCGAATCGCTGGCGCAGCGCCTGAAGAGTGAAGTGCTGTCCAGCGCGACCCGGCTCGGCGCCGATCCCGGCCAGACCCGCCTGGACCCGCAGGACGAGGATGCGATCGATCTGGTCGGCATGCTGTTCGACGTGATGCTGGACGAGCGCGAGCTGGAAGGCCGTTCGCGCGAGCTGATCGGCCGCCTGGTGGTGCCGTTCGTGAAGGTGGCCATGCTCGACCGCCGCATGTTCGTGCAGAAGACCCACCCGGCGCGCAAGCTGCTCAATTCGCTGGCCGAGGCCTGCGAGGGCAACACCGGCGAAAGCCAGGCCGAGCGCATGCTGATGGCCAAGGTGGAAGAAATCATCGAACGCCTGGTGGCCGAGTTCAACGAGAACCTGGCCATCTTCCTGACCCTGGAAGAAGAGTTCCGCGAGTTCCTGGTGCAGCACCGCCGCCGCGTGGAAATCGCCGAGCGTCGTGCCGCCGAGACCCAGCGCGGCCAGGAAAAGCTGGAAATGGCCCGTAGCCGGGCCGGTGCCGAACTGGACCGGCGCATCGGCGATGCCACGCTGCCATCGGCCATTGCCGAATTCCTGCGCCAGCCGTGGCAGCACCACCTGACCCTGGCGCTGCTGCGCGAGGGCGAAGAAGGCAGTTCGGTGGCCGAGGCCCTCAGCCTGGGCGATGGCCTGCTGGAAGAAGTGGCCGAAGCGCGCCGCCAGATCGTCGGTAAGCCGTGGCTGCAGGCCTGGCAGCCGGCGCTGGCCAAGGTGTTTGCCAGCGTGGGCGTGCACGGCGATGCCGCCAGCGCGGCGATCGATGCACTGCACGACACGCTGCAGGGCATTGCCGAATCGCGCCCGGAACTGCAGCGCGCGCTGCCGGAGCTGCCGCAGGTGGCGCTGCCGACGCCGCCGGCGCCGGAAACGGCGGCCGTCGAACTGGGCGGGCAGGTGGATACCGACGATTTCGACAATGCCGACGCCGATCGCTTCCGCCGCATGGAAATCGGCAACTGGCTGGACTTCGTCGACAAGGACGGCAAGGTGCAGGCCGGCAAGCTGTCCTGGGTCAGCCCGATCTCCTCGCGCCTGCTGTTCGTCAACCGCCGCGGCGTGCGCTTCTGCGTGGCCTCGCCGGAAGAACTGGCGGTGATGGTGCGCCTGGGCCGCCTGCGCGCCCACGTGGACGATGGCGCCTTCGACAGCGCCATGCAGGGCGTGATCGACCGCCTGGACCCGGGCAGCGCCACCCTGCACTGAGCCCGGCACCCCTGCTAGGATCGGGAAAACTCACCGATCAGCGGGGACCTGCATGGCCGTGGCGTTGCTGGGGATGAAGGAGACCGCGCCGGGCGAACGGCGCGTGGCGCTGACGCCGGAAACGGCGAAGAAGCTGGGCGCACTGGGCATCACCGTCTGGTACGAAGCCGGCGCCGGCCTGGCTGCCGGTTTCCCTGATGCCGCCTATGACGATGCCGGCGCACGCGCGTTCGACGCGGCGCGCTGGCCCGAGATCGATATCCTGCTGTGCGTGCAGAACCCGCCCGCGGCGCAGTTGAACCTGCTCAAGCCCGGTGCCAGCGTGGTCGGCCTGCTCGCGCCGGCGGCCGATCCCGCCCTGGCTGCGCTGGTGGCCGACGACCGCCTGCGACTCTTCCCGCTGCAGCAACTGCCGCGCACCACCCGTGCGCAGGCCATGGACGTACTCAGTTCGCAGGCCGGCATGGCCGGCTACAAGGCGGCGTTGATCGCCGCCGATCGCGCGCCGCGCTTCTTCCCGATGCTGACCACCGCCGCCGGCACGGTGCGGCCGGCCAAGGTGCTGGTGATCGGCGCAGGCGTGGCCGGGCTGCAGGCCATTGCCACCGTGCGCCGTCTCGGTGCACAGGTGGAAGGCTTCGATGTGCGGCCGGAAACCCGCGAGCAGATCCAGTCGCTGGGCGCGCGTTTCCTCGACCTGGGCGTGAGCGCGGTGGGCGAGGGCGGCTATGCGCGCGCGCTGACCGACGAAGAACGCGCCGAACAGCAGCGGCGGCTGGGCGAGCACCTGCGCAGCGTGGACGTGGTGATCTGTACCGCCGCGGTGCCGGGGCGACCGGCGCCGACGATCGTCACGGCGGCCATGGCCGAAGGCATGGCGGCGGGCAGCGTGATTGTCGACCTGGCCGCCGAAAGTGGCGGCAACTGTGCACTGACCCAGCCTGGCCAATGCATCGAACACCACGGCGTGGTGATCGACGGGCCGCTGCACCTGGCCAGTCGCGGCGCCACCCAGGCCAGCGAGATGTATGCGCGCAACCTGCTGAACTTCGTGGCGCTGTTCGTGCGCGAAGGACAGGTCGCGTTCGATTGGGACGACGAACTGCTGGCGAAAACGCGCTGGCAGCCGTGAACCGCGCGGGGCCAGGGGTCGGATCCCTTTGCGCCAGCAAAGGGCTCTGACCCCGTTCCCGGCCCCGTTCCCGGCGTCTTACCGCGGCCTGGCCGGCGGCGGGTTGTCGCGCACCCAGTCGCTGCGCTGCTCGGGTGTCATCTGCGACCAGCGCTCGCGCAGCGCATCGCGCTGGGCCGGGCTCAGCTGGCGCATCTGCCCGAACAAGGCGCGGGCCTGCTCGCGCTGTTCCGGGCTCATGTGCTCGAAGCGGCGCAACCCGCGCCGCGCCTTGTCACGTTCTTCCGGGCTCATCGACTGCCAGCGCTGGCCGTGCGACAGCATGCGCTGGCGCTGCGCGGCGTCGGCGCCGTTCCAGCGGTCGCGCAGTGGCGCCAGCAGGGCCTCACGCTGGGCCGGACTCAGCTGTTCCCACGCCGGCAGCGGCGCAGCGGGTGCCACGCGCGCGGGCGCGGCCGGTGCGGAGGACTGGGCCAACGCTGGCGCCGCCGGCAGCACGGCCAGGGCGATCAGGATCGGCAGGGTTGAAACTCGCAGCATGGTTCACTCCATCGCCAGGTCGGTGTCGCCCAGCCACAGGTACAGATCGGGATTCTCGTCGTACAGCGCGCCGTTGTCGTCCACCGCGGCCACGGCAGGCGGCGCCACCGGCGCAGTATGCGGGGCAGTACCGGTGAACTGCACGCCGATGCCCAGCGCCACCACCAGCGAACACGCCGTAGCCAGCCACCAGCGGCCACGGTCGCGGCGCGCCCCTGCAGCGCCGTGGCGGGCCTGGCGCAGCCGCGCCAGCGTGGCCGGGGAAAGCGACTGCAACGCGTGCCCGTGCAGGCTGCGCAGGGCGTCGTCGGAAGGCAGGGAGCGGTTCACGGGTCGATCTCCAGATGGTCCTGCAGCGCCTGTCGGGCGCGTGCCAGATGGGTTTTGACGGCACCTTCGCTGCAGCCCATGGCGCGCGCGGTGGTGGCGCCGTCCAGGTCCTGCAGCACGCGCAGGGTGAAGGCTTCGCGCTGGCGCGCGGGCAGGGTGCGCAGCGCCTGCACCAGCTGCTGGTACTGCTGGCGCTGCTCGTGCGCCTGCGCCGGGTCCGGGCCGGGGTCGGCCCAGTCGATCTCGCCGCCGTCGGCGTCCTGGTTGTCGCGCCAGAACGGCAGGCGGAAGCGCCGTCGCCGCTGCATGTCGATCACCCGCCGGCGCAGGATGCTCCAGAACAGCGGCGCCCACTCGGTGGCGGGCTTGTCGGCGTAGTCCAGCATGCGCATCAGCGCATCCTGCACGGCGTCCAGCGCATCGTCGCGCTGGCGCAGTCCGGCTTCGGCGAAGCGGAACGCGCGCGGGCCGACGCCGGCCAGGAACGCCTCCAGCGACGCCGGCAAGGCCTCGCTGTCAGCGGTCGGGGGAAGAGGGCTGCTCACCAGCACAGGGTACGGTTCCTCGCTCACGGTCACCATCGACAACGCGTGAGCGCGCCCGTGGTTGACCGGGCCGCGCACCGGGTTCAGCCCGTGGTTATGATGGGGCGACGAAGACAGAGCGGGAGGCGTTGCCGATGAGTGACGGGTTCGTGGCGCTGTACATCTTCATGCTGGCCGCCATTGCCGGCCACGTGATCATTTCGCGGGTGCCGGTCATCCTGCATACCCCGCTGATGTCGGGTTCCAACTTCATCCACGGCATCGTGCTGATCGGTGCCATGGTGGTGCTGGGCCACGCACAGACACCGCTGGAAAAGGCACTGGGCTTCCTGGCCGTGGTGCTGGGGGCGGGCAATGCCGCCGGTGGCTACGTGGTGACCGCGCGCATGCTGGAAATGTTCAAGCCCAGCGCGCCCAAGGGCGGCAAGGATGCAGCCAAGGAGCCGCAGGCGTGAACATCAGCACGGTTGAACTGCTCGATTGGCTGGTCAAGGCCAGTTACCTGGTGGCCGCCACCCTGTTCCTGCTCGGCCTGCAGCGCATGGCCTCGCCGCTCACCGCGCGCAGCGGCATCCGCTGGGCCGGGCTGGGCATGCTGCTGGCCACCGCAGCCACCTTCTTCCTGCCCGAACTGCACAACGTGCCGCTGATCCTGGTGGCGCTGCTGCTGGGCGCGGGCCTGGCGTGGTGGTCGGCCGGCAAGGTCGCCGTGACCGACATGCCGCAGATGGTGGCGCTGTACAACGGCATGGGCGGTGGTTCGGCGGCCGCCATCGGCGCGGTGGAACTGCTGCGCTACGCCTTCCTGGCCCACCGCGATACCAGCCACTGGAGCGCGCAGGCGCTGGCCGACCTGGCTGCGCGCCAGCCTTCGGCCACCGTGCTGCTGCTGGCGGTGGTCGGCGCGGCCATCGGTGCGGTGTCGCTGTCCGGTTCGGTCATCGCCTGGGCCAAGCTGGATGGCCGCCTGGACAAGCGGGTGACCTGGCCCGGCCAGCAGGTGCTGAACCTGCTGGTGGCGCTGGCCGTGGTGGTGCTGGGCATCATCGCCGCCAGCACGCTCAGCACCTGGGCCATCGTCGGCTTCTTCGTGCTGGCGCTGGCCCTGGGCGTGCTGATGACGCTGCCGATCGGTGGCGCCGACATGCCGGTGGTCATCTCGCTGTACAACGCCTTCACCGGCCTGGCGGTGTCTTTCGAAGGCTACGTGCTGGGCAACGAGGCGCTGATCATCGCCGGCATGATGGTCGGCGCGGCCGGCATCCTGCTGACCCGGCTGATGGCCAAGGCGATGAACCGGCCGATCCGCAACGTGCTGTTCTCCAACTTCGGCGGCGGTGCGGCGGGCGAGGCGCAGGCGATCAGCGGGTCGCAGAAGCCGATCGATGCGGCCGACGTGGCGGCGATGATGGCCTTCGCCGAACGCGTGGTGATCGTGCCCGGCTACGGCATGGCCGTGGCCCAAGCCCAGCACAAGATCTGGGAACTGGCGCAGCGGCTGGGCCAGCGCGGGGTGAAGGTGAAATTCGCCATCCACCCGGTGGCCGGGCGCATGCCCGGGCACATGAACGTGCTGCTGGCCGAAGCCGGCGTGCCCTACGACCTGATCGCCGACATGGACGACATCAACCCCGAATTCGCCACCACCGACGTGGTGCTGGTGATCGGCGCCAACGACGTGGTCAACCCGGTGGCCCGCACTGACCCGGCCAGCCCGATCTACGGCATGCCGGTGCTGGACGTGGTGAACGCGCGCAACGTGGTGGTGATCAAGCGCGGCAAGGGCACCGGCTTTGCCGGCATTGAAAACGCCCTGTTCTATGCCGACAACACGCGCATGCTGTACGGCGATGGCGCCGAAGCCGCCGCCGCCTTGGTCAGCGAATTGAAGGCCCTGGACGGCGGGCATTGAGAGGCCGGGGTCGGATCCCTTTCCGCAGGAAAGGGCTCTGACCCCAGATCCCGAACGTGGGTCAGAGCCCTTTCCTGCGGAAAGGGATCCGACCCATGCAGGTGATCAGCGCGCCAGCCAGGCGCCGACCACCACGCCCACCGCCAGCCAGATCCATTCCATCGCCCCGTTGGCCAGGTTGGTCAGGGTCCAGGCCAGGTGCGGGCCCATGCGCAGCGAGGCATCCATCGGGTTCAGCCCGATCGAGCCGCCCATCCACGCACTGGCAATGCTCCAGTACGCCACCGCGCTCACCAGCAGCGTGCCCAGCACCACCAGGGCAATGCGCAGCCGGCCCGGACCCAGCGTGCCCAGGCGCAGCATGAACACCAGTTCCAGCGCGGTCACCACCGCCATCCAGCCGACCTGGCGGCCGGTCATCAGGGCCAGCAGCACCCAGGCCATGGGAGCAACAAGCAGGCCCAGCAGCAGCATGAAGGGCCAAAGCCAGGTCACGGTCCTGGCACGTGTGGCATTGGAGGACATCGAAGCTTCCTGAAGGTCAGCCACAGGATACTGTGGTTTGCCGCAGCGCACCGGCGTCGGTGGGGCGGGCGGGGTAGAATGCAGGCTTGCGCGGCCCGGTCCGCGGCCCCATAACGATCCCCATGTATTCCCGTAGCAGCGAACCTGTCCACTTCGAACGCGACTGCGAGGCCGTGATGGTCCCGCAGGGCGACACCGTCACCCTGCCTGCCGGCAGCTATGGGTACATCACCCAGGCCCTGGGCGGCAGCTATTCGGTGTTTGTCGAAGGCAATCTGTTCCGTATCGCCGGCAAGGACGGCGACGCCATCGGCAAAGAGGCGCCGGCGCCGCTGGAGCTGCCCGACGACGCCACCGACGAGCAGGTCGAACAGCTGGTGTGGCAGCAGCTGCGCACCTGCTTCGACCCGGAAATTCCGGTCAACATCGTCGAACTGGGCCTGGTCTACGAGGTGGAGATCAAGCACCTGGACGAAGGCCAGCGCGAGATCGACGTGAAGATGACGCTGACCGCGCCGGCCTGCGGCATGGGCGACATCCTGGTGGACGATGTGCGCAGCAAGCTCGAAATGATCCCGACGGTGGCCCAGGCCGACGTAGAGCTGGTGTTCGACCCGCCGTGGAACCAGCACATGATGTCCGAGGCTGCGCGGCTCGAAACCGGCATGCTTTGACCCACGGCCCCGCAACTGGCGGGGTCGGCACTACCCGCAACCAGAACAGGAATCCTCCGGTGTCCCAGTCCATCCCCAGCTTCGCCGTCACCCGTTCGGACCACCCGCGCAGCGCTGAAGAGCGCGCCCAGATCCTGGAGAAGCCGGGCTTCGGCCTGCACTTCACCGACCACATGGTGGAAGTGCGCTGGGACAAGGATGCCGGCTGGCACAACGCCAACGTGCGTGCCTACGGCCCGCTGCAGCTGGACCCGGCCGCCGCCGTGCTGCACTACGGCCAGGAAATCTTCGAAGGCATCAAGGCCTACCGCCATGCCGACGGTTCCATCTGGACCTTCCGCCCGGACGCCAACGGCCGTCGCCTGCAGCGCTCGGCCCAGCGCCTGGCGCTGCCGGAACTGCCGGTGGAGATCTTCGTTGAATCGCTCAAGCAGCTGATCGCGCTGGACAAGGACTGGGTGCCGTCGGCCGACGAATCCAGCCTGTACTTCCGTCCGTTCATGATCGGCGACGAGGCCTTCCTCGGCGTGCGCGGCGCGCACAAGGCCGGCTACTACGTTATCGCCAGCCCGGCCGGCCCGTACTTCGCCAAGGGCGTTGCCCCGGTCTCGATCTGGCTGTCCACCGAATACGCGCGTGCGGCCAAGGGCGGCACCGGTGCGGCCAAGTGCGGCGGCAACTACGCCGCTTCCCTGCTGCCGCAGCAGAAGGCGCAGGCGCAGGGCTGCTCGCAGGTGCTGTTCCTGGACCCGGTGGAAGGCAAGTACCTGGAAGAACTGGGCGGCATGAATGTCTTCCTGGTCTACAAGGACGGCACCCTGGTCACCCCGGAACTGTCCGGCAGCATCCTGGAAGGCATCACCCGCGAAAGCATCCTGCAGCTGGCACGCGACCGTGGCATGAAGGTCGAAGAGCGCAAGGTCACCATCGATGAGTGGAAGCAGGGCGTGGCCTCGGGCGAGATCGCCGAAGTGTTCGCCTGCGGTACCGCCGCCGTGGTCACCCCGATCGGCCAGCTGAAGGGCGAAGGCTTCTCGGTGGGCGACATCAACGCACCGGCCGGCGAAGTCACCATGTCGCTGCGCAAGGAACTGACCGACATCCAGTACGGCCGCCTGCCGGACCGCCACAACTGGCTGGTCAAGCTGGGCTGATCGCCCTCCGCGCGTCTGTAGAGTCGAGCTTGCTCGACTGCTCTCCGCTTGGTTTCCCCAGAAAGCCCGTCCCCGCGACGGGCTTTCTGCGTTGTGGTGACCCATCCCGGCGGCCCCACCGCCGATGTCAGCAAAGACATCGCAGGACAGCCCAAGTCCCAGTCATGTCCGTGCACGTGACGTGAAAGTTCCTTCACCTTCACAAACCCTCCACACGGAAAGTCTCAGAACAGACATTTCATGTTGCTGAAAAGACACTGAAAATCTTGTGGTGTCCGGATCGAGCCTTTAGCGTCATCTGACAGCGGATCGACAGGGGAATCCGCTGACTCACCGGACGCCGAGCCGCGCCCTCGTTCCTTGCCAAGCGCTCGCGCCGGTGCTTCTGCCGATTCCGGCATTCACACCACTAGAAAGGGAAATTCCGATGTCCCAGGTTTCGCATCTGCGTGCGCGCAAGTCGTGGGTGGTTCTCAGTGCGTCTGTTGTCACCTCCCTGCTGCTGGCCGCCCCGGCCTTCGCCGGTGACGTCCAGCTCAGCGGCCTGCAGTCCGCCCCGACGCACCAGCGTTTCATCGTGAAGTACCGTGAAGGCAGTGCCCCGGTGGCCAACACCACCGCACTGGCCTCGTCCCTGAAGACCGCCGCGGCCGGTCTGTCCAGCAGCCAGGGCCGCGCTCTGGGCCTGCAGGAAGTCCGCAAGCTGGCCATCGGCCCGACCGTGGTCAAGACCGACCGCGCGCTGGACCAGGCCGAATCCGAGCTGCTGATGCGCAAGCTCGCCGCCGACCCGAACGTGGAATACGTGGAAGTCGACCAGATCATGCGGCCGACCCTGGTGCCCAACGACGCCCGCCTGAGCGAACAGTGGGGCTTCGGCACCTCCAACGCCTCGATCAATGTCCGCCCGGCCTGGGACAAGGCCACCGGCACCGGCGTGGTCGTGGCGGTGATCGACACCGGCATCACCAGCCATCCGGATCTGAACGCCAACATCCTGCCCGGCTATGACTTCATCAGCGATGCCGCGATGGCCCGCGATGGCGGTGGCCGTGACAGCAACCCGAACGACGAAGGCGACTGGTACGCCGCCAACGAATGTGGCGCCGGCTATCCGGCCTCCAACTCCAGCTGGCACGGTACCCACGTGGCCGGCACCATCGCCGCGGTGACCAACAACAGCACCGGCGTGGCCGGTACCGCCTTCAACGCCAAGGTCGTGCCGGTGCGCGTGCTGGGCAAGTGCGGCGGCTACACCTCCGACATCGCCGACGCGATCGTCTGGGCCTCCGGTGGCACCGTCAGCGGCGTGCCCGCCAACGCCAATCCGGCCGAAGTCATCAACATGTCGCTGGGTGGCAGCGGCAGCTGCTCCACCACCTACCAGAATGCGATCAACGGCGCCGTTGGCCGTGGCACCACCGTGGTGGTCGCCGCCGGCAACAGCAACACCAACGTGTCCTCGGCCGTGCCGGCCAACTGCCCGAACGTGATCGCGGTGGCCGCCACCACCTCGGCCGGCGCCCGCGCCAGCTTCTCCAACTACGGCACCGGCATCGACGTGTCGGCACCGGGTGCCAACATCCTGTCCACCCTCAACACCGGCACCACCGTGCCGGCCAGCGCCAGCTATGCCTCCTACAACGGCACTTCGATGGCGGCACCGCACGTGGCCGGCGTGGTCGCGCTGATGCAGTCGGTGGCACCGAGCCCGCTCAGCCCGGCGCAGGTGGAAAGCATCCTGAAGAGCACCGCGCGTGCGCTTCCGGGCGCCTGCTCCGGCGGTTGCGGCGCGGGCATCGTCGACGCCGATGCAGCGGTCACGGCCGCCATCAACGGCGGCGGTGGCACCACCCCGGAACCGGGTGGCACCGTGCTGCAGAACAACGTGCCGGTGACCGGCCTGGGCGCGTCCAGCGGCGCCTCGCTCAGCTACACCGTGCAGGTGCCGGCCGGCAGCAGCCAGCTGCGCGTGGCCATCAGCGGTGGCAGCGGTGATGCCGATCTGTACATCCGCCAGGGCAGCGCCCCGACCGATACCACCTACACCTGCCGCCCGTACCTGAGCGGCAACAACGAGACCTGCACCGTCAACAGCCCGGCCGCTGGCACTTGGCACGTGCGGGTGAAGGCCTACAGCACCTTCTCGGGCCTGACCCTCAACGCCCAGTACTGAGCCCAAGTCCCTCTCCAAGGGCACGCCCCGGCTTCGGTCGGGGTGTTTTTTTGGGGCTGCGCGGTGGTGGGTGCCGACCTGGGGCGGCACGCTGTTGCTCAGACCGATTCGAAGCGGTTGGCGGCCACGTTCTTGCGCACTTGCTGCGGATCGAAGATGCGGCCGTTCATGGCGATGTACACGCCCGACGGCAGCGACTGCACCGCGCCGATCGCACAGCCGATGTTGAATTCGGCATCCGAACCGCGGAAGCGCGCCGGGCTGAGCGCACCGGTCATCACGATGGTCTTGTCGGCGATGGTCGACAGCACCTTGCCGGTCTGCACCATCGAATCGGTGCCGTGGGTGACCAGCACGTGGCGGGTAGGCTGTGCGGCGATGGTGGCCCGGATCAGCTCACGGTCCTCATCGTTGATGTGCAGCGAATCCTTGCGCAGGATCGGAATCACGTTGAAACGGAAGGTCACCCCCAGCTCGCGCAGGATCATGCCGATCTGCGGGTCGCCGATCTGGTAGTCCGACTTGTCGTCGAAGTAGATCTTGTCGATCGTGCCACCGGTGGTGACGACCAGGAGTTCTTCCATCATGTGCATGCGCGAAACCAGGACAGGTACAGCGGCGCGGGGCCGGGAACACAGATGATACGGCCCGGCGGGCGCAGCGTCAGCGCCGCTTGCTGAAGCGGGCCCGCAGGCCGGGCAGGCTGGCGGCGAAGATCACCAGCAGCGCCAGCGCCACTTCGATCAGGGCCAGCGCGCGGGTCTGCGGGTGGCTCCAGGCGCTCATCACGCCGTGGCTGAACCAGCCCAGCGCCAGCACCGAGGCCCAGAAGCCGGCCTTGCGCCAGCCCAGGCGCAGGGCGATCGCCAGCGCCAGCGGCGGTGCGGTGAACACCAGCTGGGTGGCCAGCCAGTGCTTGTCATTGATGAACCAGCCCACGAACAGCGCAGCCAGGCCCAGCAGCGCCAGCAGCAGCACGGTGTGGGGCGCGCGGCTCATCGGGCCAGGCGCTGCGCGATATCGGCCACGCGCCGGCCCAGTGCACGCGCCAGCAGGGCTTCATCCTCGCTGGGCTGCGGGTCGTCTGCGGCGCCGGCCACGTGGCTGGCACCGTAGGGCGTACCGCCACTGGTGGTGTGGCTCAGCGCCGGCTCGGTGAAGGGGATGCCCACGATCAGGCAGCCGTGGTGCAGCAGCGGCAGCTGCATCGACAGCAGCGTCGATTCCTGGCCGCCGTGCATCGACGCGGTGGAGGTGAACACCCCCGCCGGTTTGCCGGCCAGCGTGCCGTTCACCCATTCGGCACCCAGCCCATCCAGGAAATGCTTGACCGGCGCGGCCATGTTGCCGAAGCGGGTGGGGCTGCCCAGCAGCACGCCCTGGCATTCGGCCAGGTCCTGCACGCTGACATACGGGGCGCCTTCATCGGGCACGGGCGGCTGCGCGGTCTGGGTCACGGCGGCCACCGGCGGCACCGTGCGCAGGCGCGCGCTCATGCCCGGCACTTCGCCGATACCGCGCGCGATCTGGCGCGCCAGCCGTGCCACCGAACCGCCGCGGCTGTAGTACAGCACCAGGATTTCGCCCATCGTGCCCAGGTCTCCTCATCGTGTGGACGCCAGTATGGCTATCCTGCACGCATTCCGCATCGGGTACCCTTGCGCCGATGGAACCTCTGGATACGCTCAACCTGTGGATGGAGCGCGCGCGGGATCGCGCACGGACCGCCAGCTTCGGCCGCTTCCTGTGGCGGCGCTTTCTCGACGACCGCCTGTTCCAGGCCGCCGCCGCGCTGGCCTACACCACCGTGTTCGCGCTGGTGCCGCTGGCGATTGTCGTATTCGGCGTGCTGTCGGCCTTCCCGGTCTTCGACCGCTGGAGCGACCAGCTCAGCGACTACGTGTTTTCCAACTTTGTGCCCAGCGCCGCGCGCGCGGCCGAAGGCTACCTGCGGCAGTTCTCGGCCAGTGCCGGCCAGCTCACCGCCGCCGGCTTCATCGCCCTGGTGGTGTCGCTGCTGATCACGCTCAACAGCGTGGAAGAAACCTTCAACCAGATCTGGCGGGTCGGTTCGACCCGGCCCAAGCTCACCCGCTTCCTGGTGTACTGGACCGTGCTGACCCTGGGCGCGATGCTCGCTGCAGCGTCGCTGGCGGTGTCGGCGCGGGTGCTGGCGCTGCCGCTGTTCGGCACCCAGGAAGGGCGCTGGCTGGCCGACCTGGGCCTGCGGCTGGCGCCGGTACTGATCGAATTCATCTGCATCATGCTGGTCTACCGCGTGGTGCCGCACCACACGGTGAAGTGGCGCCACGCGATTCCCGGCGCCGTGCTGGCCGCGGTGATGCTGGAGCTGGTGAAGTGGGGCATCGGTGCCTACCTGGGCAGTTTCCAGTCGTACCAGAAGCTGTACGGCACCGTGGCCTTCGTGCCGATCCTGCTGCTGTGGATCTACCTGTGCTGGGTGGCCGTGCTGCTGGGCGCGTCGCTGGCCTCGTCGATGGCCGCCTTCCGCTACCAGCCGGTGGAGCTGCGCCTGCCGCAGGGCTACGAGTTCTATGGCCTGCTGCGCCTGCTCGGGCGCTTCCACTACGCGCGCGCCGCCGGCAAGGGGCTGGATGACGATGAAATCCTGCGCATGGAGCCGATGCTGACCGACTCGCTGCTGCAGGACCTGGTCTGCAACTTGCAGGACATCGGCCTGCTGCGCCGCGATGAGCGTGGCGAATGGTTGCTGGCGCGTGACCTGGAACAGGTCAGCCTGGCCGATCTGTACGAATGCACCCAGCTGCGCATTCCGGTGGCCGAGCAGCACCTGCCTTACCGCGACGACAGTCTGGGCCAGGCCGCGCTGGCGGCGCTGGACGAACTTCGCCTGCCGCTGCGCGAGCGCTTGAAGCGGCGCGTCAGCGATATCTATTCCGCTCCCGGAGACACCCCATGATGCACAAGACCCCGTTGCTGCTGGCCCTGCTGCTGGCCCTGGCGGCCTGCAAGCCGGCACAGGAACCAGCGCCCGTCAGCAGCGCGCCGCCGGCGCAGGCGCCCACCCCGGCCGCACCGGCGCCGGTTGAAGAGGCCCCGGCCGAGCGCACCACGGCCGAATTTCCCACCCTGAAGATGAAGGCGGTGGACGGCAGCGACTACGACCTGGCCGCCCATCGCGGCAAGTGGGTGGTGGTGAACTTCTGGGCGACCTGGTGTGCGCCGTGCCGCAAGGAAATGCCGGAGCTGTCGGCGCTGCACGCCATGCGCAACAACATCGAAGTGGTGGGCCTGGCCTATGAAGAAATCGAAGTGCCGGAGATGCAGGCGTTCCTGGGCAAGCATCCGGTGACCTATCCGATCGTGGTGGTCGATCCCTTCGACCCGCCGGCCGATTTCGCCATTCCGCGCGGGCTGCCGCTCACCCATCTGATCGCCCCCGATGGCAAGCTCGCGCACACCTTCCTGGGCCCGGTCACCGCCGCCGACATCGAACAGCAGATCGCCGCAGCCCGGTAGAGTCGACCGTTGGTCGACTGAAAACACGGCGGGGTCGGATCCCGTTGCCACGCAACGGGCTCTGACCCCTTCCCGATCCATCCACGCATGGCGTGGATCTACCGCGCCCAAGCCACGGCGGGGTCGGATCCCGTTGCCACGCAACGGGCTCTGACCCCTTCCCGGATCATCCACGCATGGCGTGGATCTACCGCGCCCAAGCCATGGCGGGGTCGGATCCCGTTGCCACGCAACGGGCTCTGACCCCTTCCCGGATCATCCACGCATGGCGTGGATCTACTGCGCCCAAGCCATGGCGGGGTCGGATCCCGTTGCCACGCAACGGGCTCTGACCCCTTCCCGATCCATCCACGCATGGCGTGGATCTACCGCGCCCAAGCCATGGCGGGGTCGGATCATCCACGCATGGCGTGGATTTACCGATCCTCGACCGGGAACGCCTCGATCGGCTTCAGCACGTCGTAGTGCTCGCGGTGCAGCTTGCCTTTCAGCGCCGGCAGTTCCGGCAGTGGTGCATCCACCCGCGTGTCCGGCAGCCGGTCCAGCAGGTTGCGCACCAGGGTCAACCGCCCCAGCCGCTGGTCGTTGAAATCCACCAGGGTCCACGGCGCCTGCTCGCGGTGCGTCGCCCGCAGCATCGCCTCGCGCGCCTCGGTATACGCGCTGTACTTGCTGCGCGATTTCAGATCCACCGGTGACAGCTTCCAGCCCTTCAGCGGATCCACGTGCCGCTCGGCGAAGCGTTTTTCCTGCTGGGCCTGGTCCACGCACAGCCAGTACTTGAACAGCAGGATGCCTTCATCCACCAGCAATTGCTCGAACACCGGTGCCTGGCGCAGGAAGCGCTGGTACTCGCCCTCGCTGCAGTAGCCCATCACCCGTTCCACGCCGGCACGGTTGTACCAGCTGCGGTCCATCAGCACGATCTCGCCCGCGGCGGGAAGATGGCTGGCGTAACGCTGGAAGTACCACTGGGTGGCTTCGCGGTCGGTCGGCTTGGGCAGGGCCACCACCCGGCACTGGCGGGGGTTCAGGTGCTGGCTGATCGCCTGGATCGCGCCCCCCTTGCCGGCGGTATCGCGGCCCTCGAACAGCACCAGCAGGCGCTGCCCCGTGTGCTGTACCCAGCGCGCCATCGCCGTCAGTTCCAGCTGCAGCGGCTGCAGCAGTGCGTCGTAGTCCTTGCGTTTCAGCTTGCCCATGGGTGCACCACGCGGGAAGGAAACCCGAGCCTAGCGCAGCACTTGCCCACGCAATGTCGACGCCGGGGTAGAGTCGACCGTTGGTCGACTATCGCGCGCAGCGCGGGCTGTTCCTGGGCTCCTGCGAAGGGCAGTCGACCAACGGTCGACTCTACCCAGCCACGCCTGTCCAGCCGTGCTCACGCGCCAGCGCCTGCAACAACGCGGACAGATCCAACGCAAACCCGGCCATGTCGAACACGCCGCTGCGCTCGCGCGCCTGCGCCAGCTGCGCGCGCAGTGCCGACAGGGCCGCCGGGTCGTTGCCCAGCGCGCTTGCGGTCGCCACGAAGGCGGCATCGTCAGCCACGTTCATCGCATCCAGGCCCAGGTGATGGTTCAGGCTGCCGGCCACGCGTGCGGCGAAGGTGTCGCCCGGACAGGTCAGCACCGGACAACCGGCCCACAACGCATCTGATGCAGTGGTGTGCGCGTTGTAGGGATGGGTGTCCAGGAACAGGTCGGCCAGGGCGTAGCGCGCCAGGTACTGGGGATGCGCGAGCTTGGCCATGAACACCAGTCGCGTCGGGTCCACGCCCGCGGCCCGTGCGGCATCGCGCAGGCGCGCATCGGCCTTGCCCGGCCCGGACAGCAGCCACAGCACGCTGCCCGGTACCGCCTGCAGCACGGCAAAGGCGCGCGCCATGCTGCGCGGATTGAGCTTGTAACTGTTGTTGAAGCAGCAGAACACCACGCCCTGTGCGGGCAGGCCGCAGTCGGCGCGGCTGGGCGCCGGTTCCACAACGCGGGTGTTGTCCGAGGGCTGGAACGCGCGCGGCAGGCGCAGCACGCGTTCGCTGTAATGCGGTTCCAGCGCAGCGGGCAGGGCGAAGGCATCGGCTACCACGGCATCCAGCCACGCCGCACCGGACGTGCCTGGATACGCCAGCCAGTTCAGCTGCAGCGGGGCAGGGCGCATGGCCAGGACTTCGGGCGTGCCGCCGCCGCCCCAGCCGCGCAGGTCGAACAGCAGGTCGATGCCCTGCGCGCGGATGCGTGCGGCGGTCTCGGCGTGGCGCAGCCCCGCTACGTCGTGCAGCGTGGTCGCCGCCTGCAAGCGCTGGCGGATGCGGCTGCCGTCATCGCGGTTCAGGGCAAACAGGTGCAGCTGCAGAGCGGGATCGGCACGCAGCTGTTCGAACAGCGCCACTGTCAGCAGGCCGGTCGGATGCGCACCGAAGCCGTTGGACAGGAATCCCACGCGAAGCGGACCGCGCTGCCGCACCTGCGCCGGCGGCAGCGGCCGCACCGAGGCAGCCACGGCCGTTGCCCGGCTGCGCGCGCAGGCCAGCTGTTCGGCCGCGCTGGCGTCTTCGCTCAGGAAAGCAAACGGTTCAACTACACCTTGGCCGGAAGCCACCGCACGGCGGACCTGCGCGGCCAGCGTATCCAGATCCCGCCAATCGCACAGGCGGCGCTGCCAGGCCAGGCGCTGGGCGGCGATATAGGGCTCACCCGGCATCAGGGTGTGCGCGCGCCGGTAGGCCTCGGCGGCGCCTTCGGCATCGTTGGCATCTTCCAGCGCATGGCCCAGCCACAGGGCAATGCCCGGATGCTGCGGCGCCAGCGTGGATGCCTGGCGCAGCAGGGTAGCTGCATCGGCATGGGCGCCGGCCATCCAGGCCACGCGGCCCAGCCGTGCCAGCGCTTCGGGGTGGTCGGGGCGCAGCTGCAGTGCGCGCCGCGCGGCGCGTTCACCGGCGGCGATGTCGCCCGCTTCCAGTTCCACGTCGGCCAGCATCACCCAGGCAACGAAATCGCCCGGCTGGCGGGCCAGCGCCTGCTGCAGTTGCTGCCGTTGCTGCCAGGCCGACACCGTGCTCAGCCCGCCGAAAGCTGGGCCAACGCGTCCACCTGGTGCTCGTGGCTCAGGCGCTGCAGCAGCGGGTCCAGATCGCCCGCCAGCACATTGGGCAGGTCGTACAGGGTCAGCCCTTCCACGCGATGGTCGGTGATCCGGCCCTGCGGGAAGTTGTAGGTGCGGATGCGCTGGCTGCGATCGCCGCTGCCCACCTGCAGGCGGCGTGATTCGGCCTGCGCGGCGTCCTGGCGCTGGCGTTCGGCATCCAGCAGCTGCGCCTTCAGGCGCTTCATCGCCTTGTCCCGGTTGGCGTGCTGGCTGCGCTCGGTCTGGCATTCCACCACCACGCCGGTCGGCACGTGGGTGATGCGGATGGCCGATTCGGTCTTGTTCACGTGCTGGCCGCCGGCACCGGACGAACGGAACGTATCGACCTTCAGGTCGGCCGGGTTGATGACGATCTCATCCACCTCGTCCGCTTCGGGAATGATCGCCACCGTGGCCGCGGAGGTATGGATGCGGCCCTGCGATTCGGTGGCCGGCACGCGCTGCACGCGGTGCGTGCCCGATTCGAATTTCAGGCGCGAGAACGCACCGCGGCCGACCACGCGGGCCACCACTTCCTTGTAGCCGCCATGTTCGCCGGGGCTGTCCGATTCGATCTCGACCTTCCAGCCCTGGCGCTCGGCATAGCGGGCATACATGCGGAACAGGTCGCCGGCGAAGATCGCCGCTTCGTCGCCGCCGGTGCCAGCGCGCACTTCCAGGAACAGGTTGCCGTCGTCGCGCGGGTCGCGCGGCACCAGCAGCAGCGCCAGTTCCTGCTCCAGTTCCTGCAGGCGGGCCTGGGCAGCGGCGATCTCTTCGTCGGCCAGCTCGCGCAGGTCCGGATCGGCGCGCATGCCCTCGGCGGCCGTCAGGTCGGCCTTGGCGCGGGCTTCTTCGGCCAGCGCGGTGGCGATCGGTTCCAGTTGGGCGAATTCGCGCGAAAGATCGCGGAAACGCGCATTGTCGGCGACCACGTCGGGTTCGGCGAGCAGGCGTTCCAGTTCTTCGCGGCGCTCGGCCAGCGCTTCCAGCTTACGGCGCAGGGTCGGCGTCATCGGGTCTCACGGGGGGATGGTGGTAGCCCGGCGTTGCCGGGAACAGGCGCTGCGCGGCGCGGGTCAGCTCGGCATCGCCGCTGAGTGCGGCCGCGCGCAGGGCCGCTGTGGGTGGGTGCAGCAGGCGGTTGGTCAGGCCATGGGCCAGCAGTTCCAGGACTTCATCGGCCGACTTGCCGTTGGCCAGCTGCTGGCGCGCACGCTCCAGCAGTTCGGCGCGGGTGGCTTCGCCGAACGCGCGCAGCTGCCGCAGCGGCGCCTGGTGGGCGCTGGCCTGCAGGGTTTCCACATAGCGGGAAACCTGCAGGTCGATGATCGCCTCGGCCTCGGCGGCGGCCTCGCGACGCCCGCGGCGGTTGTCTTCCACCGCGCGCTCAAGATCGTCCACCGTGTACAGGAAGGCGTCGTTCAGCGTGGCGACATCGGCTTCGATGTCGCGCGGCACGGCCAGGTCGAACAGCAGCATCGGCTTGTGCCGGCGCGCGCGCAGGGCATTGGCCACGGCAGCGCGGTGGATCACCGGCTCACGCGCGGCGGTGGCCGAGAACACCACGTCGGCCTCGGCCAGGTGGCGCTCCAGCTCGGTCAGGGGCAGGGCCACACCGCCGTGGCGGCTGGCCAGTTCCTGGGCATGGGCCAGGGTGCGGTTGGCGATCAGCAGGCGCCGCACCTTGCCTTCGCTCAGGTGCCGGGCGGCCAGTTCGATGGTCTCGCCCGCGCCGACCAGCAGCACAGTGGATTCATCCAGGCGCGCGAACGCGTTCTGCGCCAGGCGTACCGCCGCCGAGGCCACCGACACCGGGTTGGCGCCGACCTGGGTATCGGTACGGGCGCGCTTGGCCACCGAGAAGGTCTGCTGGAACAACTGGTCCAGGCGCTGGCCCAGCAGGCCGTGATCGCGGGCGGTGGACCAGGCGTCCTTCACCTGGCCCAGGATCTGCGGTTCACCCAGCACCATGGAATCCAGCCCGGTGGCGACCCGGAACAGATGGCGCACGGCATCGGCGTCGGCATGCTGGTACAGGTAGCCCTGCAGATCGCCGGCCTGCTGCTGCAGCCACTGGTCCAGCGCCTGCGCCGAATCGGCGACCGCATACAGTTCAGTGCGGTTGCAGGTGGACAGCAGCACCGCCTCGGCGATCTGCGGGGTGTCGCGCAGCGAACCGAGCGCGCGCGGCAGCGCCTCACCGGCGAAGGCCGCGCGTTCGCGCAGTTCCACCGGTGCGGTCTGGTGATTCAGTCCGAGCACCCACAGGGTCATTGTTCAGTTGCTTGCGATAAGCTGCTGGCCATTGGACGACATTTTAAGGCCCCGATGCCGACGATGCCCGCATTGATTCGCATCCCCAGTGTTCTGCTGCTGTCCCTGGCCTGTGCCCAGGCGGTGTCGGCAGCGCCGGCCAAGGCCCCCACACGGGCCCCGGCCGCCGGAGCACTGGCCCTGGAACCGGTGATCGCCGGCGAATTCGCCCTGCAGGCCGGCAAGCTGGCCGAGGCCGCGCGCTGGTACCTGCAGGCGGCCCAGCAGACCGACGGCGACGCTGGCCTGGCCGAGCGTGCCACCCGTATTGCCATGCTGGCCAACGAGGATGCCAATGCCGCAAAGGCGCTGGCCCTGTGGCAGCAGCGTGCCCCGGCGTCCCTGCCGATGCGCAGCGCCGCGGCCGCCCTGGCCATGCGCCAGGGCAATGTGAAGACGGCCCGCAGCGAACTTCAATCACTGCTGCAGGACCGCGACGAGCAGGGCTGGAAGTTCGCCCTGGCCGCCCTGATCGGTGGCGGGCGCGATCCGGCAGTGCCGGCGCAGGTGCTGGGCGAGCTGGTCGATGCCAATGCCATTCCGGCCAGGATCGAGGCCTGGCAGGAGTTCGGGCGGCTGGCCCTGCGCATGGAAAAGCCGGAGCTGGCGCAGCGCATGATCGACGAGGTGGTGCGCCGCTTCCCGCAGGAACCGCGGGTGGCGCTGCTGCGCGCCAGCCAGTTGCAGCAGGCCGGGCAGACCGGGCAGGCGCTGACGCTGCTGCAGGGCGTGGAGCCGCAGACCCGCCAGGACCCCGAACTGCGCAACGCGGTGGCCATTGCCTATGACAGCCTGGGCCAGCCGGCCGCGGCCGAACGCGTGCTGGCATTCGGCCCGCAGGACGTGCAGACCTGGGGCATGCGCGCATCATTGCTGGCCAAGCAGGGCGACAAGGCCGCGCTGGGCAATCTGTACAACGAACTGTCGCGCCAGGCGGCCAAGCCGGATCCGGCGCAGCGCCTGCTGCTGGGCAAGATTGCCGAATACCTGCAGCGCTACCCGGAGGCGGTGAACTGGTACCACAGCGTGCCCGGCGGTG
The DNA here is from genome assembly GCF_003086695.1 of Stenotrophomonas sp. SAU14A_NAIMI4_8. NCBI lineage: Bacteria > Pseudomonadati > Pseudomonadota > Gammaproteobacteria > Lysobacterales > Lysobacteraceae > Stenotrophomonas > Stenotrophomonas sp. SAU14A_NAIMI4_8. Next base: position 912,661 of record NZ_CP025999.1, read on the forward strand.
AAGAACTGAGCGAGGCGCGGCTGCGTGCGGCCAACGCGCAGGGCCTGGCCGGTCGCCAGGACCTGGCGTTGCAGGAGGTGCATGCCATCCAGTCCGACGCGACGGTGGACGATGACGTGCGCCGCGATGCCTATCTGCTGGAAGCCGAACTGCGCCAGCGCGCCGACGATCTGCCCGGTGAGCTGGATGCCCTGGCGCGTGGCCTGGCCGCCTATCCGGATGAAAACGCGCTGCTGTACGCGCGCGCCCTGGCCTGGGAACGTCGCGACGATATCGCCCGTGCCGAGGCCGACCTGCGCAAGATCCTGGTCACCGAGCCGGAAAACGTGCCGGCGCTGAATGCACTGGGCTACACCCTGGCCGACCGTACCGGGCGTTACCAGGAGGCCTTGGAACTGATCGACCGCGCGCGCGTGGCCGAACCGGACAACGCCGCCATCGTCGACAGCTACGGCTGGGTGCTCTACCGCCTGGGGCGCAACGAAGAGGCCCTGGTGCAGCTGCGCCGTGCCTGGACCCTGGCCAAGGACCCGGAAATCGCCGCCCACGTGGGCGAAGTGCTGTGGGTGCTCGGCAAGCATGACGAGGCCCGCCACTTCTTCGACGAAGCGGCCAAGCTGGACCCCGAGAACCGCGCGCTGCTGCGCGCCCGCGAGAAATTCAATCCATGAGTGTTTCCTCGATCCGCCCGCTGCTGCTGGCGGCGGTGACCCTGGCGGTCAGTGCCTGCACCAGCGTCGGCACCCAGAAGACCCCGGCGCCGGAAGTCGTCTACACCGTTTCGCCGGCCGCTGAGCGCGCCGAAGAGGCGCGCGTGCAGGCGCTGCGTGCGCAGCCGGATTACGCCTTCCAGGGCCGGGTCGCGGTCAGCAAGGGCAAGAACGGCGGCAGTGGCCGCATCGACTGGGTGCAACAGGGCAGCGAGTACCGCGTGCAGCTGAGCGCGCCGGTCACCCGCCAGAGCTGGACCCTGCAGGGCGACGCATTGCAGGGTGGGGCGCGGCTGGAAGGGCTGGGCGACGGCCCGCGCACAGGCGACGACGCGCGCCTGTTGCTGCTCGATGCCACCGGCTGGGACATCCCGGTCAGTGAACTGTCCGACTGGACCCGCGGCCTGGTGCTGCGCGGCAGCGGTGAAAGTGCCGTGGAGCGTGATGCCGAGGGCCGCCCGCGGCGCATGCAGCAGGCCGGCTGGCTGATCCAGTACCTGGATTGGTACCCGGCGCAGGACGGACGCCCGGCCCTGCCGCGGCGGATCGAGGCCAGCCGCGAGGACGCCAAGGTACGCCTGCTGGTGGACCAGTGGGGCGCCGACGCCCCATGACTGCGCAGATTGACGCCGACGGCTGGTCCTGGTGGCCGGCCCCGGCCAAGCTGAACCTGTTCCTGCATATCACCGGCCGCCGCGCCGACGGCTACCACGAACTGCAGACGGTGTTCCGTCTGCTGGACTGGGGCGACCGCATTGGCCTGCGCCTGCGTGAAGACGGTCAGGTGCGCCGCGAGGGTGACGGCCTGGCCGGCGTGGCGGAAGACCAGGACCTGGCCGTGCGCGCAGCGCGCTTGCTCAAAAAAGTGGCCAATGTCGCCCAGGGTGCTGACATCATCGTCGAAAAGCATGTGCCTGCGGGTGGCGGCTTCGGCGGTGGCTCGTCCGACGCAGCCACCGTGCTGGTGGTGCTGAACCGGCTGTGGCAGGCCGGCCTGGACGAAGATGCGCTGGCCGAACTGGGCCTGCAGCTGGGGGCCGACGTGCCGGTGTTCGTGCGCGGCCGCAATGCCTGGGCCGAAGGGGTGGGCGAGCGCCTGCAGCCGATCGCGCTGCCCGCGGCCTGGTATGTGATCGCCGAACCGGGCGTTCATGTTCCGACCCCGGCCCTGTTTGCTGACCCGGATTTGACGCGCGACAGCCCAGTTGCGAAAATAGAGGACTTCGCTTCCGGCGCTCTGGTCGGAAACGTGTTCGAGCCGGTGCTGCGCCGTCGCGAGCCTGCCGTCGAGGCGGTGCTTGCCGCGTTGAGCCGCATAGGCCGGGCACGTTTGACCGGGTCCGGAAGTGGTTGTTTCGTCGAGTTCGATTCGCAGGCTGCCGCAGAGCAGGGACGAGCGAAATTGCCGAAGGAGTTGCGGGCAAGGGTGGCAGCGGGCGTCATGCGTTCGCCACTGCTGGAAGCACTCGAGCAACACTGATTCATCACTGCAGGGGCGTCGCCAAGAGGCCCAAGGCACCAGGTTTTGATCCTGGCATTCGTAGGTTCGAATCCTACCGCCCCTGCCAATTGCGGCTGTGTCCGCGCCTTCCAGCGCATCGACCGCGCGGGACGTGGAAACAGCCGCGGTGTTGTCAGCAGCAAGGGCCCAACGGTCCTTGCCGCTACCGGATCCCCGCCACTCGTCCCCGCCCGAGACAATCATGATGCAAGAGTCCCCGAACCTGCTGGTATTTTCCGGCAACGCCAACAAACGTCTGGCGCAGAACATCTGCAAGGAACTGGGGGTTCGCCCGGGCAAGGCACTGGTCTCGCACTTCTCCGATGGTGAAGTGCAGGTGGAAATCGAAGAGAACGTGCGCAAGCAGGACGTCTTCGTGATCCAGCCGACCAGCGCGCCGAGCGCGGAAAACCTGATGGAACTGCTGGTGCTGATCGACGCGCTCAAGCGCGCATCGGTGAACAGCGTGACCGCCGTGGTGCCGTACTTCGGTTACTCGCGTCAGGATCGCCGCATGCGCTCCTCGCGCGTGCCGATCACCGCCAAGCTGGCGGCGAAGATGTTCAGCACCGCTGGCGCTGATCGCGTGCTGACCGTCGACCTGCACGCCGACCAGATCCAGGGTTTCTTCGATATCCCGGTGGACAACGTGTATGCGTCCCCGCTGCTGCTGGCCGACATCTGGCGCGCCTACGGCACCGAGAACCTGATCGTCGTTTCGCCGGACGTGGGTGGCGTGGTCCGCGCCCGCGCCGTGGCCAAGCGCCTGGATGATGCCGACCTGGCCATCATCGACAAGCGCCGCCCGCGCGCCAACGTCTCCACCGTGATGAACATCATCGGTGACGTCGAAGGCAAGACCTGCGTGATGGTCGATGACATCGTCGATACCGCCGGCACCCTGTGCGCTGCTGCCGCTGCCCTGAAGGCGCGCGGTGCGCTGAAGGTCGCCGCGTACTGCACCCACGCGGTGCTGTCGGGCCCGGCGGTGGACAACATCACCAACTCGCAGCTGGACGAACTGGTGGTGACCGACACCATCCCGCTGAAGGACGCCGCGCGCGTGTGCAGCAAGATCCGCCAGCTCAGCGTGGCGGAAATGCTGGCCGAAACGATGCGCCGCATCGCCTTCGGCGAGTCGGTCAGCTCGCTGTACGTCGATTGAGAATCCGCCCCTGCCGGCAACGGCGGGGGCATGCCCCGGATGCTTCTGGTCGCGGAAGCATCTTCAAACCGCCTCGCCGCACGGCAAGGCAACAACCTGAGTAGTCGAAAATGTCGAAGACCCATGAAATCAAGGTCACCAAGCGTGAACTGCAGCGTAAGGGTGCGAGCCGCCGCCTGCGTCACGCTGGTGTGATCCCGGCCATCGTGTACGGCGGCAACGCCGAGCCGGTCGCCATCAGCCTGGACCACAACGAAATCTGGCTGGCCCAGCAGAACGAGTGGTTCTATGCCTCCATCCTGGACCTGAACCTGGACGGCCAGGTGCAGAAGGTGCTGCTGCGTGACATGCAGCGCCACCCGTACAAGCAGCTGATCATGCACCTGGACTTCCAGCGCGTGAACGAGAACGAAGCCCTGACCGCTTCGGTCCCGCTGCACTTCATCAACGAAGACACCTCGCCGGCTGGCAAGGCTGCCGACGTCGTGGTCACCCACGAACTGAAGGAAGTGACCATCACCTGCCTGCCGAAGGACCTGCCGGAGTCGATCGAAGTCGACCTGGGCGAGCTGAAGGCCGGTGACGTGGTGTACCTGTCCAACATCAAGCTGCCGAAGGGCGTGGAAATCCCGGCCCTGGCGCTGGGCAAGGACCACGACGACGCCATCGTCACCGCCAAGGCCGGCAAGGGCGACGCGGCCGACGAAGAAGCGGCTGCCGAGTAATACCCAAGCGGTGCCTGCCTTCGGGCAGGCACCGTGCTGGAAGGAACCATGGCAGGATTGCGACTGATCGTCGGTCTGGGCAACCCCGGATCGGAACACGCCCGGACCCGGCACAATGCCGGGTTTCATTTCGTTGAGGCCCTGGCTGAAAAAGCCGGTGCGCGCTGGAACGTGGACAGCAAGCTGTTCGGCGAGACCGCCAAGGTCGAAATCGCCGGGCAGACGGTCTGGCTGCTGAAGCCGGCCACCTTCATGAACCTCAGCGGCAAGTCGGTGACCGCCGCACAGCGGTTCTGGAAGATCGAACCGGAAGAAACCCTGCTGGCCCACGACGAGCTGGACCTGCCGCCGGGTGCGGTACGGCTGAAGTTCGACGGCGGCCACGGCGGCCAGAACGGCCTGCGCGACACCATGCGCCTGCTCGGCCACGGCAAGTTCCACCGCCTGCGCGTGGGCATTGGCCACCCCGGCCACAAGGACCGCGTGGTGGGCTGGGTGCTCGGTCGCCCGAGCAAGGACGACGACGTCCTGATTGCCCGTGCCATCGACGATGCCATCGACGTGCTGCCGCTGGCTGTACAAGGCGATTTCAACGAAGCGATGAAGCGCCTCCACACCCCGAAATAGCGCTTTTGGTAGGTGCCAACCTTGGTTGGCACACAATGATCGACACCGAGATGGATTGGCCAAGCAGCGCGCGCGCTGCTTCCCCAATCACTTTCACCCCAGAGAGCTGTCACCCATGGGTATCAAATGCGGCATCGTCGGCCTGCCCAACGTCGGCAAGTCGACCCTGTTCAACGCGCTGACCAAGGCGGGCATCGCCGCGGCGAACTTCCCGTTCTGCACCATCGAACCGAACGTCGGCATCGTGCCGGTGCCGGACCCGCGTCTGGGCGAACTGGCCGGCATCATCAATCCGCAGAAGGTCATCCCGACCGCGGTGGAATTCGTCGACATCGCCGGCCTGGTCGCCGGTGCCGCCAGCGGTGAAGGCCTGGGCAACAAGTTCCTGGCCCACATCCGCGAAGTCGATGCGATCACCCACGTGGTGCGCTGCTTCGAGAATGCCGACGTCATCCACGTCAACAACAAGGTCGACCCGATCTCGGACATCGAAACCATCGATACCGAGCTGGCGCTGGCCGACCTGGACAGCGTGGAAAAGGCCCTGAACCGCGCCGAGCGCGCCGCCAAGGGTGGCGACAAGGAAGCGGCCGCGCGCAAGCCGGTGCTGGCCAAGCTGCAGGCCGCCCTGTCCGACGGCAAGTCCGGCCGTTCGGTCGGCCTTGACGAGGAAGAGAAGGCGCTGGTCCGTGACCTGTTCCTGCTGACCCTCAAGCCGGTGATGTACATCGCCAACGTGCTGGAAGACGGTTTCGAGAACAACCCGCACCTGGACGCCGTGCGCGCCCACGCCGCCGCCGAAGGCGCGCAGGTGGTGCCGGTGTCGGCCGCGATCGAAGAAGAGCTGTCCCAGCTCGACGACGAAGACCGCGACACCTTCCTGGCCGACCTGGGCCTGAGCGAGCCGGGCCTGAACCGCGTGATCAACGCGGCCTACAGCCTGCTGGGCCTGCAGACCTACTTCACCGCTGGCGTGAAGGAAGTCCGCGCATGGACCGTGCGCAAGGGCGCCACCGCCCCGCAGGCCGCCGCCGTCATCCACACCGACTTCGAGAAGGGCTTCATCCGCGCCGAAACCATCGCGTATGACGACTTCATCAAATACAAGGGCGAAGCCGGCGCCAAGGAAGCCGGTCGCCTGCGCCTGGAAGGCAAGGAATACCGCGTGCAGGAAGGCGACGTGCTGCACTTCCGCTTCAACGTCTGATCCTGCCGCACCGGATCGACCCCGAACGCCCCGCCCTGTGCGGGGCGTTCGCGTTTCTGGCGGCGGGCCGAGCGTTGGACAAAAAATGACCATGCGCTGAAACGCTTGCGCCGCAGTACTCGCGCACACTTGTCCACACCAAACCCCCACCACTTTCCACGCGCGGTGTGGAAAACCATGGGGTGCCCGCCAGGTAGGTGCCGACCTTGGTTGGCACAGCGCGAGGTGGATAAATTTTCACCACGTCCCGGAACGCCTGCGCCGCAACGCTCGCACCCACTTGTCCACACCAAGTTCCCATCGCTTTCCACGTGCCGTGTGGAAAACAAACATGGGCATGGACAAAAAATAACCACCCCTGCAAACGCTTGTACGGCAATGCTCGCACCCACTTGTCCACACCAAGTTCCCATCGCTTTCCACGCGTGGTGTGGAAAACCCTGGCGGCGCGCCCTGGTAGTCGCCCATCTTGGTGGGCGCGCGGCACGTCCATGCCCACCAAGGTGGGCATCTACCAAAGCCCGGTTCCCCTCGCATCCTGTGCTCCGGTGGTCGCCCACCTGGGTGGGCGCGCGGCAGGTCCATGCCCCACCAAGGTGGGCATCTACCAAAGCCCGGTTCCCCTCGCACTGTGCTCTGGTAGTCGCCCACCTTGGTGGGCGCGCGGCAGGTCCATGCCCCACCAAGGTGGGCATCTACCAAAGCCCGGTTCCCCTCGCACTGTGCTCTGGTAGTCGCCCACCTTGGTGGGCGCGCGGCACGTCCATGCCCACCAAGGTGGGCATCTACCAAAGCCCGGTTCCCAAACGAACAGGGCCCGCCAATGGCGGGCCTTGTCCTCCACAGCCTGCGCTGCAGCCCGCCTTACAGCGCGCTGCCACCAAACTTGTGCGTGTACTGCAGGTTGATCGTGCGCCCCACCGTGTCGAACCAGGAAACGTCGTAGTAGGGGTACGCCGTGTACGAGGCGTCCTTCGGCGGCATCTTGTTGAACACGTTCACCACCGACAGCGACAGCCGCGCGTGGTCGTCGAAGCGGTACTGCACCGACGCGTTGTAGCGGTAGGTCGCCTTGATGTACGGGCTGTCACCGCTGTCCCAGTCGAACACCTGGTCGTAGCTGTCCGAGGTCGGCAGCTTGCCCAGCCGCGAGCCGTACACCGTGGCCGACCAGGCGGCCTTCTCCCAGGTCACGCTCAGGCTGGTCTTGGTGCGCGGAATGTCGAAGCCACTGTTCACCGCGAACTGGTCTTCCACCGGGTCGCCCGGGAACTGCTGGAAGTCGTGCTTCTTCACCCAGGTGTGGTTGCCGTTGAAGGAGAACTCGCCGATGCCGGTCTGCACGCGCCAGCGCAGGCCCACGTCCACGCCCTGGGTGCGCTCGCGGGCAATGTTCACCGGGTTCACGTGCACGCCGTACAGGCGGCCGTCGTCGGTGCGGGTCACCCGGGCCAGGGCGTCCACGCAGGTGGCCGAGGTGGCGTCCAGCTCGCCCAGGCGGCAGGCCGCCTCGTCGCGCAGGATCGCGTCCACGTTCATGTCCTGCACCTGGTTGCGCATGTCGATGTCGAACCAGTCCGCGCTGATGTCGAAGCCGCCGCCGGGCGACCAGACGAAGCCGGCGCTCCACGAAGTGCTGGTTTCCGGATCGAGGCGACGGTTGCCTTCGCGGCTGCGCACCAGGTTCTCTTCGTAGTCGCTGCAGTCATCGGCGCCGTCGCTCAGGCAGCCGTAGTAGTCGTTGCCGGCGGTCTCGTCATTGCCGGGGCCGGCGTACACGTAGTGCAGGTCCGGCGCGCGGAACGCGGTGCCGTAGGAACCGCGCACCAGCAGGGTGTCGATCGGGCGCCACTCCAGGCCACCACTCCAGGTGGCCTTGCCGATCGTATTGCCCGAATAGCGGTACTGGTCGTAACGGCCGGCCACGCTCAGGTTCACGCTGTCAAGCAGCGGCATGCGCAGCTCGGCGGCGCTGGCCCAGCGGTTGCGCGAGCCTTCGCCGTTGGAATCCTTCCAGCTGTAGTAGTAGTACTGCGTGGCCAGCGGATCGGGATTCAGCGCGTAGGCCTGCTGGCCCAGTTCCACGGTGGCGGCAAAGCCGGCATCGCCGCCGGGCAGGCCGAACAGTGCGCCGTTGGTCAGGGTGAAGGCCGCCGTTTCCGTGCGCGACTTCGGCGTATAGGTGGTACGCGCGGCGATCGAATCGTACTCGGCGCGGGTCAGCGGACGGTACAGGCGGTCCGGGTCGGCGTTGTAGATCGGGAAGCCATCGTCATCCTCGCCCAGCTGCGGGCCCAGGAACAGATCGTTGGCCTTGGCCGCCACGATCTGCGGCCAGCTGATCCGCGACTGGTACTGCGAATGGCTCAGTGCGGCTTCGTAATCCCAGTTGCCGGTCAGGTTGCCCTTGAAGCCGGTGGTCACGCTGAAGGTCTTCTGCGTGCTGCGCACCATGGCGTTGCGCAGGCCACCCATTTCCTCCGGCGAGAACTGGCGCTGCCAGAACTCGATTTCACCGGTGGCGGCAGTGTTGAAGTAGCCCGACTCGTCACCATCGGGCGCCATGCGGCCCCACGAGGTGACATCGCGCATCAGCGCCAGGCTGTGGTAGCCCAGCTGCACGTCGGCGAACCACTGCTGGCCGTTGTCGAAGTCGTAGCTGAGCGAGGCGTAGCCATTGGCGCCGCGGCGCTTGCTGAGGATGGTGCCGTAGCCGATCGACGCATCGCTGCCGCAGTAGTAGCCGTAGCGCGGGCGGAAGGCATGGTAGGTGCTGCCGTTGTTCTGCCCGGCCAGGGCATCGCAGGTGGCCGCACCCGGGTCCAGGTAGTCATCGTTGTAGTCCGTGCGCAGGTAAGCGCGGCGGGCGATGCGCGAGCCCTCGGTGGGGCCGTCCTGGGTCGAATCCTGCTGTTCGCGCTCGTACGCCCACAGCGGGGTCTGCGACTGCAGCTCCACGCTGTACACCGCGTTGAAGTTGCCGCGGCTGAAGCCACTGGCCAGGCTCATGTCGAACGAATCGCCGCCACCTTCGGTGGTGGTGCCCATGCGCACGTCCACGGTGGTGCCATCGGCCTGCTTCTTCAGGATGAAGTTGACCACGCCGGCGATCGCGTCCGAGCCGTAGATGGCCGAGGCGCTGCCGGTCAGCACTTCAATGCGCTCGATCATGCCCAGCGGAATGTTGGACACATCGGTGAAGTTGCTGCGGCCCTGGAACGGCATCGGGAAGTCGGCAATGCGGCGGCCGTTTACCAGCACCAGCGTGTGGTTCGGGCCCAGCCCGCGCAGATCGACCTGTTGTGCGCCGGGCGAGAAGTCGGCACCGCTGGACGACTGCTGGCTCTGCGTCTCGCCGCCGTTCTGGGTCATCGCGCGCAGCACGTCCGGCACGCTGGTGAAGCCGGCCGACTGGATCTGCTCGGCGCTGATCACGGTGATCGGTGCCGGGCCTTCCACCTGCGCACGCGGAATGCGCGAGCCGGTGACCTGCACCGCGTCCAATTGTTGAACCGAAGCGGTCGCCGGGTCCTGGGCCGCGGCCGAAGCAGCCACCCCCATCAACGCCAGCTGGATCGACCACGCCATCGCCTGTCTACGCATGAAGAATTCCCGGAAGTGATGCCGGCCCGCAGAGGAGGGGCCCTGTCCCCCATTCAGTTTTCCCGGATGGGCGCGCGCATTTAACGCCTTTTTTATGTCCTTGACTACTGTCTTTCTATCTGGCAAAGAGTGAAAACGGTTGCAAGTCGATTCTGTTCAGGGAGATCAGCATGCGACAGGCCTTTTCCGGTCTCTGGCTTCGCCTGGCCCTGTGCACGGGGATGGCGCTGGCGTGGGCGCTCCCGGTTGCGGCCCAGAGCCTGCAGGAGCCCGGCTTTGCCTATTACGAGACCGGCAATCTCGACGCGCCCCGACCGGGCCCGCGCGCACCGGCGATGATGCTGATGGGCGGCGGCGAGTGGGTGCCGGAGGCCTTCCAGTGGTGGCTGCGGCAGGCGGGCAACGGCCGTGTGCTGATCCTGCGCGCCTCCGGCGACGACGACCTGCAGCAACGCCTGCACAACGACATTGGCGGCACCACCGCGGTCCAGACCCTGGTCTTCGACAGTCGCCGCGGTGCCGACGATCCCGCCGTGCTGCGGGTGGTAGCGGCGGCCGACGCGATCTTCATCGCCGGTGGCGACCAGGCCCGCTATATCCGCTTCTGGAAGGGCACGGCGCTCAATCGGGCCCTCAATGCCCACGTCCGCGCCGGCAAGCCGATCGCCGGAACCAGTGCCGGGCTGGCGATCCTGGGCGGCTATGCCTATGGCGCGCTGGATGGCGGCAGCATCGATTCGGCCAGTGCGTTGGCCGACCCGCGTGGCGCGGCAGTCACCCTCGACCATGGCTTCCTGCAGATGCCTTACCTGCAGCGCGTGGTCACCGACACCCACTTCGACAAGCGCGACCGCCTGGGCCGCCTGATCGTGTTCGTTGCCCGGGCCGCGCAGGACAGTGGCGATCCGGACATGGTCGGCATTGGCGTGGACGAAGATACCGCCCTGTGCGTGGAGCCCGATGGCCACGCGCGTGTCTACAGCGCGGACGGGCAGGGCAAGGTGTGGGTGGTGCGCCCCGGGCGTGGCGCCGACCACCTGGTCGACGGCGAGCCGCTGCGCTTCCATGCCGTGCCGGTCACGGTGGTCGCCTCGGGTGGCCGCCTGCGGCTTGATGATTTCCAGGCCGACGTGGACGATCAGATGCTGGCTGACATCGATGACGGCCTGATCGAGCTCACCCGCCGCTAGCGTCGGGCGTGGCCCGGCGCTACCGAACCTCATTCCCCTGGAGACGTACCCGATGAAACTGCGCCTGGCGCTGTCTGCCCTGTTGTCCCTGCCCCTGCTCGCGCAGGCGGCTGCGCCCTCACCGCTGCTGGTCATCCATGGCGGCGCCGGCGTGGAGCGCAAGGACCTGTCGCCTGCCGAGGAAAAGGCGGCGCGCGATGCCTTGAAGGCGGCACTGTTGAAGGGCCACGCCGAGCTGGCCGCGGGCCGCCCGGCGCTGGCCGCAGTGACGGCCGCGATCACCGTGCTGGAGGACGATCCGACCTTCAACGCCGGCAAGGGCGCGGTGTTCACCCATGACGGGCGCAACGAACTGGATGCGGCGGTGATGGACGGCGCCAGCCAGGCCGCCGGTGCGGTGGCGGGCGTGCAGCGGGTGCGCAACCCGATCCTGCTGGCGCAGGCGGTCATGCAGAAGTCCCGCCACGTGATGATGGTGGGGCAGGGGGCCGAGGCGTTTGCCGCCGAGCAGGGCATCACCCTGGTCGACCCCTCCTACTTCCGTACCGACAAGCGCTGGCAGCAGCTGCAGCGGGCACTGAAGGAAGAGGCCAGTGGCCAGGCCCATGCCGATCTGGAAACGGCCAGGCATTTCGGCACGGTCGGTGCGGTGGCGCTGGATGCGCAGGGCCACATGGCGGCGGGCACGTCCACCGGCGGCATGACCAACAAGCGCTACGGCCGGGTCGGTGATTCGCCGATCATCGGCGCCGGCACCTGGGCCGATGCACAGTGCGCCGTGTCGGGTACCGGCTGGGGCGAGTACTACATCCGTACCGCGGCGGCGCACGAGATCTGCGCGCGCATCCGCTACCAGGCGCAGTCGCCGGAACAGGCGGGCAGGGCGGTGATCAACGAGATGATTCCGAAGATGGGCGGCGACGGTGGCGCGATCGTGCTCGCCGCAGACGGAAAAATGGCCACGCCGTTCAACACCCAGGGCATGTATCGGGGCTGGATTGGCGCCGACGGCGTGCCACATGTCGCTATTTTCGCCAGCGAGCCCCTGCCGCTTCCCGGGCAATAACCTTGTGCATCAAGGGGTTTGCAACAACGTGTGAAAAAAGTGGAAAAAAGCGTTGACAGCCCCCCGCCTCATCAGCAGAATAAGCGGCTCACCACCACACACCGCACCGCTTCGGCGGCACGGGATGGGGCGGTAAGGAGGGATACCCAAGCGGCCAACGGGGGCAGACTGTAAATCTGCTGGCTTACGCCTTCGGTGGTTCGAATCCACCTCCCTCCACCAGTTTCACGTTGTGACATTCCCGGCGCGGGAGTAGTTCAATGGTAGAACCTCAGCCTTCCAAGCTGATGGTGCGGGTTCGATTCCCGTCTCCCGCTCCATTGAATGAACTTTGAATATTATCGAGTTCGTGTCATAATGCAAAACTCGGCTCACGTAGCTCAGTCGGTAGAGCACTTCCTTGGTAAGGAAGAGGTCGAAGGTTCGATTCCTTTCGTGAGCACCATCTTAAGCATCACCTCTCAGACGAATTCGAGATAAGCAGCCATGGCCAAGGGTAAGTTCGAGCGCACCAAGCCGCACGTCAATGTCGGCACCATCGGTCACGTCGACCACGGCAAGACCACGCTGACCGCCGCACTGACCAAGATCGGTGCCGAGCGCTTCGGTGGTGAATTCAAGGACTACTCGGCGATCGACGCCGCGCCGGAAGAAAAGGCGCGTGGCATCACGATCTCGACCGCGCACGTCGAATACGAATCCACCACCCGTCACTACGCCCACGTCGATTGCCCGGGCCACGCTGACTACGTCAAGAACATGATCACCGGTGCCGCCCAGATGGACGGCGCGATCCTGGTGTGCTCGGCTGCTGACGGCCCGATGCCGCAGACCCGCGAGCACATCCTGCTGTCGCGTCAGGTCGGCGTGCCGTACATCGTCGTGTTCCTGAACAAGGCCGACATGGTTGACGATGCCGAGCTGCTGGAACTGGTCGAAATGGAAGTCCGCGAACTGCTGAGCAAGTACGAGTTCCCGGGCGACGATACCCCGATCATCTCGGGTTCGGCTCGTCTGGCGCTGGAAGGCGACCAGAGCGACATCGGCGTGCCGGCGATCATCAAGCTGGTCGACGCGCTGGATACCTGGATTCCGGAGCCGGAGCGTGCAGTCGACAAGCCGTTCCTGATGCCGGTGGAAGACGTGTTCTCGATCTCGGGCCGCGGCACCGTGGTGACCGGTCGTATCGAGCGCGGCGTGATCAAGGTCGGCGAAGAAATCGAAATCGTCGGTATCCGTCCGGTGCAGAAGACCACCGTGACCGGCGTCGAAATGTTCCGCAAGCTGCTGGACCAGGGCCAGGCAGGCGACAACGCCGGTCTGCTGCTGCGCGGCACCAAGCGTGACGACGTCGAGCGCGGCCAGGTTCTGGCCAAGCCGGGCACCATCAAGCCGCACACCACCTTCGAAGGCGAAGTGTACGTGCTGTCGAAGGACGAAGGCGGCCGTCACACCCCGTTCTTCAACGGCTATCGCCCGCAGTTCTACTTCCGTACCACCGACATCACCGGTAAGGCCAACCTGCCGGAAGGCGTCGAGATGGTGATGCCGGGCGACAACGTGAAGATGGTTGTCGAGCTGATCAACCCGGTGGCAATGGACGAAGGCCTGCGCTTCGCCATTCGCGAAGGCGGCCGTACCGTCGGCGCCGGCGTGGTCTCGAAGATCATCGCGTAAGCCTGCAGTGCCGGCGGTTGCATAGCACCGCCGGTTACGCGAGTGGCGGGCCGGGAACCTCGGTCCGCCTTCGCCGTCTAAGGGAAGGCAAGTTTCAATCTGTACGCCAGTAGCTCAATTGGCAGAGCAGCGGTCTCCAAAACCGCAGGTTGGGGGTTCGAGTCCCTCCTGGCGTGCCATCTGCCACCCTATCCAGCGGCCCAGCCGTCGCTAAAGCAGATATAGCCCGATGAATAGCAAGATCGAACACTCCAAGGATACTTCCGCCACCGGTGGGGATATCGTCAAGTACGCCCTGGCCTCGCTGCTGGTGCTGGCTGGTCTGTTCGTCTGGTTCTGGTTCTCCGCTGATTCCGGTCGTGCCACCCAGTTGGGGGCGTGGACGGGTCAGCTGCGTGCGTTGGCGGTGGTGGTCGGTCTGGTTGGCGGTGTCGGCGTGTTCATGCTGACCGGCAAGGGGCGCGACACCCGCGAATTCCTCTCCGAGTCGCGCTTCGAACTGCGCAAGGTGGTCTGGCCGACGCGCCAGGAAGCCGTTCGCATGACCTGGGTCGTGATTGTCGTGGTGGTCATCCTCAGCCTGCTGCTGGGTGGCTTCGACTTCCTGATCCAGAAACTGACTCAGTGGTTCCTGAGCCGCTAAGGAGAAATGCATGAAGCGTTGGTACGTCGTTCACGCCTATTCGGGCTTCGAGAAGTCGGTTGCGCAGGCCCTGCGTGATCGCATCGCCCGTGACGGCATGGAAGATCGCTTCGGCGACGTCCTGGTCCCGACCGAAGAAGTGGTCGAGATGCGTGCCGGTCAGAAGCGTCGTTCCGAGCGCAAGTTCTTCCCGGGTTACGTGCTGGTCCAGATCGAGACCCACGAAGAAGCCGGTATTCCGCGTATCGACAACGAAAGCTGGCACCTGGTGAAGGAAACCCCGCGGGTGATGGGCTTCATCGGCGGCACTGCCGATCGTCCGCTGCCGATCGCCGATTCCGAAGCCGAGGCCATCCTGAATCGTGTTCAGGAAGGTGTGGAAAAGCCGCGCCCGAAGGTGCTGTTCGAGCCGGGCCAGATGGTCCGCGTCACCGATGGCCCGTTCAACGATTTCAATGGCGTCGTCGAAGAAGTCAACTACGAGAAGAGCCGTCTGCGCGTCTCGGTGCTGATCTTCGGTCGTGCCACCCCGGTCGAGCTCGAGTTCGGCCAAGTCGAAAAGGCCGTCTGACCAGCGGTAGAGTCGAGCTTGCTCGACTTTCCGTTCAGTCGAGCAAGCTCGACTCTACAAGAGGAACCGGGCATCGCCCGGTTTCCTTCGTTTACGTGCCGCTTCAGGCACGTGAAGAAAAAACCTGCTATAGTGCGCGGCTCCCGCTGGGATGCCAGCGGAGCCAGGCCGCCGCAAGGTGGCCTTCGGCATGATTTCAAAACGCGATGCCGGGACGCGTGATTCCCGGTCCGATGGGGAGCCTGTTGTCGAAAGGCGCTAGCACCCGGAGAGCACTCAAATGGCAAAGAAAGTTGTCGGTTACATCAAGCTGCAGGTGAAGGCCGGTCAGGCCAACCCCTCGCCGCCGGTCGGTCCTGCGCTGGGTCAGCGCGGCCTGAACATCATGGAATTCTGCAAGGCGTTCAACGCTGCCACGCAGAAGCTCGAGCCGGGTCTGCCGGTTCCGGTGATCATCACGGCCTACTCGGACCGTACGTTCACCTTCATCACCAAGAGCACCCCGGCCACCACCCTGCTGAAGAAGGCCGCTGGCATCTCGTCGGGCTCCAAGCGCCCGAACACCGAGAAGGTCGGCAAGGTCACCCGTAAGCAGCTGGAAGAGATCGCCAAGGCGAAGGAACCGGATCTGACTGCCGCCGACCTGGACGCCGCCGTGCGTACCATCGCTGGCTCTGCCCGTTCCATGGGCCTCGTGGTGGAGGGTTAATAAGATGGCACAGACCAAGCGTGAGAAGGCCATCAAGGCCGCCGTTGTCCCGGGCAAGTCGTACGCCTTCGAGGACGCGATCAACATCCTGAAGAGCGCCACCAAGGCCAAGTTCGTCGAGTCGATCGACGTTGCCGTGCGCCTGGGCGTCGATGCGAAGAAGTCCGACCAGCAGGTCCGTGGCTCCACCGTGCTGCCGGCTGGTACCGGCAAGTCGGTCCGCGTTGCCGTGTTCGCTCCGGCCGGTGCCAAGGCTGACGAAGCTCTGGCCGCTGGCGCCGAAGCCGTCGGTATGGACGACCTGGCCGAGAAGATGCAGGCCGGCGATCTGAACTACGACGTCGTCATCGCCACCCCGGACGCCATGCGCGTCGTCGGTAAGCTGGGCACCGTGCTGGGCCCGCGCGGCCTGATGCCGAACCCGAAGGTCGGCACCGTTTCCCCGAACCCGGGCGAAGCCGTGAAGAACGCCAAGTCGGGCCAGGTCCGTTACCGCACCGACAAGGCCGGTATCATCCACTGCACCATCGGCAAGGCCGACTTCGCCGAAGACGCGCTGAAGTCGAACCTGACCGCGCTGCTGCTGGACCTGATCAAGGCCAAGCCGGCCACCTCGAAGGGCACCTACCTGCAGAAGGTTTCGGTCAGCTCGACGATGGGCCCGGGCGTCACCGTCGACCAGTCGTCGCTGACCCTGAAGTAATTGTTTCAAGCGGTCACGGTACCTTCGGGCACCGTGACCGTGACATTTGAAGGCATCGCCGGCCGTACACCGCCGGCGGTAGCCGTCAAAGACCGCAGGCGCGGTCGTGGCAATACCGGCGACGGGCACGGAAGCTCGATATGGCAGGGAGTCGCCGCCGGCGCAGCAATGACCGCTTAATCGATTCCCCGGAATCAACCTGCGTAGATGGTGCCCTTCTGGAGTTTTTCTGGTTCACGCACGTCTGGGATCTTCCCCGATTGCACTCCAGGTCTGGAACGGCCCACCCCCGGAACATCATTCCGATGTTCCCGGCGTCCAGGACGGATGCCGCACAGGACCGCACACGGCAGGAGCCGTAAGCGGAGTTCAATTGGAGGAGTGCAATGGCTCTCAATCTGTCCCAGAAGCAAGAAGTAGTCGCCGAGCTGGCAGACGTCGCCGCCAAGGCCCACTCCTTGATCGCAGCTGAATACGCTGGCACCACGGTCGCTCAGATGACCGCGATGCGTAAGCAGGCTCGTGAAACCGGTGTTTTCTTGAAGGTTGTCAAGAACACCCTGGCGTCGCGCGCTGTTGAAGGCACCGAGTTCGCAGTCGCACAGGACCAGATGGTTGGTCCGCTGCTGTACGCGTTCTCGCTCGAGGAGCCCGGCGCAGCCGGTCGCCTGATCAAGGAAGCCGCCAAGGGCAACGACAAGCTGAAGGCTAAGGTCGTCGCCATCGGTGGTGAAGTGTTCCCGGCAAGCCACGTCGACGTGCTGGCATCGCTGCCGACCCGCGACCAGGCCCTGGCCATGCTGGCCCGCGTCCTGACCGAGCCGGTCACGATGTTTGCCCGCGCCATCAAGGCAATCGGCGACAAGCAGGGTGGTGGCGACGTCGCCGCCGACGCTGCTGAACCGGCCGCCGAGACCGCCTGAGTTTCGACTAATCGTGGTTCCTGACGGAACCTCAATCCAGAAAAACATCCAAAGGTAATTATCATGTCCCTTACCAACGAACAGATCGTCGACGCCATCGCCGAGAAGTCCCTGATGGAAGTGATGGAGCTGGTCAAGGCCATCGAAGAAAAGTTCGGCGTCTCCGCCGCTGCTCCGGTTGCCGTGGCTGCTGCCGCTGGCCCGGCTGCCGCTGTTGAAGAGCAGACCGAATTCACCGTCACCCTGAAGACTGCCGGCGACAAGAAGGTCGAAGTCATCAAGGCCGTCCGCGCCATCACCGGCCTGGGCCTGAAGGAAGCGAAGGACCTGGCCGAAGCCGGTGGCGTCCTGAAGGAAGGCGCTTCGAAGGACGAAGCCGAGAAGATGAAGAAGGACCTGGAAGCTGCTGGCGCGACTGTCGAAGTCAAGTAAGCACTTCCCTTGCATCGTCATCGATTCACGGCGATGCAGCCAAGGCTGGGGGCGTAAGCCCCCGGCCTTTGGTCGTTCCTGCGGTGGTGTCTATCCACGCCCTGCGTGGAACCCATCGGTAGATCCACGCCCTGCGTGGATGCAACAAGCGGAAAAAAGCCCAACACGGGCTGCAGTCAAACCCCGGCCGGCCAGCGCAGCGCGCGGCAGCAGGGGCGTGGTAGCAGACGAGTTGGCAGTTGGAAGTAGCGGGAGAAGGCGTGCTGGTGCCGGCAATACCAGCGACTTCCAACTGACAATTTCAAGTTCCCTTCGGGTTGTGGACGCACGACCCGCACAACAAGGTGGAAGACCTCATGACGTCCTATTCGTTCACCGAAAAAAAGCGCATCCGCAAGGATTTCGGCAAGCAGCGCTCGATCCTGGAAGTTCCCTTCCTGCTCGCCATCCAGGTGGATTCCTACCGTGATTTCCTTCAGGAAAACGTCGATCCGGCCAAGCGCGCCGATTATGGCCTGCACGCTGCGCTGAAGTCGGTCTTCCCGATCGCCAGCTACAGCGGCAATGCCGCCCTGGAATACGTCGGCTACAAGCTGGGCGACCCGGTCTTCGACGAGCGTGAGTGCCGCCAGCGTGGCATGAGCTACGGCGCGCCGCTGCGCGTCACCGTGCGCCTGGTCATCTACGACCGTGAGTCGTCGACCAAGGCCATCAAGTACGTGAAGGAGCAGGAGGTCTATCTGGGCGAAATCCCGCTGATGACCGAAAACGGCACCTTCATCGTCAACGGCACCGAGCGCGTCATCGTCTCGCAGCTGCACCGCTCGCCGGGTGTGTTCTTCGACCACGACCGTGGCAAGACCCACAGCTCGGGCAAGCTGCTGTACAGCGCCCGCATCATTCCTTACCGCGGCTCCTGGCTGGACTTCGAGTTCGACCCGAAGGACGCGCTGTTCACCCGTATCGACCGCCGCCGCAAGCTGCCGGTGTCGATCCTGCTGCGCGCGCTTGGCTACAGCAACGAAGAGATGCTGGCCGAGTTCTTCGAGATCAACACCTTCCACATCAACCCGGATGAAGGCGTCCAGCTGGAGCTGGTGCCCGAGCGCCTGCGTGGCGAAACCCTGGGCTTCGACCTCGCCGACGGCGACAAGGTCATCGTGGAAGCCGGCAAGCGCATCACCGCGCGCCACATCAAGCAGCTGGAAGCCTCGGGCATTGCCGCCCTGGCCGTGCCGGACGACTACATCGTCGGCCGCATCCTGTCGCACGACGTGGTCGATGCGTCGACCGGTGAACTGCTGGCCCAGGCCAACGACGAAATCAGCGACGAACAGCTGCAGAACTTCCGCAAGGCCGGCGTCGATGCGGTGGGCACCCTGTGGGTGAACGACCTGGATCGTGGCCCGTACCTGTCCAACACCCTGCGCATCGATCCGACCAAGACCCAGCTGGAAGCCCTGGTCGAAATCTACCGCATGATGCGTCCGGGCGAGCCGCCGACCAAGGATGCCGCGCAGAACCTGTTCCACAACCTGTTCTTCACCTTCGAGCGCTACGACCTGTCCGCGGTCGGCCGCATGAAGTTCAACCGTCGCGTGGGCCGCAAGGAAACCACCGGCGAAGCCGTGCTGTACGACCGCAAGTACTACGGCGAGCGTAACGACGAAGAATCCAAGCGCCTGGTTGCCGCCCACGGCGACAGCTCCGACATCCTGGACGTGATCAAGGTCCTGACCGAGATCCGCAACGGTCGCGGCGTGGTCGATGACATCGATCACCTAGGCAACCGTCGCGTGCGTTCGGTCGGTGAAATGGCCGAGAACGTGTTCCGCGTGGGCCTGGTCCGCGTCGAGCGCGCGGTCAAGGAACGCCTGTCGATGGCCGAATCCGAAGGCCTGACCCCGCAGGAGCTGATCAACGCCAAGCCGGTCGCCGCAGCCATCAAGGAGTTCTTCGGCTCCTCGCAGCTGTCGCAGTTCATGGATCAGAACAACCCGCTGTCGGAAGTGACCCACAAGCGTCGCGTCTCGGCCCTGGGCCCGGGCGGTCTGACCCGTGAGCGCGCCGGCTTCGAAGTGCGCGACGTGCACCCGACCCATTACGGCCGCGTCTGCACCATCGAAACCCCGGAAGGCCCGAACATCGGCCTGATCAACTCGCTGGCCGTGTACGCCCGCACCAACCAGTACGGTTTCCTCGAGACCCCGTACCGCAAGGTCGTGGACGGCAAGGTGTACGACGAAGTCGAATTCCTGTCGGCCATCGAAGAAAACGAGTACGTCATTGCGCAGGCCAACGCGCTGACCGACGCCAACAGCGTGCTGACCGAGCAGTTCGTTCCCTGCCGCTTCCAGGGCGAATCGCTGCTGAAGCCGCCGGCAGAAGTCCACTTCATGGACGTCTCGCCGATGCAGACCGTGTCGATCGCAGCCGCGCTGGTTCCGTTCCTGGAGCACGATGACGCCAACCGTGCACTGATGGGCGCCAACATGCAGCGCCAGGCCGTGCCGACCCTGCGTGCGCAGAAGCCGCTGGTGGGTACCGGCATCGAACGCGCCGTGGCCCGTGACTCGGGTGTGACCGTCAATGCCCGTCGTGGTGGCGAGATCGTGCAGATCGACGCCGCGCGCATCGTGGTGAAGGTGGTTGAAGAAGAAATCGTCGGCGCCACCGATGCCGGCGTGGACATCTACAACCTGGTCAAGTACACCCGTTCGAACCAGAACACCTGCATCAACCAGCGTCCGCTGGTCCAGGTGGGCGACATCATCGCCCGCGGCGACGTGCTGGCCGACGGTCCGTCCACCGACATCGGCGAACTGGCCCTGGGCCAGAACATGCTGATCGCGTTCATGCCGTGGAACGGCTACAACTTCGAAGACTCCATCCTGCTCTCCGAGCGCGTGGTGGAAGAGGATCGTTACACCACGATCCACATCGAAGAGCTGACCTGCGTCGCGCGTGACACCAAGCTGGGGCCGGAAGAAATCTCCGCCGACATCCCGAACGTTTCCGAGCAGGCGCTGAACCGCCTGGACGAAAGCGGCGTGGTGTACATCGGTGCCGAAGTCCGCGCCGGCGACATCATGGTCGGCAAGGTCACCCCGAAGGGCGAAAGCCAGCTGACCCCGGAAGAGAAGCTGCTGCGCGCGATCTTCGGCGAGAAGGCTTCGGACGTGAAGGACAGCTCGCTGCGTGTTCCGCCGGGCATGGACGGCACCGTCATCGACGTGCAGGTCTTCACCCGCGATGGCATCGAGAAGGACAAGCGCGCCCGTCAGATCGAAGAGTCTGAAATCAAGCGCGTCAAGAAGGACTTCGACGACCAGTTCCGCATCCTGGAAGCGGCCATCTACATGCGTCTGCGTTCGCAGATCGTGGGCAAGGTGGTCAACGGTGGCGCCGGCCTGAAGAAGGGCGACGTGATCTCCGACGCCTTCCTGGACGGTCTGAAGAAGGCCGACTGGTTCGCCCTGCGCATGAAGGACGAGGACGCTTCGGAAGCCATCGAGCGCGCACAGAAGCAGATCCAGGCGCACGAGAAGGAATTCGAGCGTCGCTTCGCCGACAAGCGCGGCAAGATCACCGCCGGCGACGACCTCGCCCCGGGCGTGCTGAAGATGGTCAAGGTGTTCCTGGCCGTGAAGCGCCGCATCCAGCCGGGCGACAAGATGGCAGGCCGCCACGGTAACAAGGGTGTGGTGTCCAACGTGGTGCCGGTCGAGGACATGCCGTACATGGCCTCGGGCGAAACCGTGGACATCGTGCTGAACCCGCTGGGCGTGCCGTCGCGTATGAACATCGGGCAGATCCTGGAAGTGCACCTGGGCTGGGCAGCCAAGGGTCTGGGTCGCAAGATCCAGGCGATGATGGAAGCCCAGGCGGCCGTGGCCGACCTGCGCAAGTTCCTGGACGACATCTACAACCACGATGACACCAACGTGGCCAACCGTGTCGACCTGTCGCAGTTCAGCGACGAGGAACTGCTGCGCCTGGCCCGCAACCTGACCGACGGCGTGCCGATGGCCACCCCGGTGTTCGACGGTGCCACCGAAGCGGAAATCAAGCGCATGCTGGAACTGGCCGACCTGCCGAGCAGTGGCCAGACCCAGCTGTACGACGGCCGCACCGGTGAAGCCTTCGATCGCCACACCACCGTTGGCTACATGCACTACCTGAAGCTGAACCACCTGGTCGACGACAAGATGCACGCCCGTTCGACCGGTCCGTACTCGCTCGTCACCCAGCAGCCGCTGGGCGGCAAGGCGCAGTTCGGCGGCCAGCGCTTCGGTGAAATGGAAGTCTGGGCGCTGGAAGCCTACGGCGCGGCCTACACCCTGCAGGAAATGCTGACGGTGAAGTCCGATGACGTGCAGGGCCGCAACCAGATGTACAAGAACATCGTCGACGGTGAGCACGAGATGGTCGCGGGCATGCCGGAATCCTTCAACGTGCTCGTGAAGGAAATCCGCTCGCTGGCCATCAACATGGAACTGGAAGACAACTGATCCATGCCGGCGCGGCGGTCACCGCCGCCGCGCCGCTGGCAGTGAACTGAAAGCCCATCGACACAGCATTCCTCCTTTCGGAGAACACCATGAAAGACCTGCTCAACCTCTTCAACCAGCAGCGCCAGACGCTGGACTTCGACGCGATCAAGATCGCGCTGGCCTCGCCGGACCTGATCCGTTCGTGGTCCTTCGGCGAAGTGAAGAAGCCGGAAACCATCAACTACCGTACCTTCAAGCCGGAACGTGACGGCCTGTTCTGCGCCGCCATCTTCGGCCCGGTGAAGGACTACGAGTGCCTGTGCGGCAAGTACAAGCGCATGAAGCACCGCGGCGTGGTCTGCGAAAAGTGCGGCACCGAAGTGACCCTGGCCAAGGTGCGCCGCGAGCGCATGGGCCACATCGACCTGGCCTCGCCGGTCGCGCACATCTGGTTCCTGAAGTCGCTGCCGTCGCGCATCGGCCTGA
This sequence comes from Stenotrophomonas sp. SAU14A_NAIMI4_8, assembly GCF_003086695.1. Lineage (NCBI taxonomy): Bacteria > Pseudomonadati > Pseudomonadota > Gammaproteobacteria > Lysobacterales > Lysobacteraceae > Stenotrophomonas > Stenotrophomonas sp. SAU14A_NAIMI4_8. Next base: position 935,092 of record NZ_CP025999.1, read on the forward strand.
TGCTGGACATGACCCTGCGCGACATCGAGCGCGTGCTGTACTTCGAAGCCTACGTGGTGACCGAGCCGGGCCTGACCGCCCTGGAGCGCCGCCAGCTGCTGACCGAAGAACAGTACCTGCAGGCCCGCCAGGAGCACGGTGACGACTTCGACGCCGCCATGGGCGCCGAGGCCGTGTACGAACTGCTGCGCACCATCGACCTGCAGTCGGAAATGACCCGCCTGCGCGAAGAAATCGCCAGCACCGGTTCGGAAACCAAGCTGAAGCGACTGACCAAGCGCATCAAGCTGATCGAAGCCTTCCTGGAATCGGGCAACCGTCCGGAATGGATGGTCATGACCGTGCTGCCGGTGCTGCCGCCGGACCTGCGTCCGCTGGTCCCGCTGGACGGCGGCCGCTTCGCGACCTCCGACCTGAACGACCTGTACCGCCGCGTCATCAACCGTAACAACCGCCTGCGCCGCCTGCTCGAACTGAGCGCGCCGGACATCATCGTGCGCAATGAAAAGCGCATGCTGCAGGAATCGGTCGATGCGCTGCTGGACAACGGCCGTCGCGGCCGTGCCATCACCGGCACCAACAAGCGCCCGCTGAAGTCGCTGGCCGACATGATCAAGGGCAAGCAGGGTCGCTTCCGCCAGAACCTGCTGGGCAAGCGCGTGGACTACTCGGGCCGTTCGGTCATCGTGGTCGGTCCGTACCTGCGCCTGCACCAGTGCGGCCTGCCGAAGAAGATGGCGCTGGAACTGTTCAAGCCGTTCGTCTTCGCCAAGCTGCAGCGTCGTGGCCTGGCCACCACCATCAAGGCCGCCAAGAAGCTGGTCGAGCGCGAAGAAGCCGAAGTCTGGGACATCCTGGAAGAGGTCATCCGCGAACATCCGGTGATGCTGAACCGTGCGCCGACCCTGCACCGTCTGGGCATCCAGGCGTTCGAGCCGGTGCTGATCGAAGGCAAGGCCATCCAGCTGCACCCGCTGGTCTGCACCGCGTTCAACGCCGACTTCGACGGTGACCAGATGGCCGTCCACGTGCCGCTCTCGCTGGAAGCCCAGCTGGAAGCGCGTGCGCTGATGATGTCCACCAACAACATCCTGTCGCCGGCCAACGGCGAGCCGATCATCGTGCCGTCGCAGGACGTCGTGCTGGGTCTGTACTACATGACCCGCTCGCTGGAAAACAAGAAGGGCGAGGGCATGGCCTTCGCCAACATCGCCGAAGTCAAGCGCGCCTACGACAACCGCGTGGTGGAACTGCACGCGCGCGTCAAGGTCCGCATCACCGAAGTGGTGACCGACGAGGAAGGCAACAAGCAGAACAAGACCTCGATCGTGGACACCACGATCGGTCGCGCCCTGCTGGCTGAAATCCTGCCGGAAGGCCTGCCGTTCGCGCTGGCCAACACCGAGCTGACCAAGAAGAACATCAGCCGCCTGATCAACTCCAGCTACCGCCAGCTGGGTCTGAAGGACACGGTCGTGTTCGCCGACAAGCTGATGTACACCGGCTTCGCCTACGCGACCCGCGCCGGCGTCTCCATCGGCATCGACGACATGCTGATCCCCGACGAGAAGAAGGGCATCCTCACCGAGGCCGAAGCCGAAGTGCTGGAAATCCAGGAGCAGTACCAGTCGGGCCTGGTCACCGCCGGCGAGCGCTACAACAAGGTGGTCGACATCTGGTCGCGTACCAATGAACGCATCGCCAAGGCGATGATGGACACCATTGGTACCGAGAAGGTGGTCAATGCCAAGGGCGAAACCATCGACCAGAAGTCGATGAATTCGCTGTACATCATGGCCGACTCCGGTGCGCGAGGCAGCCAGGCGCAGATCCGTCAGCTGGCCGGCATGCGCGGCCTGATGGCCCGTCCCGATGGCTCGATCATCGAGACGCCCATCAAGGCGAACTTCCGCGAAGGCCTGAACGTGCAGGAGTACTTCAACTCCACCCACGGCGCCCGTAAGGGTCTGGCCGATACCGCGCTGAAGACCGCGAACTCGGGTTACCTGACCCGTCGTCTGGTCGACGTGGCGCAGGACGTGGTGATCACCGAGGTGGATTGCGGTACCACCGAAGGCCTGATCATGACCCCGATCGTGGAAGGCGGCGACGTGGTCGAGCCGTTGAAGGACCGCGTGCTGGGTCGCGTGGTTGCCGAGGACGTGTTCCTGCCGGGCAATGACGAAGATCCGATCGTGACCCGCAACACCCTGCTCGACGAAGCCTGGGTGGCCAAGCTGGAAGATGCCGGCGTGCAGACCATCAAGGTCCGCTCGACCATCTCCTGCGAATCGGCCTTCGGCGTCTGCGCCCGTTGCTACGGCCGCGATCTGGCCCGTGGCCACCTGGTCAACATCGGTGAAGCGGTCGGCGTCATCGCCGCCCAGTCCATCGGTGAGCCGGGTACCCAGCTGACCATGCGTACGTTCCACATCGGTGGTGCGGCGTCGCGAGCTGCTGCGGTCGACAACATCACCGTCAAGACCACCGGTTCGGTCAAGTTCAGCAACCTCAAGTCGGTCGAGCACGCCAACGGCTCGCTGGTGGCAGTGTCGCGCTCGGGCGAAATCTCGGTGCTCGATGCCCACGGCCGTGAGCGTGAGCGTTACAAGCTGCCGTACGGTGCCACCATCACGTCCAAGGACGGTGATGCGATCAAGGCTGGCCAGACCGTGGCCAACTGGGATCCGCATAACCACCCGATCGTGTCGGAAGTGGCCGGTTTCATCCGCTTCATCGACTTCGTCGACGGCATCACCGTCATCGAAAAGACCGATGAACTGACCGGTCTGGCTTCGCGCGAAATCACCGATCCGAAGCGTCGTGGTGCACAGGCCAAGGACCTGCGCCCGATCGTGCGCATCGTCGACGCCAAGGGCAACGACCTGTCCATCCCGGGCACCGATCTGCCGGCGCAGTACCTGCTGCCGCCGCGCTCGATCGTCAACCTGCAGGACGGCGCCCCGGTGGGCGTGGGCGACGTGGTCGCCAAGATCCCGCAGGAAGCCTCCAAGACCCGCGACATCACCGGTGGTCTGCCGCGCGTGGCCGATCTGTTCGAAGCGCGCAAGCCGAAGGATCCGGCGGTGCTGGCCGAGCGTTCGGGCATCATCAGCTTCGGCAAGGACACCAAGGGCAAGCAGCGCCTGATCATCAAGGACACCGATGGTTCGGAACACGAAGAGCTGATTCCGAAGTACCGCCAGGTGATCGTGTTCGAAGGTGAGCACGTGACCAAGGGCGAAACCATCGTGGACGGCGAACCGAGCCCGCAGGACATCCTGCGTCTGCTGGGCGTCGAACCGCTGGCCGCCTACCTGGTGAAGGAAATCCAGGACGTGTACCGCCTGCAGGGCGTGAAGATCAACGACAAGCACATCGAAGTCATCACCCGCCAGATGCTGCGCAAGGTCGAGATCACCGACCAGGGCAGCAGCAAGTTCCTGAACGGTGAACAGGTGGAGCGTCAGCGCGTGATCGAGGAGAATGCGCGCCTGGCCACCCGCAGCGAACTGCCGGCTCACTTCGATCCGGTGCTGCTGGGTATCACCAAGGCATCGCTGGCCACCGAATCGTTCATCTCGGCGGCGTCGTTCCAGGAAACCACCCGCGTGCTGACCGAAGCTGCCGTCCGCGGCACCAAGGACAACCTGCGCGGCCTGAAGGAAAACGTCATCGTCGGCCGTCTGATTCCGGCCGGTACCGGCCTGTCCTACCACAGCAGCCGCCGTCGTGGCGCTTCGGGTCTCACCGACTCGGAGATGCAGGCCCTGACCGGTACCCCGGCCGCGGCTGAAGCACCGGCCGCCGAAGTGGAAGCTGAACAGGCTTCGGAAGACTGAAACACCGGTCCGGCGGCAACGCCGGACCACCCCGTCGGTGCAACGACGGGATTGGGAAAGGGCAGGGTGGACCGCTCGCGGTTCACCCCGCCAACCTGAACGGGGTACATGGAGGCCCCCCAGTAACGTTCCAGGATCAGGAACGGGCTTGACAGAACGCGTTTGACTGCGTTCCTGACAGGTTGCTACAATCGTCTGTCTCAGCAGGCCAGAATTTTGGCCTGCTTTAACATTTCCGCATCTCTGGCCGGATTTCCGGCCACCAATCAGAAGAACCTACTGATGGCGACGATCAACCAGCTGGTCCGCAAGCCGCGGCAAGCTACTACGTACAAGAGTGCCTCGCCGGCGCTCGACAAGTGCCCGCAGCGCCGTGGCGTCTGCACGCGCGTCTACACCACCACCCCGAAGAAGCCGAACTCGGCTCTGCGCAAGGTTGCCAAGGTCCGCCTGACCAACCAGGAAGAAGTCATTTCCTACATCGGCGGTGAAGGCCACAACCTGCAGGAGCACTCCGTGGTCCTGATCCGTGGCGGTCGCGTCAAGGATCTGCCGGGTGTGCGTTACCACACCGTTCGTGGCTCGCTCGACGCCGCCGGCGTTGCCAAGCGTCGCCAGGCCCGTTCCAAGTACGGCGCCAAGCGTCCGAAGGCCTAAGGGGAGAGCACTATGTCGCGTAAGGGTAATACTCCGCAGCGTTCCGTCCTGCCGGATCCGAAGCACGGAAGCGAAACCATCGCCCGTTTCATCAACATGGTCATGCAGAGCGGCAAGAAGTCCGTCGCTGAAAAGATCGTGTACGGTGCCATGGACGTCATCTCCGAGAAGAACGCCAACTCGATCGAGCTGGTGCAGAAGGCTCTGGACAACGTCGCTCCGGCGGTCGAAGTGAAGTCGCGTCGCGTCGGCGGCGCTACCTACCAGGTGCCGGTCGAAGTGCGCGCCTCGCGCAAGATGGCCCTGGCCATGCGTTGGCTGATCGACTCCGCGCGCAAGCGTGGTGAGAACACCATGCCGAAGAAGCTGGCTGCTGAACTGATCGACGCCGCGGAAAACCGTGGTGGCGCCATCAAGAAGCGCGAAGAAACCCACCGCATGGCCGAAGCCAACAAGGCATTCGCCCACTACCGCTGGTGAGTTTGACGGCCTTGTAAAACAGGCAGGGCAGCACCATCAAGGTGCTGCCTCGCGGCCCCAGAAGGGCTGCGCCAATCCGAAGGCCGCCGCAAGGCGGCGTTCGGCCATCCGAAATCCAAGAAATCTGAGAGGCTCCCCGTGGCCCGTTCCACTCCCATCGAGCGTTACCGTAACTTCGGCATCATGGCCCACATCGATGCCGGCAAGACCACCACGTCCGAGCGCATCCTGTTCTACACCGGCAAGAGCCACAAGATCGGTGAAGTGCACGACGGCGCCGCCACCATGGACTGGATGGAGCAGGAACAGGAACGTGGCATCACGATCCAGTCCGCTGCCACCACCGCGTTCTGGAAGGGCATGGACAAGTCCCTGCCGGAGCACCGCTTCAACATCATCGACACCCCCGGGCACGTCGACTTCACCATCGAAGTGGAGCGCTCGCTGCGCGTGCTCGACGGTGCGGTGTTCGTGCTGTGTGCCGTCGGTGGCGTGCAGCCGCAGTCGGAAACCGTGTGGCGCCAGGCCAACCGCTACAAGGTGCCGCGCATTGCGTTCGTCAACAAGATGGACCGCACCGGCGCCAACTTCTACAAGGTCCGTGACCAGCTGAAGGCCAAGCTCGGCGCCGTCGCCGTGCCGATGCAGCTGCCGATCGGTGCTGAAGAAGGCTTCAAGGGCGTTGTCGACCTGCTGAAGATGAAGGCCATCCACTGGGATGAAGCTTCGCAGGGCATGAAGTTCGAGTACGGCGACATCCCGGCCGAGCTGCAGGAAAAGGCTGAAGAAGCCCGTACCTTCATGATCGAGACCGCGGCTGAAGCCAGCGAAGAGCTGATGGAAAAGTACCTGGGCGGCGAAGAGCTGGCCGAGTCGGAAATCATCAACGCGCTGCGTACCCGTACCCTGGCCACCGAAATCGTCCCGATGTACTGCGGTTCGGCGTTCAAGAACAAGGGCGTGCAGGCCATGCTGGACGGCGTGATCCAGCTGCTGCCGTCGCCGGTTGACGTGCCGGACGTGACCGGTACCGACGTGGACGACGAAAACGTCGCCATGACCCGCAAGTCCGACGACAAGGCTCCGTTCTCGTCGCTGGCCTTCAAGATCATCACCGACCCGTTCGTCGGCGCGCTGACCTTCTTCCGTGTCTACTCGGGCACCCTGAATGGCGGCGACACCGTGCTGAACTCGGTGAAGGGCAAGAAGGAGCGCATCGGCCGCATCCTGCAGATGCACTCGAACAACCGCGAAGAAATCAAGGAAGTTCTGGCCGGTGACATCGCCGCTGCCGTGGGCCTGAAGGACACCACCACTGGTGACACCCTGTGCTCGATCGACCAGCCGATCATCCTGGAGCGCATGACGTTCCCGGAGCCGGTGATCTCGATGGCCGTCGAACCGAAGACCAAGTCGGACCAGGAAAAGATGGGTCTGGCCCTGGGCCGTCTGGCGCAGGAAGATCCGTCGTTCCGCGTCAAGACCGACGAAGAATCCGGCCAGACCATCATCTCGGGCATGGGCGAGCTGCACCTGGACATCATCGTCGACCGCCTGAAGCGCGAGTTCAACGTTGAAGCCAACGTCGGCGCGCCGCAGGTGGCCTACCGCGAAACCATCACCCTGGCTGACGTGAAGTCGGACTACAAGCACGCCAAGCAGTCCGGTGGTAAGGGTCAGTACGGTCACGTCGTGATCGAACTGTCGCCGATCACTGCTGAAGACCGTGCCGATGCCAAGATCGCTCCGCTGATCAAGGACGACTTCCTGTTCATCAACGACATCACCGGTGGTGTGATTCCGAAGGAATTCATCCCGTCGATCGAAAAGGGCCTGCGCGAAACCATCACCAGCGGTCCGCTGGCTGGCTTCCCGGTCGTGGACGTCAAGGTGAAGCTGGTGTTCGGCTCGTACCACGACGTCGACTCGTCGGAAATGGCGTTCAAGCTGGCCTCGTCGATGGCCTTCAAGCAGGGCTTCTCCAAGGCCAAGCCGGTCCTGCTGGAGCCGATCATGAAGGTCGAGATCGTGACCCCGGAAGACTACCAGGGTGACGTGATGGGCGACGTCAGCCGTCGTCGCGGCGTGCTGCAGGGTTCGGACACCACCGGTGACGGCTCCGCTTCGATCATCAACGCGATGATCCCGCTGGGTGAAATGTTCGGCTACGCCACTGCGCTGCGTTCGCAGACCCAGGGCCGCGCCACCTTCACCATGGAATTCGACCATTACGAGCCGGCGCCGAACAACATCGCCGAAGCCGTCATGAAGAAGGGCTGAGCCTCGCTCAGCCTCTCCTGAAAACCACTTTCAAAATCAAGGTAAACAACAATGGCAAAGGGTAAGTTCGAGCGCACCAAGCCGCACGTCAACGTCGGCACCATCGGTCACGTCGACCATGGCAAGACCACGCTGACCGCTGCACTGACCAAGATCGGTGCCGAGCGCTTCGGTGGCGAATTCAAGGATTACTCGGCAATCGACGCCGCTCCGGAAGAGAAGGCTCGTGGTATCACGATCTCGACCGCGCACGTCGAATACGAATCCACCACCCGTCACTACGCCCACGTCGATTGCCCGGGCCACGCTGACTACGTCAAGAACATGATCACCGGTGCCGCCCAGATGGACGGCGCGATCCTGGTGTGCTCGGCCGCTGACGGCCCGATGCCGCAGACCCGCGAGCACATCCTGCTGTCGCGTCAGGTCGGCGTGCCGTACATCGTCGTGTTCCTGAACAAGGCCGACATGGTTGACGATGCCGAGCTGCTGGAACTGGTCGAAATGGAAGTCCGCGAACTGCTGAGCAAGTACGAGTTCCCGGGCGACGATACCCCGATCATCTCGGGTTCGGCTCGTCTGGCGCTGGAAGGCGACCAGAGCGACATCGGCGTGCCGGCGATCATCAAGCTGGTCGACGCGCTGGACACCTGGATTCCGGAGCCGGAGCGTGCAGTCGACAAGCCGTTCCTGATGCCGGTGGAAGACGTGTTCTCGATCTCGGGCCGCGGCACCGTGGTGACCGGTCGTATCGAGCGCGGCGTGATCAAGGTCGGCGAAGAAATCGAAATCGTCGGTATCCGTCCGGTTCAGAAGACCACCGTGACCGGCGTCGAAATGTTCCGCAAGCTGCTGGACCAGGGCCAGGCAGGCGACAACGCCGGTCTGCTGCTGCGCGGCACCAAGCGTGACGACGTCGAGCGCGGCCAGGTTCTGGCCAAGCCGGGCACCATCAAGCCGCACACCACCTTCGAAGGCGAAGTGTACGTGCTGTCGAAGGACGAAGGCGGCCGTCACACCCCGTTCTTCAACGGCTACCGCCCGCAGTTCTACTTCCGTACCACCGACATCACCGGTAAGGCCAACCTGCCGGAAGGCGTCGAGATGGTGATGCCGGGCGACAACGTGAAGATGGTTGTCGAGCTGATCAACCCGGTGGCAATGGACGAAGGCCTGCGCTTCGCCATCCGCGAAGGCGGCCGTACCGTCGGCGCCGGCGTGGTCTCGAAGATCATCGCGTAATCTGGTAGTATCTGCGCCCCGATGTTGCCTGGGTAGGGCATCGGGGCGTATCAAATGGGAAAGCAGGCACAGGATGTGCCTTGTGTTCCCCGGACCAGGAACGGTCAATGCCATTCAGGCGGCGTCAACAGGCAACTGTTGACAGCTGCCTTGCGTGCCATTATGCTTCCACGTCTGGGCAGACCGGGAAACTGGCCTGCCTACGTTTTTGGGGTCTATGGATTGACCTTGTCGGCCTGCAGGAGTGCGGGCCGTCTGTATTCAGGGATTTCACGGGACAAAGCAACCCAGAGGCTTTGTCTGTCGCTCTTTTAACGAAGGAACCTACCGCCATGGCGGACCAAAAGATCCGGATCCGGCTGAAAGCGTTCGATCATCGTCTGATCGACCGTTCGGCCAGCGAGATCGTTGAAACGGCCAAGCGGACCGGCGCGCAAGTGCGTGGCCCGATCCCGCTGCCGACCAAGATCGAGCGTTACACCGTCCTCGTTTCCCCGCACGTCGACAAGGACGCGCGTGACCAGTACGAGACCCGCACGCACAAGCGCGTGCTCGATATCGTTGACCCGAATGACAAGACCGTGGACGCGCTGATGAAGCTCGAACTGGCTGCCGGCGTCGACGTTCAGATCAAGCTGACCTGAGGACTACGACCATGACGAAGAAGTATTCGTTGGGCTTCGTGGGCCGCAAGGCTGGCATGAGCCGCGTGTTCACTGAAGATGGCCGCTCCATCCCGGTGACCCTGATCGAAGCAACCCCCAACCGCATCGCGCAGATCAAGACCGTCGAAACCGACGGCTACAGCGCCGTGCAGGTGACCGTCGGCGCGCGTCGCGCTGCCCTGGTCAACAAGCCGGAAGCCGGCCACTTCGCCAAGGCGAAGGTGGAAGCGGGTCGTGGCCTGTGGGAATTCCGCGTTGAAGACGCGCAGCTCGGCGATTTCGCCGTTGGCGGCGAAGTCAAGGCGGACATCTTCGAAGTCGGCCAGATCGTCGACGTCCAGGGTGTCACCAAGGGTAAGGGTTTCCAGGGCACCATCAAGCGCCACAACTTCCGTATGGGCGATGCAACCCACGGTAACTCGCTGTCGCATCGCGCGCCGGGTTCGCTGGGTCAGCGCCAGACCCCGGGTCGCGTTTTCCCGGGCAAGAAGATGTCGGGCCACATGGGCGCGGTGCAGCAGAGCACCCAGAACCTGGAAGTGGTCAAGGTCGACGTCGAGCGCGGTCTGATCGCAGTTCGCGGCGCCGTTCCGGGCGCGGCGGGTGGCGACGTGATCGTCCGTCCGGCGAGCAAGGCATAAGGAGAGATGACGATGGAACTCGTTATCACGGGTAGCAACAACAAGGTCTCGGTCTCCGACGCCGTGTTCGGTCGCGATTTCAGCGAAGATCTGGTCCACCAGGTCGTCGTTGCTTACCGCAACGCCGGTCGCGCCGGCACCAAGGCACAGAAGACTCGCTCCGAAGTGGCTGGTACCACCAAGAAGTCGAAGAAGCAAAAGGGCGGCGGCGCGCGTCATGGCGCACTGACGGCTCCGATCTTCGTCGGCGGCGGTGTCACCTTCGCGGCCAAGCCGCGCAGCTTCGAGCAGAAGGTCAATCGTAAGCAGTACCGTGCCGCCATGTGCGCGATCCTGTCCGAGCTGAACCGTCAGGGCCGTCTGACCATCGTGGAGTCCTTCGACGTCGAAGCGACCAGCACGAAGGGTCTGATCGCCAAGCTGGCCGGCCTGGAAGTGGGCAAGCGCCCGCTGATCGTCACCGAGGAAGCCTCCGAGCACCTGTACCTGTCGGCCCGCAACGTTCCCTACGTGGAAGTGCGTGACGTGCAGGGTCTGGACCCGGTGTCCCTGGTTGGTGCCGACACGGTCGTCATCACCGCTGACGCGGTCAAGAAGGTCGAGGAGTGGCTGGCATGAACAGCAACGAAAAAATCTTCAGCGTGCTGCGTGCCCCGCGTGTCTCCGAAAAGACCGCGCGCCTGCAGGAACTCTCCAACCAGTATGTCTTCGAAATTTCGAACGAAGCCACCAAGGCCGATGTAAAGGCCGCGGTTGAGCAGCTGTTCGACGTCAAGGTCGAAGCCGTCAACGTGGTCAACGTCAAGGGCAAGAACAAGTCCTTCCGTAACCGTGCTGGCCGCCGCGGCGATTGGCGCAAGGCGTACGTTCGCCTGGCCGACGGCCAGTCGATCGATGTAACGGCCAAGGCCTGAGGTACATCCCATGCCATTGATGAAATTCAAGCCCACTTCTCCCGGCCGCCGTTCGGCCGTGCGCGTGGTTACTCCCGACCTGCACAAGGGTGCTCCGCACGCCGCACTGGTCGAGTCGCAGAGCCGCTCGGGTGGTCGTAACCACCACGGCCGCATCACCGTGCGTCACGTCGGTGGTGGCCACAAGCAGCACTACCGCATCATCGACTTCAAGCGCAACAAGCTGGGCATCCCGGCGCGCGTGGAACGCATCGAATACGATCCGAACCGCACCGCCCACATCGCCCTGCTGTGCTACGTCGACGGTGAGCGCCGCTACATCATCGCCCCGAAGGGCCTGAAGGCTGGTGATCAGGTGATCGCTGGTTCGGACGCCCCGATCAAGGCTGGCAACACCCTGCCGCTGCGCAACATCCCGGTCGGTACCACCATCCACTGCATCGAACTGAAGCCCGGCAAGGGCGCTCAGATCGCCCGCGCCGCTGGTGCGGCCGTGCAGCTGGTTGCCCGCGAAGGCATCTACGCCACCCTGCGCCTGCGCTCGGGTGAAATGCGTAAGGTTCCGGTCGAGTGCTGCGCCACCATCGGTGAAGTCGGCAACGACGAGCACAGCCTGGAAAAGCTGGGCAAGGCCGGTGCCAAGCGTTGGCGCGGCGTCCGCCCGACCGTTCGTGGTGCTGCCATGAACCCGGTTGACCACCCGCACGGTGGTGGTGAGGCGAAGGCCGGCCAGGGTAACCCGCACCCGGTCACCCCGTGGGGTGTTCCGACCAAGGGTTACAAGACGCGCCATAACAAGCGCACTCAGCAGTTCATCGTCCGCGATCGTAGGGGCTAATCGACCATGGCACGTTCACTCAAGAAGGGCCCGTTCGTCGATCACCACCTCGTCAAGAAGGTGGAGGCCGCTGCGGGCAGCAAGAAGCCGATCAAGACCTGGTCGCGCCGTTCGATGATCCTGCCTGACATGGTAGGCATCACCATTGCCGTGCATAACGGCAAGAACCACATCCCGGTTCTCGTCAACGAGAACATGGTCGGCCACAAGCTCGGCGAATTTGCCATCACCCGGACCTTCAAGGGTCACGGTGGTGACAAGAAGTCGGGCAAGTAAGGAGAGATGACAATGGAAGCGAAAGCCATCCTGCGCACTGCGCGCATCTCCCCGCAGAAGGCTCGTCTGGTCGCTGACCAGGTGCGCGGTCTGCCGGCCGAGCGTGCGGTCAACCTGCTGAAGTTCTCGGACAAGAAGGCTGCCCACCTGATCAAGAAGGTGGTGGAGTCGGCTATTGCAAACGCCGAGAACAACCAGGGCGCCGACGTCGACGAGCTGAAGGTTCAGACCATCATGGTTGATGAAGGTCCGACCCTGAAGCGTTTCATGGCGCGGGCGAAAGGCCGCGGTACCCGCATCCTCAAGCGCACCAGCCACATCACTGTGGTTGTGGGCGCCGGCAAGTAAGCGGATAAGGAAAAGACCATGGGTCATAAAGTTCATCCGATTGGTATCCGCCTGGGTATTTCCAAGGACTGGAACTCCAAGTGGTACGCCAACAAGGCCGAGTTCGCTGGTTACCTGGCAGCCGACCTGAAAGTGCGCGACATGCTGCGCAAGAAGCTGGCTCAGGCCGGCATCAGCAAGATCCTGATCGAGCGTCCGGCCAAGACCGCTCGCGTGACGATCCACACCGCCCGTCCGGGCGTGGTGATCGGCAAGCGCGGTGAGGACATCGAGAAGCTGCGCAAGGAAGTGAGCGAGATGATGGGCGTCCCGGCGCACATCAACGTCACCGAAGTGCGCAAGCCGGAACTGGACGCGCAGCTCGTTGCCGAGTCGATCGCCCAGCAGCTGGAGCGTCGCATCATGTTCCGCCGCGCAATGAAGCGCTCGGTCGGCAACGCGATGCGCCTGGGTGCCCTGGGCATCAAGGTCAACGTCGGCGGCCGCCTCAACGGTGCAGAAATCGCCCGTTCGGAGTGGTACCGCGAAGGCCGCGTGCCGCTGCACACCCTGCGTGCCGACATCGACTATGGCTTCGCTGAAGCCAAGACGACCTACGGCATCATCGGCATCAAGGTCTGGATCTACAAGGGCGAAGTCTTCGATTTCTCCCAGGTTGGCCAGGAAAAGCAGGACGACACCCCGTCGCGCAACGATCGTCACGATCGCGGCGACCGCGGTGACCGTCAGCGCCCGGCTCGTGAAGCGAGGTAACGACAATGTTGCAACCCAAGCGAACCAAGTACCGCAAGGTACACAAGGGCCGTAACGAAGGCCTGAGCTGGAGCGCCAACGCTGTCAGCTTCGGCGAGTACGGTCTGAAAGCAACCGCCCACGGTCAGCTGACCGCGCGCCAGATCGAAGCGGCCCGCCGCTCGATCAGCCGCTACGTCAAGCGCGGCGGCAAGATGTGGATCCGTGTGTTCCCCGACAAGCCCATCACCAAGAAGCCCATCGAAGTTCGAATGGGTTCGGGTAAGGGCAACGTGGAATACTGGGTGGCCCAGATCCAGCCCGGCCGCATGATCTATGAAATCGAGGGTGTTACCGAAGAAGTGGCACGCGAGGCATTCCGCCTGGCAGCCGCCAAGCTCTCGGTCACCACCACTTTCGTGACCCGGACGGTGCGCTGATGGATATCAAAACTCTCCGTGAAAAGTCGGCTGACGAACTCAAGGCCCACCTGATCGACCTGCGTAAGGAACAGTTCTCTGTCCGTATGCAGCAGGTCACCGGCCAGCTGCCGAAGACCCACGACATCCGCCGGGTCCGTCGCGAGATTGCTCGCGTCAAGACCCTGCTCGGCAGCACGAAGTAAGGATGGCCGCTATGAGCGACAATACTGAAAACAAGGCGCTGCGCACGGTCGAAGGCCGTGTCGTCAGCAACAAGATGGACAAGACGGTTACCGTCCTGGTTGAGCGTCAGGTCAAGCACGCGCTGTACGGCAAGTACATCAAGCGCTCGACGAAGCTGCACGCCCACGATGCCGACAACGCCTGCAAGGAAGGCGATGTCGTCCGCGTGACCGAGATTGCTCCGATGTCCAAGACCAAGAACTGGCGCGTGGTGGAAGTCATCACGCGTGCGGCTGAATAAGGAGTCTGAATCATGATCCAGATGCAGAGCTACCTTGACGTCGCGGACAATTCGGGTGCCAAGCAGGTGATGTGCTTCAAGGTGCTGGGTGGTTCCAAGCGCCGTTACGCCGGTATCGGCGACATCATCAAGGTCACCGTGAAGGATGCGATTCCGCGCGGCAAGGTCAAGAAGGGTGAAGTGTATGACGCCGTCGTGGTGCGTACCCGCAAGGGTGTGCGTCGCGCTGACGGCTCGCTGATCCGCTTCGACGGCAACGCTGCCGTTCTGCTGAACAACAAGCAGGAGCCGATCGGTACCCGTATCTTCGGGCCGGTGACCCGTGAACTTCGTTCGGAGAAGTTCATGAAGATCGTCTCGCTCGCTCCCGAAGTGCTGTGAGCGACAGGAGATAATCATGGCTAACCGTATCAAGAAGGGCGACCAGGTTGTCGTCAATGCCGGCAAGGACAAGGGCGAGCGTGGCGAAGTGCTTCGCGTCGACGGCGACCGCGTGGTCGTTGCCAACGTGAACATCGTCAAGCGCCACACCAAGCCGAATCCGCAGGCAGGCGTTGCCGGCGGCGTGGTCGAGCGTGAAGCGTCGATCCATATCTCCAACGTGAATGTGCTGAACCCGGCTTCGGGCAAGGGCGAACGCGTTGGCTTCAAGGTGCTGGAGGATGGACGCAAACTGCGTGTGTTCCGCTCCAGCGGTGAGGCGCTCGACGCCTGAGGAATGTGAAGATGACTTCCCGTCTCGAAAAGTTTTACAAGGAAGAAGTGGTGCCGGCGCTGATGAAGCAGTTCGGCTACACCAATCCGATGGAAGTGCCGAAGCTGGTCAAGGTCACCCTGAACATGGGTGTCGGCGAAGCGGCCACCAACAAGAAGATCCTGGAAAACGCCGTCGGCGACATGACCAAGATTTCCGGCCAGAAGCCGGTTGTCACCAAGTCGCGTATCTCGGTTGCGTCGTTCAAGATCCGTGATGGTTGGCCGATTGGCTGCAAGACCACGCTGCGTCGCCACAAGATGTACGAGTTCCTGGATCGCCTGATCAACATCTCGCTGCCGCGCGTGCGCGACTTCCGTGGTGTTTCCGGTCGTTCCTTCGACGGTCGCGGCAACTTCAACATGGGTGTGAAGGAACAGATCATCTTCCCGGAAATCGACTTCGACGCTGTCGACGCGATCCGCGGCATGGATATCGCCATCACCACCACTGCGAAGACCGACGCGGAAGCGAAGGCGCTGCTGGCAGCGTTCAAGTTCCCGTTCCGTAACTGATTCGTCGAGGATACCGAAATGGCAAAGACCTCCATGGTCAACCGCGACATCAAGCGGGAAAAGCTGGCCAAGAAGTACGCCGACAAGCGTGCCGCTCTGAAGAAGATCGTCTCCTCGCTGGAGTCGAGCTACGAAGAGAAGATCGAAGCCGCAACCAAGCTGGCCAAGCTGCCGCGCGATTCGTCGCCGAGCCGCCAGCGCAACCGTTGCGAGCTGTCGGGCCGTCCGCGTGGCGTCTACAGCAAGTTCGGCCTGGGCCGCAACAAGCTGCGTGAAGCCACCATGCGCGGCGACGTGCCGGGCCTGCGCAAGGCCAGCTGGTAATCCCAGCCGGTCCTGCGACCAGGAACCCCTCCGGGGGTTCCTGAACAGGTCAGGGCAGGCATTCAGGCTTGCCCAAGCAAAAAAACCCGAAGAGCCCGGCGCAAGTCGGGCTCTTTTGGCGTATACTCCCGCGTCTTGCCCTGCGCGAGCGGGGTTGTAGGGGTAGGCCATTGGCCTGCCGCAAGAAGGGACCTGGCCCGTTTCCAGGAGACAACAGATTTTCGCGAAAGCGGATATCGGTGCACTCAAAGGTACTCATATGAGCATGACTGATCCCATCGCCGACCTGCTGGTCCGCATCAAGAATGCGGCCGCGGTTGGCAAGCAGACGGTGAAAGCCCCGTCGTCCAAGATCAAGGTTGCGATCGCCCAGGTCCTGAAGGACGAGGGTTACATCACCGACCTGCGCGTGACCCAGCTGGAAAACAACAAGTCCGAGCTGGAAATCGTGCTGAAGTATTTCGAAGGCAAGCCGGTCATCGCGACCCTGAAGCGCTTCTCGCGTTCGGGCCTGCGCCAGTACCGCGGCAAGAGCGAACTGCCGAAGGTCATGAACGGCCTGGGTATCTCCATCATTTCCACCTCCAAGGGCATCATGACTGATGCGCAGGCGCGCCAGCTGGGCGTCGGCGGCGAAGTCCTGTGCTTCGTGGCCTAAGGCGAGAGGAGTAAGAATATGTCCCGCGTAGCCAAGAAGCCCGTCGACCTGGGTAAGGTTGAACTGAACGTCCAGTCCGAATCCGTCACCGTCAAGGGCCCGAAGGGCACCCTGTCGCTGCCGAAGCCGGCCGGCATTGCCATCAACGTCGAGAACGGCGTTGCCACCCTGAGCACCGAGAATGCGGATCTGATCCCGCTGACCGGTACCGTCCGCGCCATCCTGTCCAACATGGTCAAGGGTGTTTCCGAAGGCTTCGAGCGCAAGCTGGAGCTGGTCGGCGTGGGTTACCGTGCTGCCATGCAGGGCAAGGACCTGAGCCTGTCGCTCGGTTTCTCGCACCCGGTGGTGTTCGTTGCTCCGGAAGGCATCACCATCACCACCCCGACCCAGACCGAGATCCTGGTCCAGGGCGCCGACAAGCAGGTCGTTGGTGAAGTTGCCGCCAAGATCCGTGCGTTCCGCAAGCCGGAACCGTACAAGGGCAAGGGCGTGAAGTACTCCGACGAAGTCATCATCCGTAAGGAAGCCAAGAAGGCCTAAGCGCGAGTCCCTCACCAGGGAAAAGCCTGACCTTCAGCTTTCAAGGAAAACACATCATGAACAAGAACATCGCCCGCCTGCGTCGCGCCAAGTCGACCCGTGCTCACATCCGCGAGCTGGGTGTGGCCCGTCTGTCGGTGCTGCGCACCGGCCAGCACCTGTACGCACAGGTCTTCACCGCCGACGGCTCCAAGGTGCTGGCTGCTGCCAACACCACCCAGGCCGACGTCAAGGACGGCCTGAAGAACGGCAAGAACGCCGACGCCGCTGCCAAGGTTGGCCGCATCGTTGCCGAGCGCGCCAAGGCCGCTGGCATCGAGAAGGTTGCCTTCGATCGTTCGGGTTACCGTTACCACGGCCGCATCAAGGCCCTGGCTGACGCCGCCCGCGAAGCCGGCCTGCAGTTCTAAAAGGTCAGGGCAGGGGGCGTTCGTCTCCTGCCCGCCTGCTCGCCAGCCTGAGCGAGGCTGGACGGCGCCGTTCTTCTGCAGCGGCCCACCGGAACAACGCGGTACTCCACAACCATAAGCGGCCCCGAGCCGTACATACCCAAACAACCAAGGAATCAAGATGGCAGAAGAACGTCAGCAGCGGGGTCGCGATCGCGACCGCAACCGCGAAGAGAAAGTCGACGACGGCATGATCGAAAAGCTGGTCGCGGTCAACCGCGTCAGCAAGACCGTCAAGGGCGGTCGCCAGTTCACCTTCACCGCCCTGACCGTGGTCGGCGACGGCGAAGGCAAGGTCGGTTTCGGCTATGGCAAGGCGCGCGAAGTGCCGGTCGCCATCCAGAAGTCGATGGAACAGGCTCGCAAGAACCTGGTCAGCGTTGACCTGAACAACGGCACCCTGTGGCACACCATCAAGGATGGCCACGGCGCTGCACGCGTGTTCATGCAGCCGGCTTCGGAAGGTACGGGCGTCATCGCCGGCGGTGCCATGCGCGCTGTGCTGGAAGCGGTGGGCGTGAAGAACGTGCTGGCCAAGGCCACCGGTTCGCGCAACCCGATCAACCTGGTGCGTGCCACCGTGAAGGGCCTGACTGCAGCGCAGTCGCCGGCTCGCATCGCGGCCAAGCGCGGCAAGAAGGTGGAGGAACTCAACCATGGCTAATGAGTCCAACAAGACTGTGAAGGTGCGCCTGGTGCGCGGCCTGCGTGGTGCTCAGTCGCGTCACCGCCTGTCGGTGCGTGCTCTGGGTCTGAACAAGCTCAACGATGTGCGTGAACTGAAGGACAGCCCGCAGGTTCGCGGTCTGATCAACACCGTTCACTACCTCGTCAAGGTTGAGGAGTAATCGATCATGACTCTGCGTCTCAATGAACTGAGCCCGGCACCGGGCGCCCGCACCGAGCGCACCCGCGTCGGTCGCGGTATCGGCTCGGGCCTGGGCAAGACTGCCGGCCGCGGCCACAAGGGTTCGTTCGCCCGTAAGGGTGGCGGCAAGATCAAGGCTGGCTTCGAAGGCGGCCAGACCCCCATGCAGCGTCGTCTGCCGAAGATCGGCTTCCGTTCGCCGATCGCCAAGGACACCGCTGAAGTGCTGCTGTACGCGCTGGACAAGCTGCCGGCCGGTGAGATCGACTTCGCCGCCCTGCGTGCTGCCAAGCTGGTCCCGAGCACTGCCAAGAAGGCCAAGGTCGTCGTCAAGGGCGAAGTGACCAAGGCGTTCACCCTGAAGGGTATTGCTGCCACGGCTGGTGCCAAGGCCGCGATCGAAGCTGCCGGCGGCAGCGTAACGGAGTAAGAAAATCATGGCGCAAGCTGGCATCGGTAACCTCGCGGGCGGAATGGGCAAGTTCACTGAACTTCGCCAACGTTTGCTGTTCGTCGTCGGGGCTTTGATCGTCTATCGCATTGGCTGCTACGTGCCGGTGCCGGGCGTCAATCCCGATGCCATGCTTGCCATGATGCAACAGCAGGGCGGCGGCATCGTGGACATGTTCAACATGTTCTCGGGCGGCGCCCTGCACCGTTTCAGCATCTTCGCGCTGAACGTGATGCCGTACATTTCGGCATCGATCGTGATGCAGCTGGCCGTCCACATCTTCCCCGCGCTGAAGGCGATGCAGAAGGAAGGTGAGTCCGGCCGCCGCAAGATCACCCAGTATTCGCGCATCGGCGCCGTGCTGCTGGCAGTGGTGCAGGGCGGTTCGATCGCCCTGGCCCTGCAGGGCCAGGTCTCGCCGTCGGGCGCTCCGGTCGTCTACGCACCGGGCATGGGCTTCGTGCTCACCGCCGTGATCGCGCTGACCGCCGGCACCATGTTCCTGATGTGGGTCGGTGAGCAGGTGACCGAGCGCGGCATCGGCAACGGCGTGTCGCTGATCATCTTCGCCGGCATCGTGGCCGGCCTGCCGACCGCGGTCATCCATACCTTCGATGCCTACCGCGACGGCAACATCCAGTTCATCCAGCTGCTGCTGATCGCCATCGTGGTGCTGGCCTTCACCTTCTTCGTGGTGTTCGTCGAACGCGGCCAGCGCCGCATCACGGTGAACTACGCACGTCGCCAGGGCGGCCGCAACGCGTACATGAACCAGACCTCGTTCCTGCCGCTGAAGCTGAACATGGCGGGCGTGATCCCGGCCATCTTCGCCTCCAGCCTGCTGGCCTTCCCGGCTACGCTGACCATGTGGGCCGGCCAGGCCGCCAACCAGAGCACCTTTGGCCAGATCCTGCAGAAGGTCGCCAATGCCCTGGGCCCGGGCGAGCCGCTGCACATGATCGTGTTCGCTGCGCTGATCACCGGCTTTGCGTTCTTCTATACCGCGCTGGTGTTCAACTCGCAGGAAACCGCCGACAACCTGAAGAAGTCGGGTGCGCTGATTCCGGGCATCCGTCCGGGCAAGGCCACCGCCGACTACATCGACGGCGTGCTGACCCGCCTGACCGCAGCCGGTTCGGCTTACCTGGTGATCGTCTGCCTGCTGCCGGAACTGATGCGCACGCAGCTGAATGCCTCGTTCTACTTCGGTGGTACTTCGCTGCTGATCGTGGTGGTGGTGGTGATGGACTTCATCGCCCAGGTGCAGGCGCACCTGATGTCGCACCAGTACGAGAGCCTGCTGAAGAAGGCCAACCTGAAGGGCGGCAACCGCGGCGGCTTTGCTCGCGGCTGATCAGCCTGTTATACTTTCGTCTTCCTGACGTGATGGTCCCTCCGCTTCGCGGACTCCGGCCACACAAACGAAGGGCGGCCCCCGCAGCGGTTCCGGGTGGGGGTGTGATGAGGTGGTCCCGCGCAGGAGTAGCGCGGGCGGCCCCGGAGGAAACTCCAGGTCCAACCCCATCCGGCGCCGGAGCCTGGGCACACTCCCCAGGCCGGGTTCATGAAACCAATGGTTTCACGGGCTTCCATGTAAACCGGAACCTTGTTAGTATCGCTAGTTCACTTTTTTGATCCATCCTGCCGGATTGGCGCGCCTACGGTGCGCTGTCGGCCATCACTCAGCTGGAGAACCGCGTCATGGCGCGTATTGCAGGCGTCAACCTGCCAGCCCAGAAGCACGTCTGGGTCGGGTTGCAAAGCATTTACGGCATCGGCCGTACCCGTTCGAAGAAGGTCTGCGAAGTCGCAGGCGTTGCTTCGACCACCAAGATCCGCGATCTGTCGGAGCCGGAAATCGAGCGCCTGCGCGCCGAAGTCGGCAAGTACATCGTGGAAGGCGATCTGCGCCGTGAGATCGGTATCGCGATCAAGCGCCTGATGGACCTGGGCTGCTACCGCGGCCTGCGTCACCGTCGTGGCCTCCCGCTGCGTGGCCAGCGCACCCGTACCAACGCCCGCACCCGCAAGGGTCCGCGCAAGGCGATCAGGAAGTAAGGGACTGACAAATGGCTAAGCCCGCTGCTAAGACCAAGAAGAAGATCAAGCGCGTCATCACTGATGGCGTTGCCCACGTCCACGCTTCGTTCAACAACACCATCGTGACCATCACCGACCGCCAGGGCAACGCTCTGTCGTGGGCGACCTCCGGTGGCGCTGGCTTCCGCGGTTCGCGCAAGTCGACCCCGTTCGCAGCCCAGGTGGCTGCCGAAAAGGCCGGTCGTGCTGCGCTGGACTACGGCGTGAAGTCGCTGGAAGTCCGCATCAAGGGCCCGGGTCCGGGCCGTGAGTCGGCCGTGCGTTCGTTGAACAACGTCGGCTACAAGATCACCAACATCATCGACGTGACGCCTATCCCGCACAACGGGTGCCGTCCGCCGAAGAAGCGTCGCGTCTAAAGGGAGCGATAAGAAATGGCTCGTTATATCGGTCCTACCTGTAAGCTCGCCCGTCGCGAAGGCGCCGACCTGTCCCTGAAGAGCCCGGCGCGTGCGCTGGACTCCAAGTGCAAGCTGGAGCAGAAGCCCGGCCAGCACGGCGCCACTGCCCGTAAGGGCAAGCTGTCCGACTACGCCACCCAGCTGCGTGAAAAGCAGAAGGTCAAGCGTATCTACGGCCTGCTGGAGCGTCAGTTCCGCAACTACTACAAGAAGGCCTCGACCAAGAAGGGCAACACCGGCGAGAACCTGCTGCAGCTGCTGGAAACCCGCCTGGACAACGTCGTCTACCGCATGGGCTTCGCCGTGACCCGTCCGGCTGCCCGTCAGCTGGTGTCGCACCGCGGCGTCACCGTGAACGGCAAGTCGGTCAACCTGGCTTCGTACCAGGTCAAGGCTGGCGACGCCATCGCTCTGTCGGAAAAGGCTGCCAAGCAGCTGCGCGTCCAGGAAGCCCTGACCGTCGCCGCCCAGCATGACCTGAGCCCGTCGTGGGTCGAAGTGGATTCCGGTAAGTTCACCGGCATCTTCAAGGCTGTTCCGGATCGTTCGGACCTGCCTGCGGACATCAACGAAGCGCTGATCGTCGAGCTGTATTCGAAGTAATTCACATTGGAGAGCCCCCGGCGACGGCCGGGGGTTCACTAGGAGAACCCGCAACATGACGGTTACCGCCAACCAGGTTCTGCGTCCTCGCGGTCCGCAGATCGAACGCCTTACCGACACCCGTGCAAAGGTCGTTATCGAACCTTTGGAGCGGGGTTACGGGCATACGCTGGGCAACGCCCTGCGTCGCGTGCTGCTGTCGTCCATCCCGGGCTTCGCCATCACGGAAGTCGAAATCGACGGCGTGTTGCATGAGTACACCACGGTCGAAGGTCTGCAGGAGGACGTGCTCGAAGTCCTGCTGAACCTGAAGGACGTGGCCATCCGTATGCACTCCGGCGACAGCGCCACCCTGTCCCTGTCCAAGCAGGGCCCGGGCGTTGTCACCGCTGCCGATATCAAGGTCGACCACAATGTGGAGATCCTGAACGGCGAACATGTGATCTGCCACCTGACCAAGGACACGGCAATCAACATGCGTCTGAAGATCGAGCGTGGTTTCGGCTACCAGCCGGCTGCTGCGCGTCGTCGTCCGGACGAAGAAACCCGTGCCATCGGCCGCCTGGTCCTGGATGCCTCGTTCTCGCCGGTCCGCCGTGTCGCCTACGCCGTGGAAGCGGCGCGTGTCGAACAGCGTACCGACCTGGACAAGCTGGTCATCGATATCGAGACCAACGGCACCATCGACGCCGAGGAAGCCGTGCGCACCGCCGCCGACATCCTCAGCGACCAGCTGTCGGTGTTCGGTGACTTCACCCACCGCGACCGCGGTGCGGCCAAGCCGGCCAACAACGGCGTGGATCCGGTGCTGCTGCGCCCGATCGACGATCTGGAACTGACCGTGCGTTCGGCCAACTGCCTGAAGGCGGAAAGCATCTACTACATCGGCGATCTGATCCAGAAGACCGAAGTGGAGCTGCTGAAGACCCCGAACCTGGGCAAGAAGTCGCTCACCGAAATCAAGGAAGTGCTGGCCCAGCGTGGCCTGTCGCTTGGCATGAAGCTGGAAAACTGGCCGCCGGCCGGTGTCGCCAGCCACGGCATGCTGGGCTGATACGGCCCCCTGCTGTACCTGAAGGCTCCACCGTTCGCGGTGGAGCCTTCAACCGGTTTACGAAACACGCCACGACGAACCGAAGGTTCGCGGGCAGGTCGTCCAGGACGGATGACCAGGACCATCCGCAGTCCGTGCAGCAACGCCAGGAAGGCGACATCGATCCACAACGCCTCATCATTAACCAAGGAATTCCACCATGCGTCACCAGAAGTCTGGCCGTAAGTTCAGCCGCACCAGCGCCCACCGCGAAGCAATGTTCAAGAACATGGCCGCCTCGCTGTTCAAGCACGAGCTGATCAAGACCACCCTGCCGAAGGCCAAGGAACTGCGCCGCGTTGCCGAGCCGCTGATCACCCTGGCCAAGGTCGACTCCGTCGCCAACCGCCGTCTGGCCTTCGCCCGTCTGCGCGACAACGAAGCCGTGGGCAACCTGTTCACCATCCTGGGCCCGCGCTACGCGAACCGTCCGGGCGGCTACCTGCGTCTGCTGAAGTGCGGCTTCCGCGCCGGCGACAACGCACCGATGGCCTACGTCGAGCTGGTTGACCGTCCGGCCGTGGCCGAGGCAGTGGCCGAGTAATCGGACCGCTCCAACGCGACACAGCGAAAGCCCGGCGACTGCCGGGCTTTTGCGTTTCCGGGGTCGGATCCCGTGCCGCAGGCACGGGCTCTGACCCCATGATCGCCGCGCAACGGGTCAGAGCCCTTTGCCTGCGCAAAGGGATCTGACCCACACCGTTCCGACAGGCGTCACCTGCAGCGGTTCGAATGGCGCGCGCTCTCGGTTACGCTTGGCGCCTGATCACTTGAGCGTTGACGATGAATCCACTGCGCTGGCCCTTCCGCGCCCAGTTTCTCCTGGGCTTCCTGATCTGCGCAGGCCTGCTGGGCTATGCCATCTTCCTGCAGCTGAAGATGGGGCTGGAGCCCTGTCCGCTGTGCATCTTCCAGCGCCTGGCCTTCGCCGCCCTGGGGCTGTTGTTCCTGATCGGGGCGCTGCATGGGCCGTCGAACCGGCCGGGCCGGGCCACCTACGGGATTCTCGCCTTCATCGCTGCAGCGGTCGGGTTCGGCATAGCAGCGCGCCATGTGTATGTGCAGCTGCTGCCGCCTGAGATGGGCGCGACCTGCGGCCCGCCGCTGAGCTTCCTGAGCGAGACGATGGGGCCGTTGGAGGTATTCCGCACGGTGCTGACCGGCACCGGCAACTGCGGCAACATCGACTGGACGTTCCTGGGCCTGACCATGCCGATGTGGTCGGGCGTGTGGTTCGCGCTGCTGGCGCTGTGGGCGCTGGTGGTGTCGTTGCGCAAGGTAGCGCGTTGAGAACCAAGCGGGGTCAGATCCCTTTGCGCAGCAAAGGGATCCGACCCCTGTCCGGCCCCTGTCTGCTCAGAAGTCCTGCTGCAGGCTGAGGTAGGCGCCGCGGCGCGGGCCCCACTGCGGGGCAAATACGCCCACGCCACCGCCATCACGCAGCTGGTAGCTGCGATCCAGTGCATTGAGCACCGCCAGCTGCACGTGCAGCGGGTGGCCGCTGTCGGCGTTGAAATCGTGCCCGGCGCTCAGGTTCACCTGCAGGTAGGACGGCAGTTCACCGCCATTGGGCACGGTGTCGGTGTCGGAACGCAGGCCACTGCCGAACACATAGTTCGCACCCACCCGGTTGTGCCCGGCAAAGGCGTAGCTCAGGCCGCCGGACGAGGTCAGCCGCTGGTCGTGGTCCAGGTGGATCCAGTGCTGGGCCGCATAGGCCAGCGCGTCCGGATCCAGGTTGTACTGGCCGGTGATGACGTCGGTGCCGATCGCCTTGCTCAGTGCCGCGTTGAAGTAGGCGCTGAAGGGCCCGTTGCTGTAGTCGGCGCTGAATTCCAGCCCACGGATATGGCCACGGCGGTAGTTGAAGGTGGAATAGATGTAGGCCGCGCCGAACTGGCCTTCGTCCTGAAGGCGGTCCACCCGGCGGTCGTAGGCATCCAGGCCCAGGGTGAGGTGATCACCGACCTGCTGCGAAACGCCGATGTCGTAGTAATCGCTGCGCTCGGCCAGCGGCGTGGTCGTGCCGCCGGCGGACTGTGCGTTGGTGGTGCCGTCGTACAGGGCGATGTCGGTGCTGCCGATCAGTTCGCTGGCCGGCGGGGTGAAGTAGCGCGAGTAGCCGGCGTGGAAGGTGGTGCTGTCGCCGGCATTCCAGACCACGCCCAGGCGCGGGCTCAACTGGCCTTCGGTATGGCCGAAGGCGGTGTAGCGGTCGCCGCGCAGGCCGTAGTTCACGGTCCAGTCGTCACCGATGCGCCATTCGTCCTGCACATACAGGGCGGCGGTACGGGCGGTGAATGCGTTGGCATCGGCAATCTGCAGCGGCGTGGTGCTGGCCTGCTGGCCCTGCGCATCCACCGGGAACACCCAGCTGGCGTTGCTGGCGCGTGCATCCTCGTGGTTGCCGTACAGGCCATAGCGCAGGGTGTGGTTCATCCCCAGCGGGGTGGAGAAATCGGCCTGCACCGTGCTGGCGCGGTTGCTGCGCTGTACCTGCGAGGCGACGCCGCTGAACACCAGGTCGCCGGCGATGTCGGGGTTGAAGCCCACATCGCTGTAGCGCTGGCCGGCCGAGAGCTGGTAGGCGGTGTCGCCCAGGTTGCCCTGCAGCACCAGCATGCCGAAGCGGGTGGTTTCGCGCTGGGTTTCGTCCAGCTGGCTGGAGTCGAAGGTGGTGGTGTCCAGATAGCCGAACTGCGGTTCCTGGCCGGGGTTCGCCGGAATCTGGAAGCGGTTGTTGGCGAAGCCGGCGAACAGGCTCAGGCGGGTGTTGTCGTTGACCAGGTAGGTCAGGTCGGCGAAGGCCTTGCCCTGGTGGGTGTGGTCATGCTGCGGCCGGCGGGCGTTGGTCGGGCTCTCCAGGCCGACCTCGTTCTGGTCGTAGTTGCCGGTCAGGAACCAGCTCCAGCGCCCCTGGCTGCCCCACCACGAGGCGTTGGGGCTCACCTTGCCGTATGAGCCGGTGGTGATGCCGGCGCTGCCGCCATTGCCCAGCTCGGCGCCGCTGCGAGTGTTGATGTCGACCACCGCGGCGGTGCGCTCGCCGAACTGGGCCGGCAAGGCGCCGTCCATCAGGCGGATGCTCTTGATCGTGCGCGCATCCAGGGTCTGGCCGAAACCGGAGATCGATTCGGGCAGCAGCACGCCGTTGATCCGGTACTGCAGGTTGGCGTGGTCGCCGCGCACGTGCACGCCACCGTAGGAGTCCTGGACCACGCCCGGGGCCTGCAGCAGCACCTGGCTGAGCGGCGCGGCGGCGCCCAGCGGCTGTTTCTGGATGTCCTCGGCGGTGATCTGATACTGGCTGCTGCCGATATCCGGGGAGAGCGCGTTGCGCGCCTGGTCGAGCTGGGCGCTGACGGTGACCACGTCGAGGTCTTTCACGGCCGGAGACGCGCTGTCGGCGGCCAGGGCGACGGTGGGCAGGCTGGCCAGGGCCAGGACGAGGGTGACGGCCGTTGCGAGCGGGGAGGGCTTCATGGTCGGGATGGGGTCGATGGGAGGGAGGGGCCGGTCCATGACGGGAAGTGTTACTTCCTAACAACTGAGTGCGGATCATGCGCCTGCCCGGGGCGCTGTGGGCATGCCGGTTGTGGCGGATCGGCATGCGCTTTCTGCGCCGTTCAGCTGGCCGGCCCGGGCCAGGTGCTTTGCGTCAGCCGCGCCCTCTGCGACCATGAACGTCCCCCTCCTGTTCCTCCGGATGTCCGCAATGAGCCTGTCCGCCGTTCCGCCTGCCGCTGACCCTGCCACCGCCGCCGCGGGCGCTGCCTGGTCGCCGGAAAGCTGGCGCGGCAAGACCGCGCTGCAGATGCCGACCTACCCGGACCCGGTGGCGCTGGATGCCGCCCTGCACGAACTCAAGCGCTTGCCGCCGCTGGTGACGTCCTGGGAGATCCTGGCGTTGAAGCAGCAGCTGGCCGACGCGCAGGAGGGCAAGCGCTTCCTGCTGCAGGGTGGCGATTGCGCCGAGAACTTCAGCGACTGCGAATCGGGCACGATTTCCAACCGGCTGAAGGTGCTGCTGCAGATGAGCCTGGTGCTGGTGCATGGCCTGCGCCAGCCGGTGATCCGCGTGGGGCGCTTTGCCGGCCAGTACGCCAAGCCGCGCTCGGCCGACACCGAGACCCGCGACGGCGTAACCCTTCCCAGCTACCGCGGCGATGTGATCAACGCGCCGGCGTTCACTGAAGCGGCGCGGCTGCCGGACCCGAAGCGGATGCTGCAGGCCCACGCGCATTCGGCGATGACGATGAACTTCGTGCGTGCGCTGATCGACGGTGGCTTCGCCGACCTGCACCACCCCGAGTACTGGAACCTGGACTGGGTGCGGCATTCGCCGCTGGCCGCCGAGTACCAGAAGATGGTGGCCTCGATCGGCGACGCCGTGCACTTCATGGAAACCCTGGCCGGGGCCCGCGTGCACAACCTCAACCGCATTGATTTCTACACCTCGCACGAAGCGCTGCTGCTGCCCTACGAGCAGGCGCTGACCCGGCAGGTGCCGCGCCAGCAGGGCTGGTTGAACCTGAGCACGCACTACCCGTGGATCGGCATGCGCACGGCGGCGCTGGACGGCGCGCACGTGGAATACCTGCGCGGGGTGCGCAATCCGATCGCGATCAAGGTGGGCCCGTCGGTGCAGCCGGACCAGTTGCTGCGCCTGATCGATGTGCTCAACCCCGAGGACGAACCGGGCCGCCTGAGCTTCATCCACCGCATGGGCGCGGCGCAGATTGCGGAAAAGCTGCCGCCGCTGCTGGACGCGGTGAAGCGCGATGGCCGCCGCGTGCTGTGGGTGTGCGATGCCATGCACGGCAATACCGAAAGCACGGCCAATGGCTTCAAGACGCGTCGTTTCGACAATGTGCGCAGTGAAGTGGAACTGTCCTTCGATCTGCATGCGGCGGCGGGCACGCGGCTGGGGGGTGTGCACCTGGAGCTGACCGGTGAGGATGTGACCGAATGCACCGGCGGTGCGCGTGAACTGACCGAGCGCGATCTGGAGCGCGCCTACCGCTCGACGGTGGACCCGCGCCTGAACTACGAACAGTCGCTGGAAATTGCGATGGCGATCGTGCGCAAGCAGGAACAGGCACGGTAAGGGGTGTTTCGGCAGGGCTTGCAGCCCTGCACCTGCTTCGGGGCAACATCAAAAGCGGGTTTTCCGCGAGCGGGCGGGGCGGTGTCGCAGTGCGGGGACGCCGCAAGTCCCCCTCCGGGGCCCGGCCCAGCCGCTGGCGGCTGTGCGTTCGGGCGCTTGCGAAGCAGTGCTTCGCAAGCAAAGCGCCCTCACCCCTGTAGGCTTGGCCGCCGCATCCATGCGGCGGACACCCCGCACTGCGACACCGCCCCACCTCTGACAGATTCACTCGGCTGTTGGTAACGGCGACTGTTGGGGTGCGCGGCTGTTGGTAGGTGTCGACCTTGGTCGACACGGTTTTTCTGTCAGATATCGAAATCCATCTGGGGTCGGAGCCCGTTGCGCAGCAACGGGATCCGACCCCGTGCGGTTCCGACGGATCGCGGCCAACTGTCGAAGGCGGGGTGGGTCCGGTTGCGGGGGTATCCGCGCCATGGATGGCGCGGCTAAGCCCCCATGGAAGGGTTTACGGCGTCCCCCGCAATCGGACCCACCCCGCCATCCCACGGATACCCAGCTTTTGCCGTTGCTGTTGACGTTGACGTTGATTCAGCAGGTGCAGGGCCGCAGGCCCTGCATCAAACCCCACCCGCTGACGTGATGCTCATGCCGCCTGCGCGACCCTGTGGGTTCATGCAATGCGCGAGGGTCTGCGGTGGGCTGGCAACATGTGCAGGACTATCTGTGGCCGATCGGTGCGGCACTGCTGCTCGGCGGCCTGGCCGCGTGGGGCGTGCTGGCCCTGTATCGCCGCCTGCGCGGGCGCGACCGGCGGCGCGCGCGCATCGGTCGGGTGATTGGGCCGCCGCTGGCGATGGCGTTGCCGCTGTTGCTGCTGGTGCCCGCGCTGCAGGCCACGCCGCTGCCCGAGCGCATGCTGGACCAGGTATTGCGTGGCGTGCATATCGGCCTGACGGCCTGCTTCATCTGGCTGCTGGTACGCGGCGTGGCGGCAGGCGAGCGCGCGATCCTGCGCAGCCATCCCATCGATGTGTCCGACAATCTGGAAGCGCGCCGCATCCAGACCCAGACGCGCGTACTCAGTCGCGTGTTGATGGGCGGCATCATCGTGCTCGGCGCATCGCTGGTGCTGCTCACTTTCCCGATGGTGCAGAAGATCGGCACCGCGCTGCTGGCGTCGGCGGGGCTGATCGGCCTGGTTGCGGGCATCGCGGCCAAGCCGGTGTTCGGCAACCTGATTGCCGGCCTGCAGATCGCCCTCACCCAGCCGATCCGGCTGGACGACGTGGTGATCGTGGAAGGTGAGTGGGGCCGCATCGAAGAGATCGGCAGCAGCTACGTGGTGGTGCGCATCTGGGACGAACGGCGCATGGTGGTGCCGTTGACCTGGTTCATCGAGCACCCGTTCCAGAACTGGACGCGGCGCAGCGCCGATCTGCTCGGCACGGCCTTCCTGTGGCTGGACTATCGCGCGCCGATCGCGGCGATCCGTACCGAGCTGGAGCGCATCTGTCGCGGCGAGGCGCTGTGGGATGGCCGTGTCTGTGTGACCCAGGTGACCGAAACCAGCGAACGGGCGATCCAGGTACGTCTGCTGGTCAGTGCGCGCAACTCCGGCGACGCGTTCGATCTGCGCTGCCTGGTGCGCGAGCGCATGCTGGATTTTTTGGCCCGTGAACACCCGCAGGCGCTGCCGCAGGTGCGCGCCCGGCTGCACCAGGATGATGAGATGGACATGCCGCGTGGGCCACGCGCGCGTACAGCCGATGTGCGTTCGCCCGGTGCCGAGGATGGCGAGG
This sequence comes from Stenotrophomonas sp. SAU14A_NAIMI4_8, assembly GCF_003086695.1. Taxonomy (NCBI): domain Bacteria; kingdom Pseudomonadati; phylum Pseudomonadota; class Gammaproteobacteria; order Lysobacterales; family Lysobacteraceae; genus Stenotrophomonas; species Stenotrophomonas sp. SAU14A_NAIMI4_8. The sequence goes on from NZ_CP025999.1 coordinate 964,578, forward strand.
CCGCCATCGCGCCGGTGGAATCGCTGCCGGAGCGGTAGCGCCAGGCCATGCCCGGTGAGCGCAGCGGCGTCGGGCGATCAGGGATCGCCGGTGTCGATCAGGGCATCGGTATCGAAGTGCGGCGGCCGGCGCGCGCGGGTGCGCTGTTCGTAGGCATAGCCCATTTCGATCAGCTTCGGTTCGCTCCACGCGGTGCCCATGAACAGCAGGCCCGCCGGCAGGCCATCGATCTGCCCCATCGGCACGGTCAGGCTGGGGTAGCCGGCCACGGCGGCCACGCTGTAGCTCTCGCCCGGGAAATCGTCGCCACGGCTGCGCAGCGGCCAGGCGGTGCCGGTGGTGGGCGCCACCAGGGCGTCCAGCCGCTGTGCTGCCAGTGTGGCATCGATGCCTTCCGGGCCCGCCAGGCGCCGGGCATCGCTGCGTGCGCGGATGTAGGCGGGGTCGGACAGGCCCGGGGTCGCGTTGGCTTCCTCCAGCAGCGATTGGCCGAAGCGGCCCAGTTCCTGCCCGCGGTTGGCCTGGTTGAAGGCGATCAGTTCGGACAGGCTGCGCAGCGGGGCGTGGTAGGTGGCGAAGTAGCGCTCCAGCCCGGCCTTGAACTCGTACAGCAGCACCAGGCGCTCGGCGTCGGCCCAGGCGCCGGCGTTGGGCAGTTGCACCGGCACCACCACGGCGCCGGCGCGGCGCAGTTCCGCCGCCGCGTGCTGCATAAGCGGGGCCATGCCGGGGTACTGCGACAGCGGCGTCTGCAGCAGCCCGATGCGCTTGCCGCGCAGGCCGTCCGGGTCCAGCCGGGCGGTGTAGTCGTAGACCGCCCGGCCGGGCATGGTGGCGGTGGCCGGATCGGCCGCATCGCGACCGGCAATGGCGGTCAGCACGGCGGCCGCATCGGCCACGCTGCGGGTCATCGGCCCGGCCGTGTCCTGGCTGAAGCTGATCGGGATGATGCCGTCGCGGCTGACCAGACCGACGGTGGGCTTCAGCCCGACCACGCCATTGATCGCGGCCGGGCAGACGATGCTGCCGTCGGTTTCGGTGCCGATGGCAACGCTGCCCAGGTTGGCGGCCACGGCCACCGCACTGCCGCTGCTGGAACCGCAGGGGGAATGGCTGAGCCGGTAAGGGTTGCGGGTCTGGCCGCCGCGTGCGCTCCAGCCGGATACCGAGTTGGCATCGCGGAAGTTCGCCCACTCGCTCAGGTTGGTCTTGCCCAGCACCACGGCGCCGGCTTCGCGCAGGCGCCGCACCAGGTAGGCATCGCCCGGACGGAAGCCCTGCAGCGCCAGTGAGCCGGCGCTGGTGGCCATGGGCGCGGCGTTGATGTTGTCCTTCAGCAGCACCGGGATGCCGTGCAGGGGGCCGCGCAGGCGCCCGCTGCGGCGTTCGCGGTCGCGCTCGCCGGCTTCCTTCAAGGCATCGGGATTGAGCTCGATGACCGCACGCAGGCGCGGCCCGGCGCGGTCCAGCGCGGCGATGCGCTGCAGGTAGGCACCGGTAAGGGTGACGCTGTCCAGTTCGCCCGACACCATGCGCGCCTGCAGGTCGGCCACGTCGGTTTCGGCGTAGGGGAAGGGCGCGCTGCTGGCCGCAGGTTCGGCGGCATGGGCGCTGGGCGCGGGCGCGCTGCAGCCTGCACTGGACAGGGCCGCCAGGACGAGGATGAGACAGCTGGGCAGGGTCGGCAGGGACAGGCGCATGGCTGGGCGTGCGAGGCTCCGGCGGCCAGTCTAGCCGCTGCTCAGCGCTTGCGCTTGCGCAGGTCGCGCGCCAGCACGTAGACGACCACCAGGTTGATGGCCAGTACGCTGCCCGAGGCCCAGCCCGGGTGGCGGATGATCGCGTAGATATCGAAGGGCAGGTAGATCGAGGCGGTCAGGCAGCCCAGCCACGAGGCCCAGGCCTTGGCCTTCCACAGGCCCCAGGCTTCGACCAGGTGCAGCAGGCCGTAGCCGATCATCGCCGCCGCGGCCAGATGCACCGCGTCGGGACTGATCATGTTCAACAGCGAGGGCAGGGTGCCGTGATCCGGGTCCAGACTGAAACGCCGGATCAGGGCATTGACCCCGTCGCGAAGCGGCTGCGGACCGAGCATTTCCAGCCCGGTCGCAGCCAACAACGCCAGCATCGCCTTGCTCGCTTCGAGCAGGGCGATGACATGGAGACCCGGATGCCGATGCGGATCCGGGTTGTAGCCATTCTGGCTCACGGTCTGCTGGCTCAGCCGCCGCGCGAAGCCTTCTTGCGGTCGCTTTCGGTCAGGAACTTCTTGCGCAGACGGATCTCCTTCGGGGTGATCTCGACCAGCTCGTCGTCTTCGATGAAGTCCAGGGCCTGTTCCAGCGAGTACTTGATCGCCGGGGTCAGCTGGATCGCATCGTCCTTGCCCGAAGCGCGCATGTTGGTCAGCGGCTTGGTCTTGATGGCGTTGACGGTCAGGTCGTTGTCCTTGGAGTGGATACCGACCAGCTGACCTTCATACACGTTGTCGCCTTCAGCAGCGAAGAGCTTGCCGCGTTCCTGCAGCGGGCCCAGCGAGTAGGCGGGGGTGACGCCCGGCGCATTGGCGATCATCACGCCGTTGATGCGCTTGGCGATGGCGCCCTGTTCCTTCGGACCGTAGTGGTCGAACACGTGGAACAGCAGGCCCGAACCCTGGGTGAGGGTCTTGAACTCGTTCTGGAAGCCGATCAGGCCACGGGCCGGGATCGAGTATTCCAGGCGCACGCGGCCCTTGCCGTCCGGCTCCATGTTCTTCAGCTGGCCCTTGCGGGTGCCCAGCTTTTCCATCACGCCGCCCTGGTGCACTTCTTCGATGTCCACCACCAGCTGCTCGATCGGCTCCATCATCTGGCCGTCGATTTCCTTGATGATCACTTCCGGGCGCGACACGGCCAGCTCGTAGCCTTCGCGACGCATGTTCTCGATCAGCACCGACAGGTGCAGTTCGCCACGGCCGGAGACCAGGAACTTGTCGGCGTCTTCCAGCTGTTCGACCTTCAGGGCCACGTTGTGGACCTTTTCACGGTCCAGGCGGTCCTTGATCTGGCGGCTGGTCAGGAACTTGCCACCGGACAGGTCCTTGTTGCCGGCGAACGGCGAGTTGTTCACCTGGAAGGTCATCGAGATGGTCGGCTCGTCGACGGTCAGGGCCGGCAGCGCTTCCGGGGTGTCCGGGTGGCACAGGGTGTCGGAGATGGTCAGCTCCGGAATACCGGAAATGGCGACGATGTCACCGGCTTCGGCGGTGTCCTGCTCGATGCGCTCCAGGCCCAGGAAGCCCAGCACCTGCGCGACCTTGCCGTTGCGCTTCTTGCCTTCACGGTCGATGACCGCGACCTGCATGTTCTTCTTCAGGGTGCCGCGCTGGATGCGGCCGATGCCGATGACGCCCACGAAGTTGTTGTAGTCCAGCTGGCTGATGCGCATCTGGAAGGCGCCTTCCGGATCGACTTCCGGCTTCGGTGCGTGCTGCATGATCGCTTCGTACAGCGGGGTCATGTCGCCGTCGCGCACGGTGTCTTCCAGGCCGGCATAGCCGTTCAGGGCCGAGGCGTAGACGATCGGGAAGTCCAGCTGCTCGTTGGTGGCGCCCAGCTTGTCGAACAGGTCGAAGACCTGGTCGATCACCCACTCCGGACGCGAGCCCGGGCGGTCGACCTTGTTGACCACCACGATCGGCTTGAAGCCCATCGCGAAGGCCTTCTGGGTGACGAAGCGGGTCTGCGGCATCGGGCCGTCCATCGCGTCGACCAGGATCAGCACGGTGTCGACCATCGACAGCACGCGCTCGACCTCGCCGCCGAAGTCGGCGTGCCCCGGGGTGTCGACGATGTTGATCCGGTTCTTGATACCGGTCTTCTTGTCTTCCCAGGTGATGGCCGTGTTCTTGGCCAGGATGGTGATGCCGCGTTCCTTTTCCTGGTCGTTGCTGTCCATCACGCGCTCGGCGAGGACGGTGCGCTCGGACAGGGTGCCGGACTGCTTCAGCAGCTGGTCGACCAGGGTGGTCTTGCCATGGTCGACGTGGGCGACGATGGCGATGTTGCGAAGATTTTCGATGGACATGCGAAAGGGGGCCAGTCGGCGCCGGATTTGGAAAAAGAAGTCCAACATTATACGTCTAACTTGACGCTTGGCGAAAACCCATGTTGCAGGACCGCCTGAGCCCCATTCAGCTGGGGCCTGAACGAGGGCCCGGGGCTGCGCCGATGGTCGAAGCCGCCAGCGCCACGGGGCGGGTGTAAACTAGGTGGCTAGACGCGTTCCCCTTTGCATCAAGGATCTTCATGTCCCTCATCGCCACTTTCGACACCACCCAGGGCCCGATCAAGGTCGAGCTGTTCGCCGACAAGGCGCCGCTGACCGTGGCCAACTTCGTGAACCTGGTCAAGCAGGGCTTCTATGACGGCCTGATCTTCCACCGCGTGATCGCCGACTTCATGATCCAGGGCGGCTGCCCGCAGGGTCGTGGCACCGGCGGCCCGGGCTACAAGTTCGAAGACGAAACCAACAACGGCGTGAAGCACGAGGTCGGCTCGCTGTCGATGGCCAATGCCGGCCCGAACACCAACGGCAGCCAGTTCTTCATCACCCACATCAAGACCGATTGGCTGGACGGCCGCCACACCGTGTTCGGCAAGGTGCTGGAAGGCCAGGCCATCGTGGATTCGGTCAAGCAGGGCGACGTGATCCATTCGATCACCCTGGAAGGCGATGTCGACGCCGCGCTGGCCGCCAAGGCTGATCGCGTGGCCGAGTGGAACAAGATCCTCGCCGCCTGATTCCCCTTTGAAACGGCCACCCACGGGTGGCCGTTTCCACGTTCCCCGCCGCCCGCCAGGCCTGCGTGGCCACGCCCGCGGCGTCCTATCCAACGCTTGCAAGCAAGAGGAAACCCCCATGAAAGCACCCGTTCGTGTTGCCGTGACCGGCGCTGCCGGCCAGATCGGCTACGCCCTGCTGTTCCGCATCGCCTCCGGCGAAATGCTGGGCAAGGACCAGCCGGTCATCCTGCAGCTGCTGGAACTGCCAGTGGACAAGGCCCAGGCCGCCCTGAAGGGCGTGATGATGGAACTGGAAGACTGCGCCTTCCCGCTGCTGGCCGGCATGGTCGGCACCGACGACGCCGAAGTGGCGTTCAAGGACGCCGACATCGCCCTGCTGGTCGGTGCGCGTCCGCGCGGCCCGGGCATGGAGCGCAAGGACCTGCTGCTGGAAAACGCCAAGATCTTCACCGCCCAGGGCGCGGCGCTGAACAAGGTCGCCAGCCGTGACGTGAAGGTGCTGGTGGTCGGCAACCCGGCCAACACCAACGCCTACATCGCCATGAAGTCGGCCCCGGACCTGAAGCCGGAAAACTTCACCGCCATGCTGCGCCTGGACCACAACCGCGCGCTGAGCCAGCTGTCGAACAAGCTGGGCAAGCCGGTTGGCGGCATGGAAAAGCTGGTGGTGTGGGGCAACCACAGCCCGACCATGTACCCGGACTACCGTTTCGCCACCGCCGATGGTGCCTCCATCGCCGATGCGATCAACGACCAGGAATGGAACGCCAACACCTTCATCCCGACCGTGGGCAAGCGCGGCGCGGCCATCATCGAAGCCCGTGGCTCGTCCTCGGCCGCTTCGGCTGCCAACGCCGCCATCGACCACGTGCGTGACTGGGTGCTGGGCAGCAACGGCAAGTGGGTGACCATGGGCGTGCCGTCCGACGGTTCCTACGGCATTCCGGAAGGCGTGATCTTCGGCTTCGCCGTGACCACCGAAAACGGCAAGTACACCTTGGTGAAGGATCTGCCGATCGACGACTTCAGCCAGAAGTACATCGACAAGACCCTGGCCGAGCTGGAAGAAGAGCGCTCCGGCGTGGCCCACCTGCTGGGCTGATACGGGCCTCGGCCGGTACGCAGAAAGCGGGGAAGCTTCGGCTTCCCCGTTTTCGTTTGAACGACTATGGACACCGATGATCCACCTGCATTACTTCGATGACGCGCTGCTGCTGGCCGAAAAGCCGGCCGGCCTGCTGTCCGTGCCGGGCCGCAGCGAGGAAAACCAGGACTGCGTGGTGACACGCCTGCAGGCGCTGTACCCGGACGCGTTGACCGTGCACCGGCTGGACCAGGTAACGTCGGGCCTGCTGCTGCATGCGCGCGGCAAGGCGATGCAGGCGGCGTTGTCGATGCAGTTCGAGCAACGGCAGGTGGGCAAGCGTTACGAGGCCGTGCTGCAGGGCCTGCTGGCCGACGATGCCGGTGACGTGGACCTGCCGTTGATCGTGGATTGGCCGAACCGGCCGAAGCAGATGGTCGACCACGCGCGCGGCAAGCCGGCGCTGACGCGCTGGCAGGTGTTGGCGCGCGATGTGGAGGCGGGCACTACGCGCGTGGCGCTGGAGCCGGTGACCGGCCGCAGCCATCAGTTGCGGCTGCACATGGCCAGTCTTGGCCATCCCATCGTCGGTGACGTGCTGTATGGCGCCGCGCCGGCGCAGCGGGTGCATCTGCACGCGTGCGCGTTGGCGTTCACGCACCCGGTAACGGGTGCTGCGCTGGCATTCGAGTCCGCGGCACCGTTCTAGGGGATTCGGCAGGGCTTGCAGCCCTGCACCTGCTTGGAGCAACGGCAACGTCAAAAGCAAAAGCGGGCATTCCGTGGGATGGCGGGGCGGTGTGGGATTGCGGGGACGCCGCAAGTACGTCCCTGTAGGCTTGGCAGCCGCATCCATGCGGCTGACACCCCGCAATCCGACACCGCCCCGCCTCTGACAGTTGGCCGATTGCCAGTAGATCCACGCCATGCGTGGATGAATCTCTATCGGAATCGAAAATCTCGAATTGAATTCGAATTGCATCCACGCATGGCGTGGATCTACTGTGTCGACCAAGGTCGACACCTACCAGAGCAGAACGCGGTACCGACAGATCGCAGGAAACTGTCGAAGGCGGGGTGCGGGCTTTTGCTCTTGCTTCGGCAGGTGCAGGGCTGCAAGCCCTGCAGAACACACCCACCCCCTACCAAGGTAGGGCGGCCCGGCCGCCAGCCCGGCACTATGCTCGAACCCATGACTTTGTCTGGGAGGGCTGCGTCATGAACTACGAAGAAACCTACCGCCGCTCGATCGACGAGCCGGAGGCATTCTGGGGCGAGGAAGCCAAGCGCATCCATTGGCATACCCCGCCAAAGCAGGTGCTCGATTACAGCAACCCGCCGTTCCGCCGCTGGTTCGTCGGCGGTGAAACCAATCTCTGCTACAACGCCGTCGATCGCCACCTGGCCGATCGCCCCGACCAGCTGGCGCTGGTGGCGGTGTCTACCGAAACCAACGTCACCCGCGAGATCACCTACCGCCAGCTACATCGCGAAGTGAATGACTTCGCCGCGGTGCTGCAGCACCTGGGCGTGGGCAAGGGCGACCGGGTGGTGGTCTACATGCCCAACATGGCCGAAGCCGTGTTCGCCATGCTGGCCTGCGCGCGCATCGGTGCGGTGCATTCGGTGGTGTTTGGTGGCTTCGCCGCGCACAACCTGGCGCTGCGCATCGACGATGCCAGGCCCAAGCTGCTGATCGCCGCCGACGCCGGCATGCGCGGTGGCAAGGTCATTCCGTACAAGGGCATGGTCGATGCTGCCTGTGCCGAGGCGGCCAATCCGCCGCCGCATGTGCTGATCGTCTCGCGCGGGCTGGACGCTGCCGAACCGCGCGTGCCGGGGCGCGATGTGGACTACGCCGAACTGCGCGCGCAGGTGGGCGAAGTGGATGTGCCGGTCACCTGGCTTGAATCGAGCGAGCCCAGCTATCTGCTCTACACCTCTGGCACCACCGGCAAGCCCAAGGGCGTGCAGCGCGATGTGGGCGGCTATGCGGTGGCCATGGCGCAGTCGATGGAAACGGTGTTCGACTGCCGTCCGGGCCAGGTGATGTTCTCCACCTCGGATGTGGGCTGGGCCGTCGGCCATTCCTACAACGTGTATGGCCCGTTGATCGGCGGCTGCACGTCACTGCTGTACGAAGGGCTGCCGACCAACCCGGACCCGGGCATCTGGTGGGCGCTGTGCGAGCAGTACGGCGTGCGCACGATGTTCTCCTCGCCTACGGCGATCCGCGTATTGAAGAAGCACGATGCCGACTTCATCCATCGCCACGACCTGGATGCACTGAAGTACCTGTTCCTGGCCGGCGAGCCGCTGGATGAGCCCACCGCGCACTGGATCAACGACGCGCTGGGCAAGCCGATCATCGACAACTACTGGCAGACCGAAACCGGTTGGCCGGCGCTGACCCTGCTGCCGGGGCTGGACATGAAGCCGGTGCGCTTCGGCTCGCCGGGCTTCCCCAACCTCGGTTACCGCATGAAGGTGATCGATGAGAACACGGGTGAAGAAGTCGCCGCTGGGCAGAAGGGCGTGCTGGTCGTCACCCCGCCGTTGCCGCCGGGCTGCATGAGCACCGTGTGGAACGACGATGCACGCTTCATGCAGAGCTACTTCAGCCACTTCAAGGAACTGCTGTACAGCTCGCTGGACTGGGCGATCCGCGATGACGATGGCTATACCTTCATCCTCGGCCGCACCGACGATGTGATCAACGTGGCCGGCCACCGGCTGGGTACGCGTGAGATCGAAGAAGCCATTTCCGGTCACCCGCGCGTGGCCGAGGCGGCGGTGATCGGGGTGAAGGACGAGCTGAAGGGGCAGGTGCCGCTGGTGTTCGTGACCCTGAAGCAGGGCTTGCAGGGCGATGATCCGGCGCCGGTGGTGGCCGAGATGATGGCCGCCGTTACCGCTTCACTGGGTGCGGTGGCGCGGCCGGCGCACATCCACGTGGTCAACGCGCTGCCCAAGACCCGCTCGGGCAAGCTGCTGCGGCGCTCGCTGCAGGCGCTGGCCGAACAGCGCGACCCGGGCGATCTGTCCACCCTGGACGATCCGGGCGCCTTGGAAGAGATCCGCCGCGCGCTGGGGCGCTGACCGCTTGGGTAGCGCCGGGCCATGCCCGGCGTGCGAAGCGGACGGAAAAGCCGCCAGGCATGGCCTGGCGCTACCAAACCTCCGGCAGAACATGCGCTAAGCTCGGCCCTGGGGAGCGCGCCCCGCAGGGCGCGCAGTTACGGCGCACCAGGCAAGGGGGATGCATGGCATTGCTGCATGGCAAGACGGCCGCTGGCCGCCAGGAAATCGAAGACCGCGGCCGGCGCCTGCCGGCGGCGCTGCGCTCGCTGCTGTTGATGGTCGACGGGCAACGCAACGACACGGAACTGCAGGCGCTGTTTGAAGGCCTGCGTGTGCCACCGGATGCGCTGCAGCAGCTCAGCGCGATGGGCCTGATCGAGGTGGTCGGCGGCGCCGCCGACGCGGTGCCCGCGCGCGGCATCAGCAGTGGGCGCGAGCAGGACCCGGCGCTCTATCAGCAGCTGTATGACGCAATGAGCGAGGCGGTGCGCCGCCATCTGGGCCTGAAGGGCTACTTCCTGCAGCTGAAGATCGAGCGCTGCAAGGATGCGCTGGCACTGGAGCGGCTGTGCCCGGAACTGCTTGCGGCAGTAGGCAGTGCGCGTAGCCCGGCACTGGCCCAGCGCTGGTGGCAGGAAACCCAGGCGCGCCTGGCCGCCACCATCGCCGGGGTCGTGCCCGGCTGACGCAGGGCGTACAGTGGCCTGTTCTTTCCACTGGAAGCGCCACGTGCAGGACGACATCGACGACACCGATACCCCCGGCTGGGATGCGATCAACGCGGCCTTGGCGCCGCTGTATGCCGGGCAGGCGCCGCAGCATTTCGGCACGGCACTGCCCTATACGCTGGGCGGCCAGGATCCGCTGGATGGCATCAGCGTGTACTGGGCCGATGCACCGCAACCGCATTGGCACTACGTGACCTACGGCTTTTCCGAGCTGTATGCGAAGGAAAGCAGCGATGCGCAGGTCAGTGGCTATGGGTTCGAGCTGACCTTCCGCCTGGCCGCCAGTGCCGGTGAAAGCGCCGGCAGCACCCCGCCGGTGTGGCCGATGAACCTGCTGCAGAACCTGGCGCGCTATGTGTTCGGCAGCGGCAACGTGTTCGAGGATGGCCACCATCTGAATGCCAACGGCCCGATCGCGCTGGAGACCGACACCCGCCTGTGCCACCTGGCCTTCGTGGCCGACCCGCAGCTGCCGCCGCGCGACACCGCCAGCGGTCATCTGCAGTTCCTGCAGCTGGTCGGCTTGACCGACGAGGAAATGGAAGCGATCAAGCGCTGGTCGACCCGCGGCGTGCTGCAGGCGCTGCAGCCGGCGATGCCGCTGTGGATCAGCGATCTGCACCGCGGCAACCTGCTGGATGATCCGGCGCTGGCCGCGCAGGTGCAGGAAGGCAGCCAGCGCGAAGGGTCGACCACCGGCATGCTGTTCGTCGAGACGCTGCACTGGCGCCAGCAGGACGGCGTGACCACGCTGGTGCTCGGCGCGGGCCAGGTGCACAGCGTTGCCGAACTGCTGGGCCTTCGCCTGCGCCACGGCAAGCCGTTGGAACTGGTCAGCGGTGAACGGCAGTGGACGTTCGCCCCGGGCGGGGCAGAGGCTGCCACGGCGATCGACGATGACAGCGCGTACTGGGTGCTGGACGAGGCCGGCCTGCAGGCGGCTGCGGCGCTTCCCGCGCGTCGCGGGGTCTACCCGCTGAACGCGGCGCTGCAGATCGAGGTGGTGCCGACCCAGCTGCGCGACGGCAAGGGCAACGTCATCCGCGAGATCGGTTGACCGTAACGGTTAAGCCGATGGGGTCGGAGCCGTCTGCTGCGCAGGCGGATCCGACCCCGGGGTCAGATCCGTTCGCGCGGCGAACGGCTCTGACCCCGCACTGGCATCAGGCCAGGCCTTCGGCCTTCAGCACGGCCTGCACGCCGGCGTCGGCGTCCATGCGCGCCTTGTAGGCGGCCAGGTTGTCCAGGCCGGACAGGTCCACCTTGGTGCCGGCTGCCCAGCGCAGGGTGATGTAGAAGTACGGGTCGGCGAAGCTGCGGAAACCGGCCAGCCAGGGCTTGTCGGCCAGCTGCTTGTCGGCGGTTTCGAACAGCGCGCGCAGGCGCTTGTGGGCGGCGGCACGGACCGCATCGTACTGGCCTTCGTCGGCAATGAACTTGCCCGGTGCGAACAGCGGCGAGAACGCCGGGTGCACGTCGGAATTGACGAAGGACAGCCAACGGGCCGCTTCGGCGCGCTGGCGCGGGCTGCCATCGCCGCCCAGGCCGGCCTGCGGGAAGCTGTCGGCGATGTAACCCATGATGGCCGCGTTCTGCACCAGCACGAAGTCGCCATCGACCAGCGCCGGGACGGCGCCTGCCGGATTGATCTTCAGGAATTCCGGACCCTTCAGGGTGTCCTTGTTCAGCAGTTCCACTTCGAACGGCTGGCCGGTCCACTGCAGGGCGATGTGGTCGGCGGTGGAGCAGGCACCGGGCTTGCTGTACAGCTTCATGGGAACTCCAGGGTAGGGCGTGGCGGAAACACCCACTATCCCAGAGCCCCGGCAGCGGCGGCAACGCTGCCGCCGGCAACAGATCGTTACGACTGGCGAGGCTTGAGGTTCTGCACCTTATAGAAGGTGTGATCGCCGATGGTGGCCACCTGGTAGGCGTTGCGCCAGTTCGGGCTGGCAATGGCCAGTGCGGCGAAGTGGCTGGCGCCGGGCACGATCTCGCGGCGTTCGCCGGCCGGCAGCGCCCAGTTGCGCTCGGCGTCGAAGGCCACGTTCATCGCTTCACTCCAGGCGGCGTCGTTGCCCAGCTGGGTGCCGGGCGATACCAGGGTGGGCGCGAACTGCTTGCGCGCAGTCACCACCTGGCACATCGAATCACCCCACAGCCCGCTGTCGAGGCGGCGCAGGGCCACTTCGGCCACGGCCTGCTGGCCGCGCAGGGTCTGGTCGCGGGCTTCCAGGTAAACGGTGGTGCTCAAACACAGCGAATCAGCCGCCGGCTGCGGCAACAACTGCGACAGCCAGAGAATCCAGGCCAGTTTCATATGACTCCTTGCTCCGTATGGGCCGCACCGCGCGGTTCCGGCTGCGGGGGGCGGCCGGGGGCTGGGTACGACTTGGCGTGATGGGGAGGCGGCCATCGGGGCCGCCCCGTGGGCGGCCTCCAAAACATTGATCACGAACCGATCAGGGAGGACCGCACCGGCTCACCGGAAACTGGCTGGTGAGCGGAAAGTTGGCGCAAGGTAGGGGGCTGTTACCGAACGCTTCCTGAATCGCTCGGCTTGACATTCAGCTTCGGGGGCGGTGACGGAAATCACATTCGCGCCCCCATTCATGTGCCGATCAGAGCGCGGCGGCGACGCGACTGCCCTGATTGATCGCACGCTTTGCATCAAGTTCTGCCGCCACGTCGGCACCGCCGATCAGCTGCGCGGTGATGCCCGCAGCGTCCAGTTCGGCCTGCAGCGCGCGCTGCGGTTCCTGCCCGGCGCAGATCACCACGTGGTCCACCGGCAGCAGCTGTTCGCTGCCGTCCACGCGGATGCGCAGGCCGGCATCGTCCACGCCCAGGTACTCCACGCCACCGAGCATGCGCACGCCCTTGGCCTTCAGCGTGGCGCGGTGGATCCAGCCGGTGGTCTTGCCCAGGCGGGCACCGGGCTTGCCGGGGCTGCGCTGCAGCAGCCACAGCCGCCGCGGCGAGGCTTCCACCGCGGGCGTGGCCAGGGCGCCGCGCGCCTCGAAGCGGGCGTCCACGCCCCATTCGGCCATCCAGCGCTGCGGGTCGAGCGCAGGTGAGGGGCCGTCATGACTGAGGAATTCGCCCACGTCGAAGCCGATACCGCCGGCGCCGATGATCGCCGCACTGGCGCCCACCTGCACCCGGCCCAGCAGCACGTCCAGGTAGTTCACCACCTTGGGGTGGTCGGCACCGGGGAAATCGACCCGCCGCGGCACGATGCCGGTGGCCAGCACCACGTGGTCGAAGCCGGCCAGCGCGCTGGCGTCGGCGCGGGTGCCCAGGCGTACGTCCACCTTGGTTTCAGCCAGCTTGTGGCGGAAGTAGCGCAGGGTCTCGTGGAATTCTTCCTTGCCGGGAATGCGCTTGGCCACGTTGAACTGGCCGCCGATCTCATCGCCGGCATCGAACAGGGTGACCTGGTGGCCACGCTCGGCGGCCACGGTGGCGCAGGCCAGCCCGGCCGGGCCGGCGCCGACCACGGCGATCTTCTTCGGTGCGGTGGTGGGGCGATAGACCAGCTCGGTTTCGTGCGCGGCGCGCGGGTTCACCAGGCAACTGGCCAGCTTGTTTTCGAACACATGGTCCAGGCAGGCCTGGTTGCAGGCGATGCAGGTGTTGATGGCCTCGGCGCGGCCGGCACGCGCCTTGTTCGTCCACTGCGGGTCGGCCAGCAGAGGGCGTGCCAGCGACACCATGTCGGCGCCGCCACTGGCCAGGATGCGCTCGGCAACGTCGGGCATGTTGATGCGGTTGGTGGCCACCAGCGGCACCTTCACGTGCGGCTTCAGCTTGGCGGTGACCCCGGCGAACGCCGCGCGCGGCACCGACGTAGCGATGGTGGGAATGCGCGCCTCATGCCAGCCGATGCCGGAATTGATGATGGTGGCGCCGGCGGCCTCGATGGCCTGGGCCTGCTGCACGATCTCTTCCCAGTTGCTGCCGTTGTCCACCAGGTCCACCAGCGACAAGCGGTAGATGATGATGAAATCCGGCCCGCAGGCCTCGCGGATGCGGCGCACGATTTCCACCGCAAAGCGCATGCGCTGGCTGGCATCACCGCCCCAGCGGTCGCTGCGGGTGTTGGTGCGCGGGGCGATGAATTCGTTGATGAGGTAGCCCTCCGAACCCATCACTTCCACGCCGTCGTAGCCGGCCTCGCGGGCCAGCCGGGCGCTGCGCGCGTAATCGGCGATGTGGCGCTCCACGCCGCTGGCCGACAGCGCGCGCGGGGTGAACGGGTTGATCGGTGCCTTCAGTTTCGACGGCGCCACCGACAGGGGGTGGTAGGCGTAGCGACCGGCGTGCAGCAGCTGCAGGCAGATCTTCGCGCCGTGCTGGTGGGCGGCGGCGGTGAGCTGGCGGTGCGGGCGTACTTCCCACGGCCAGGACAGCTTGCCGCCGAACGGCTTCAGCCAGCCGACCACGTTGGGCGCGAAGCCGCCGGTGACGATCAGGCCCACGCCGCCCTCGGCACGCTCGGCAAAGTAGGCGGCCAGGCGCGGGAAGTCACGGGCGCGGTCTTCCAGGCCGGTGTGCATCGAGCCCATCAGGACCCGGTTGCGCAGCTGGGTGAAGCCCAGGTCCAGCGGGGCGAACAGGTTCGGGTAGGCGGTTTCGTTGGCTGGCGACATGTCGATACGCTTGCGTACGGAAGCGCGAAGCGTGCCGTGAAACGGCGGCCGGGGCAAGGGGCGCCCCGGCCGCGGCCGATCACCCCACGCCGCGCTGCGCGCTCGCCGGGCGGGGGGCGGCGCCCGCCGCCGGGGCGCGGCCGATGCCGAACCAGCCCAGGGTGATGCCGCACAACGGCCCGATCAACAGGGCGAAGGCCAGCGTGCCCAGGCCGACATCGCCACCCAGCCACCAGCCCAGCAGCAGCACGCTGCCTTCAATCAGACTGCGCACCTTCCAGATCGGCCAACCGGTACGGGCGTGCAGGCCGGTCATCAGCCCGTCGCGCGGGCCCGGGCCCAGGCGCGCGCCGATGTACAGGCCGGTGGCCAGGGCGACCAGCAGCAGACCGCTGGTGAACAACACCACCTGCCAGCCCAGCGCGGTGGCCGGCGGCAGCAGCCACAGGCCGATCTGCGCCGAGGGACCGATCAGCAGCACGTTCAGCACGGTGCCGGCGCCGGGCTTCTGCCGCAGCGGCCACCACAGCAGCAGCACCAGCGCACCGATGGCGTTGGTGGCCAGGCCGAACGACAGCGGCGTCTGCGCGGCGATGCCCTGCGACAGCACATCCCACGGGGCGACGCCGATGCCGGCGCGGATCATCAGGGCGGCACCGAAGCCGTACAGGAACAGGCCGGTGATCAACTGCAGCAGGCGCAGGGGCAGGGCGGTAGGCATGACGGGCTCGGGGGTGGGGGAGGGCAACTGTTGCCACCGTAATCCCGAATTCCGCGCTGCAATAGATACAGATGCCGGGCAATCCGCGCACACAGGTGGCGGTAGAGTCGAGCTTGCTCGACTGTCGTCTCGCGAAGTCGAGCAAGCTCGACTCTACCGGCCTTGTCAGTCGAGCAAGCTCGACTCTACCGATCCGTCATTCCCAGCCGGACAACGCCAGCTTGCCGATCGTGCGACCGCTGGCCAGGCGCTCATGCGCTGCCTGCAGGTTGGCGGCGTTGATGCTGCCCACCACTTCGCTCAGGGTGCCGCGCAGTTGGCCGGCGTCGATCATGCTGGCTGCACGGTTGAGGATGCGGTGCTGTTCAATCTGGTCGGCGGTCTGGAAACGCGCGCGGGCGAACATGAATTCCCAGTGGATGCCGATGCACTTGGCCTTGTAGGGATCGCCGATGCGCAGCGGCCCGCGCGGCTCGACAATCAGCCCGACATGGCCCTGCGGCGCCACGATCTGCCCCAGTTCGTCCCAGTAGTGGTCGGTGTCGGCCAGGTTCAGCGCCACCTGCACGCTGTCGATGCCCAGGGCCTGCAACTGCGGCAGCAGGGGCTGGTGGTGGTCGATCACATGGGCCGCGCCCATTCGTCGGCACCAGTCCACGGACGCTTCGCGCGACGCTGTCGCAATAACCTCGAAACCGGCGTGCTGGGCCAGCTGGATCGCCATCGAGCCCACACCGCCGGCGCCGCCGATCACCAGCAGGCGTTGCCCGGCATGGCGGCGCCCGTCCAGCTGCAACGGCATGCGCTGGAACAGCAGCTCCCACGCAGTGAGCGTGGTCAACGGCAGGGCGGCGGCTTCGGCGAAATCCAGGGTGGTGGGCTTGCGCGCCACCAGCCGTTCATCCACCCATTGGTATTGCGCGTTGCAGCCCGGGCGGGTCACGTCGCCGGCGTAATAGACCTCGTCGCCGGAAGCGAACAGACTGGCCTCTTCACCGATCGCCTCCACCACCCCGGCCGCATCCCAGCCGAGTACGCGGGGCCGGTCGAGCATGGCGTCGGTGGTGGCCGCGCGCTGCTTGGCATCGACCGGGTTGACCGAGATCGCCTGCACCCGCACCAGCAGATCACGCCCCCGCGGAGGCAGGGGCGGAGGCAACTGCACATCCTGCAGCGCAGGCAGAGATTCACGACACAGGGCGACGGCTTTCATCATGACTCCGGCTCGGTTCGTGCGTTCATCATAAGGTTCCTCACCTCGATGGGCGCGCGCTGAATCGTCGCGAGTTTCCCTTTTCCGCAGTTGTCACATTGTGTCCTTAATGCCCCTCAAACCCTTGTGCCACGGGGGTATTGCGGATTTTCATGATCCTGTATAGGGTTTCAACGTCGGACCGGTGGCTGGTCGGGTACGACGCTTCACATGTTACGGGACTGTTAACATGACCTTCACCCGCCTGAGCATAATGTTCGCGGCGGTGGCGTGCTGAATCGGCTGTCTGAACATCGACGCAGTAGTGCTGGCCCATGCCTCTACCGGTTTCATACCCCCGAAATAGGAGCTGTACTCAATGAACAAGAAGATCCTTACTGCCGCGCTGCTGGGCGGTCTGGCTTTCGCCCAGGCTGCGTCGGCGCAGGAGTTCGATGACCGCTGGTACCTGACCGGTTCGGCTGGCTTCAACTTCCAGGACAGCGACCGTCTGACCAATGACGCCCCGTTCGTCACCCTGGGTCTGGGCAAGTTCATCAGCCCGAACTGGTCGCTGGACGGTGAGCTGAACTACCAGAACCCGAACTTCGACGCCAACCAGGATCTGAACTGGTCGCAGTACGGCGTGTCGTTCGACCTGCGTCGCCACTTCATCCAGGAAGGCCGCGGCTGGAACCCGTACATCGTCGGTGGCCTGGGCTACCAGAAGTCCGAGGAAGAGTACGCTGCTCTGGACAACAACGGTCCGCGTGAGCGCAAGGACGGCAACCTGTCGGCCAAGCTGGGCGTCGGCCTGCAGACCACCTTCGAAAAGCGCGTTGCTGTCCGCGCCGAAGTGGCCTACCGCGCTGATTTCGACGACCAGAGCGTTGCCGCTCGTGACGAAAGCTGGTTCGGCGACGTGCTGGCTTCGGTCGGCGTCGTGATCCCGCTGGGCCCGGCCCCGGTGGCTGCTGCCCCGGCTCCGGCTCCGGTTGCCCCGAGCTGCGCCGACCTGGACGACGACGGTGACGGCGTCAACAACTGCGACGACAAGTGCCCGAACTCGCAGCCGGGTCAGACCATCGGTCCGGACGGTTGCCCGGTGCCGGTCTCGATCGACCTGAAGGGCGTGAACTTCGACTTCGACAAGTCGAACCTGCGTCCGGACGCTGTGGCCATCCTGTCGGAAGCTTCGGAAATCCTGAAGCGCTACCCGGATCTGCGCGTTGAAGTGGCCGGTCACACCGACTCGAAGGGTACCGACGCTTACAACCAGAAGCTGTCCGAGCGTCGCGCCACCGCGGTGTACAACTACCTGACCCAGAACGGCGTGGACGCTTCGCGTCTGCAGGGCCCGATCGGCTACGGCGAGAGCCGTCCGATTGCCCCGAACACCAACCCGGATGGTTCGGACAACCCGGAAGGTCGCGCCAAGAACCGTCGTACCGAGCTGAACGTCCAGAACTAAGTTCTGACGCTCTGCCAGTAAGACACAGCAGGACCCGGCTTCGGCCGGGTCTTGTTGTTTGTGGAGCCAGGGAATGTGCTGGTACCAGTAAAAGGCGACCGTCCATCGGCTTTTTCTCCAGAAAACCAACAAGTTGCCGTATTCATTGAAGGTTCCGCTTGAAAGCTGTGCCGGCATTGCTAAACTCGCCGCGTCACTTCCTTCCGTGGATGCCCCTCATGTTGCGCTCTGCATCGGCCGCCGTTCTGGCGCTGGCCCTGGTTCCCGCTGCCCACGCCGCGGTTGATTGCTCGGTCAACACCAGCGCGTCGCCGCTGCCCCTGCCGGCCACCGCCATCGCGCCGGTGGCTGACGAGCTGTACATCCGCGGCAGCCAGCTGGGCATGTCCGCCGGCGTGCTGGGCAGCAGCTACGATCCGTCGCAGTCGCTGGACCAGGTGCTGCAGCGCCTGCGCATCGATGGCTGCCAGAACATCGCCAAGGCCATTCCGAGTGCGCCGGCGGTGAAGCCGAACGACCCGGCCGCGTACAAGCCGCAGACCGAGTTCGACAACACGCCGTGGCGCTTCGACATGAGCCAGAACGGCAAGCGCATGACCGCCGAAGAGTTCGACGCCTGGATGAAGGCGCGCGGCGTGCGCGTGGTCAAGGCACGCCCGGCACCGGCCGCGGCGCCGGCGCCCGCCACCGAAGCACCGGCTGAAACCAAGCCGGGCGAGAAGAAGTAAGCCGCGCGGGGAGCAGAGGCTTGCGCACGCGCCGCCCGCCTGCCACCCCCGCCGCCCGCGCCCACGCACCGCGTGGGCGTGCGACTGCCACTGCGGCACCGACCGGGGTTCGCCATGGCCTGGCCCGCGTGTTGTCCAAGGCGGGCGTCTGCTCGCGTACCGAAGCCGCGCGCTGGATTGCCGAAGGCCGCGTGCGCGTGTCCGGGCGCATCGTGCGTGACCCCGAATTCCCGATTGTCAGCCCGGCGCCACCGATCGAGGTGGATGGCCAGCCGCTGGCGCCGCCGCAGCGCCTGTACCTGATGCTGAACAAACCGCGCGGGGTGGTGACCACCGCCCAGGACGAGCGTGGGCGCGACACGGTATACCGCTGTTTCGATGGCGCCGGCCTGCCCTGGATCGCCCCGGTGGGGCGCCTGGACAAGGCCAGCGAAGGGCTGCTGCTGTTCAGTAACGATCCGCAGTGGGCCGCGCGCCTGACCGATCCGCAGACCGGGCCGGACAAGACCTATCACGTGCAGACCGACCGCCTGCCCGACGACGCCACCCTGGCGGCGCTGCAGGCCGGTATTGAAGACGAGGGCGAGTTCCTGGTGGCCCGTGCCGTGCGCGTCCTGCGCAGCGGCGACAAGACCGCGTGGCTGGAGGTGGTGCTCGAAGAGGGCCGCAACCGCCATATCCGTCGCCTGTTGGCGGCCTTCGACCTGCAGGTGCTGCGCCTGGTCCGGGTCGCGATCGGCGGGCTGGTGCTTGGCGATCTCGGCAAGGGGCAATGGCGGGAGCTGCAGGTCAGCGACCAGCAGCAGCTTGTGGCTGCTGCACCGGGCTGAAGTCCGGCCCACGGCTGGCCGCGGCCAGCCACCGTTCCAGGCGTAGGGGGCGCCTGGTTTTCGATTTACTTGAACGGAGTGTGCCCATGTACCCGACCCTCAACCGAACCCTGCGCTGCGCCGGCCTGCTGTTGCCGCTGGCCGTGCTGACCGCCTGCAGCGGCCACAAGAAGGTGGCCAAGGCCGAAACCCCGGCCGAGGCGCCGGTGGTGGAGGTAAAGACCCCGGAACTGGATGGCCGCGGCAGCTACCGCTTCATGATGAGCAACGGCGACCAGAAGATGACCGCCGACCAGTTCGATGCCTGGATGAAGGCCAACGGCATCCGCGTGGCCAAGGGCAACGCGCAGGACGCCGCCGCCAAGCCGGTGGTGGTGGCCAGCAAGGACGAGCCCAAGGACAAGAAGAAAAAGAAGAAGTAAGCACCGGTAGGTGCCGACCTTGGTCGGCACGCGCTGCCTGATGGGGTCAGAGCCCTTTCCTGCGGAAAGGGATCCGACCCCGCGCGGGGTCAGCACGCCATCAGCCCGGTAGGTGCCGACCTTGGTCGGCACGCTCTGCGCGGTGGGGTCAGAGCCCTTTCCAGCGGAAAGGGATCCGACCCCGGACCTGATCAGCCCTTGATCACGCCCAGTTCCACGCCGATGCGGGTGAACGCATCGATCGCGCGGTCCAGGTGCTCGCGGGTGTGGGCGGCACTGATCTGGGTGCGGATGCGCGCCTGGCCCTTGGGCACCACCGGGAAGAAGAAGCCGATCGCGTAGATGCCTTCTTCCAGCAGGCGCTCGGCGAACTTCTGCGCCAGCGGTGCGTCGTACAGCATCACCGGGCTGATCGGGTGCACGCCCGGCTTCACGTCGAAGCCGGCGGCCACCATCTTTTCGCGGAAGTAGGCGGTGTTCTGCACCAGCGTGCTGCGCAGGTCATCAGCGGCGGCCAGCATCTCGAAGGCCTTGATGCCGGCGGCCACCACGTGCGGCGGCAGCGAGTTGGAGAACAGGTAGGGGCGCGAACGCTGGCGCAGCAGTTCGATCACTTCGGCGCTGGCGCAGGTGAAGCCACCCAGCGCGCCGCCCATGGCCTTGCCCAAGGTGCCGGTGATGATGTCGATCTTTTCCAGCACGCCCTTCACTTCGGCCGAGCCGCGGCCGCTGGCACCGAGGAAGCCGGTGGCATGGCATTCGTCGATGTGCACCAGCGCGTTGTACTTCTTTGCCAGCGCGGTGATCTCGTCCAGCGGGGCGATGAAGCCGTCCATCGAGAACACGCCGTCGGTGGTGATCAGCTTGGTCTTGCAGCCGGCCGCATCAGCGGCCTGCAGCTGTGCTTCCAGGTCGGCCATGTCGCAGTTGGCGTAGCGGAAGCGCTTGGCCTTGCACAGGCGCACGCCGTCGATGATCGAGGCATGGTTCAGTGCGTCGGAAATGATCGCGTCGTTCTCACCGAGCAGCGGCTCGAACAGGCCGCCGTTGGCGTCGAAGCAGGCCGCGTAGAGGATCGTGTCCTGCTTGCCGAAGAAGTCGGCAATCTGCTTTTCCAGCTGCTTGTGCACGTCCTGGGTGCCGCAGATGAAGCGCACCGAGGCCATGCCGAAGCCGTGGCTGTCCAGCGCGTCCTTGGCCGCCTGGATCAGGTCCGGGTGGTCGGCCAGGCCCAGGTAGTTGTTGGCGCAGAAGTTCAGCACGGTGCGGCCGTCGTCGAGGGTGATCTCGGCCGACTGCGGGCTGGTGATGATCCGCTCGGACTTGAACAGGCCCTGGGCGCGGATGGCGTCCAGTTCGTCGGCGTAATGGCGGGTCAGGGCGGAGGAGGCGTCGGTCATGGCGTGGGCACGGCTCAGCACGGGAAACCACCGATTCTACCGGGCAAGCCGGGCCGTCGACCGGGCAGGGCGCGGCACCGCCATGGCCGGCACATGTTGCATCGCAATAGCAAACGGGTTAAAAATTCGTGAACCGGCCCTGTCTGGCCCGGTTGCCGCTTCCGCCTTCCACGCCACCGCCCCCCACCGGAGACGCCCATGAAGCACGCCCGTGCCTGCCTGACCCTCGCCGCCGCCCTCGCCCTGGCCCCGTTTGCCGCCAGTGCCCAGGAGGCCGAGTCGCCTTACAGCTGGAATGTCACCGCTGTTTCCGATTACCTGTTCCGTGGCGTCTCGCAGACCGACGAAGATCCGACCCTGCAGGCCGGCTTCACCTACACCAGCCCGGTCGGCCTGTATGCCGGCGTGTGGGGTTCGGGCGTGGATTTCGGCCCGGGCGACCCGAGCGTCGAAGTGGACTACCAGATCGGCTACGGCATTGACGCCACCGAACGCCTGAACTTCGATGTGCTGCTGAACCGCTACACCTACCCCGGTGCCAGCGAGCTGAACTACAACGAGCTGATCACCACCACCACGCTGGATGACACCTACAAGCTGACGGTGGCCTACAGCAACGACGTGTGGAACAGCAGCACCGATGGCTGGTACTACGCGCTGGGCGGTGAGTGGGGCCTGCCGCAGGACTTCACGCTGAGCGCCAACGTCGGCCGCAGCACCTTCGAAAAGGGCATCGCCAAGGATTACACCGACTGGAACGTCGGCGTCAGCCGTCAGTTCGGCATGTTCAACGTAGGCCTGGGCTACTACGGTACCGACAGCGACGGCCGCTACAACTCCGGCAAGCTGGCGCACAGCCGCGTGATGCTGTCGGTTGCCATCGGCAACTGACGCCGCAGGCGTTACGGTAGGTGCCTGGCTTGCCTGGCACGCTCCACGAAAAAGGCGCCCGATGGGCGCCTTTTTCATTGGGCAGGCGCTTGCTGCGTAGGTGGGGTCAGTGCCTTCACCCACGCCTGCCAGTGCTGCGTGAGCGTGGCAACATCGCCGCCCAACTGCAGCGGGGGGCCTGACTGTGCCAGCCAGTCGTCGAACGACTGGCCGTTGGCCAGGGCCAGGCTGATCTGGCCCAGCACGTCCGCGCGGCCACTGCGCTCGATGAGGAAGTCGGCCAGTGCCAGGCTCTGCTGGTAGAACGCTGCCAATGCCGCCCCCGTATCGCCCCGGGCCACCATGACCGTCAGCCCCGAGGCGCTGCTGCTGCCGTTGCCGGACAGTGCCGCGCGGCGTGCGGCGTCCATCGGATGCGGGGCCTGCAGGAAGCCGGGCAGGTCCTGGACGTGAGGCGAAGGGGTGCTGAGCAGGGCGCGGTACTGCTGGCGGCGTTCGGCCAGCATCGGGGACGGTTCCATCAGGATGGCAGCGGCTTCGTCCAGCCAGTCCGGCGCTGGCGTGGCGTAGTGGAGGCTGCCATCGGCGGTCTGCCCCGGCCAGAACCGCGCCTGGTACAGCGAATGGCCGATTTCGTGCGGCAGCACGTCCCCCGTGCTGAGGGAAGCCCTTGACACCAGTTGTTCGACCGCCGCCGCCGACAGCTCGGGCTGGGTGCGGCGCAGGTTTTCCCGCAGCAGGGTGCTCTTTTCCGCTGGCGAGGCCCACACGCGAACCCAGGGCAGCGCATGCCCATTCTGGAACGCATCACGCGCCTGCGGGGGCAGCGCGGCAGACAGGATCACTGCACCGAAGGGAACCTCGGCGCTGAAATGGCGCTGGAACGCGGAGACGGCCGTGGCTGTATGGCCGGCGGCCAGGCGTGCGCTGTCCTCATCGGCAGCGTAGAACCAGCCCTCGGCCGTGGCCACGCAGGCCAGCGTTACGTCGCCGGGTGGGGCGGGGCAGGGGAGCGCTGCTGCGGGGGCGGACAGCAGTACAGACATCAGAGCCGGCAGGTACATCCATTTGCCTCGCGGTCGGGTCGTGCTCGATGGACCCGCCGGTAGTGCGGTTGGTTCCCGTGCAACCTGCCGCGCACGAAAAAGGCGCCCGATGGGCGCCTTTTTCATTTCCGGCGCGTGCCGAGCAAGCTCGGCACCTACCATTCGCGCGCGGAACCGAGGATCAGTTCCAGCTGAGCACGACCTTGCCGGCCTTGCCTTCTTCCATCAGGTCGAAGCCCTTCTGGAAATCGTCGATCGGCAGCTGGTGGGTCATCACCTTGCCGAGCGGGAAGCCGGATAGCACCAGCTGGGTCATCTTGTACCAGGTCTCGTACATCTTGCGGCCGTAGATGCCCTGCACGGTCAGGCCCTTGAAGATGATCTTGTCCCAGTCGCAGCCGGCGCCCTTGGGCATGATGCCGAGCATGGCGATCTTGCCGCCGTGGTACATGCAGTCGAGCATGTCGTTGAACGCGCGCGGGTTGCCGCTCATTTCCAGGCCCACGTCGAAGCCCTCCATGTGCAGTTCCTTCATCACGTCCTTCAGCGACTGGTTGGCGACGTTCACCACGCGGGTGGCACCCATGTCGGCGGCCAGCTTCAGGCGGAAGTCGTTGACGTCGGTCACCACCACGTTGCGCGCGCCGATGTGCTTGCAGATGCCGGCGGCGATGATGCCGATCGGGCCGGCACCGGTGATCAGCACGTCTTCACCAATCACGTCGAATTCCAGCGCGCAGTGCGCGGCGTTGCCGTAGGGATCGAAGAACGCGGCCAGCTCGGACGGAATCTGGTCGGGAATCGGCCACAGATTGCTGGCCGGCATCACCATGTATTCGGCGAAGGCGCCGTTGACGTTCACGCCGATGCCGACGGTGTTCGGGCACAGGTGCGGGCGGCCGCCGCGGCAGTTGCGGCAGTGGCCGCAGACGATGTGGCCTTCGGCCGACACGCGCTGGCCGATCTCGTAACCGGTCACGGCCGAGCCGAGCTCGGCGATGCGGCCAACGAACTCATGGCCGATGGTCAGGCCCGGCTTGATGGTGCGCTGGCTCCACTCGTCCCACAGGTAGATATGCAGGTCGGTACCGCAGATGGCGGTCTTTTCCAGCTTGATCAGCACCTCGTTCGGGCCCGGGGTCGGAACCGGAACCTCTTCCAGCCAGATGCCCTTGGCGGCTTCGCGCTTGACCAGGGCCTTCATCGTTTGCTGCGCCATCGGGTGGAACTCGTCAGGGGGAAAACGCGGATTATAGAGCGCTGGGCGCAATTCCCATGTTGCGCTGCGGGTGCGCAGCACCCCCCGGCAGCGCCGGGCCATGCCCGGCGGCCTTGCCCGCCGGACCGGCCCGCGCAGCCCATGACTTCCGGGCATCGGGCGGGGCAGGGGGCTGGGCTACACTCGGCGGTTCCATCATCAGGGGCTGCTCGATGCGCTCGAACCTGCTTGCTTTCTCCATCGTTGCCAGCCTTGGGCTGGTCCAGGTCGCCCATGCCGCCGAAGGCATGTGGGTGCCGCAGCAGCTGCCGGAAATCGCCGGCCCGCTGCAGAAGGCCGGCCTGAAGCTGTCGCCTGAACAGCTGGCCGACCTGACCGGCGACCCGATGGGTGCGGTGGTGGCACTGGGCGGCTGCACCGCCAGCTTCGTCTCCCCGCAGGGCCTGGTGGTGACCAACCACCACTGCGCCTATGGCGCCATCCAGCTCAATTCGACCGCGCAGAAGAACCTGATCAAGGACGGCTTCAACGCGCCGACCCTGAAGGACGAACTGAGCGCCGGCCCGAACGCGCGCGTGTTCGTGCTTGACCAGATCACCGACGTCACCGCCCAGGCCAAGGCCGCCATCGCCGCCGCCGGCAAGGACCCGCTGGCCCGCAGCCGCGCGCTGGATGCATTCGACAAGGCCCAGGTAGCTGCCTGTGAAGCCGACGCCGGCTTCCGCTGCCGCCTGTACTCGTTCAGCGGCGGCAACACCTACCGCCTGTTCCGCAACATGGAAATCAAGGACGTGCGCCTGGTCTACGCGCCCCCGGGCAGCGTCGGCAAGTTCGGTGGCGACATCGACAACTGGATGTGGCCGCGCCACACCGGCGATTTCTCGTTCTACCGCGCCTATGTGGGCAAGGACGGCAAGCCGGCGGCGTTCTCGGCCGACAACGTGCCCTACCAGCCCAAGCACTTCCTGAAGTTCGCCGACCAGCCGCTGGGCGCCGACGACTTCGTGATGGTGGCCGGCTACCCGGGCCGCACCAACCGCTACGCGCTGGCCGGTGAGTTCAACGAAACCGCCAGCTTCACCTACCCGACCATCGCCCGCCACTACAACGCGGTGCTGAAGATGATCGACGAGGCCGGCAAGGCCGACCCGGACGTGAAGGTGAAATACGCCGCCACCGCGGCCAGCATGAACAACGTGGCCAAGAACTACCAGGGCCAGCTGGAAGGCTTCAAGCGCATCGACGCCGCCGGCCAGAAGCAGGCCGAAGAAGCGGCCGTGCTGGCCTGGCTGAAGAAGCAGGGCGCCGCCGGCAAGCCGGCACTGGCCGCGCACGCGCAGCTGGTCCAGCACCTGGCCACCAGCAAGGCCACCCGTGAGCGCGATCTGTTCGTGGGCCAGTTCAACAACACCTCGGCGGTGGGCGCGGCCATCACCCTGTACCGCCTGTCGATCGAACGCAGCAAGCCGGATGCCGAGCGCGAAGCCGGCTTCCAGCAGCGTGACCTGACCACCATCGAAGGTGGCCTGAAGCAGATGGACCGCCGCTACGTGGCCAAGATGGACCAGCAGCTGCAGACCTACTGGCTGGACCAGTACGTGGCCCTGCCGGCCGCGCAGCGCGACAACGAAGTGCTGAACAAGTGGCTGGGTGGCAGCAACGAGGCCGCCGTGAAGTCGCTGGTCGGCAAGCTGTCGGGCACCGAGCTGGGCAGCCTGGACGCGCGCCTGAAGTGGTTCAACGCCGACCGCACCGCCTTTGAAGCCAGCACCGATCCGGCCATCCAGTACGCGGTGGCGGTGATGCCGGCGCTGCTGAAGCAGGAAGAGCAGAAGAAGATCCGCGAAGGCGAATCGCTTACCGCCCGCCCGCTGTACCTGCAGGCCGTGGCCGACTACAAGAAGAGCCAGGGCGAGTTCGTCTACCCCGATGCCAACCTGTCGCTGCGCATCACCTTCGGCAACGTGATGGGCTACGGCAAGGACGGCGTGCAGTACACCCCGTTCACCACCCTGGAAGGCGTGGCCGCCAAGGAAACCGGCGAAGACCCGTTCGATTCGCCCAAGGCGCTGCTGGATGCGGTCAAGGCCAAGCGTTACGGTGGCCTGGAAGACAAGCGCATCGGTTCGGTGCCGGTGAACTTCTTGTCCAACCTGGACATCACCGGCGGCAACTCCGGTTCGCCGGTGCTGGACGCGCACGGCAAGCTGGTCGGCTTGGCCTTCGATGGCAACTGGGAATCGGTCAGCTCCAACTGGGTGTTCGACCCGGTGATGACCCGCATGATTGCCGTGGACAGCCGCTACATGCAGTGGATCATGCAGGAAGTGGCGCCGGCGCCGCAGCTGCTGAAGGAACTGAACCTGGCGAAATAAAGGTTCACGGTGGTAGCGCCGGGCCGCGCCCGGCGGAATCCGCCTGCAATGCCCGAAACCCCGCGACCGGTGTCGCGGGGTTTTTTCATGCCCGGTCCGGCCCGGTGCGCCGAACAGGTATCATCCCTGTTCCGCGTACTTCACAGGATGTGAACGAAACGGAACCCTCCTCCCCCCAGGACCCCTTGTTCGCATGCGCATCCTGCTTGCCCGTCACGGCGAAACGCCGTGGAACGCCGAAGGCCGCTACCAGGGCCAGATCGACATCCCGCTTTCGCCCATCGGCGAAGCCCAGGCCCAGGCTCTGGGCGCCCGTCTCGCTTCGGTGGACATCACCCGTGCGGTGGCCTCGCCACTGTCGCGCGCCCAGCTCACTGCCCAGCTTGCGCTGGGTGCCGACCGCGCCGGCATGCTGCAGACCGAACCGGATCTGCAGGAAATCGCCCACGGTGAGTGGGAAGGCCTGCTGGCCAGCGAGATCAACGAAAAAGACCCGTCGCGCCTGAAGGCCTGGCGCGAGGAACCCGATACCGTGCTGATGCCGGGCGGCGAATCGCTGCGCCTGGTGCTGGAGCGCAGCTGGCGTGGCCTGGCCCGTGCCGCTGAAGGCCTCGGCGAGCACGACACCCTGCTGGTGGTCGCCCACGACGCAGTGAACCGGGTGATCCTGTGCAAGGTGCTGGGCCTGCCGATTTCCCGCCTGTGGACCTTCCGCCAGGCGCCGACCACGCTCAATCTGCTTGAAGGCGCCGACCTGGACAGCCTGGAAGTGGTGCGCCTGAACGACTGCGCCCACCACACGCCGTTCTTCGGCGAAGCCAAGCACCGCGCGCTGTAAACCCTTCCAACGAACCACCTGCTGCTGCTGGAACCCTTGCCGTGACGAACACCCCGACCACCCTGGCCGATTGGCTGGACTACATTGAACGCCAGCACCCGGCGAGCATCGACATGGGCCTGGAGCGCGTGCGCAGCGTGGCCGCAGCGATGGGCCTGGGCGCACCGGCCGGGCGCACCATCGTGGTCGGTGGCACCAACGGCAAGGGTTCCACCGTCGCCTTCATCGAAGCCATCGCCCGCGCCGCCGGCTGGAAAGTCGGCGCCTACACCTCGCCGCACCTGCTGCGCTACAACGAGCGCGTGCGCATCGATGGCCAGGACGTGGACGATGCCGCGCTGGTGGCGGCGTTCAACGCGGTGGAAGCGGCGCGCGGGCAGACCACCTTGACCTATTTCGAGTACGGCACGCTGGCCGCGCTGCACCTGTTCGCGGCGGCCGGGCTGGATCTGGCCGTGCTGGAAGTGGGGCTGGGCGGTCGCCTGGACGCGGTGAACATCGTCGATGCCGATGTGTCGGTGATCACCACCGTGGATATCGACCATGCCGAATGGCTGGGCGAGGACCGCGAAGCCATCGGCGCCGAGAAGGCCGGCATCATCCGTGGCTGGAAGCCGGTGATCCTGGGCGAGACCGATCCGCCGTCCAGCGTGCTGGCCCGGGCCTATCTGCTGGGTGCCAACGCCATCCGCGGTGGCAGCGACTACTTCTACGAACCGATCGATGCGCAGCGCTGGCGCTGGCGCGATGTCGGCACCCGCCTGGAGCTGCCGACCCCGGCGCTGGCCGGCCCGATCCAGCTGGCCAATGCCGGCGCGGCGATCGCCGCCCTGCGCGCGCTGGACAAGCCGGTGCCGCGCGCGGCCTGGGCCGAAGGTGTGGCCGCCGCGCGCATTGCCGGCCGCCTGCAGGCATTCGAGCGTGATGGCGTGCAGATCCGGGTGGATGTGGGCCACAACCCGCAGGCGGCCGGGCAGCTGGCGCGCGCGCTGAAGGCCGAAGTCGTGCCGGGCCGCACCCTGGCGGTGTACGCCGCGCTGCAGGACAAGGACGCGGTGGGCGTGGTGAACGCGCTGCAGGACGTGGTGACGCAATGGACCTTGGCCGGCCTGGACGGCGCCCGTGGGCAGACGGCGCAGCAACTGCAGGCGCGCCTGGCCGACACCGGCGCGGCAGTGGCCGCCCTGGCCGACAGCGTCGAGCAGGCCCTGCAGCAGGTGCTGGCGCAGGCGCAGCGCGGCGATCGCGTGCTGGTGTTCGGCTCGTTCCACACCGCGGCACAGGCGCTGGCGTGGCTGCAGGCCTCGGCCTGACCCGCGTTCAGCCGACGCCGACGCCGTTTCGCCCGGCACCCGTATAATCGACCCAACTTCCGCCTGTCGCCTGCCTCACGTGGATACACCCCTGAAACAGCGTTTGATTGGCGCCATCGTCCTGGTGGCCTTGGCCGTGATCTTCCTGCCGATGCTGGTCAAGGGGCCGGCCCCGGACAGCGGTGTGGCCAATGTGCCGATCACCGCGCCCGATGCGCCGGGCGATGGCCAGTTCGAAACCCGTGAACTGCCGCTGGTGGCCCCGGCAGGCGGCACCACCGGCCTGCAGAGTGGCCAGGCCCGTCCGCTGGACGAAGCGGCCGCACCGGCCACCCCGCCCACCGTGGACACCTCGCCGGCCGTTGCCGCCGGCAACTACGCGGTCACCTTCGGCGCCTACGCCAGCCAGGCCGACGCCGAGGCGGTGATCGCCTACCTGAAGCGCTCGCAGCTGCCGGGCTTCTCGGATACGACCACCATCAATGGCCGCGCGGCATGGCGGGTGCGCGTGGGGCCGTATGCCGATCGTGCCCAGGCCGAAGCGGCCCGGCTGCAGGCGGTGAAGGTGCGGGCCGACGTGAAGGCCGAAGTGATCACCCTGGACGCGGCTCCGGCCGCCGCCGCTGCGGCCAGCCCGGCGACGACCGCACCCAGCGCCAGTACCCCGGTGGCCGCACCGTCGTCGGCCGCCACGGCCAACCCGGTGCGCAGCGAAGCCCTGCCGGCCAGCACGCCGGTGGCGGCAGCACCGAAGCCCGAAGCGCCCAAGCCGGCACCGAAGCCGGAAGCGCCCAAGCCCGAAGCGGCCAAGCCGCAGCCCAAGCCTGAGGCCACGGCAGCAGCCAAGCCGGCACCAGCCACCCCGGCCGCGCCTGCGGCCAGCAGCGTCGGTTTCGCCGTGCAGCTGGGGGCCTTCGGCCAGGCCAATGACGCCAATGCCTTGCGCGACAAGGTGCGTGCGGCTGGTTTCAGCGCCTTCGTCGAGCAGGTGCGCACCGACAAGGGCACCCTGCACCGGGTGCGCGTGGGGCCCGTGGCCAATCGCGCCGATGCCGACCAGTTGAAGGCCCAGGTGGCCGCCAAGGTCGGCGTGGCCGGCATGGTGCGCCCGCACCCATGACCTGTACGCCGCCTCGTTGCCAGCGCCGCCGAAGGAGCGGGGCGCCATGATCGACGTGGTGCTGCTGATCGTGATCGCCGCCTCCACCCTGCTGGGGTTGCTGCGCGGCTTTGTGAGCATCGTCATTGGCACGGTGTCGTGGCTGGTGGCGGCCTGGGCGGCCTTCGCCTTCGGCAATGATGCCGCCCGCTGGTGGGCGGCCCCGGCCGCCCCCGGCGGCGAACACTTCGTCGGTGGCTATCTGGGCGTCGGCATCGGCGTGATGATCGTGGTGGCCGTGATCGGCATGGTCATCAAGCACATCGTCCACCGCAACATGCTGGGCAGCCTGGACCGCCTGCTGGGCGGGGTGCTGGGCGCCGTGCGCGGCGGCCTGATCGCCGCCATCCTGCTGCTGCTGGGCAGCTTCACCCCATTGGCCGCCGAACGGTCGTGGCAGGCCTCGGCCATCCGCCCGGTGCTGAACCCGGCGGTGGCCTGGATGAACAGCAAACTGCCGCACTGGCAGGTGCCCGGTGCCGATCTGCTGCCCAAGGCCTTGCCGATGGACGCTTTGTCCCCATCTGCGTTGATGGAACTGGGCAAGAGCGCCGGCGCCGATTTGGGCAAGCCGGGCGCGACAGGCGATAATGGCATCCTCAACCAGGTAGTGGCGGGCAGCGGATGGCTGCGGCCTGCGAAAGCGGAACAGGGCGAAGCATACGATCCGGCCGAAGTGCGCCCGGATGCCCCTGCACTGCCGGGCAACATCGAGCCGGACGATCCGGCCAACGTCGACCGCAGGCGCGGCGACCACTAAAGGCCAGGCACGGCCACCTTCCTTGTAACTGGGCACTGCCCAGCGGAGACCTCGCACCATGTGTGGCATCGTCGGAATCGTCGGCAACCAGAACGTCGCCGGGCAGTTGTATGACGGCTTGACCGTCCTCCAGCACCGTGGCCAGGACGCGGCAGGCATCGCCACCGCCAGCGGCAGCCGCCTGCGGGTGCAGAAGGCCACCGGCCTGGTCCGCGATGTGTTCGATGCGCGCACCATGTCCACCCTGGAAGGCAGCGTCGGCATTGCCCATGTGCGCTACCCGACCGCTGGTTCGGAAGGCATGGACGAGGCGCAGCCGTTCTACGTCAACTCGCCCTACGGCATCGCGCTGGCCCACAACGGCAACCTGATCAATACCGAAGCCCTGCGCCAGCAGGTGTTCGAGCAGGACCGCCGCAACGTCAACACCGATTCGGACAGCGAAGTGCTGCTGAACGTGTTCGCCTACGAACTGGAACAGCAGCGCCAGCTCAGCCCGGAAGCGGCGATCCGTGCAGTGGCCGGCGTGCACCGCCGCTGCAAGGGCGGCTACGCCGTGGTCAGCGTGGTGCTGGGCCTGGGCCTGGTCGCCTTCCGCGATCCGCACGGCATCCGTCCGCTGGTGCTGGGCAAGCGCAGTCACGCCGAAGGCGATGAGTACATCGTGGCCTCCGAATCGGCGGCGCTGGACATCCTCGGTTTCCAGCGCGTGCGCGATGTGCAGCCGGGCGAAGCGCTGGTGATCACCGCGCGCGGCGAGCTGTTCTCGGAAATCTGTGCAGAGCCGGCCGAGCACACTCCGTGCATCTTCGAGTACGTGTACTTTGCACGCCCCGATTCGATGATCGACAACGTGTCGGTGCACAAGGCGCGCATGCGCATGGGCATCAAGCTGGGCGAGAAGATCCTGCGCCTGCGCCCGGACCACGACATCGACACCATCATTCCGATTCCCGATACCTCGCGTGACGCCGCACTGGAAATTTCCAACGTGCTGGGCGTGAAGTACCGCGAAGGCTTCATCAAGAACCGTTACGTCGGCCGCACCTTCATCATGCCAGGGCAGGGCGAGCGGGTGAAATCGGTGCGCCGCAAGCTGAACCCGATCCACCTGGAATTCCGCAACCGCGTGGTGCTGCTGGTGGATGATTCCATCGTGCGCGGCACCACCAGCCAGCAGATCGTGCAGATGGCGCGCGACGCCGGTGCCCGCAAGGTCTATCTGGCCAGCGCCGCACCGCCGGTCCGCTTCCCCAACATCTATGGCATCGACATGCCGGCCGCCGAAGAGCTGGTGGCGCACAACCGCAGCGTGGAAGAGATCGAAGCGCACCTGGGCTGCGACTGGCTGGTCTACCAGGACATCGAAGACATGGAAGCGGCGGTGCGAGAAGGTAACGCCGCACTGCAGAACTTCGATTCGTCGTGCTTCAACGGGCATTACCCCACCGGTATCGAGCCGGGCTATTTCGAGCGCATCCAGCAGTTGCGTTCGGACGATGCCAAGCACAAGCGCCGCGCCTGAGCCGCAGCCGGTGGTTGACCTGCCCGATGCCGGCGGTGACCTGCTGCGCGCCGCGCAGCAGTGTCTGGCCGAAGCCGATCCGCTGCGCAAGGTGGCACTGACCCAGGCCTACGCAGCGGCCTTCCGCAGCGGACGCCTGAAGGTGCCGGCCGATGCGCCGCCGCCCGAGCCGATCCGCATGCCCGGGCGGCCGCCGCAGCTGCGGCTGGTGCATCCGCGCGAAGTGCCGCGGCGTGGGTTGGGCGGCGTGGAAGGGCGGGCTGCCTTCATCCACGCCATCGCCCATATCGAACTGAACGCCATCGACCTGGCCTGGGATGCGGTCTACCGCTTCCGCGGCCTGCCGCCGGCCTTCCACGCCGACTGGGTGAGCTGCGCTGACGACGAATCGCGCCACTTCATGCTGCTGCGCGAACGACTGATGGCGCATGGCCACGATTACGCCGATTTCCCCGCCCATAACGGCTTGTGGGAAATGTGCGAGAAGACCGCCCACGACGGCCTGGCACGCATGGCGCTGGTGCCGCGCGTGCTGGAAGCGCGTGGCCTGGACGTGACGCCGGGCATGATCGAGAAGCTGCGCAACGTCGGCGATGCTGCTACCGCTGATGTCCTGGAAGTGATCCTGCGCGAGGAAGTGGCCCATGTGGCCGCCGGTTCGCGCTGGTACCGCTGGTACTGTGATCGCGCCGGTGTCGAGCCGCGTGCGCGCTTCAAGGCATTGCTGCAGGAGTTCGCCGGCGGTTACCTGCATGGGCCGTTCAATCTGGAAGCGCGGCTGCTGGCCGGTTTTGACGAAGACGAGCTGGCCAACCTGGTGGAACAGGCCGGCTGAGCCGCAGGGCAGGGCGTCCATCCACGCATGGCGTGGATCTACTGGAACCGTGCCGGGTGGATGAATGCCGCGCGGTCGTGCATCTCCGCATCCACGCATGGCGTGGATCTACTGGAACCGCGCCGTCGTACATCCGCGTCCGCGCATGCATCGGTAGATCCACGCCATGCGTGGATGGGCCTCACGCGTTGGGCAGCACCACGCGCCGGCCATCCACCGTTGGCCGGTTGATGTAGAACAACCCCGGCCCCGGCCGGTACGGCAGCTCGCTCACCCCCGCATCGGCGGCAAAGGTCAGCGCGGTATCGCCCAGTGCATCGAAGTTCCAGTGCGCCGACTGCATCAGATAACGGCGTCGCAGCAGGGCTTCCTGGGTCGGCGTCAGCGCCTGCCCCGCCAGCAGCCGGCGCGCGATCGGCTGCAGCGGCGCTGGCAGCTCCCAGCCCGGCACCTGCGCCGCATCTGCGCTCCATTGCACGCCGGCTTCAGCGGCGCGCTGCTGCATCACCTGCAGGGCGATCAGCTGGTAGCGCCAGTCGATGCGCCTACGCAGCACCACCGCAGCGGTCACGTGCAGCACCGGTGCCATCATCACGCTGCGGCTGCCGGCGCGGCGCTGCTGCTGCCACTGGTGCCACACATCCACCCACACTTCCTTCTCCGTCGCCCCCAGCTGCTGGCGCCAGCGCTCGGCATCGGCCTGCGCTTCGGCGTAGACCGTGGTGGCCTGCAGCATCGCCAGTGTGGGGGTCTGGTAATCGTCCACCGGCGCCCGCCGCAGCGGCTGCCGGCGCGGGCGACCCAGCAGTTTCGGGCCTTCTTCCAGCTGGTCGTAGCCGCCGCCGATGTTGGCGTGCACGCCCGGCAGGGCAATCTCTTCATGGGTCGGTGCAACCGTGGTCAAGGCGTAGTGCTGGCGATGCTCGTCGCGCGCACTCAGCTGCACCACGCGCTCGGCAATGCCCGCCGGCAGGGCGATGCGCGGCTGCTCGTCGGCGCGCCGGCCGCTGACCGCCACCACGGTGTCGAACAACCCGACGAAACGCAGTGCAGGGCGCGGCAGGGCGAAGTCGGCGGCGCAGGGCAAGCCGGCGCCCTGCAGGCGCAGGCGCCATTGGTTGGCATCCCAGCCGTGCAGCTGGTTGGCCAGGTCGCGCGCGGCCGCAGCCCCGCGCGAAAAGCCGAACAGATCGACCTGCACCCCGTGCAGCGGCTGCTGCCAGTGCGGCGCCAGCGCCGAAAGCGCGGCCGGCAGCAGCTCGTGCAGTGCGCGCTGCACCTTGGCGCGCACACCGCTGGCGCCAATGCCGAAGGCCAGGCCGATCAGATCATCCTCGGCATCGTCGCGCGTTCCCACCCCTTCCACGTAGATCGCCAGCGACGGTTCGGCCAGCGGCGCGCGACGACTGTCCGGGTAAAGCTGGTGCAGGCGCGCGATGTTGGTGGTGCCGTTGTCGTAGCTGCTGGTCAGCCGGCTCTGGTAGGTCGAATCGTCGTCGGCGCGCAGCAGGGCGGGGCGCGGTTGCGGTGGCTGTGGTCGCCCGCGCGCCAGGTTGTGCGCGTTGTTGCGGGTGCCATCGAAGAACAGGCCCAGGTGCAGCACGGCACCCTGCGCACTGTCCCCGTTGCGGGTCTGACCTGGAGCCATGTGCATCCCCTGTGGTGGTCATGTCACGGCGGCGCGAAGGCCGTGTATGGGCGCAGTGTACAGCGGCTCTTGACCTGCCTGAACACTGCCGCCGGCCGTCACAGATCCGCATGCCGGCCGGCGCGAATGCTTGTATTCACGGGCGCTGCGCAGGCCATATGGCCACACCCGGCACCCGGGTCGTGCTGCATCAACGCTGTCTACTTCACTCCAAGGAGCGACAAGATGATGTCCAGATACATCGGTCAAGCGGCAGGTGGTGTGTTGTTGGGGCTGTGCGTGGTGGCCGCCGCACAGGCGGCGCCGTTGTTCGAACCGGTCACCGTGCTCAGCCGGGCCGCGGCCAGCAGTGAACCGCAGCTGGGGCGGCTGCTGTCGGCACCGTCCACCGCAACGGTGCAGGAAGTGCGGGTGGATGCGGCGGCCACCGCGCAGTCGCAGCTGGAATTCGAACTGCTGGGGCAGAAGGTGCAGGCCTCGCGCAGCCGGGTCGAGGCGTTGGCCGATGGTGGCAGCGTCTGGTACGGGCAGATCCGCAGCCCCTCCGACCGCCTGCAGAAGGCGGGCGGCAGCCTGCAGGATGACCCGGCGAACTCGGTCATCCTGGTGCGTTCGGGCAACACGCTCACCGGTTCCATCCGCAAGGACGGCACGCTGTACCGGCTGCGCCCATTGGGCGATCGGCATGTGCTGGTGGAGGTGGATGAATCGCGCATGCCTGCCGATCATCCGGCCGATTACAACCAGCTGCCGAAGATCAGCATGCCGGCCAATGATCGCGTCGGCATCGCGCAGGCGTCATCGGGCAGTCCGGCCACGATCCGCGTCCTGGTGGTAGCCACCAATGCGGCGGTGGCCGCCTATGGCGGCAACATGCAGTCGCTGGTGCAGTTGGCGGTGGCCGAATCCAACCAGGGATACACCAACAGCAACGTGGGCATCACCCTGCAGTTGGCCGGGTACGAAACCACCAGCTACACCGAGTCCGGCAATTTCAGCACCGACCTGGCGCGCTTCCGCAGCACCAGCGACGGCTACATGGACAGCATCCACACCAGCCGCAACACCACCGCGGCCGATGTCGGCGTGCTGCTGATCAACAACAGCAGCTATTGCGGGCTGGCCTCGGGCATCGGCTCCACCGCGTCCACCGCGTTTGCGGCGGTGTATTGGGACTGCGCGACCGGCTATTACTCATTTGCCCACGAAATCGGCCACCTGCAGAGTGCACGGCATGACATCGCCACCGACCCCAGCACCTCGCCGTATGCCTATGGCCATGGTTATCGCTATGAACCGGCCAGTGGTTCGCGCTGGCGCACCATCATGGCCTACGCCTGCTCGGCCGGCTGCCCGCGGCTGAACTTCTGGTCCAACCCGAACATCAGTTACAACGGTGTGCCGATGGGCATTGCCAGCAGCGCCGACAACCAGCGCGTGCTGGTGAACACCAAGGCCACCATCGCCGGCTTCCGCTGACGCGGTTACCGGATGGCACCCGCCGACCAAGGTCGGCGTCTACTGGCCTAAGCGCTCTGGTAGATGCCAACCTTGGTTGGCGCCCGGCAATCCGTCATTCGCGCTGCAGCGATTGCAGCTGCCAGCCGTCGGCATCCACGCGCAGCACCGAGCCCTGTTCGTACCAGTCGCCCAGCACGATGCGGGTGCAGCTGCGGCCACCGGCCTGCAGGCTGTGGATGGCCGGGCGATGGGTGTGCCCGTGGATCATCGTATCCACGCCATGCCGTGCGAAGGTGGCTTCGACCTCCGCCGGGGCCACGTCGGTCACCGTCTCAAACTGTGCCCGGTCGCCCTGCTTCATTTCCGACTGGCGGGCCTGGCTGGCATCGCGTGCCTTCTGCGCGAACGCAATGCGCGCTGCCAGCGGCTGCGCCAGGAACTGTGCCTGGAACACCGGATCGCGGGTCTGCGCGCGGAACTGCTGGTAGGGAATGTCATCGGTGCACAGCAGGTCGCCGTGCTGCAGCATCACCGCGCGGCCGTACAGGTCGATCACGCAGGGGTCGGGCAGGATGCGCAGGCCGGCGCGGCGCGCATAGTCTTCGCCCAGCAGGAAATCGCGGTTGCCGCGCATGAAGTAGATCGGCACGCCGCTGTCGGACAGCGTCTTCAGTGCGTCGGCCACGGCGTCAGCCACCGGCGAGGGCGTGTCATCGCCGATCCAGGCTTCGAACAGATCGCCCAGGATGTACAGCGCATCGGCGCCAGGCACATCCTCGCGCAGGAAGCGCAGGAACAGGTCGGTGATGGCTGGACGGCTGGGGTCCAGGTGCAGATCGGAAATGAACAACGTGGTCATGAGGGCATTCTAGGGCATCGGCCCGCCGCGTCGGGCCGGGGTCAGAGCCCTTTCCGCAGGAAAGGGATCCGACCCCGGAATTACACCGGCAGCGGCAGCCAGGCCAGGCTGGCCCATGCCAGCAACGTGGCGATGCCCGTCGCGGCCAGTACATCGCTGGGGTAGTGCAGCCCCAGTACCACCCGCGACAGCCCCACGCCCAGAGTGAACGGCACCAGCAGCGGTGCCAGCCACGGGTAGTAGGCCAGCGCCACGATGGTGAACGACACCGCATGCAGGGTGTGCCCCGACGGGAAGCTGAACTCGTCCAGCGGGGCCACCCAGGCGCGGATGCGCAGGTCGGCTGCATACGGGCGCGGGCGCCGGGTCCAGCGCTTCAGCCCCTTGTACAGCAGCAGCGCGGCCAGCCCGGTGGCGGCCATGTGTACCGACGCACGCAGGCCGTCGAAGCCGTCCACCAGCACCAGCGCGCCCATCAGCAGGTACCAGAACACGCCGTCGCCCAGGCGGCTGATCACCGCGAACAGGCGGCGCACCCGCCGCCGCCGGCAATAGTGGTTGGCGCGGCGGCACAGCCGTGCTTCGCGCCCGGCCAGCGATTCAAGCGGCGTGGTGCGCATGGCCGTTCCTCCGCGCCTGTGCCAGTTCGGCCAGCAGCGATTCGAACTCGGCCACCACCTGCTGCGGGTGCAGGCGCTTCATCGCGCGGGCCGCATTGCTGCCCAGCTCGCGGCGCAGCGCATCATCGCTGGCCAGCTGCACGGCGGCCTCCACGAACTGCGCATCGTCGTCCACGGCCGCGCCGTTTTCACCGTTGCGCAGGTATTCGCGCGCGGCACCGTAATCGAAGGCCACCGTGGCCAGGCCGCTGGCCATGCTTTCCAGAGTCACGTTGCCGAACGTCTCGCTGCGGCTGGGGAACAGGAACAGATCGCCGCTGGCGAAATGGCGGGCCAGCGCGTCGCCGCGCTGGATGCCGCAGAAGATGAAATCGGGATTGTCGTGGGCCAGTTTCTCGCGCGCCGGGCCATCGCCCACGAACACGAAGCGCGCCTTCGGCCTTACCTGCTGCAGGCGGCGGAAGGCCTTCACCGCCAACCCCAGGTTCTTTTCGGCGGCGATGCGGCCCACGTACAGGGCCACCAGTCCGTTGCCATCCACGCCCCATTCCTCGCGCAGCGCGGGATCGCGCCGGGCCGGGTCGAACTGCTGGCTGTCCACCGCGCGCGCCAGCAGGCGCACGCGCTCGAAGCCCTGTTCGCCCAGGAACTGCTGCAGCTCGCGGGTCGGCACCAGCGTGGCGTCGGCCTGGTTGTGGAAGCGGCGCATCCAGCGCATGGCCGCCGACTGCAGCCATGCCACGCCGTAGTCGGGCAGGTATTCGTCGAAGCGGGTGTGGAAGCCGGTGGCCACCGGAATGCCCAGCCGCCGCGCGGTGCGCAGCGCCGACCAGCCCAGCGGGCCTTCGGTGGCGATATAGATGGCATCAGGGCGCTGCTGCTGCCAGTGCCGGCCCAGGCGGATCGGGGCGGGCAGGCCGAAGCGCAGGCCGGGGTAACGGGGCAGGGCCGCGCCCGGCACCAGCAGGGTGCCCGGCGCCGACTCCAGCGCTTCGCTGGCCTGGCGTGGGCGGATCAGGTCGACCTCATGGCCGGCGGCGCGCAATCCCTGCTCCAGGCTCTGCACGGTCAGTGCAACGCCGTTGACCTCCGGCGGATAGGTCTCGGTGACGATGGCATGGCGCATGGCGGGCCTCCGGTTTTCCGGCATGCTCAGGCCTGGCGATGTAGCCGTTGTGACCGTAATGCGACCGCCCGATGACGGTGCCCGGGCCTGCCGCTCGCAGAAAAAAACCACGGCCCCGAAGGGCCGTGGTCGTGTCAGGTCATGACGGCAGCGCGGTGGATCAGAAGCGCTGCTGGTACTTCAGGTAGACGAAGCGACCGATGTCGTAGCCACCGTAGTAGGAGAACACCGAGTTCGGCTTGGTGTACATGTTCGGGCCGTACTTCTCGAACACGTTGTTGGCACCGACCGAAACAGTGGCATCCCACGGCAGGTTGTAGCGGAACTGCACGTCGTGGAAGGTGACCGAACCGCGCTCGTTGTAGTTGCGCGCGCCGGAGTACCACGGTGCACGCACGCCCGGATCGGAGCACTCATCCGGATGCGCGACCACGCTCAGGCACTGCTCCTTCACGCCGGAGTAGTAGCGGGCGGTCCAGCTGACACCGAAGTCACCCTTGTCCCAGCCGACGGTCAGGTTGGAGCGCACGCGGAAGCCGCTGGTGGCATTGGTGGAAATGCCGTTGACCGGGGTCGGCACCACGGTGGTGTCGTTGGTGGAACGGAAGATGTTCGAGCTGACGTAGGTGGTCGACCACTGGGTGCTGAAGCTGCCCAGCGCGTCGGTGTCCAGACGGTGGGTCAGTTCCATGTCGTAACCTTCGGTTTCCAGGAAACCGGCGTTACGGTTGCCGTAGGTCAGCTTGTTGACGATGCCCAGCACCGGATCACGGGTGAACTGCGCGCAACGCGAATCGATGCCCTGCTCGTAGCAGTCGATCAGGATCTGGTTCGGGCTGTCGGCAACGATGGTGTTGTCGATGCGGATCTTCCACCAGTCCAGCGACACGTTGAAGTTCTGGATGAAGCTGGGGCTCCAGACCAGACCCAGGGTCTTGCTCTTGGAGGTTTCCGGCTGCAGCAGCGGGTTGGAGCCGTTGGTGAACGGCACCGGGGTCTGGTCGGTGCTGCTGGTGATCGGCACGTTGCCCTGCTTCAGCTGACGGTAGGTGTCAGCGTTGGCGATGTCGCGGGCGCAGCGGGCGCGCACGGCGGCGCTGGTACGCGACGGGCCGTAGACGGTGTCGCAGGGATCGGCGTAACCGGTGGTGAAGGTTTCCGAACCACCGCCGTACAGGTCGTTGATGGTCGGGGCGCGGAAGCCTTCAGCCCAGGTGCCGCGCACCATCAGCTGCTCGATCGGGCGCCACTTGAAGCCGAACTTGCTGTTGAGCGTGTTGCCGAAGGTGTCGTAATCCGAGAAGCGCGTGGCAGCGTTCAGGGTCAGCTCCTGCGCGCCCGGCAGACCGGCCAGGATCGGCGCGTTCAACTCCAGGTAGGCTTCCTTCACCTTGTAGCCGCCACCGGTCGGGCCAGCGGCCAGATTGGTGGTGGCACCGGTCTGGGCCAGCGCATCGGGAATGAACTCACCGGTTTCCTTGCGGTGTTCAACACCGAAGGCGAAGCCCAGGTCGCCGCCCGGCAGGGTCAGGATGCTGCCGGCGATGGTGGCGAAGAAGTTCTTGCCCACGGTCTTGCCGGAGGAATCTTCAGCCGGCATCAGGTAGTCGATCAGGGCCTGGTTGCCGGTCAGGCCGTACGGGTTCACCACGCCGGCAGCGACCAGCGGGTTCCAGACCATGCAGTTGGCGATCGGTGCGGCGGCGCTGCCGCACTCCACCTTGCCGGTGGCGGGGTTGTAGTAGGACGGGCCGACCGCGTTCTTCACCCGTTCCTTGTGCAGGTTGCCGGTGGCGTGCTGGCGCAGTTCGTTCTTGTTGTACTGGTAGCCCACTTCCCAATCGAAGTAGCGCTCGCCGATGTTGAAGGTGCCATCGAAGGCGGCCACGGCGCGGTAGGTCTTCAGCTCACTGTCGCTGACGCGCGGCACTTCCCAGGTGCGGTGGTTCCAGGCCACGGCGGTCGGGGTGGCGTAGCCGTTCTTGCGGCCGAACGGGTTGAAGTAGCTGTCGATCGACATCGAACCGATGCCGGCGGTGGACGACTGCAGCGGGTAGCCGGCGATCTGGCGGCTCGATTCGCGCTTGTTGTAGCCCAGCTGGGTGCTGAAGTGCACGTTGTCGGTGATGTTCAGGCGACCATCGACGAACACCGAATCACGCTTCAGCGGATAGTTCAGGTGCATCTGTTCGTTGGTGTTGCTGACATCGCCATCCGGTGCATTGGCATTGGTCAGGTGGTAATTGGCCGGGTTCAGCGGGTCGGCGCCGCGGTTCAGCGAGTAGCTGCAGGTGCCGTTGTTGGCCGCGGTGCAGCCCGGGCCACGCAGGCCGGTGATCTGGCCCCACTGGCTGACCGTGGTCCACGCTTCGGTCGGGTGGCGCGAGGTATTGCCGAAGGCGCTGAAATCGCGGTCCTTGGCCCACACCGCCTTTTCTTCCGAATGCTCGGCCGACAGGGTGATCGAGCCGCGGTCGTTGGCCCAGCCGGCCACCACGTCGAAGCGGTCGCGGGCGCCGTCGCCCTGGCTGTACTGGCCGTGGTAGACGTTGGCGGTCACGCCGGTGGCGTTGTGGCGGGTGATGATGTTGACCACGCCGGCCATGGCGTCCGAACCATAGATGGCCGACGCGCCGTCCTTCAGCACTTCAATACGCTCCACCGCCGACACCGGCAGGCTCGACACGTCCTGGTAACCGGAGGTGCTGATGCCCAGGCGCTTGCCGTTCACCAGCACCAGGGTGCGCTGCGCGCCCAGGTTGCGCATGTCGATGTAGGTGCCGCCCGCGTTTTCACCGGCGCTGAGCACGTTGGCGCGGCTGATCGCCGGGCTGCCCATGGCGGTGACGTTCTGCAGGATGTCGGCCACCGAGCTGAAGCCCTGGCGTTCGATGTCCTTGCGCGAGATCGCCAGCACCGGGTTGGCGTTTTCCACGTCGACCTGGCGGATGCGCGAACCGGTGATCTCGATGCGGTCGAGGGTGGTGGGGGCGCCGTCCTGGGCCAGGGCAGGCAGCGCGATGGTCGCGGTGCCGACGATCAGGGCATGGCGGATCGCCTGGCCCAGCACGGTGGAGCGTGAAGTCATCGAGTCTCTCTCTCTCGTTGAGTCTGCAGATGCAGGCCAAAAGGGCCTG
Source organism: Stenotrophomonas sp. SAU14A_NAIMI4_8 (assembly GCF_003086695.1). Classification (NCBI taxonomy): domain Bacteria; kingdom Pseudomonadati; phylum Pseudomonadota; class Gammaproteobacteria; order Lysobacterales; family Lysobacteraceae; genus Stenotrophomonas; species Stenotrophomonas sp. SAU14A_NAIMI4_8. Next base: position 1,006,486 of record NZ_CP025999.1, read on the forward strand.
CGAAAGCCGGATTCGCCTGTTGGGACTGAGCCGGTGACTTCGATTTATTCTCGTTCGTTAACCACCTGTAAAGAGGGTGTTGCAAATTGTGTCGCAATTTTTCGCGTTCAGTTCACGCAATTTGAACAAAAGCAAGGGCTTAGCGTCATGACCAAAGTCACGGGTCAGGCGCGAATCAGAAACCTGAATCCGCATTCAGCTAGTGAACTGCGCAAAACGCAACGAACAACGGCCCGCTGAGGGGCCGTTGTCGGGGTGCTGCGGCAGGGGCAGGGCTGTCCGTCGGGGCGGCGCTCAGACCACGAACGGGCGGAACTGCAGGCCCAGGCCAGCCAGGCCTTCGGTCTCGCCGATCAAGTCGGCGCGCAGCAGCGGGCGTGCATCAATGAACGCCTGCGGCACGATCAGCGACAGCCGGCTGTCGTCGGCGGTCAGTTCCAGCGCCGGCGGCGGCACGTCTTCGTGGGCGCGGTTCAGCAGCACGGCCAGGCGCAGCAGCGCGGTCAGGCGCCGTGCGGTCAGCAGCAGGCGCTCGGGCAGGGCATCGAAGGCGGACTTGCCGACGCTGCGCCGGTGGCTGCGCACCAGGGCGGCCAGCATCTGCTGTTCCTGCCGCGAGAAGCCAGCAATGTCGGAGTTCTCCAGCACGTAGCTGCCATGCACGTGGTAGCCGCTGTGGGCGATCATCAGGCCCAGCTCGTGCAGGCGCGCGGCCCAGCCCAGCATGCGCGCATCGTCGGCATCCAGCTTCCAGCGTTCCTGCACCTGCTCCAGCAGGCCCAGCGCGGTCTCCTGCACGCGGTCGGCCTGGGCGGTATCGATGCCGTAGCGCTGGGTGAGCGCGGCCACCGATTCGTCGCGCGGATCGTTCTCGCCGGCGCGGCCCAGGATGTCGTACAGGATGCCCTCGCGCATGGCCGCCTTGCTGACCAGCAGCTTCTGCAGGCCTAGCGCTTGGAAGGCCGCTTCCAGCACCAGGATGCCGCCGGCGATGATCGGCCGGCGGTCGCTGGACAGGCCGGGCAATTCGATGTCGTCGATCTTCTTGGCCTTCAGCAGCTCGTCGCGCAGCTGCGGCAGGGCTTCGGCGGTGATCGCGCCCTTGCTCAGCTTCATGCTGGCGCAGATCTCGCTGATCGCCTTGTGCGTGCCCGACGAGCCCAGCGCCTCGTGCCAGCCCAGCACGCGGTACTTGCTGGCGAAGGGCTGGAACTCGCGGCCGATCTCGGCCAGCGCATCCTTCCAGCGCTTGCGGCTGAGCTTGCCGCCGGGGAAGAAGCGGCGGGTGCTGGCGATGCAGCCGGCCTGCAGGCTCTCGCGTTCCAAGGTCTGCATGCCCTGGCCGATGATGAATTCGGTGGAGCCGCCGCCGATGTCGATCACCAGGCGGCGCTGGTCGGGCTTGGGCGGCTGTGCGTGGGCCACGCCCAGGTAGATCAGGCGCGCTTCTTCGCGCCCGCTCACCACTTCAATGGCATGCCCCAGCGCGGTTTCGGCCGGCATCAGGAAGGCCTGCGGCGAGCGCAGCTGGCGCACGGTGTTGGTGGCCAGGGCGCGCACCCGGTGCGGGGGCACGTTACGGATGCGCTGGCCGAAGCGGGCCAGGCATTCCAGCGCGCGCTGGCGTGCGGCGGCGGACAGGCCGCCCTTGCCATCCAGGCCATCGGCCATGCGCACGGTTTCGCGCAGGCGGTCGATCACCCGCAGCTGGCCGAGCGTGTAGCGCGCGATGACCATGTGGAAGCTGTTGGAGCCAAGGTCGATGGCGGCCAGCAGGTCGCCATCCTGCAATGCGGGCGGAGTCGTGGTGGTATGCGGCATGGGCGAATGTTAGCCGAAGGGGCGGTGTGCTCGTCACCGCGCGGCCTTCACATTTTGTAGGGGGCGTGTGGCAGGGCTGCGCCCTGCACCTGCCGGATCAACGTCAACGGCAACGTCAAAAGCTGGCATTGCGTGGGATCGCGGGGTGGGTCCGGTTGCGGGGGACGCCGCAAGTACGTCCTTGTAGGCTTGGCCGCGGCTTGCTCGTGTGCGCTTTCCTGCGCACACGGCAAGACCGGGGTTGGGCGTCCTGCCCAACCCGCCCGAGGCGTGCCTCGGGCCCATGCCGCGGACACCCCGCAACCGGACCCACCCCGCCTTCGACAGTTCTCTGCCAGCTGATGGGATGGGGTCGGATCCCGTTGCTGCGCAACGGGCTCTGACCCCGGTGTTATGGGGGGATGCCGTCCTGTGCTGCTGTGGGTAGGTGTCGACCTGGGTCGACACGGTAGATCCACGCCATGCGTGGATGAGCCCCAACGTGCCGACCAAGGTCGGCACCTACCGGCTGTCCGGACGGCACGGGGTCGGATCCCGTTGCTGCGCAACGGGCTCTGACCCCGGTGTTATGGGGGGATGCCGTCCTGTGCTGCTGTGGGTAGGTGTCGACCTGGGTCGACACGGTAGATCCACGCCATGCGTGGATGGGCCCCAACGTGCCGACCAAGGTCGGCACCTACCGGCTGTCCGGACGGCACGGGGTCGGATCCCGTTGCTGCGCAACGGGCTCTGACCCCGGTGTTATGGCGACGCCGTCCTGTGCTGCTGTGGGTAGGTGTCGACCTTGGTCGACACGGTAGATCCACGCCATGCGTGGATGAGCCCCAACGTGCCGACCAAGGTCGGCACCTACCGGCTGTCCGGACGGGATGGGGTCGGATCCCGTTGCTGCGCAACGGGCTCTGACCCCGGTGTTATGGCGACGCCGACCTGTGCTGCTGTTGGTAGGTGTCGACCTTGGTCGACACGGTAGATCCACGCCATGCGTGGATGGGCCCCAACGTGCCGACCAAGGTCGGCACCTACCGGCTGTCCGGACGGCACGGGGTCGGATCCCGTTGCTGCGCAACGGGCTCTGACCCTGGTGTTCTAGGGGGATGCCGTTCTGTGCTGCTGTGGGTAGGTGTCGACCTGGGTCGACACGGTAGATCCACGCCATGCGTGGATGGGCCCCAACGTGCCGACCAAGGTCGGCACCTACCGGCTGTCCGGACGGCACGGGGTCGGATCCCGTTGCTGCGCAACGGGCTCTGACCCCGGTGTTCTGGGGGAATGCCGTCCTGTGCTGCTGTGGGTAGGTGTCGACCTGGGTCGACACGGTAGATCCACGCCATGCGTGGATGAATCCCAACGTGCCGACCAAGGTCGGCACCTACCGCATCACAGCCCCTGCATCAACGCCATCTGCGCCGAATGCGGCGCTTCGTCGTGGGCCGGGGCACGCTTGTGGTACACGCCTTCGGCGTCCAGCTCCCACGCGTTGAGGTTGTCGTCCAGGTAGTTCTGCAGCACTTCGCGGTAGACCCGCTTGGCCAGTTCCGGGTCCAGTATCGGGAAGCCGGTTTCGACCCGGCGCAGCAGGTTGCGTTCCAGCCAGTCGGCGCTGGCGCAGTACATTTCCGGCGCGCCGTCATTGCCGAACCAGTACACCCGGCTGTGTTCCAGGAAACGTCCGACGATGGAGCGCACGCGTATGTTGTCCGATACCCCCGGCACGCCCGGGCGCAGGGTGCAGGCGCCGCGGATGATCAGGTCGATCTGCACCCCGGCCTGCGAGGCGGCGTACAGCGCGCGCACCACCTGCGGTTCGTTCAGTGCGTTCATCTTGGCGATGATGCGCGCCGGGCGACCGGCGGCGGCGACGCGGGTTTCGCGCTCGATCCTGGCCAGGATGCCGGTGTGCAGGGTGAAGGGCGACTGCAGCAGGCGCTTGAGCTTCATCTTCGACGCCAGCCCCGACAGCTGCTGGAACAGCAGGTGCACATCGTTGCCGATATCCGCGTCGGCGGTGATCAGGCTGATGTCGGTGTACGCGCGGGCGGTGCCGCTGTGGTAGTTGCCGGTGCCCAGGTGTACGTAGCGGCGCAGCTTGCGGCCCTCGCGGCGCACAATCAGCAGCATCTTGGCGTGGGTCTTGTAGCCCACCACGCCGTACACCACCTGCACGCCGGCTTCCTGCAGGCGGTCGGCCAGGCCCAGGTTGGCCTCTTCGTCGAAGCGCGCGCGCAGTTCCACCACCACGGTCACGTCCTTGCCGTTGCGGGCGGCCTGGATCAGCGCCTCCACGATCTGCGAGTCCTTGCCGGTGCGGTACAGGGTCTGCTTGATCGCCAGCACGTTCGGGTCGGTCGCGGCCTGCTTGATCAGGTCCAGTACCGCGCTGAACGCGTCGAACGGGTGGTGCAGCAGCAGGTCCTGGCGGGCCACGGTGTCGAAGATGCCGTCGCTGTCGCGCAGCGTGCGCGGGGTCATCGGCGGGTACTTCAGGTCCGGCTGCGCGATCAGGTCGTACAGCTGGATGATGCGGTTGAGGTTCACCGGGCCGTCGATGCGGTACACCGCGTTCTCGGTCAGGCCGAAGTTCTGCAACAGGGTGCGCACGATCTCGCGCGGCATGTCATGGGCGATCTCCAGCCGCACCGCCGGCCGATAGCCGCGGTCCACCAGCTCGTCGCGCAGGGCCAGCGCCAGGTTCTCCACTTCTTCCTCGTCCACCACCAGTTCCGAATTGCGGGTGACGCGGAACTGGTAGGCACCCTGGACTTCCATGCCCGGGAACAGTTCATCCACGAACGTGGACAGGACCGAGGACAGGAACACGAAGTTCTGCGGGCCCCCCAGCTTTTCCGGCAGCTGGATGATGCGCGGCAGCGAGCGCGGCGCGCGCACGATCGCCAGGTGGCCGGCGCGGCCGAACGCATCGGTGCCCTTCAGCACCACCACGATGTTCAGCGACTTGTTGAGGATCTTCGGGAACGGATGCACCGGGTCCAGGCCCAGCGGCGACAGCACCGGCATGATCTCGTTGCGGAAGTACGCGCGCAGCCATCGCTTCTGGCGGTGGGTCCACGAATGTCGGCCGAGCACGCCGATGCCGGCCTCCATCAGCGCCGGGCGCAGGGTCTCGTTCCAGCAGCGGTACTGCTGGTCCACCAGTTCCGCGGCCCGGTCGTGGATGGCATTGAGGATGGTCTGCGGGCTCATGCCATCGGGGGCCGGCGGCAGGCCGAATTCCTGCGCGTGGCGCACGGCCGCGGCACGGATCTCGAAGAATTCATCCAGGTTGGTGCAGGAAATGCACATGAAGCGCAGGCGCTCCAGCAGCGGCACCTGCGCGTCCATGGCCTGGGCCAGCACGCGGAAGTTGAAATCCAGCTGCGACAGCTCGCGGTTGATGTACAGCGCCGGGTCACGCAACGGATCGCTGTCCGGGCTCACGGGGAGGGGGAGGGATCCGAGGCTGCTCATGGCGTCATTCTTCGATGGAAGTCAGGGGGGCGGTGTCGCGCGTTCGTACGTGGTCGGCATCGAAATGGCAGGCAAACACCGAGCCCTTGCCGACTTCGCTGTCGATTTCCAGCCGGGCGTGGTGCAGGCCGAGGATGTGCTTGACGATGGACAGGCCCAGGCCGGTGCCGCCGCTCTCGCGCGAGCGGCTGCTGGACACCCGGTAGAACCGTTCGGTCAGGCGCGGCAGGTGGCTGGCCGGAATGCCGTAACCGGTATCGCGCACGGCCAGCACCACGCCGTCGCCTTCGCGGCGGAACTGCACGTCGATGCGGCCGCCGGCCGGGGTGTAGCGCACGGCGTTGGTCACCAGGTTGGAGAAGGCGCTGTGCAGCTCCTTGGTCGAGCCCTGCAGGTCCACCCCGGCCAGGTCGTCCACGTTGATCTGGTGGCGGCCCTGGCTGTGTGCCTCCGCTTCGCGGCGCAGGGTGGCCAGCATCGGCTGCATGGCCACGGTCTCTTCCTCGCTGTGTTCCTGCGATTCCAGCCGCGACAGAGTCAGCAGGTCTTCCACCAGCTGGGCCATGCGCTGGCTCTGTTTGCGCATTTCTTCCAGCATCGGGCCGGTGCCCGGGAAATCCTCCGGGTCCATCATGTCCAGGTAGCCATGCACCACGGTCAGCGGCGTGCGCAGTTCGTGCGACACGTTGGCCACGAAATCGCGACGCACCTGTTCCAGTCGCAGCAGCTTGCTGACATCACGCGCGATCAGCAGCCAATAGTCCTGCGAATAGGGGATCAGCCGCAGGTTCAGGCGGATGGCCGGGTCGACCGGCGAGGGCACGTCCAGGATCGGTTCGGCATTGCGCCCGCCGGCCAGCCAGTGGGCCAGCGGCATCGGTTGCAGGCGGTCCACCAGCGCTTCGCCCAGATCGCCGGGGTGGTGCAGGCCGAGCAGGGCAGTGGCCGCTTCGTTGAACCACTGCACGCGCTGGCTGTTGCGGTCCAGCACCACCACCGCATCGGGCAGGGCGGCAGCGGCGGCACGGTAGCTGCGCAGCATGTCCAGCAGGCGGCGCTTGCGCACGCGCATTTCCACCTGGTTGCGGTACAGCAGGCGGTCCAGCTCGTTCCACACGCCGGAACCTTCCTCGGCGGTTTCCCAGCGCTGGCGCGCGGTCAGCCGGCGCAGCACGCTGCGCAGGCGCCAGTAGTGCCAGGCCAGCGTGGCCAGGGCGGCCAGCGCGATGCACAGCCACAGATGCCCACTGAACCACCCGACCACGCCGGCCAGCACCAATACCGCTGCCACGGAGGCCAGCGTCTTCAACCAGGCGGAGCGGATGTGGCGGGGCATTGCGGTCTCGTCGTTGGAGGCGGCGGTTCACGCGGTGAACCGAGGGTTATAGCAGAGTTGCCGACACCGGCACCGGCAGGTGCGCGGTGCCGGCACGACGAGGCTCAGGTCGCGGTGGAGAAGCGGTAACCGGCGCCGCGCACGGTCTGCACCATGTTCTCGGCATTGAACGGTTCCAGCGTCTTGCGCAGGCGGCGGATGTGCACGTCGATGGTGCGCTCTTCCACGTACACGCTGCCGCCCCACACATGGTCCAGCAGCTGCGCGCGGGTATACACGCGTTCGGGGTGGGTCATGAAGAAGTGCAGCAGTCGGTATTCGGTCGGGCCGATCGGCACCGGCTGGTCGTTGGCGAACACGCGGTGGGCGGCGCCGTCGATGCGGATCGGACCGACCGACACGCTGCCGTCCTCGTCGTCATCGCGGGCGCGGCGCATGACCGCGCGGATGCGCGCCAGCAGTTCGCGCGCGGAGAACGGCTTGACCACGTAGTCGTCCACGCCGGCTTCCAGGCCACCCACGCGATCGTTCTCTTCGCCGCGTGCGGTCAGCATGATGATCGGCACTTCGCGGGTCAGCGTTTCCTTGCGCCAGCGACGGGCCAGGTCCAGGCCGCTGGTGCCCGGCAGCATCCAGTCCAGCAGGATCAGGTCCGGCACGCGGTCGGCGATGGCGGTCTGGGCTTCACGGGCATCGCCCGCGTGGACCGGCTCGTAATCGCCCTTGCGCAGGGCGAAGGCGACCATTTCTCGGATCGCGGGCTCGTCGTCGACGATCAGGATGCGTTTCTGCACGAGGACACCGTAGGGCTCGGTTACTGGAGTGGTGCCAGTAGACTACGGTTTGATGACATGTTTGTGACGACCCGGCCGGATAAATCTTCCGCTGCCACACTCCGGTCATCCGCGCCTCAGCGGCGGTCCAGCTCCGGGTCCTGCACGCCCTGGCGGCGCAGCTCCAGCACGGTGGGGGTGATCGCCTCGATGCGCGCATCCACGCGCGCGCGGCCCACGTAGTCCAGCTCCGGATTGCGCTTCAGCGCCTGCAGCTGCATCAGCGCCTGTTCCGGGCGGCCCCCCAGGAAGGCGGCTTCGGCATAGGCTTCGCTGGCGCGCACGCTGTCCCCGGCCAGTTCGCTGGCACGGGCGTAACGCTGCTGGAAGACCGGATCGTTACCACTTTGCGACAGCAGCGGGCGCAGCATGGCCTGGGCGCGCTGGCCGGCCTCGCGCCCGCCCTGTTCGTTCAGGATCTCGGCATAGGTCAGCGCCACCGGCCGGCTGTTGGGGTGCTGGCGCAGCAGCTGTTCGAAGCGCGCGTTGGCCTGGGCGGGCTGGCCCGAGCGCGATTCGGCTTCGGCCAGGGCCAGTGCCAGCCACAGGTTGTCGGGGTGGGTCTGGGCCAGGGCGGCCAGCGCCTGGCGCGACTGCAGCGCACCGCTGCGGCTGCCGCGCATGCCGGCCAGGGCCTGGCCGTAGCGCTGCGCATCGGTCAGCCCGTTCTTCTGCCGCTTGGCCAGATCGGCGTACTCACGGTCCACCTCGCCACTGTTGTCGCCACTGAGCACGCGCAGGCGCTCGCGGGCCCAGTCGAAATCGCCGCTGGGGCCGCGGTTGAGCTGGCCGATCGGCAGGCGCAGCACGCTGCCGGGCAGCAGCGGGTTGTTGCCGCGCAACAGCGGCTCGGACAGGCTGGGGTCGGCAGGATTCACCCGCTCCTTGCGCTCACCGCCCGGGGTGGTGGTGGTCAGCACCACCGTGTCCTTCTTCATCTGCTCGGCGCGCGCCTTGGCTTCGCTGATGCGCGTGGTGTTGACCGGGTGGGTGCGCAGGAAATCGGGAATGCTGTAGCCGCCGTCGTTGCCGCGCATCGCCGCGGACATGCGTTCGAAGAAGCCGGCCATCGCGTCCACGTCGTAGCCGCTGCGCGACAGGGTGCGGATGCCCAGGCGGTCGGCTTCGGATTCGTTGGAGCGGGTGTAGTTGATCTGCCGCTGCTGCATCAGCCCCATGCCGGAACTGATCGCGGCCATGGTGGCGTCGCCGGACGAATTGCCGCCGCTGGCCTGGGCGGCCACCACCGCCGCCAGCATGCCCAGCAGGATCGGAATCTGGTCGCGCTGGGCCCGTTCAACCCCGCGCAGCACGTGCTGCTGGGTCACGTGGGCGATTTCATGGGACAGCACCGCAGCCACTTCATCTTCGCGCTCGGCGGTCAGCACCAGGCCTGCATTGACCCCGATATAGCCGCCCAGGGTGGCGAAGGCATTGATCTGCCGGTCCTTCATCATGAAGAAGGTGTAGGACTGGCGGGGCTGGTCGCTGTTGGAGCCCAGCCGGGTGCCCATGGTCTGCAGCCAGTCGTTCACCAGCGGGTCGTCCAGCAGGTAACCGTAGTTGCGCAGCTCGCGCAGCATCATGGCGCCGTACTCGGCCTGGCGGGCCGGGGTCAGCAGCTCGCCGGCCGACGAGCCGATGTCGGGCAGCTTTTCCTGGGCGCGGGCCAGCGGCATGGCCAGGGCCAGGGTAACGGCGGTGGTCAGCAGCAGGGCTCGCAAGCGGGACATCCTCGGGCAGGGCGGGCACAGCGTGGCAGGGCAGGGGGGCAACCCTTCGTTAATCCACAGTGTTGCGGTGGTGGCGTGGAAATTCCAGCGCACCGGTACCATATACAGACCGTCGATCCATCGTGGAGTTTCCCGTGACAGCCCAGCCCACCGGCGCCAGCCCCGCCATCACCATCTATTCCACCGCCGTCTGCCCGTACTGCGTGGCCGCCAAGAACTTCCTCAAGAGCAAGGGCCAGCAGTGGACCGAGGTCCGCATCGACCTGGACCCGGCCGAGCGCGAGAAGATGATGGCGCTGACCCGCCGTACCAGCGTGCCGCAGATCTTCGTGGGTGACGTCCATGTTGGAGGCTATGACGACATGATGGCCCTGCACCGTGAAGGCAAGCTTGAGCCGCTGCTGGCCGGGCAGGGCCAGGCATGAGCGCCGCCGACGAGGGCAGCAAGGACCGCATCGCCGAGTTCACCGCGTTCCGCAAGCGCATGAACGAGCGCATCCTGGGTGAGCCCAACCAGGTCGTGCGCCGCTTCTTCGCGCTGGATACGCAGACCTACCAGGCCGGCGCGCTGGATGTGAAGACCAAGGAACTGCTGGGCCTGGTGGCCTCGATGGTGCTGCGCTGCGATGACTGCATCAGCTATCACGTGGCCCAGTGCAAGGACGCCGGGGTCACCCGCGAAGAGTTCTTCGAGACCTTCTCGGTGGGCCTGGTGGTGGGCGGTTCGATCGTCATTCCGCACTTGCGCCGCGCCGTCGATTTCCTCGACCAGCTGGAAGGCGGCGCCGCCGCACCCGAAGCACACGAGCACTGAAGCCGCGCCGGCCGCTGGCCGGCATTGCCTGAACAAACGGCCGCCGGGCATGGCCCGGCGCTACCGGACGCGCGCAGGGGCCTTTACCGCTATCTCTCAGCCCAGGAGCCTTGATCGGCTCCTGGTAGCGCCGGGCCATGCCCGGCGAATAGCGGGTGTCCCGACCGCCGGGCATGGCCCGGCGCTACCGGACCATGGTCTATTTGGGACCTCGGCCCCGGCTAAGGCATAATTGCGGGTGAAACTTCCTTTGCGCCGGCGTTTCCGGGCACGTCCGGACGGCGTACTTCCCCCTGTTCGGAACATCGATCAATGACGCAGAAAATTACGGTCATCCGCGGCGACGGCATCGGCCCGGAAATCATGGACGCCACCCTGTACGTGCTGGACCAGCTGAACGCTGGCCTGGAGTACGAAGACGCCGACGCCGGCCTGGTGGCCCTGGAAAAGCACGGCGACCTGATGCCGGCGGTGACCCTGGAATCGATCGCGCGCAACAAGGTGGCGCTGAAGAGCCCGCTGACCACCCCGGTCGGTGGTGGCTTCACCTCGATCAACGTCAGCCTGCGCCGCCATTTCGACCTGTACGCCAACGTGCGTCCGGCCCACACCTTCCCGAACACCAAGTCGCGCTTCGACAACGTCGACCTGATCACCGTGCGCGAGAACACCGAAGGCGCGTACCTGGCTGAAGGTCAGGAAGTCTCGGCTGACGGTGAGACCGCCTTCTCGGGCACCCGCATCACCCGCAAGGGCTCCGAGCGCATCGTGCGCTACGCCTTCGAGCTGGCCCGCAGCGTCGGCCGCAAGAAGGTCACCGCCGTGCACAAGGCCAACATCATCAAGTCGACCTCGGGCCTGTTCCTGAACGTCGCCCGTGAAGTGGCCGCGCAGTACCCGGACATCGAGTTCCAGGAAATGATCGTCGACAACTGCTGCATGCAGCTGGTGATGCGTCCGGAACAGTTCGATGTGATCGTCACCACCAACCTGTTCGGCGACATCATCTCCGACCTCTGCGCCGGTCTGGTCGGCGGCCTGGGCCTGGCCCCGGGTGCCAACATCGGCAAGGACGCGGCGATCTTCGAAGCCGTGCACGGCACCGCGCCGGACATCGCCGGCCAGGGCAAGGCCAACCCGTGCGCGCTGCTGCTGGCAGCCGCACAGATGCTGGACCATATCGGCCAGCCGGAAAACGCCGAGCGCCTGCGCAAGGCCATCGTCGCCACCATGGAAGCCAAGGATTCGCTGACCGGCGACCTGGGCGGCACCGGCACCACCATGGGCTTCGCCAAGGCCATCGCCACCCGCCTGTAAGCGGACGGTCGATCGCGGTTGGATACCCAGCGGGGCGCCTTCGGGCGCCCCGTTGCGCTTGCGGGTGGATCCACGCACGCGTGGATGAGGGAACGCCAATCTGTGCGTTTCCCGCACAGATCATGTGCCGCAACACGGCTGGTCCGTGCGCCATCGGCTGCGCATCCTGTGCCGACTTTCCCTTGCACAGGAGCTGCCCCATGAACCTTTCCGCGTTTGGCCTGGCCAGCCTGATCGGCATCGCCGTCACCGCCCCCGTCGCCGCGGCCGCGCCTTCCCATCCCACCATCCGCCACATGGCCGGTGCGCCTTCGGTCACTGCACTGAATGCAGCGACGACCGCGGTGCTGGTCATAGACTTCCAGAACGAATACTTCGATGCCAGTGCCGCGCCGGGCTTCAGCGGCGGGCGCATGGTCATTCCCGATGGCAAGGCGGCGCTGCGACAGGCCAAGCGCGTGGTCGATTTCGCCGATGCCAATGGCATCCGCGTCATCCATGTGCAGCACGTGTTGCCGGCCGCTGCACCGCTGTTCGCGCAGGGCAGCGTCAACGCCGCCTTCCACCGTGACCTGCAGCCGCGCCCCGGCGACACTGTGGTGCAGAAGGACAACGTGAGCGTGTTCGCCGGTGCCTCGGCCGCCGTGCTGGACAAGACGTTGAAGGACGCGGGCATCGACACCCTGATCGTGACCGGCCTGCAGACCCACGCCTGCGTGGTCGGTGCTGCCCGCGACGCCGCCGCCGCCCCGCGCGGCTACCGGGTGATCGTGGCCGGCGATGCCACTGCCAGCCGGGATCTGGACCTGGCCGGCGGCCAGCGTATCGGTCACCGCGCGCTGCACGAGGCATCGTTGGCGCAGATCGAAGATGCCTTCGGCCAGGTGCTGAGCACCGATGCGGTCCTGGCACTGCCGGTGCGCAAGGCTGGCGACGGCGCTTGATAAGCTGGCGGGGCCCGTAGATCGCGGGCTCCGCTTCCCGGGGGCTGTCTTCGATGGATCACTTCGCCGCCCTGCGCGCGCTGCGCGCCATCGTCGAAGCAGGCAGTTTCAGCGCCGCCGCCGAGCGCCAGGGCACCACCCATTCGGCAATGTCGCGGCAACTGCGGCAACTGGAAGAGCACCTGCAGGTGCGCCTGCTCGACCGTAACAGCCGCCGCCTGTCGCTCACCGAGGCCGGCCGCGAGTACTACGGCGAAGCGGTCGGCCTGCTGGATCGCCTGGACGCGGCCGATGATCGCGCCCGCGCCGGCCAGGCACAGCCCAGTGGGCGGCTGCGCATCAGCGTGCCGCAGGTGGTGGCCAGCCAGGAACTGCCGCATTGGCTGCCGGCTTTCCTCGCCCGCTACCCGCAGGTCTCGCTGGATCTGTCGGCCGACGATCAACTGGTCGACATCGTGGGCGGCGGTTTCGATCTTGCCCTGCGCATTGCGCCATCGCTGCCGGACAGTCAGCTGGTAGCGCGCGAGCTGGCCCGTTGCCCGCGCATCCTGGTGGCGGCGCCAGCGTATCTGGCGCGGCATGGCTTGCCGCGGCAGGTGGCGGATCTGCAGCAGCATGCGCTGCTGGGCTTCAGCCCCACCGCTGCCAGTGCGCCGTGGCACCTGCACGGCCCGCGTGCCGCCACCGCCACGATCGACGCCGGCCAGCGCCTGCGCGTGGACGCCACGCCGGCCCTGTATGCGGCGGTGCTGGCGGGCATGGGCATCAGCCTGTTCACCGCATTGACCGTGCAGGAGGACCTGCGTGCCGGTCGCCTGGTGCGCGTGCTGCCGGCCTGGCATGGTGGCCAGCGCTGCTACTTCGCGCTGTATCCGCACGCACGTGCGCTGGCGCCCAAGGTGCGGGCGCTGATCGACCATCTGGCCACGCACTATGCGGCGTGGCGCAGTGGCTGATGCTCAGGCCGGGCGGAACATGCGGAAGCGTTGTTCGGCAGTGACCCGGAAGTAGTCGGCCGGGCCGCCGCCGCGCAGGATGGGATCGCCGGCGGCGGTGTCATAGATGCCATCCACCAGCAGTCGCTGGTCGATATGCACGGCCACCACTTCGCCCAGCACCAGCCAGCCGTTGGTGTCCTGCCCGGCGGCATCGCGCAGGCGCACGATCTGCGTGCAACGGCACTCCATGCTGACCGGGCTCTGCGCCACGCGCGGCGGGCGCACCTGGGTGGACGCCAGTGGGGTCAGCCCGGCCAGGGCGAACTCGTCCACCTCCGGCGGCACCGCGCGGCAGCTCTCGTTCATCGCTTCGGCCAGCGCGAACGTGGCCAGGTTCCAGACGAACTCGCCCGTGGCCTCGATGTTGTGCAGCGAATCCTTGCGGCCCTGGCTGGAGAAGCCAATGATCGGCGGGATGTAGTTGAACGCGTTGAAGAAGCTGTAGGGCGCCAGGTTCAGCGCGCCCTCGGCGTTGCAGCTGGAAATCCAGCCTATCGGGCGCGGGCCGATGATGGCGTTGAACGGATCGTGCGGCAGGCCGTGGCCTTCGGCCGGGCGGTAGCTGTGGAAGCGGGGGAGGGAGGTGTTCTGCATGGGGTGGGGTTCCAGATGAAAAAAACCGCGACCCTTGCGGATCGCGGTTTGTCGTTTACAGCCGTGTCTGTGATCAGCGCTGCTGGATCTTCGACAGCAGGCGCAGGAATTCGACGTACAGCCAGACCAGGGTCACCATCAGGCCGAATGCGCCATACCACTCCATGTACTTCGGCGCGCGCTGGGCCACGCCGCTTTCGATGAAGTCGAAATCCAGCACCAGATTCAGTGCGGCCACCACCACCACGAACAGGCTGAAGGCAATGCCCAGCCAGCTGGCGTCATGGATCACCGGCACGTTGATGTTGAAGAAGCCCAGCACGAACGAGGCCAGGTAGAGCAGGGCGATGCCGCCGGTGGCCGCGACCACGCCCAGCTTGAAGTTCTCGGTCGCCTTGATCAGGCCGCTGCGGTAGGCCATCAGCAGGGCGAACAGGGTGCCGAAGGTGAGCAGCACGGCCTGGAACACGATGCCCGGGAAGCGCAGCTCGAACACCGCGGAAATGGCACCCAGGAACAGGCCTTCCACCAATGCGTACAGCGGCGCGGTCACCGGCGACCATTCCTTCTTGAACACGGTGATCAGTGCCAGCAACAGGCCGCCGATCGCGCCGCCCATGGCGTACAGCTTCGCCCCGGCCATCACTTGGCCGTAGTCGTCCACGGTCTGGTTCCAGGCAAAGGCAGCGGTCAGCACGGTCAACAGCAGCAGGATGCCGGTCTTGTTGACGGTGCCGTTGAGGGTCATGGCCTGGTCGGGGTGGGTGACCACCGAGCCGCTGGCCAGGTCCAGGAAGGTCGACTCGGAAAGAGCCGGGTTGCCGCTGCGCATGCGAAGTCTCCGTGCGAAAAGGGGATCGATACGGCCATCCGGCCGCTCGCTGCGATCATAGCCGATGGCTGCTTACGCTGCTGTGGTGGCCGCGCCGGGGCGCCCGGGTGGCTGCCGGCCGCGTTGACAGGCTGCGCCACGCTTGGCCACAATGGCCAGCTCGCCGGGCCTGTGCCTGGCGGGGAAGCATCACCGGGGTATAGCGCAGTCTGGTAGCGCGCCTGCTTTGGGAGCAGGATGTCGGGGGTTCGAATCCCTCTACCCCGACCAATCCCATGCCATGTCGGATTGGACGCCGTTCCGGTTCGGGCGCCCGTAGCTCAACTGGATAGAGCACCGGCCTTCTAAGCCGGCGGTTACAGGTTCGATTCCTGTCGGGCGCGCCATCGGCGCGACAGTCCAGGGTATCGCCGGTGCGATGTGAAGAAGTGCTTGCAAAAGCGCGGCGGCTGCACCAGAATGTCGGACTCGCTTCGGCGGATCGGAACTTCGGTAACGGCCCCGGGCAACGTATCAAGCTTCAACGCCAGCAGCATCGGCGGTGCAGCGAAAGTTTCAGTGGTGGCTGTAGCTCAGTTGGTTAGAGTACCGGATTGTGATTCCGGTGGTCGGGGGTTCGAATCCCCTCAGCCACCCCACTGATTCAACCGCATCGGCAACGCCGACACGGTATTGCAATAAACAGAATGCACGTTACAATGTGCGTCTGAGTTTCACGGGCTGTTAGCTCAGTTGGTAGAGCAGTTGACTCTTAATCAATAGGTCCAAGGTTCGAATCCTTGACAGCCCACCAAGACGGAAGCCACCTGGTTCGCCAGGTGGCTTTTTTCTTCAGATGTAACCCTTCGCGATGGATCGCAGGTTGCAGTGCTTGTTTCAACGCTGTTGAAGAAAGTGCTTGCAACGCCCTCGCGGATCGGGTCATAATTCGCGCCCCGATTTCGGGCTGTTAGCTCAGTTGGTAGAGCAGTTGACTCTTAATCAATAGGTCCAAGGTTCGAATCCTTGACAGCCCACCAAGACGAAAGCCACCTGGTCCGCCAGGTGGCTTTTTTCTTTTCTGCGCTATTCGCGACAGGGGCGCAGCGCCCAAAGGTCGCATCCGTGCCACATGCGTCAGCGGTGTTTCGCAGGATGTGCACTGCATCCCAGCGTGCCCTTGGCGAGTGCTTCCCAATGAGGATTCCGCGCCGCCGTGCGCATCTTCCAGGAAGGCTCTGATGGCCCCGATCAATCGTCCTGCTCTCGCCGTGGCACTACTCGTCGCGATCGCCGCTGCGGGATGTGTCGCAGTTGACCCACCGGTGCAGGCGGAGGCTGCCGTGGCGGCGCCCGATCCCGCGCACACCGTCGAGCGCCCGGAGGGCAGTGCGTTCCAGCCCGCACAGCCGTTGGATCCTGCCGAAGGGCAGCCGTCCGCCCCCGCAGGCGTCGCCGTGCAGCGCTCGGCCGATGGGCAGGCGATGCAGATCCGCACCCTGGACGAAGCCGAGGCGGCTGCGGCGGGCGACGATGCGCAGCCCGCCCGGCCGGTCGATCCCGCGCCCTGACCCCGGCAAGGGGGACGGCCAAGCCCTGCACAGTGCCTGCGCAGTGGGGGTGGGAAAATACCGGCATGGATCCCGATACCTCCCACTCCCGCCC